>NZ_JBAMDE010000001.1:0-742890 GCF_036961585.1 Bacillus sp. JHAA | reverse complement strand
TGAAGCTCCGGCTTTTTTCTATTCAATAATGTGCTGCACCCGGCCGATTCGTCCGTCTTCAAGGCGGACCTTAATGCCGCGCGGGTGGAAGCTTGAGTTCGTCAAAATATCCTTCACGATTCCTCTTGTCAGCTTTCCTGAACGCTGATCGGCTTTCAGGACGATATCGACTTCAAGTCCTTTTCTGATGCTGCTTCGCTGCTGGCCGTTCATATGACACATCCGTTCTTCATTCTTTTCACTTCATATCTTATCATATCGTGTTTTCGTCTTTTTATGAAGGACAGACAAATCCATCTGAGTGGCAAATAAAAAAAGACCGCTCTGTAAGGAGCAGTCTTTTATGACATAAACGAAAGCAAAATCGGGGCCGCGCACAGCGTCATAATTGCGGCGAGAATCATGGACACGCTTGAGATCGTTCCTGATACGGAGCTGAGCTCAAATGCTTTGGATGTTCCCGCTCCGTGCGCGCTAGTTCCGAGCAGCACGCCCCGGGCAATTTCGTTATCAATGCGGAAATAGCGGATGACCATCGGTCCGATGATCGTTCCCAATAAAGCCGTTAAAATGACGAAAACCGCTGTAACGGCCGGCATCCCGCCGATCATTTCTGAAACGTTCATGGCAATCGGCGTCGTCACGGATCGCGGCACGAGACTGTCGACTAAGCTGCTGCCGAGATGGAACCATTTCGCGATAAAGGCCGTTGACAGAATGGCGATACATGAACCGACCGCTACGTTCAAAATAATTTCCACGGCGTATTTCTTTAAAATCGGGAAATATTTATAAAGCGGGATGGCGAACGCCACTGTTGCCGGCTGAAGCATATCGGTCAGCAGTCCGCCGCCGAGATTGTATGTCTGATACGGGACATTGACAAGAAGCAGCAGTACGACCAAAACAGCGGGCGTAATCAGAAGCGGCGACGTATACACCCGCGGAAAACGAGTGTAGAGTTTTTTCGCGCCCAAATATACTAAGACAGTTAAGAATAAACTTATGATTCCGATGAACACGTTTGTTTTTTCTCCTTTCTTTTTGCTATCAGCTGTGTAAGCGTACCTGTTGAAACCATCACGACAAATGTGCTGATGACGACGACAAGTAAAATGCTTACGCCGAATTTAGACATAATATCTCCGTATTCAATCACTCCGACGGCAGACGGGATGAAAAACAGCAGCAGCTCACCGAGGAGCCATGCTGCGCCAAGCTCAATCCATTCAAGTTTGATAATCTTGAAATGCAATAATGTGAAAAGAATCACAATCCCGATTATACTGCCGGGAATATTTATATGAAGAGCCGCCGTGACCCAATTGATCAGACGCGCAAATATAAACAGCAGAGCGATTTGAATAACGGTAAGCAGCAATTTTTTCATAATGATGCCTCCCTTATATTTATATTGTACAGAAGGTTTTGCTATAGGTAAAATACATATAAAGAATAATGTGTATTCCTTTTGTCTATAGAAAGGATGAAATGTAATGGATATCCGGCACTTAACGTATTTTTTGGAAGTGGCCCGTTTGAAAAGCTTTACGAAGGCTTCACAGTCGCTGTATGTTTCACAGCCGACAATCTCAAAAATGATTAAAAACCTGGAGACGGAGCTCGGCATTAAGCTGTTTTACCGCAATGGCCGGCAAGTTGAACTGACTGACGCCGGGCAGAGCATGTATGTGCAGGCGCAGGAAATCACAAAGTCATTCCAAAACCTGACGTCAGAGCTGAACGATATTATGGAAGTGAAGAAAGGGCACGTCCGCATCGGTCTTCCGCCGATGATCGGGTCCGGCTTTTTCCCGAGAGTGCTCGGTGACTTCCGCGTCACATATCCCGATGTGACGTTTCAGCTTGTTGAGGACGGCTCTATTAAAGTGCAGCAAGGGGTGGAGGACGGCTCGCTTGATATCGGGGTCGTCGTGCTTCCCGCAAATGAAGAGATTTTTCATACGTTCACAATCGTCAAGGAAACCCTTATGCTCGTCGTCCATCCGTCACATCGGCTCGCTGACGAGATAGAATGCAGTCTTCACGAATTAAAAGAAGAGCCGTTCATATTTTTCAGGGAGGATTTTGTCCTTCATAATCGAATTATGACGGAATGCGTGAAAGCCGGATTCAGGCCTCACGTCATTTATGAAACGTCACAGTGGGACTTTATCAGCGAAATGGTATCCGCCAATCTCGGTATCGGCCTCTTGCCGGAAAGAATCTGCCGCGGTCTTGATCCTGACAAAGTCAGAACCATTCCGCTCGTTCATCCGGTCATTCCGTGGCATTTAGCCATCATTTGGCGGAAAGACCGCTATATGTCCTTTGCCGCCAGAGCCTGGCTGGAGCATACGAAATCGTATTTATGGAATCCGAAAAAGAGAAAAAAGGATGATTAAGCATGGACGCACAAACCGCAGCTCAACACTTGAGTAAAGTGCGGGATCAAAACCCGCTCGTTCACAGTATCACCAATAATGTCGTCACGAACTTCACCGCTAACGGACTGCTCGCGCTCGGCGCATCGCCCGTTATGGCTTATGCAATTGAGGAGGCAGCCGACATGGCGAAAATCGCAGGAGCGCTCGTCCTGAATATAGGCACCCTCAGTTCGGCGTCGGTTGAAGCTATGATCGCAGCCGGAAAATCGGCCAATGAAAACGGCGTTCCGGTCATTTTTGATCCGGTAGGCGCCGGCGCCACGCCGTTTCGGACGGCATCAGCCCGCAAGATCATACAGGAGGTCCGCTTGTCCGTCATTCGCGGAAATGCCGCGGAAATCGCCAATATAGCCGGCGCCCCTGATTGGAAGATAAAAGGCGTGGATGCGGGGGAAGCCGGAGGAGATGTGGTTCAGCTCGCTAAGACGGCTGCAAGCGGGCTGAAGACGGTCATTGCGATTACCGGAAAAACCGACGTCATCTCCGACGGCACCGACACATACGCCGTACATAACGGTGATAAACTGCTGACGAAGGTGACGGGGGCGGGATGCCTGCTGACGTCTGTAATCGGAGCCTTCTGCGCAGCGGGGCAGGACGTTCTGCAAGCGGCCGTTTCAGCCGTTTCTGTATACGGAAGCGCTGCTCAGCTTGCCGCTCTGGACACCTCCCATAAGGGGCCGGGCAGCTTCCAGATTGAGCTTTTAAACAAGCTGGCAAGCATCTCAGAACAAGAAGCGGCCGAGCTTGCCGCAATTGAAAGGGTGACAGAAAAATGACGCGTATTTCTCGGGAAATGATGAAGGATATGTTATCGGTTTATTTTATTATGGGATCAAACAATACAAGCGCAGACCCCGTTTCTGTGGTGAAAAAAGCCATTGAGGGCGGCGCTACGCTTTTTCAATTTCGGGAAAAGGGGAGCGGTTCTTTAACAGGGGATGAACGTCTCCTGTTCGCGAAGCAGGTGCAGGATGTCTGCAGGCAGGCCGGGATTCCTTTCATCATTAATGATGATGTCGAATTGGCCTTGCGCCTTAAGGCGGACGGAGTGCATATCGGGCAGGATGACGCAGACGCCGAAAAAACGAGAGCGGCAATCGGCGATATGATACTCGGTGTGTCAGCACATAACGTCTCCGAGGTGAAGCGGGCGGAAGAAGCCGGAGCCGATTACGTCGGAATGGGCCCGGTCTATCCGACCGAAACAAAAAAAGATGCTGAAGCCGTGCAGGGCGTTACATTGATTGAAGAGGTGCGGCGTCAGGGCATCACCATTCCGATTGTAGGAATCGGCGGCATTACGGCTGACAACGCGGCGCCCGTCATTGAAGCGGGTGCAGACGGCGTCAGCATGATCAGCGCCATCAGCCAAGCCGAAGATCCAAAAGCGGCGGCGCGGAAGTTTTCAGAGGAAATTCGGCGCTCCAAAGCAGGGCTGTCCCGATAGGGCGGCCCTTTTTCTGTGTGCGCAAAAAGGCAGTGACGGACTTGGAGAATATAAGCCGTATGTCAAGAACAGGGCAATCAGCTTGCAATATCGACCGAAGTGTTTGACGGCTCTATCGCTTCGCTCAAAGTGATGCCTGAACCAATCACCGCCGGCGCCGAAGGCTTAAAAGCCCTCTACGAAACAGTGAAAAGCTCGCAGGGAGAGACCATTTCGAGATCACGGAAAAACTTGATGCGGAATTCAGCGAATTTGAAGTTTTGATGTCGAAATACAAAACGTGCGATCAATCGTATATGTCTTGTGATACATTAAGTACAGATCAAATCAGAGAGATAAGCACGAAGCTGACGGCTCTTTCTGAAACCATGTCGAAGATTGCCGATGTGCTTTAAAAGGAGTTAAGACGCAGCATGAGCGATGAACAAAACAAGGAAAAACAGATCCACAGACGGGATGTCCTGAAGTGGGGCGCCGTCGCGGGCGCCGCCGTCGCTGTCGGAGCGAGCGGCCTCGGAGGACTCGCGCCGCTCTTCAAACCGGCGGCCACCGCTTCAAAGAAGAATGATGAAAAACGTGATCGTGATCAAATCGTTCCTTTTTACGGAAAGCACCAAGCGGGAATCACAACGGCACATCAGACGTATGTGTATTTTGCGGCGCTTGATGTCATGTCAAGCGACAAAGCCGATGTCATCTCCCTTTTCAAACAATGGACAAGCCTGACGCAGCTGCTGACTTCAGGCGCCGTCCCGTCGGGCGAACAGAAAAATAAATATATGCCTCCGCAGGATACCGGGGAGTCGCAAGATCTGGCCCCGGCGAATTTGACCGTTACCTTCGGCTTCGGCCCCGGGTTTTTCGAGAAAGACGGGAAGGACCGATTCGGACTGAAAGATAAAAAACCGAAGCACCTCGCCGATATTCCGCCGATGCCTAACGACAAGCTCGATAAGAATCAAGGCGGCGGTGATATCGTCATACAAGTCTGCGCGGATAATGAACAAACGGCGTTTCACGCGGTGCGCAACCTGATGAAACAGGCAGCAGGCGTATGCGAAGTCCGTTTTCTCAATAAAGGTTTCTTAAGCGGCGGGAAAAACGGGGAAACGCCGCGCAACCTCTTCGGATTCAAAGACGGCACCGGCAACCAAAGCACAAAGGATGAAAACCTGATGAATTCGATCGTTTGGGTTCAATCAGGAGAGCCGGACTGGATGACGGGCGGCACGTACATGGCGTTTAGGAAAATTAAGATGTTTTTAGATATATGGGACCGTTCATCCTTGAAGGAACAAGAGCACACGTTCGGGCGGGTGAAAAGCTCGGGCGCGCCTTTCGGACAAAAAAAGGAAACCGATCCCGTGAAGCTGAATCAAATTCCCGCCGACTCGCATGTCAGCGTGGCAAAATCAACCGGCAGACAGATTATGCGCCGGGCATTTTCCTATACGGACGGAATTGATCCAAAGACGGGCTATGTTGACGCAGGCCTGCTGTTTATCTGCTTTCAAAAAGACCCGGACCGCCAATTTGTCCCGATGCTGAAGGCTTTGGCGGCAAAGGATGCGCTGAATGAATATACACAAACGATCGGCTCTTCCTTATTCGCCTGTCCCGGCGGCTGTAAAAAAGGAGAATATATCGCCCAAAGGCTGCTGGAATCGTGACACCTTCCATATGGAGGGTGTTTTTAAAAAAACACTTGTAACTATATATGTTACAACTTAAAATGAAAAGGAAAGGAGACTTACAATGACACTGCAGATTAAAGTATATTCTGATTATGTATGTCCGTTTTGCTTTGTCGGCAAAGCGGCGTTTGAAGAAGCAATCAAGGACAAGGACGTACAGGTGGAATGGAAGCCGTTTGAATTGCGTCCGAGCCCCTCGCCGAAACTTGATCCGGTGAATGATCCCGCCAAGCGGCAGATGTGGAAAAACTCCATTGAGCCGATGGCGCAGTCTTTAGGCGTTGAAATCACGTTCCCCCGCGTGTCACCGCATCCTTACACGGATTTGGCATTTGAAGGCTTTCATTTCGCAAAGGAACATGGGAAAGGAAGCGAATACCATACACGCGTTTTTCAGGCGTTCTTTCAGGAAGAGCAAAATATCGGTGACGTTGGCGTGCTGACAAAGCTTGCGGAAGAAGCCGGACTTGACGGCGCTGCCTTCAAAGAGGCGCTTGAGACAAGAGCGTACAGACACGTACAGCGGGAAGCGCTCCGCCATGCTTATGAGGAAGCCGGCATTACGGCAGTGCCGACGTTTATCATCGGCGATGAGAGAATCCCTGGCGCGGCGGGAAAGGAAACCTTTGAACAAATCATTGAGCGGGAACTGAATAAACGTTAACCCGAAAAAAGCCCTCTCGATCAGCGAGAGGGCTTTGCCATATAGTGTTTGACAAATGTTTGTCTGTCCGCTTCATATGCCGCGGCGTCAAATGAGTCGCCGCAAAAATGAAGGCACCAAGGGTCTTTCTGGCAGGCGACGCCGACTTGATAGCCGTGTTTTTGAAATTCAAGCGACTGTGATGTGTCGTAAAAATGAAAGCCGCGAAACAAATCCTCCCGCCACTCCACGTCATATTGAGCCGCCATTAACAAGCCGTCAATGGCGTCAGCGGGCGTAAACAGGCCGTCTTCATCGCCGTGCTCAAAGTCCAGCGGGTGATAAGCATTCCCCCGGTATTCAATCACTTTTCCCATCCGCTCTCCGCTTTCCCACCAAATGCCGTTCGGCGGCAGGGTTTTGCAGCCGGCGACACCGAGAAGGCCGAGCTCCTGATGAGATTGAAAGATATGAAGCATGTCATGAAGGAAATGCTGATGAATGATAAAGGTATCCTGATGCAGATAAATTTTATATTTGGAGGGGTGTCTCAGCGCTTTGTTGTAGGACGAGGCCATGCTTGCTGAATCGTATATCGGCATGATATCAACGGAGTATGCAGGGGGGACGGTAAGCTGCATGATATGGCTTTTGCACCGGGAGTACAGCGGCTCGTCATTCACACAGACGACAAACAGAAATGAATGTGAATCCATTACATGCTCCTCTCGGCCTCAATCACATATTGATACGCCGATGCTTCTGCCATAAAGTCATGCCTTATGCCAAGCTGTACGCATACTTCGTGCAATGATGCGATGGCTTTGTGATAAGAGGGGTGATCAACGCGGATCGCCTCAATGCGTTTCACCTCATAGCCGGCGGATTTAAATAATGAAAGCGTCTCTTCGCGGGTGAAAAAACGCAGGTGGGTCTGATCCATTAATCCGGCGTCACTGTAAGTCCATTTGCCGGCTAAAAGCTCCAGCACCACTGAGATGTGGCCGACATTCGGTATGCATGCAAGCACCGTGCCGTCTTTTTTTACATAAGGACGAAGCTTTTTCAGCACGGACCACGGATCGATAAGATGCTCAAGAACGTCTCCGAACAGCATGCAGTCGAATTGTTCTGATTCGTACGGAAGAATGGCGGATTCAATGTCGCCGCAAAGCACGTGGCTCAATTTGCTTTCCGCCTTTTTTGCGGCTTCGGGATACGCTTCAATGCCGTAAACCGTTATTCCGCGGTCTTCGATCGCCGCTCCTAAATTGCCTGTGCCGCAGCCGACATCAAGCACTGTCCGCCAGTTTTCGTCTATTTTGTTCAATAAATAAGGATTCAGGCCTTCGTAGTAGTTCTGTTGTTTTTCATCATAATAGGGATTCGTATCCATCTGTGTATCACCTCATAAATGGGCATATACACAAGATATGCAGCGGGGGGATCTCATATCACCATGTTTGGCTGTTCAATTGCGGAATGCGGACGGGAATGGTTGTCCGGTATACGGTTTGTTCTCTGATTCCCCTCTTATTGCGGCTGTTCCTTTGAAAACTCGGGTGCGGGCGGACTGTGGCAGGTCATATAGTAAAAGGATCCGCCTGTAATCTTACCGCTGGCGGATGGTGTTTTTCATTGGTGTTTTTTTCTTCACCGCTTTTTCAGTATTTAAGAAGCGCCTCACATCGTCAATGTGCAAACCCATGATTCTAGCCTCTTGAATTAACAATTGCCAATCTTGATCTATATCTTTCATTACATGAGTTTTCATAAGAACCTCCAATTGAAAAATTGATTTGCCCAGCTACAGCAGCCAATGTATAACAAATATCACACATAGTTGGCCGGTAATCCCAAATTGAAGATGAATTCACCTACCTATTCCCTAAGAAAATGACTGAAATAACCAAAATCCTTCAAGAATTCTTACGTATAATAATAAACAAATAAATACTGACTGGATAGTATGCAAATAAAAATAAATCATATGACCTATTAACATTTACCCTCAAAGCGTCGACTAGCATATTCTTTTTGTATAAAAAATACCGCAAAAGAATGATTCGGTGTAAGATAAAGTGAATGATCAAACAGCTGGGGTAAAAAATGAAAAAAAACAAATTTCAAATTAAGAGAGAAGAAACATTTGAAAGTTTTATTGACGCAGGCCTTCATCTCCTGATTGAAAGAGCTTACGATTCAGTCTCAATCGATGACATCAGTAAAGCGGCGGGTTTCAGCAAAGGCGCGTTTTACGTTCATTTTGAAAGCAAGGAAGATTTTCTGAAGCATTTATTAGACAGGCGTCAGATTAAAAAAAGGATCATCACCGGCTATCTCGATGAATTAGAAAAGCAAAAAGCGCGGCCGTTGACGCTTTGTGAAGCTGCGGCAAGCGCGGCCAGCCTGCTGATGCGGTTTGTAAACAGCAAGCCTGCCTGGAATGTTGTGTCTTTTGCCGTTCATATGCCTACTTACAAAGTCGTCAGTGAATATGAAGCTTATATCCGTCTTTATAAGTTATGGATAGAAGAAAGCACCATGTACATAAATTGGCTCAAATCGAGAAATTTAATAGAAGACCATATAGATACCGAGCATACCGCTAACATGATGTGCGCGCTCATCGACGGGATGATTAAGCAATCCAATGTGCTGGGAAGGCCGGTTACTTTCCGCAGCATGTTTGACGCGCTCTATGTTTTTGTCAGCGGCAGAAAATCAGGGTAACGTTCTTCTTGATTTGACAAAAGGTTTAGAAAAGTCTTTCAGAAAGCGAGGAACTGCCATGCGCTACAGAGAAATTATGATGTATATCATTATGGGGATATTCACGACCATCGTGAATATCGCCAGTTTTTACTTTCTGACGTCGGCATTTGAGATGGATTACAAGGCGGCGACTGTCGCTGCTTGGGTTCTGTCCGTTCTATTTGCATATGTCACGAATAAACTGTATGTATTTCAGCAAAAGACCGCGGGGATGCGGAGTCTGATGAAAGAATTGACGGCCTTTTTCAGCGTGCGGGTATTGTCTCTAGCCATCGATCTCGCCATGATGATTCTTCTGGTCAGTCAATTTCATATGAACGAAACGTTGGCGAAAATCGCCGATAACGTCATTATCGTAGTCGTCAACTATGCGGCCAGCAAGTGGATTGTCTTCAGAAAAGCGAAAGAAGAGGGCGTGTCATAACGGTTTCTTTCCGCGCCCCGGGGGAAAGTGTAATAGTGAAAGGGGATGCGTATGAAGCACAAAATAAAGAAAGCGTTTGCTGATGTATTCGGGGAATCGGAGGACCTGCGCATTTTCTTTGCGCCCGGCAGAGTGAATCTCATCGGAGAGCATACGGATTATAACGGGGGCCACGTCTTTCCTTGCGCACTGACGATCGGTACATATGCAGCCGTCCGGGAGAGAGGGGACAGGCTCGTCAGAATGTACTCTCATCATTTTAAAGATGCGGGCATAAAGGAATGCAGTCTCGATAATATCCGTTATCAAAAAGAGGACGGGTGGGCCAATTATCCGAAAGGGGTCATGGCAGAGTGTCTCGGCAGCGGTTTTTCCCTTCCGCACGGCTTCGATATTGTGTTCTGGGGAAATATCCCGAACGGAGCGGGGCTGTCATCTTCGGCTTCGATTGAACTTGTTACGGCGGTCATTCTCAAGGAATGCCATGAGCTTGAGGCGGATATGCTCGACTTGGTGAAGCTCGCTCAGACGGCGGAAAATTCCTTTATCGGCGTCAGCTGCGGAATAATGGATCAATTCGCCATCGGAATGGGAAAGAAACATCATGCGATTCTGCTGAATTGCGGGACGCTCAGCTTTGAATATACAAAACTCGGGCTGTCGGGGCTGTCGATCGTTATTGCAAATACCAATAAAAAACGAACGCTTGCAGACTCAGGCTATAATACGAGGCTCAAGGAGTGCGGGGAAGCGCTTTGTGATCTTCAGAAGCATCTTTCCGTTCAATCACTGGGAGAGCTGACCCCTTCCGCTTTTGACGCCCATGCGGAGCTGATTCAGAATGAAGTGAACAGACGCCGGGCGAAACACGCCGTCTATGAAAATCACCGCACAATAGAGGCCGCCGACATGTTCAGTAACAATCAGCTTCATCATATCGGTGAATTAATGAGGGATTCGCATCTCTCTTTACGCGATGACTACGAGGTGACGAGTCATGAGCTGGATACACTGGCTGAAGCGGCCTGGCGCCACGGCGGGGTGATCGGATCAAGGATGACGGGAGCCGGTTTCGGCGGCTGTACAGTCAGTATCGTCAAGGACGATGCGGTTTCGGATTTTATTGAAACGGCAGGGGCCCGCTATGAGGAGAAGACAGGGAGAAAAGCTGACTTTTACACGGCGGATGTCGGAGCCGGAGCGAGAGAACTAAAGGGGGATGACGATGGCAATTGAGCGGCACGTGGAACGTTTAATCCGGTACGGATTGCAAAAAAAGCTGATTTCATTTCTTGATATTGAATATACGAGAAACCGTTTGTATGAAGCTTTGCATATCACCCATCCGGAGGTTCCAGAACAGAAAGAAAATGTATCGGCGGCATCATTGCCGGACATATTGGCCCCGGTTTATGAATGGGCGGCAGAAACGGGCCGGATTGCAGCCGATACAGACACCTATCGCGACCTGCTGAGTGCGAAGATCATGGGCTGCTTTGCCCCGCAGCCGTCCGAGATTGTCCGTCGTTTTGAAGAAACAAAGGCGGTGCACGGGCCGGAGCAGGCGACAAAGGCGTTTTACCGATTTTCAGAGGATGTGTATTATATCCGTTCGGACAGAATAAAGCGGAATGCCGGGTGGACGGCTGAGACGGCTTACGGAAAGCTGGACATCACGATCAACCTTTCAAAACCGGAAAAAGATCCGAAAGCAATTGCCGCTGCCAAAGAGCAGCCTCAATCCGATTATCCGAGATGTGTTCTTTGTAAAGAAAATGTCGGGTACGAGGGGAGACCGGATCACCCGGCGCGTCAAAACCTTCGTGTCATTCCGGTAATTCTCGGCGATGAGCAGTGGTTTCTGCAATTTTCTCCGTATGTGTATTACCGGGAGCATTGCATCGTTTTGAAAGACCGGCACGAACCGATGAAGATCAGCAAAAAAACGTTTGACCGGCTGCTGTCGTTCGTCAGCCAGTATCCTCATTATTTTCTCGGTTCCAATGCTGATCTGCCGATTGTCGGCGGCAGTATTTTAAGCCACGACCATTTTCAGGGGGGCAATTATGAATTCCCGATGGCGCGGGCGGAGACAGAAAGCCGGTACAGGCTGCCTGACTATCCGAAAACGGTGTTGGGAATTGTGAAGTGGCCGATGTCGGTCATCCGCCTGCAAAGCGAGAGTGCGTCTGAGCTTTCCGGCGCGGCGGATGCCATCATGCGGGCGTGGCGCGGTTATTCCGATGAGGCGGCTGATCTCCTCGCCCATTCAGGAGAAACACCGCACAATACAATTACGCCGATTGCCCGGCGGAGAAACGGTTTATTCGAATTAGATCTCGTCCTCAGAAATAACCGCACCTCTGATGAGCATCCGCTGGGAATTTTTCATCCCCATCAGGAAGTTCATCACCTGAAAAAAGAAAATATCGGACTGATTGAGGTAATGGGGCTTGCGATTCTGCCGGGCCGCCTTGAACAAGAAATGAAATACACGGCTGAAGCGCTGTGCTCACCGGACCCGGAAGCGGTCTTAACGGCAGACCCTTCTGCGGCAGCGCATAAAGATTGGGCGCTCAGTGTGCTGCATAAGCGGAAGGTAACGAAAGAAAACGCGGAACAGATTCTGAAAGAGGAAATCGGCCATGCCTTTGCGCGGATACTGGAGCATGCCGGCGTCTTTAAACAAACAGAAGAAGGCAGAGCGGCTTTCCGGCGGTTTATCCGCCATTTGGGCGCTCTACCGGAAAAAAGCCCCATCCCATAAGGGACGAGGCTTTTTTTTTATCCTCTGCTTCTGGCGATCAGGCTGAATAAGAACACCACGATCGCAGCTCCGATGATTGCCGGAATAATGGCAAAGCCGGCAAGGTGAGGACCCCATGTGCCGAGCAGTCCGTGCCCGATCCATGCGCCGATCAGACCGGCGATCATTGACCCGATGATTCCCCCGGGCATACTGCCTTTTACAAATAAACTTCCGATCCAGCCGATAATAATAGCGACAATCAGAGATACGATAAAACCCATAAATATCACTTCCTATTTTTTATTATTTATGCCTATATGTTTCCTTCGTTTTGTCCATATTAAACATATGAATGTGTTTTTTATAATGAACATATCAAGGCGCGTTCCGGTCTTTTTTTTCACAATGCGTTGCGTTAAAATGGAAACCGTGTGAAAAGGTGTGAACAAAGGAAAAAATATTTCTTTTGTAGAATGTTTAACAAAATGAATCTTTTTGTTGACCAGCGTTTTTTATTATGGTAAACCTTTATTTGGTATTATTCGTTCTCACTATCTTTTTTCTCTATATATGCTAAATGATCTAAAACTTTTTATGTTTGGTTTGCGCAAGTGGAAAAAGTTCATGCATTTTTTGACGATTTTGTGACATTAGGTCGAAAAAAAGATGAACTTTAGAAAAAAATAAAGCTAATAAGGGCAGATTTTGATAGCATAACAAGGTAGATAGAGAAAAGATTTTGAGAAAGTACATTTCAGATTCACTACATCAATAGGAAGGATGGTGATCTTCTTGTTCAGAGCATTTAAACCGTTACTTTTATTAGCGATGTTGGCTGTTGTTTTCGTACTGGGCGGATGCAGCGACATTTCCGTTTTAGATCCGAAAGGACCTGTAGCAGACCAGCAGAAAGATCTGATTCTCTTGTCAATCGGATTTATGCTGTTCATTGTCGGCGTCGTTTTCGTACTATTTACAATCATTTTAGTGAAGTACCGCGACCGCAAAGGCAAAGACAGCGGAAATTACAAGCCCGAGATGCACGGCAACACGTTCTTAGAAGTAGTCTGGACAGTGATCCCAATTTTAATTGTTATTGCACTTTCTGTGCCTACCGTACAGACGATATATTCGTTAGAAAAAGCGCCTGAAGCGACAAAGGATAAAGAGCCTCTTGTTGTTTATGCTACTTCGGTAGACTGGAAATGGGTATTCAGCTACCCAGAGCAGGATATTGAGACGGTTAACTACCTGAACATTCCTGTAGACCGTCCGGTTTTATTTAAAATTTCTTCAGCCGATTCAATGGCATCGCTATGGATTCCTCAGCTTGGGGGGCAAAAATACGCGATGGCGGGAATGCTGATGGATCAATACTTACAGGCTGACAAAGTGGGAACATATGAAGGCCGCAACGCGAACTTCACCGGCGAACACTTTGCCGACCAGAAATTCAACGTAAAAGCTGTTACGCAAAAAGACTTTAACAGCTGGGTGAAAAAAGCCCAAAGCGATTCTCCAAAGCTGACGAAAGAGAAGTATGACGAACTGATGCTTCCGGAGAATGTCGGTAAATTAACGTTCTCTTCTACACACTTAAAATACGTTGACCACGGCCAAGATGCCGAATATGCGATGGAGGCGCGCAAACGCCTTGGCTACAAAGCCGTATCACCGCACTCTAAAACAGATCCGTGGGAAAATGTAAAGAAAAACGAATTTAAAGTATCCGACGATAAACAAGATTGAAATTGAACAAGAAAGGAGGAAGCCCGAATGAAATTGAGATGGGATGAATTTTTTGTAACAGGTGACCCATTAATTCTGGGCGCACAAGTTTCCATTGCGCTTTCCACTATCGCTATCATCGTTGTACTCACATACTTCAAAAAGTGGAAATGGCTCTGGTCTGAATGGCTGACGTCTGTAGACCATAAGAAACTTGGAATCATGTACATTATCTCTGCTGTTATCATGCTGTTCCGCGGCGGGGTCGACGGCTTGATGATGCGCGCCCAGTTAGCGCTTCCTAATAACAGTTTTTTAGACTCAAACCACTATAATGAGATCTTTACGACTCACGGTACGATCATGATTATCTTCATGGCGATGCCGTTTTTAATCGGTCTGATCAACGTTGTCGTACCTTTGCAGATCGGTGCGCGCGACGTAGCATTCCCTTACTTGAACAACCTGAGTTTCTGGACGTTCTTCGTAGGTGCGATGCTTTTCAATATTTCTTTCGTTATCGGAGGTTCTCCGAACGCAGGCTGGACGAGTTACATGCCGCTGGCAAGCAACGACATGAGTCCCGGGCCTGGTGAGAACTTCTACCTGCTCGGTCTTCAGATTGCCGGTATCGGTACGCTGATGACGGGTATCAACTTTATGGTGACGATCCTGAAAATGCGTACGAAAGGCATGACGCTGATGCGTATGCCGATGTTTACATGGACGACGCTGATTACAATGGTTATTATCGTATTCGCCTTCCCTGTTTTGACAGTGGCATTGGCGCTGTTATCATTTGACCGTTTGTTCGGCGCTCACTTTTTCACGCTGGAAGCCGGCGGTATGCCGATGCTTTGGGCTAACTTGTTCTGGATTTGGGGACACCCTGAAGTATATATCGTTATCTTACCGGCATTCGGTATTTTCTCTGAAATTATTTCAGCGTTTGCAAGAAAGCAGTTATTCGGTTACAAAGCGATGGTCGGCTCAATTATCGCCATTTCCGTCCTGAGTTTCCTTGTATGGACTCACCACTTCTTCACAATGGGGAACAGTGCGTCTGTTAACTCTTTCTTCTCGATTACAACGATGGCGATTTCGGTTCCGACCGGGGTTAAAATCTTTAACTGGCTCTTTACGATGTATAAAGGCCGGATCAGTTTTACAACACCGATGCTGTGGGCGCTCGCGTTCATCCCGAACTTCGTTGTCGGCGGGGTAACAGGGGTTATGCTTGCGATGGCTGCAGCGGATTATCAATACCATAATACGTACTTCCTCGTATCTCACTTCCACTATGTGCTGATCGCGGGTACGGTATTTGCATGTTTCGCAGGATTTATTTTCTGGTATCCGAAAATGTTCGGCCACAAGCTGAACGAAAGAATCGGAAAATGGTTCTTCTGGATCTTTATGATCGGATTTAATGTATGTTTCTTCCCTCAATACTTCTTGGGGCTGCAAGGTATGCCTCGCCGTATTTACACTTACGGACCGAATGACGGATGGACTGCATTGAACTTTATTTCAACTGTCGGAGCCTTCATGATGGGTGTCGGATTCTTAATCCTTTGCTACAACATCTACTACAGCTTCCGCTACTCTACTCGCGAGATCAGCGGAGATTCATGGGGCGTGGGACGTACGCTTGAGTGGGCGACTTCATCTGCGATTCCGCCGCATTACAACTTTGCGGTGCTTCCTGAAGTGAAATCTCAAGATGCGTACCTGCAATTGAAAGAAGACAAAACGGATATTCATCCGGAAAGCAAGTTCAAGAAAATCCATATGCCGCACAACTCCGGAAGACCGCTTATTATGTCAGTGGCGTTCGGTATTGCAGGCTTCGGACTTGTATTTGAATGGTTCTGGATGGGCATTGTCGGTTTGATCGGCATTCTGCTTTGCATGGTGCTTCGTTCATTTGAATATGACAATGGCTACTATATACCTGTTGAAGAAATAAAAGAGACGGAAAGAAAGATTTCCGAATAAAGGAGGCGTGATTTATGGAACATGCAGAACACGGCAATTCTAACGCGCCTATGGAATATCAATCTGAAACCGGCAGACTCAATATTCTCGGGTTTTGGATCTTTTTAGGGGCAGAGATTGTGTTGTTCTCAACACTATTTGCAACCTTCTTCGTTCTTCAAAGAAGAACAGCAGGAGGAGTCTTACCGGCTGAATTATTTGAAGTGAAGCTTGTCATGATCATGACATTCCTGCTTCTGATCAGCAGTTTCACCTGCGGGATCGCTGTTCATGAAATGCGTCGCGGAAGTTTAAAAGGCGTCGTCATTTGGACGATCATTACGCTCCTTCTCGGCGCGGGCTTCGTCGGATGTGAGCTTAACGAGTTCATCCACTATGTACATGAAGGAGCATCTCTCGGTACAAGTGCTTTCTGGTCTGGATTCTTCGTCCTTCTGGGAACGCACGGAACGCACGTAACGATCGGTATCTTCTGGATTGCCGGCATCTTACTGCAATTGAAGAAACGCGGATTAACGCCGCAGACGTCTTCAAAAATCTTTATCTCAAGTTTATACTGGCACTTCTTAGACGTTGTTTGGATCTTCATCTTTACAGGCGTCTATCTCATCGGATTGGGGGGACTATAATATGGCAAACAAATCTGCTGAACACAGCCACTTTCCGTGGAAGCATATCGTAGGTTTTGCGTTGTCTATTATTCTGACCCTGCTGGCCCTTTGGGTTGCAGTATATACGGAATTAAGCCCATCAGCAAAACTCTGGATCATTTTCGGATTCGCATTTATCCAAGCCGGTCTTCAGCTTCTCATGTTCATGCACATGACAGAAAGCGAAAACGGCGGAATTCAAGTCGGAAACACGCTCTTCGGATTTTTCGGAGCGATTGTTATCATCCTTGGTTCCATCTGGATCTTTGCGGCGCACTACCATCACGGCGACCATATGGATGGAAACCCTCCTGGCGGTGCGAAGCATCATTCCGAACATCAGGAATAAAAAGAAACCCTCTTCGTTTATGCGAAGAGGGTTTTTTGTGCCTTTATTGGCTTCTTCTCCGGCGCAGGCGCGGAAGGCCGTAAATGATAAAGGCGGCGATATGGGCAACGATGACGTTGACGGCAAACAGGATGATCATAAGTGTGTGGCCGAGAGGGGATAGGCTGCTGGTTGCGTAAAAGTAGAAGAAAACCCACATGAGAATAATTGGCGGTATGGCCGAAAGAGCGACTTTTTTGTTATCCAGCCAGATAAA
Source organism: Bacillus sp. JHAA (assembly GCF_036961585.1). Lineage (NCBI taxonomy): Bacteria > Bacillati > Bacillota > Bacilli > Caryophanales > Bacillaceae > Bacillus > Bacillus sp. JHAA. Next base: position 725,727 of record NZ_JBAMDE010000001.1, on the reverse strand, counting down.
GAGGGGTGTTGCGCTTGCGACCAGTAAATAAGCAAAAAACATGTCCATCTTACATGTCTCCTTTCATTTTATGGGAGCGTTTCCAAAATGAAATACAGAGAATAAAATGTGTCTGTTTTGTGGTCGTTTTTTGAACATTTTGTTACAATTATTATACCATGTTTTCCAATTTTTGATACCGCTTTTTCGAGAAAAGTATTGCAACTATTGCCTCATTTTTGGATAGGTACAAGAAACCGGAAAGGCCAAATACCCTGTCACATTTCCGGACAATGGAATGGCGCAGGCTGTGAACCTTTGCTATGGTCAAAGAAAATATGCACAGCAAGGGTGGTTTGAAGTGGACGTAAGGAAAGAAGATGTCACAGCGCCGGATGTCTTTGCGCTTTTGCAGGATCATCTGAAGAGCATGACCATGCATTCTCCTCCGGAAAGTATACATGCGCTCAATGCGGACCGGCTGCGTCAGCCTGACGTTACGTTTTGGAGTGCGAGGGAAAACGGCATCCTGCTCGGCTGCGGTGCCTTAAAGGAGCTAAACAGCCGGCACGGTGAGATCAAATCAATGAAAACCTCTCCGCATCATGTCAGAAAAGGCGTTGCCAACCGGATCCTCCGCCATATGCTTGAAGAAGCAAGGCGGCGGGGCTATCAGCGGATCAGCTTAGAAACCGGTTCTATGGAGGCTTTTCTCCCCGCCAGACGCCTGTATGAAAAAGCCGGGTTTCAATATTGTGATCCGTTTGCACATTATAAAGAGGACCCGAACAGCTTGTTTATGACGTTAAACATAGGCTGAAACCCCTTTTCTGACGAGAAGGGGTTTTTTATCGGAAAAGTTTCATCATGACCGAAACATTTCCTTTTCTGACACGTCATATGTCGTGTAGTCCCCAAACCGTAAAAAATAAAAAGGAAGCAACCTCATCATGTTTTCTTGAACGGTGTTCATGTATAATAAACAATAGTGACTTCCGATGAAAATGTAAGGCGGGATAGAATGAGTCGATATAAGAAACAGCAAAATCCCTATTATCAGGGGGATTTGATTTTTATATTTGGTGTGTTTTTAATAATTAGTGTTGCAGCGATTTATGCGGCCGGACAGTTCGGGCAGTACGGAGGCAGTGCCTGGATGAAACAGATTGTCTTCTATGTTATAGGTGCGGGATTCATCGGATTATTGCTGTACTTTGATTTAGAGCAGCTTGAAAAACTGAGTCTGTACGTATTGATTGCCGGCGTGCTGTCGCTGCTCCTTTTGCGTGTGGCGCCGGAATCCATCGCGCCGATTAAAAACGGAGCGAAGAGCTGGTTTCAAATCGGAAACTTTACCCTCCAGCCCTCTGAGTTCACGAAAATAGGAATTATGATGATGGTCGCGTCCATTATATCGAAGGCGGGCCCGAAGGATCAAAGGTCACTTCGGGAAGATGTGAATCTGCTTTTGAAAATTGCGGCATGGACGGTTATTCCGATCGGGATGATCGTTTTGCAGGATGCCGGTACGGGTGCGATCTGTCTGTTTATCGTTATGGTGATGGTGTTTATGTCGGGTGTGAACTGGAAGCTGATCACCATCATCGGCGGTTCGGCCGCGCTTGTGCTTGGCCTTTTCTTAGTGCTGGTGATTGAATTTCCCCATGTGGCGAATTCAATCGGCATTGCGGATTATCAAATTAACCGGATTACATCGTGGATGTCTGACTCCAGTGCGGCAACGACTCAGGCAGAGAGCGATAAAAGCTGGCAGGTGGATCAGGCCGTTATGGCGATCGGATCGGGCGGCATTACCGGAAACGGCGTTCATAATCTGAAGGTGTACGTACCTGAGGGACAGACCGACTTTATCTTTGCGATTTTGGGTGAAAGTTTTGGATTTTTAGGCTGCGCCATTGCGGTTGTCATGTTTTTCTTTTTAATTTACAGGCTTGTGGTGCTGATTGACCGCTTGCATGCGTTTAACCGATTTGGCGCGTTTTTTTGCGTAGGATTTACTGCACTTATCGTGATTCACACCTTCCAGAACATCGGGATGAATATCGGCATTATGCCGGTTACCGGTATTCCGCTGCTGTTTGTCAGCTATGGGGGGAGCTCGGTGCTTTCTACATTAATCAGCTTCGGGATCGTATATAACGCAAGTGTGCAGCTGACGAAATATAAAAGCTACTTGTTCAATTCTTAATGTGAGACGGCTCGTTTTTCGGGCTGTCTTTTTTTGTTTAGAGCATTTCGCTTTTGACATGATTCCCTTTCGGATATGATATAGAAAGAAGGAGGCTTTTATATGAACAATACCATCGAAACCATACTTAATCATCGGTCGATCCGATCATTTACTGACGAGCTTCTGACAGCAGAAGAGATAGATACATTAGTGAAAAGCGCCCAGGCGGCGTCAACGTCCAGTTACGTGCAGGCTTACTCCATCATCGGCGTAACTGATAAGGAGAAAAAGCGGAAGCTGGCGGCACTGGCCGGAAACCAGCCTTACGTCGAGAATAATGGGCACTTGTTTGTGTTTTGCGCTGATTTGTACCGTCATAAAAAACTTGCTGAGGAAAAAGGCGAAAACATTACCGAGCTTCTTGAGAATACAGAAATGTTTATGGTCAGCGTCATTGATGCCGCACTTGCCGCACAAAACGTAAGTGTTGCCGCGGAATCAATGGGACTTGGCATTTGTTATATCGGAGGCATTCGAAATGAACTTGATCAGGTGACGGAAGTGCTTGGTACACCTGACCATGTGCTGCCGCTGTTCGGCTTGGTAGTCGGTCATCCCGCTCATCCGTCCGGTCAAAAGCCGCGCCTGCCGAAACAAGCCGTATATCATGAAAACACGTACGATACGAATGAAGAACACTTCCGCAGTTATATGAAGGAATATGATGAAACCATTGCCGCTTATTATGATAAACGGACAAACGGCAAGCGGGTTGAAACATGGTCTGATCAAATCCTGCAGTTCATGAAACAAAAACCGAGAACCTATTTAAATCAATATGTAAAAGATAAAGGTTTTCAAAAGAATTAAGAAAAAACCTCTCCTGACCGGGAGAGGTTTTTATGTTTCACGTGTAACATATTTCGACAAAATGGAACAAGGTATATAAATGTTTATCATCAGGGATGCTTATAAGCATACAGAAAGAAAAAACGGCTTAGCAGTGGTACGATGTTGATGAGGTGACAGTGATGATTTCATTAAGCATATTAGATCAATCTCCTGTATCAGAAGGGAGTTCCGCGGAAAGCGCGCTGCGGGATACAGTAAGACTGGCGCAGGAGGCAGAAAAGCTTGGATATAAGAGGTTTTGGGTGTCAGAGCATCATTTTTCAGAGCGGTTGGCGGGTTCAAGCCCTGAAGTGCTGATCAGCCATATTGCGGCGAAAACGAATGAGATTCGTGTAGGCTCGGGCGGTGTCATGCTTCCGCATTACAGCGCATATAAGGTGGCGGAGAATTTCCGCGTGCTTGAAGGGTTGACGCCGGGCAGAATCGATCTCGGATTAGGGAGAGCGCCGGGCGGAATGCCGATCGCATCATGGGCGCTGAATGACGGTGGGAAGCGTAACGCTGATCAATATCCGCAGCAGCTTCGTGAGCTGGCGATGTATTTGCATGATGCAGCCGACGACAATCACCGTTTTCCGAATCTGACCGCATCACCCCTTATTAAGACGGCGCCGGAAGTCTGGCTTCTCGGTTCTTCGGGGGAAAGCGCGCTTCTGAGCGCAGAAATGGGAGCAGGCTATATGTTTGCTCACTTTATTAATGGAGAAGGCGGAGAAAGCACGACAGCACAATATAAGCGCAGATTTAAACCTTCTGTATTAGGAAAAGAACCAAAAACAGCCGTGGCGGTGTTTGTGCTGTGCGCGGACACGGAGGAGAAAGCGGAGGAACTCGCGGCCGTCATGGATTATACGCTGCTTGCGGGTGAACAGGGGATTCCGCTTCACGGCGTACCGTCTTACGAAACCGTCCGCGGCAATACGTACACACCGTATGAACAAAGACGAATTGCCGATAATCGGAATCGAATGATCATCGGAACGAAGCAACAAGTGAAAGAACAGATTCTGGCTCTCAGTAAAGCATACGGAACGGAAGAAGTGATGGCTGTGACCATTACTCATCACTTTGAAGATAAACTTCAGTCATACCGGCTGCTTCGTGAAGCTTTTGCCGAATGATCAGAAAGAAACCCTGCTGATGCTCCAGCAGGGTTGTTCGGTTATTCAATGATAAAAGGTTTTTCAGTCAGCACCTGGCTTGATTTCCCTTTGTTCGCGGCATAGGCCAGCATATAATATTCTCCTGCCGGCAGTGCGGTGTCACCATTGACTTTGCCGTTCCAGTCGAAATATTGATAGCCTTTATCCTGCTTTTTGTAGATGCCGGCTTGGCCGACAAAGTCAAGATTGCTGTCATATACAAGGAAGGCAAGCTCTTCGGCTCCCGCCGGAAGATAGGTTTCAATTTGGTAGGTTCCCTGCGTTGTGCCGTCCTGCACGTCGATTGACGTCACGCGCGGATAGTCCGGCTCTTTTACAATCAGCAGCGTCGGCACTTTTGCAACTGTTTTTCCGCCTTCACGCACTGTGACGGTTCCCTCATAGGTGCCTGCCTTTACTTTTTTGGCATTGACCTTTACTTTCGCATTGACCTTTCCGGTTTGATGAGCGGGGATCACGACCCGGTCTGTGCCCGAAACGGTAATGCCCGTGCCGTTGAAAGAGTACTCGAGCTGATATGATTTTCTGATGGACGATTGGTTTTCAATCGTAAAGGTTTCTTTTTTCGTTTCATTGCCTTTGTCTTTCATAAACGTTCCGTAAGAATAACTTCCCGGGGCGACAAGGGAGTCTGCTTTGATCGCCTTCATGATTCTGATGCTTCCGGCGCCTTGCGCATTATGCGGGTATACGTCACCGTCCGCGTCCGTTAAGGTTTCCGCGGTGTTCATGAGAGCTGCTTTTATTTGTTCCGGGCTCCATTTCGGTTTGGCCTGCTTGATGACGGCAGCTGCGCCGGCTACATGCGGGGAAGCCATGCTCGTTCCCTGCTTCGATCCGTAGCCGTACGGGTCGGCCGGATCATGGGTCGGAATGGTGCTGACGATGTTTACGCCGGGAGCGGAGACGTCAGGTTTAATCATCCACGTGTCCATAACCGGACCGCGTGACGAAAAGTCTGCCATTTGTTCAGTGAGCGATTTAGCCACGGATAAATTGAATGTCGCTTTTGTGCCGCCTGCTTTTAATTGGCTGACGAGTTTTTCGCCGTCTTCTGATGAAAGCTTAATCGTCGGTACGGACATGCCCGGTACGTTGGCTTCAATTTCTCCCGGGGCATTGTTATACACAACCATACCGATCGCGCCCGCTTTTTTGGCGTTGTCTGCTTTATCCACAAAGGCGATGCTGCCCCGTTTGACGACAGCGACTTTTCCCTTCAGATCTTTGCCTTCAAAATCCTTTTGCTCGCCGATACCCGCCTCTATGAGCTCTGTTTCTTTTTTATTCAGTGCTTTTATGTCATCTTCTTTGTTGTAGCCCATTACTTTCGCTGAGGAATAGGAACCGAAGGAGACGGCGTACTCGTTCAGCGGCAGCTGGGTCGCTCCGACGGAGATGGCTTCTCTGGACGTTCCCGGAGAGCCGACGGTCCAATTGTTCGGCCCGCTGTTTCCGTTTGATGTAACGGCCGTGACGCCTTCTGACATCGCCCAGTCAAGCGCCGTGCTTGTCGCCCAGTCTGGGTTATTCACAGAATTGCCGAGAGAAAGGTTCATGACATCCGCTCCGTCCTGTACGGCGCGTTCGATGCCGGCGATGACGTTCTCCGTTGTTCCGCTTCCGCCCGGACCGAGCACACGGTAGGCAAGGAGTGTAGCATCCGGCGCGACGCCTTTAATCGTTCCGTTTGCCGCTACCGTGCCCGCGACATGGGTTCCGTGGTCAGTCGACGCGCCTCTCGGATCACCGGACGGCGTTTCTTCAGGATCGTAGTCGTTATCCACAAAATCGTATCCTTTATATTGTCCGAAATTTTTCTTTAAGTCAGGGTGTTTATATTCGACACCAGTGTCAATAATGGCAACCTTGACGCCTTTACCCGTATAGCCAAGCTTCCACGCGTCATTTGCCCCTATATAAGGCGCGCTGTCATCCATCTGCGGAGACACGGCATCCTTAGATAGGGTGATGTCTTTATCTTTGAGCTGATCGGTATGATAGGTGACATTCGGATAAACCGCTTTGACATCCTGATCACTCAGCAGTTTGGGGATTTCATTTGCCGGGAGTTTCATGGAGAAGCCGGAAAACACTTGCTCATATTCCCTGTTGATTTTTCCGTGTTTAATGGTTTTGAGCGCTTTCTTTTTCACTTTTGCGCGTTCGCTTTTCAGCTTGCTTTTTGTCTGTGCTTTGCCGAGTTCCTTTGCTTCCGCCAGTGACTTTTCCTTGAGCTCCACGATGACTGTCGTTTGTTTGCCGGTGGTCATATCAATGTCACCGAACACCTCAGCCTTCTCAAGATCAGGAGTTTGCGGTTTTGAAGCCGGCGCAGCCTGTGAACTTGTGGATAAGGTAAAGGATAAGACAAAAGCCGGAAGCAGATAACGGATGATTCCTTTTTTCAATCGTGTTTCCCCCTTTTTCTTTATCTAAATTAGAAATCTAGTATATATTTCTTGAAAATTCAAAATAATCCTTGTGACATATGACTCATTTATGGAAATTGGTCTGTGAATAAGGAGGGAGTTATACACAGAATCCTGTGTATAACTGAATAAATTTGTGTATATATATTGTTGGGAACGAGTGTTCTTATACAAAATATAGATCGAGTTTGTGGATATGTGGATATACCCTGTGTTTAAGCTGTGCTTAACCAAGGGATAAGGTGTGTATAACTTTTTTTATCGGCTTTTCCATTTTTCAGGTCATTTCCATCAGCTTTCAACAAAACTTCTGAAAACTAGTTTGTTTTTTCACTCATATTGTGACAAACAATTCGCCCGGCCGCGTCTATCATAGAGTCATAGGGTTGCTAGACCCGCTAGTTTTTAGCGGAGAAGGATCGGCCGCCTTTTCCGTTAAAGCGGAGAGAAAAACAGGCCTGCGAACAAGCTGTCTGTCAAAAAGAAGCGGAGGGATGATTTGCAATGAAACGTTTGCTAGTATCTTTACGGGTGTGGATGGTCTTTCTGATGAACTGGATGGCGCCGGGTAACGGAAGATATCCATTAGCTGCCGTGTACGGAAACCAAGCGGCTTATTATAAGAAAGCGAAGCGGACGGCTGGGGCTTTTTCGTTTGTGAGCCGTGTCCGATCGGCGGATTTGACCGATGAAACGAAATCGGCCCGCGGCAGGCTGGATAAAAACCGATGGATGCCTGTCCGCAAAGAATTGCCGAAACGGGAGCGCGCGGGTCCGGCACCTTTACATCATATGAAAAAGAGGGTACAATCCCACTAAACATATGAACGGGAGCGAACCTCTTGAGAATAGACAAAGTATTAAATAACAATGCGGCGTTAATAAAAGAAGACGGACGGGAAAAGATCGTAATGGGTCCCGGAATCGCTTTTCAAAAGAGAAAAAATGATGTGATTCAAAAACATAAAATTGAAAAAATATTTGTCGTGCACGACGAAAATGAAAAGTTCAAACAAGTGTTAGAAACGCTTCCCGAAGAGCATATAGAGGCGGCTGAAGATATCATCAGCCATGCGGAGGGAGAGCTTGCGGCACCTTTGAGCGATCACATCCACATTGCGCTGGCGGACCATTTATCCTTTGCGATCGAAAGGATTCAAAACGGCCTTCAGGTGCATAACCGATTGCTTCATGAAATTAAGGCGCTTTATAAAAAAGAATATGAGATCGGCCGCTGGGCGGTTGAACACGTGAAACAAACCCTCGGTATATCATTGCCTGATGATGAGGCGGGGTATATCGCGCTTCATATCCACACTGCCAAGGCGGATGCCAAAAGCATGTATTCGGCGATGAAGCATACAACCATGATCAAAGAAATGATCGAAAAGATCGAATCCTTTTTCGAACAGAAGGTGGATGAAGACAGTATTTCCTATCAGCGCCTCGTCACGCACTTACGGTATGCGGTCAGCCGGTTGGACTCAAATGAAGCACTCCATTCCATGGACGAGGAGATGCTTTATTTCATCCAAAAAAAGTATCCGTTTGCTTATCGGTGTGCGCTTGAACTGGCGGCGTTTTTAAAAAATGAATATGATTTGGAACTGCCGGAATCCGAGGCCGGCTATATTACGCTGCATGTCCAGCGTCTGCAAAAAAACCCGGAATAACGCGTCTGTTTCGAGAAACAGACTTTTTTTTTGAAAACATATTGACGAAAGCGCTATCATGAAATAGAATGAAAGCGCATTAAAAAAACTGAATCCGGCGGGATTGTGACTGGTAATGCAGGCAAGACCTAAAATTTGCGTACATGAAAAAGGGATCATGCTGACCTTTTTCGTTGGCGAATTTTAGGTCTTTTTTGATTTTAGAAAGGGGGATACATCATGAATTATCAAGAAACGGCAAAACAGCTTATCAAGCATATCGGAGGGGAATCAAATGTCATCAGCGCGACACATTGCGCGACGCGGCTCAGGCTCGTCATTCAAGATGAACAGAAGATCAGCCAGGCCGGCATTGAAGAAATAGAAGGCGTAAAAGGGGCTTTCAGCAGCTCGGGGCAATATCAGATTATATTCGGCACCGGCCTCGTGAATAAAGTGTATGACGCTTTTTCAAAAGAAGCCGATTTGGGGCGGGAAGATCGTGAGACACATCAGGACGCAGCGAAAAAAAAGCTGAATCCGGCCGCAAGATTTGCGAAGACACTGTCTAACATATTCGTTCCCATCATTCCGGCTATCGTGGCAAGCGGACTTTTAATGGGGCTGCTCGGCATGATGAAGGCTTTTCACTGGGTGTCTGAACAATCATCGCTGTTTAAGCTTTTAGACATGTTTTCAAGCGCGGCGTTTATCTTCCTGCCCGTATTCATCGGGTTCAGCGCGGCGAAGGAATTTGGCGGTAATGCCTATCTCGGTGCCGTGCTGGGGGGAATTATGATCCATCCGGCGCTTTTGAATCCGTGGGGGCTTGCGGATGCATCGCCTGATTTTATGCAGCTCTTCGGCTTCGACATTGCGCTGCTCGGCTATCAAGGGACGGTCATCCCCGTACTGTTAGCCGTTTACATTATGAGCAAAGTGGAAAAGGGCACGAGAAAAATTGTGCCTCACGCATTCGATTTATTGGTCACGCCGTTTGTCACGGTGATTGTCACAGGATTTATTACCTTTATCGCAATCGGTCCGCTTGGCAGGGCGATCGGATCAGGCATTACCGTCTCGCTGACATATGTGTATGATCATGCGGGAATTGTTGCCGGACTGCTTTTCGGCGGTCTTTATCCGCTTATTGTGCTTACCGGTGTGCATCACAGCTTTCATGCGATTGAGGCCGGCCTCATCGCTGATTTGGGCAGAAACTATATCCTTCCTATCTGGTCGATGGCGAATGTCGCTCAGGGTGCGGCGGGACTGGCTGTATTTTTCCTGACGAAAAAAGCGAAAATGAAAGAAATCGCTCTGCCGGCCGCATTTTCCGCTTTTCTCGGTGTAACCGAACCAGTCATTTTCGGTGTGAACCTAAGGTACCGTAAGCCGTTTATCGCGGGAATGATTGGCGGAGCGCTGGGAGGAGCCTATGTCGTGGTGACCGGCGTCGCCGCCAATGCCTACGGTCTGACCGGAATTCCGATGATTGCCATCACGGCTCCGCTCGGTTTAGGAAATCTTATAAACTATCTGATCGGAATGGGCATCGCCTCTGTCTCGGCGTTTATTGCCGCTTACATTATGGGAGCTAAAGAAAAGGAGGCCGTCAAATGAGGACACCGGATCAAGAGCTGCGCCTGCAGGCTGAGGAAGCGAAAAAGAAGCGGGGAGAAACAGCCGCGTCAGATCCATACCGCCAGAACTATCATATTATGGCGCCGGTCGGGCTTTTAAATGATCCGAACGGCGTGATCCAATGGAACGGCGTATATCACTTGTTTTTTCAATGGCAGCCATTTCATACGGGGCATGGCGCGAAATTTTGGGCGCATGTGACGACGAAGGATTTCGTTGAGTGGAAAGAGGAAGAAATCGCGCTTGCGCCGGGTGAGTGGTATGACAAAAACGGCTGTTATTCCGGAAGCGCCATCGAAAAAGACGGGCGGCTCTGCCTGATGTACACAGGCAATGTCCGTGACGGAGAAGGCAATCGGGAAACGTATCAATGCCTCGCCGTATCCGAAGACGGGATCGTATTTGAAAAAAAAGGAGTTGTCGCGCGTCTCCCGGCAGGCTATACCGCTCATTTCCGTGATCCGAAGGTTTGGAAGAAAGACGGAGCGTATTACATGGTGCTTGGCGCGCAGACAGAAAAGCTCACCGGAAGCGTTGTGTTGTTCACATCAGAGAACTTGACGGATTGGACGTTTCTCGGTGCGATTGCGGGGGCGGACTCCGGCGGTCTCGGGTCATTCGGCTATATGTGGGAATGTCCCGACCTGTTTTCCCTTGACGGAACCGACGTGCTGCTCGTATGTCCGCAGGGGCTTGAAGCCGACGGGATAGAATATCATAACAGCCACCAGGCGGGCTATTTCCTCGGCAGGCTGCATACAGAGCCGCCAGAATTTAAGCACGGTGAATTTACGGAGCTTGACAGAGGATTTGATTTTTACGCGGCGCAGACGCTGGAAGATGATAAGGGACGGAGAATTCTGTTCGCGTGGATGGGCGTTCCGGATCAGCATGAGGACAAACATCCGACCCATGCGTATCACTGGATTCACTGCTTAACGATGCCGAGACAGCTGTCACTGTCCAACGGCAGAATCATACAGCGCCCGCTTTCGGAAATGAAATCACGCCGCACGGATGAACAAAAGCACCGTCTTCAATTGAATTGCTCGTCTGTAAGCCTGCCGGTGAAAGATGCGTCCCGGGCTGAAGTGCTGCTGGAGGACATCACTTGCGAATCCGGTTTTGAAATCTCAATTCGGGGGGCGGCCCGGTTTATATTTCATCAGGAAGAGGGGCTGGCTGTGCTGGAGCGCACCGCTTTCAGCGGAGAAGAAAAAGAAAAGAGAAGCTGCGCCATCAGCGAGGTGCATTCCGTGCAGCTCTTTCTGGATGCATCCTCGATTGAATTGTTTTTGAATGATGGAGAAGAGGTATTCAGCGCCAGATATTTTCCTTTCCCGGGAAATGATGACGTAACCGTCACTTCGGCAGGAAAAACGGAAATAAATGGCTCAATTTGGACACTTTTGTAGAAAATCGTTCTTTTTTCTTATGTGAAACCTATGCCATCTGTGCTATTCTTCAAACGAAAGCCTATGATTCCAGGAATAAAAGGAGTTGTTTTCTCAGTTTTGAAAAATCAGAAGATGACGCCGAAATGTTTACTTGTCAAAGCCGCAGAGCAAGTGGAAGATAAGCGGGAAGAATATAAAGAAGTATTGCTTCAGCTGAATCGCATGCTCAAGAGAGCTGAGCCGCACAATGAATGGAGTGATCGGCTGATGCATACATATGAACAGATGAAGGAATATGCGCTGTTTGTGCAGTCTATTGAGATGTTTTTGCGGTCATCCGCGAAAAAAATGAAATAATCCCCCTCGGGTAATGAGGGGGATATTTATTTTATTTTCCGCTAAGACGCATCGCCGAATGTTTAGTCGGTCCGATGTATTGGTTCAGCGGGAAGGATTCTTTGATTGCCGCGGTGATAAATTCTTTTGCCGCATAGATGGCTTCCTTCACTTCAGCGCCTTTGGCCAGTTCTGCCGTCACGGCGGCGGAGAATGTGCATCCGGCTCCGTGCGTGTAAGGTGTATCAATCATTTCGCTTTCTAATACTTCCGCGGTTTCTCCGTCATACAGCACGTCGATCGCTTTTTCATGTTTCAATTTGCCTCCGCCTGTAATCAATACATATTTCGCGCCGAGTTCGTGAATTTTCTTGGCCGCTTCTGTCATGTCTTCCACCGTTTTTAATTCATCCATACCGCTCAGCTGGCTTGCTTCAAACAGGTTTGGCGTGATGACGGTTGCCAGAGGCGCCAATTGGGTGCGAAGCGCTTCGGCATGCTCCGGATACAGCACTTCGTTCGCTCCTTTGCAGACCATGACAGGATCGATAACGACATTCTTCAGCTGTTTTTCTTTAATCGTTTTCGCCGCAAGCTCTATGATCTCCACGGTAGGGAGCATTCCCGTTTTCATGGCGTCTACGCCGATTCCGTCAACAATCGTCGCCAGCTGTGCGCGAATCGTATCGGCATCGATCGGAAATACTTGATGATCCCAGCTGTTCTCCGGGTCCATCGCTACGATCACGGTCAAAGCCGTCATTCCGTATACGTTTTTTTCTTGAAATGTTTTTAAATCGGCCTGAATTCCCGCGCCGCCGCTGGAATCAGAACCGGCAATAGTAAGTGCTTTGTGCATTGACATATCAATGGCCTCCATCAGTGTTTTATATCTCATTATAGTTAGATTTTCTTCCGATCACAATACGGAAGGCTTAGAGGAATGATTTGACAGCCGCGGGGGATGTGCGTACAATACCTACATAAGATTACTAGGTAAGGGTGAGAAAATAAATGCTCAACAGGGAGCTTGTAAAGGGAAGCACGGTCATTCTGGTGCTGACGCTGCTGAATGAACGGCCCATGTACGGGTATGAACTTGTGAAAGAAATGGAGAAAAGAAGCGGGAATGAACTGCAAATGAAGGAAGGCACGCTGTACCCATCGCTTCATAAGCTTGAACGCCAAAGCTATATTTCTTCTTACTGGGAAAAGCAGACCAAAGGGCCGGACCGAAAATATTACCGGATCACCGATGAAGGAAAAAACATTCTAGCCGAACGGACGAAGGAATGGAATCTGTTCTCTGCTCTGATGGACCGGATGCTGAAGCGGGGCGGGCAGAATGGATAAAGACCTTTATGTGCAGGAAATCAGAAAAGGGCTGGAAGGCAAGTCCGGAAGCCGTGAATTATTAAAAGAAATCGAAAGCCATATTCATCATGCCATTTGTGATCATCTGGAAAAAGGCAAAACCGAAAGCGAAGCGATGGCGCTTATTCTGCGGGAAGTGGGGACTCCGTCTGAGATTATCTCTGCTTTTCAAAAAGCTTCGGCGGTGCCCGCGCGGACTTTTATGCTCTTTTATCTGTTCTGCAACTGCGGTCTTTTTGTGATGGGGGCGATGATTACGATGATGCACGCGTGGAGGATTCATCCCGCTGTTGACGCGCTGTGGAAAGGGATTTCCGTGTCAGTATGGCTGATTATGATCGGTTATGTGCTGTATTGGTTCCAAATCGGCTATCAAGCTGGCAAAGAGTTCGGGGCTGGCGGCAAAAAGCTTGCTGAGCGGACGGTATGGGCTTCAATGGCGCCGAATCTATGTTTTATGTTTGTCTTTTTGTTCAATCTGGTTCCGGCTGGGCTGTTTCCTTCGGCGGTCACACCGAGTTTTGCGGCAGTATGCGCCGTTGTGACGGTATGTTTTCCGTTTTGCGGCAAAATAGGTTTTTACGCAGGCAGGCAGAGGCTTGCCTGATCTTTTTCACTATGTACATAGGGAATCTATATAGGGGTGTTAAAATGAGATTAGGTTCGTGGATGTACGGCGCGTGCGCCCAAATAGCCGTTACCGTATTTACCGTCTGCGGCTTGGTTCTTGCATTGCCCGTTGTAAGTCTTTTTATTATGGTTCTGAATGGGATGCAAGACGCTATTTTTGTTGTTTTCAGTATTTTGCTTCTTCTATTGTTTTATGCGCTGGGATGGATTTGGGCCGTTTCGTTTGCGCGTGAGTGGAAGGTGGAACTTTTCGAGCTGCAGATCAGTTCGCTCATTCCGCTGGCGGGTATATTATACTTGTACATTGACAGCGGGGTGAGTATACCGGAACTTATTCATGATTGGAATGAGGATGGATGTGCGCTTGTCCCGCCGGCTTTTGTCTGCTTGTGCACATGCTATGCGATGGTGTTGGTGCCTGTTTATCAATCAAAACTTTGGAACGCCATGGAGGCGGGCAGACTTAATGCCAAGGCGGTCTGCACTGTTTGGGGAGACCTTCTGATCATTCTCGTTTTGCTGGCGGGCATGACCTGGATTTGTTTCTGAATGGGCCGAAATCAAAAATCCCCCCTGATCTCTCCGCCGCTTTATGTTTTAATAGAACATGAGAAAAAGCAGAAGGAGCGGATCATGAATATATCAATTGTCATAGTCACGTATAATCGGATTCCGGCTTTGTGTGAGCTGCTGGAGTCGATTTCCATGCAGACCATAAAGCCTTATGAAGTGATCATTGTAAATGATGCCGGAGAATCGGTCGAACAAGCGAAGCAGCTGTACAGCGATCTGCCGATTCAGATTATTGATTTAGAACAGAATGCCGGACATGTGGAAGCTCGGAACGCAGGTGTGAAAAAAGCGTCGGGTGATTGTATCATGCTGTGCGATGATGATGATTTCATTACGCCGGGCCATTTGGAAAGAATGGCGGCTGCACTTGCTGATGCGGATTTTGTCCATTCTGACGCGGAAATTGTGTCATTTGAAGAACGGGGCGGCACGAGATACCCGGTGTCACGAAAGCCTTTCGCCTATACGGCGGATTATGCGGATATGCGGGTATTTTCCACGTACGTTCCGTCAGGCAGCATGTACAGGCGTTCTCTGCATGACACGTTAGGGTATTTTGATCCGGATGTCCATAATTATTGGGACTGGGACTTTTATTTGCGCGCCGCAAAACAGCACCGTGTGAAGCGTGTTCCTTGCGCGAGCGTCATATATGCGTTTTTTGAGGGAGGCGGCAATCAGTCCGCGGATCTCGGCGGCAAACGGAAGAGGTACTTAGACCGGTTAAGCGAAAAGCACGGGCTTGGGGAGCTCCCGACGAAAAACTTCGCGGTTCTTCTTGAAGAGCCGGACATGAAGAGGCGGGAGGCGCCGACTGACATTGTGTGGGACGGAAAGCCCGTCCATTCAAGACTGCACAGTTCATAAGGGGGACGGACAGTTTGAAGCAGCTTTTAAAAGACAGCTGGTGGAATCAGCTGAAAGATGAATTTGACAAACCGTATTATCAAGAGCTGAGAGAAATGCTGAAACAAGAATACAGCAGCCAAACGATTTATCCTGACAGCCATGATATTTTTAACGCCTTGCATTATACGCCCTATGAGGATGTAAAAGCGGTCATTCTCGGACAGGACCCGTATCACGGGCCAGGACAGGCGCACGGGCTTAGTTTTTCCGTTCAGCCCGGGGTCAGGCAGCCGCCGTCTTTGAAAAATATTTTCATAGAGCTTCAGGACGATATCGGCTGCTCCGTACCGAACCACGGATCGCTCGTCAGCTGGGCGAAGCAGGGAGTGCTTTTGTTAAACACAGTGCTTACGGTTCGCCGCGGTCAGGCCAATTCCCACAAAGGCAAGGGATGGGAGCGGCTCACTGACCGCATCATTGATGTGGTGAATGAAAGAGAGAAGCCGATTGTCTTTATCCTATGGGGGCGTCACGCGCAGATGAAAAAAGAGCGCATTGACACATCGAAACACATTATTATTGAATCGACTCATCCGAGCCCGTTTTCGGCAAGGAACGGTTTTTTCGGGAGCAGACCGTTTTCCCGTACAAACGCCGCCCTTGAAAAAATGGGGGAGCAGCCGATCGATTGGTGCATCCCCGACCTGCCGCAATAAACGGTTTTTTTGAGGCGCTTCCGCCCGGCGGAAAGCGCCTTTTTTGGCGTTCCGGGCGGTATGCCGTCAGAAAAAATAACAAACTCAATTCTGCGATTCGCTCAGAAATTTGATAAAATGCAGGAAGAAGACAAATTACCGCTGGAGGATTTACTCATGAACATACATATCTCTGCTTTGATTCAGAAGATGGAAGAAGAACTGAGGCAGGCGAAAACGGCGACCCGCACCGAGGAGGTCAAAATGCACGCGGCCGCCATCCGCTCTCTGTGTGATGTCGTGCTCGGCACTCAGACGCACACCGCTCCGGCGCCTGTGCAGAATCCGATTCCGAAAGCGGCGCCGAAACCTTCCGCGTCTCCTTCGACAGACCCGCTGCTGCTTGAAAAAATGATGGGCAGCGCCGGGCTGAACCAATATCAGAAAAAAGCGAAAGACGAACGTGAGGAAGACGGAAACGGGGATTCCATTTTCGATTTTTAACAGGAGAGGTTGATTGACTTGAAACTGATACTCGGGGGTTTGCAATGGACGGCATTTATGATTGCAGCTGCGATTGTAGTTCCTGTCGCCATCGCACAATCATTTCACTTGAACCATGCCGATTCTGCCGCATTGATTCAGAGCACATTTTTTGTGCTTGGCGTCGCCGCGGTCATCCAATGTCTCCAGGGACATCGTCTGCCGATTAATGAAAGCCCGGCAGGCTTATGGTGGGGCGTATACACGATTTACGGCGGACTGACTGGCACGGTGTTCGCGACATTCGGCGAGACGCTGCGGGCGCTGCAGGGGGCGCTGTTATTAAGCGCTGTCTTTTTCTTTTTGTTCAGCCTTTTTAAAGTGATTGAACGGCTGGCCGTGCTGTTTACGCCGGTTGTGACCGGTGTGTATCTGCTGCTGTTGGTCATGCAGCTGAGTCAGCCGATTGTGAAAGGCCTTTTGGGCATTGGCTATTTAAAAAACAGCGTCGACGGCCTTGTATTCGGGCTCGCCATGGTTGTGACGGCGGCGATGTTCATCATGTCCCGATCGAATGTTACGTTCTTAAGACAGTATGCGATTCTCCTTTCGCTTGCCGGCGGATGGATCTTATTCGTCGTCTTCGGCGCTGCCAAACCGATTCAAATACCGGACCGCGTGATTCAGCTGCCGGCTCTTTTTCCGTTTGGAAAACCCGTGTTTGACAGCGGCCTGATTATTACATCACTCTTCATTACCGTGCTTTTGATTGTCAACATGCTCGCGAGCATCCGGGTTGTAGAAGCGGCGGTGAAAAAATTCGGCGGCACCGTCGGGAAGCGGCGTGAGCGTCCGGCTGGGTTTGCGGCTTCGATCAGCCACCTTTTGAGCGGACTGTCAGGGGGCATTGCGCCTGTGCCGATTTCAGGGGCGGCCGGTTTTATTGAGACGACGAAGCTTCCTTCGAAAAAGCCGTTTCTTTTGGGAAGTGTATTTGTCGTGATCATCAGTATGATCCCGCTATTTATGAATGCGTTTGCGAGTCTGCCCTCACCGGTCGGCTTTGCGGTAAACTTCGTCGTTTTCTCCACGATGGCCGGTCTCGCCTTTACGGAGTTTGACTCTTATGAGAAAGCGGAGCAAAAACGAATCCGCTCCATTATCGGTCTGGCGCTCCTGACGGGGGTCGGCGTAATGTTTGTGCCGGAGAGCGCGTTATCGGGGATGCATCCGATCCTGATTTCGCTCTTAAGCAACGGTCTTGTGCTCGGGACGCTGCTGGCGATAGCGATTGACCGAATCCAACTTATCAAAAAGAAAAAATCCGACAATCTCGTGTCATCGGACGGCGGACGTTGAATTTTGCCGATGTTGGGTTATGATTGAATTGGAAACTTTAACGAAAAGGCGGGAGAAAAATAGATGAAAGTGTTTATTATTCTTGGTGCGATTAACGCTTTATTGGCCGTGGCGCTGGGCGCTTTCGGCGCGCATGGGCTTGAAGGGAAAATCCCCGATAAATATTTGCAGGTGTGGCACACAGGCGTGCAATATCATATGTATCACGCGCTCGGTCTTCTGGCTGTCGCGTTTTTGGCCGAAAAGCTTTCTGGCGCAGGCAGTGTTTCTGTTGCGGGCTGGCTGATGTTTGCGGGCATCGTTCTGTTTTCGGGAAGCCTGTACGTATTGAGCGTGACGCAGATTTCCGTTCTCGGCGCGATTACACCGCTCGGCGGCGTGGCGTTTATCATCTCTTGGATTATGATTATCGTCGAGGCCGTCAAATATTTATAAAGAAAAAAAGCCAATCCTCTGTCAAGTGAGCGATTGGCTTTTTGATTTATCTCGGGGAATAAGAAGACATGGAGTACGGATAAGTATAAGCGATTTCCTCATCAAACGTGATGTAATCAAGGTAAATGGTCAGAAGCAGATAGCGGGTGCCCGTTTTCGGATCGCTGATGATGATATGGTCACGTCCCGCCGCCTGAATCACACCGCGGAAAATCTTTGAATTCCATTCTTTGCTGTTTTCAAATGTCATATAAATCGTCGCCGTTTTGCCCCGGTTCAACCGCAGAATATTTTCAATGTATGACTCTTCAATCGGCAGCATGCCGGGAACGTTTTGTGACGATGATGGACCTGACGGGATCTGAAAGCTGCCGCCGCCCTGCTGCTGCGGCTGGCCGGGGAACCCCCCGCCGAAGCTCTGCTGGCCTTGCTGCATCGGCATTGTCATTTGCTGCTGCATCGGCATCATTTGTGATCCTTGGCCCTGAGGCTGCGGATAAGGATTAGGCCCGAGCTGCGGCTGGTATCCTTGCATATCCATTCCCATTCCCATCCCCTGCATTTGCTGATATTGATTCTTTTTCGGTTTCATATTGTTCCTCCTTTGATGAAAACCTCTTGATGCTGAAACCTCCTGACAAGTATCAGACAGCCGACAGAGCGGCTGCTGTTTTTATCTATTCCACCATATGAGCCCAAAGAAAGATTTATGCGAAAAAAGAAAATACGCTCCAATGAGTCCGGGCATCAGAGCCGGCTTTTTTTGTGATCGCAATGCTGACTTTTCACATAATAGTCTGTATTCCTAGCGCATCTTCCGCATAAGGAACATATGATAGCGGTAGTTTCAGGTGCGAAAAGGGGGTGACGAGTTGCCTAAAGTGTCAGTGATCATGACGAGCTATAACAAAAGTGACTATGTGGCCCGCTCTATTAAAAGTATTCTGTCTCAGACGTTTACGGACTTTGAGCTGTTCATTATGGATGACAACTCAAATGAAGCGACATTGGCGGAAATACGTCCTTTTCTCACGGATGACCGCATCCGGTTTTATCAAAGCGATGTATCGGGCGTCAAAGAAAGAACGGAAAAAACACGCTACGCCGCCTTGATTAATCAGGCAATAGAAATGGCGGAGGGCGAGTACGTGACGTATGCGACCGACGACAACACGTATGTGCCGGAACGGCTTGAGAAAATGGTGAAAGAGCTTGATGAAGACCCGGAAAAAGCCGTCGTGTATTCAAGTTCCAAAACCTATCATCTGAATCAGCGGAAAGAGACGGTGAAGGAGACGGCCAGGCCCGCCGAACGGATCGTGTGGAACGCGCCGTGCGCCATTGACCATTGTTCGGTCATGCACCGGTTTTCCGTGCTGGAACAGGTCAAATCGGCATTCGGTTCCTATTGGGATGAAAGCCCCGCGTTTTACCGGATCGGTGACGCCCGTTTCTTCTGGAGAGTAAATCATTTTTATCCGTTTTACCCGATTTCTGAGGAGCTTGATATCAATTATATTACCGATCAATCCATCCATTATCAGCTTTTCGCGGCGGAGAAAAACGAGTTTGTGAACAGCCTTCCGCAGCAGACCACGTGCCGGGAGCTGAGGGAATCATTAAAAAAGCTTGGAAAGGGGTGAGGGCTTGTCGGCATACTTAGCGAACTATTGGGTGCTGTACCGGCAGTATATTGACCTTTTTCAGTCACTTCGCTACAAAGACATCCCGCTCGCATTGATCAGTAATTTTTATCAATATATCAGTCCGGCGCTTCGGGAGAGCATGGAGCAGAACCCAGAGCTTTTCGGTCCGGCTGATCAGCATATTCCTGAAGCCGGTATACAGCCATATTATGATCAAAAAAGGCAAAACATTAAGAAAACAGATGAGAAACCGGTAAACGGAAAAGTCATTCTGCATTTCGATCATCTTCGGTTCACCGAGGGAAACTACCGGCAGTTTGATCCGGCAAAAACAGCGGTACTGGCCAGATGGAGTCTGCCTGACCATTACGGGCTGCCCGTTATCTGCAAATTGGAGCTGACGGGAATGGGGAAAAAAGGGAACCCCGTCCCTTATATTGAAAAAGCCCATTCCATTCTGAAAGAGCTTCACAGCCATCCCGCTTTCGGAAACAGAGAATTTCAGGAACGTTTGTATAAAGACATTCCATTATTTATTGAAGCGATTGACGCTATTGATATTTTGTTTACGGCCGAAAAGATTTCCGCTGTTGTAGTCGGCACGACGGAGGATATTTACAGCCGTGTGCTGGCGCTGATGTCCGCGAAAAAAAACGCCGTCAGCATCTGTCTTCAGCACGGAGCGCTCATGGGAGATGAAGCGTTTCTGCCCGTGTTTACGGACTATCAGGCCGTATTCGGGGCTTATGAAGCGGAGTGGTATAAAGCAAAAGGCTGCAGGGATGAACAAATCATCATCACGGGGCATCCCCGTTTCGACGAGATTTTCTCAAGAGAGCCGATAGATCAGGACACGTTTTACCGCAAACTTTCTTTTCTCCCGTCACAGCGGACGGTGCTGATCGCCACGCAGCCGTTTTCTGATGAATTTTATACGGGAGTGCTTGAAGAGCTTGCCGGCCAAAAGAACATGCAGCTCATTATTAAACCGCATCCGTGGGAAATCGGCAAAAACAAGCTGGATGCTTACAATCAGGTGCTGCGGAAATATAAAGCAGGCAAAATCATCAAAAAAGAGATGGAGCTGTATGATATTCTCCCGTATGTTGACGCTGCGGTGACACAGACATCAACGGTCGGTCTTGAAGCGATGCTGTTTCAAAAGCCCGTGCTGATCGGAAAATCAGCGGGAACCCGCAGATACCCTTATTATCACTCACTTGGAGAATTTGTCTTTGAGGACCCGCAGGCACTCGCTCAGGAATTAATCCGGATATGCGAAAGCCCCGCAGAATATCAAAAAGCGGAACAGGCGCGCCGTGCTTTTGTCGCCGCGAACTACCCGGTTCAGGATTCGCTTGCCGCTTTATGCCAAGTGCTTCAGGAAAAAACCGGAGTCAGCTTCAGACGGGTTGACCCTTCATAAAAAAGATAGGAGCGCAAAGAAAATGGTGCAAAAAAGATCAGCTTTTCTTCCCTATTCATTGCCCATGATCGGGAAGGACGAAATTCAGGAGGTTATTGATACGCTTGAATCGGGCTGGCTTTCAAAGGGACCGAAAGTAGAGGCGTTTGAAAAAGCCTTTGCCGCCTGGACGGGGGCAAAGCACGCGATCGCGCTGAACTCATGTACCGCCGCTTTGTTTTTGGCCCTGAAGGCGAAAGGGATCGGTCCCGGCGACGAGGTCATCACGTCTGCCGTGACGTTCAGTTCAACAGCCAATACAATCGTGCACACAGGCGCCGTTCCGGTGTTTGTTGACATCGATCCGCTTACGCTGAATGCAGACCCTGAAAAAATTGAGGCGGCCGTCACCCCGCGGACAAAGGCGATTGTACCCGTTCATTTCGCCGGCCAGTCGTGTGATATGGATCAGATTCTGGCCATTGCCGAAAAGCATCAGTTATTTGTCTTAGAGGATGCCGCACATGCCGTGTATACCACTTACAAACAGAAAATGATCGGATCAATCGGTGATGCGACGGCATTCAGCTTCTACGCGACAAAAAACCTGGCAACCGGTGAAGGCGGCATGCTGACGACGGACGATGACGGGCTTGCCGATCAGATCAGGGTGCTCAGCCTTCACGGCATGAGCAAAGGCGCGTGGAACCGCTATTCTTCAAACGGAAGCTGGTACTACGAGGTCGAAACGCCCGGCTATAAAATGAATATGTTTGATCTTCAGGCAGCGCTTGGGCTTCATCAGCTGAAACGGATTGACAGCATGCAGCAAAGAAGAGCCGACATTGCGAGCCGCTACCAGGACGCCTTCAGACACATGAAAGGGCTGACCATCCCGCATGTCAGTGATGACGGGCGGCATGCATGGCATCTGTATGTTCTTCAAATAGAGGAGCAGGAGGCCGGGGTCAGCCGGAACGATCTGATTTCCGCTTTAAAAGACCAATATAATATCGGCACAAGTGTTCATTTTATTCCGGTTCCGTTCCATCCGTATTATCAAAAAACGTACGGGTATAAGGAAACTGACTTTCCGGCCGCGGCCGCGTATTATCACCGCACCGTGTCACTCCCTCTTTATCCGTCAATGACAGATGACGACGTTGAATACGTCATTGCAGCCGTTACGGATATCGTCAAAGGGGCTGATTAGGTGTACAGACTGAGGGAAAATCTTGCGCAGGACATGATTCATACCTTCCTGCATCAGAAGGGCATCCAGCCGGAAGCCTATGAATCGTCGCTCTGTTTATTGGAAGAAAACAGCCTTCAAGGCGTGATTTTATATGAAAACTCTTCGTGGGAAAGTCAATTGTTCCGAAAAAATATCATCAATGTGAAGCTTGCAGCCGCAAACAGCGCCGGACAGCTCAAAAGGCTGTTTCAGGAATTTTACGCGGCAAGGCGGGCGGCAGGCACTGATTTTATATTTATTAAAATACCGGCTGAAGATATCGGCGCGATGCAGGTCGTTCAGCAGCTTCCGAACGCTTATTTTGTAGGGAGTCTTCTCAAGCTCGTCAGTCCGGTGCGTGTATATAACAGCACGCCGCCATTTGAGATTACAGAAGCCGGACCCGGCGACACGGAAGCGATCAGCCGGCTGGCCCGCGACGCCTTTACAAAAAGCAGGTATTACCAAGACCCCCATCTCAGCTATGAAAGTGCAAACCGCCTGTTTGAAGAGTGGGCGCGGAATAATGCGGAAGGCAGAGCTTCGTTACAATTCGCCGCCACATATAAGGGAGAGACTGTGGGCTTTGTTCAGGGGCTGTCTAAAGGCGATGAATTCGTCCTTGATCTGATGGCGGTAAAGCCGGGATTTGAAGGAAAGGGAGCGGGATTCCATTTAGCGGCGCACGTGATTGAACAATCATTGCGCTTTCAGCATAAGACTGTATCAGCGGGAACGCAGCTCCACAATGTAAGAGCCATCCGCCTGTATGAAAGAATGGGATTTAAAGCGGATGCGTCCTATTACTACTATCATGTGTGGCCCGGGAAGGAGGCGGACTGATGGCATCATGCCAAATCGGAACGAAGTCAATCGGCGAAGGTTCGCCCGTATTCATCATCGCCGAAGCCGGAATTAATCATGACGGAAAACTGAGCCAGGCGTTTGAATTGATAGGTGCGGCCAGTGAGGCCGGCGCGGACGCGGTCAAGTTCCAAATGTTTCAGGCTGACAAAATGTATCAGAAAGACCCCGGCTTGTACAAAACCGCTGCGGGAAAAAACGTCTCTATTTTTTCTTTGGTGCAATCAATGGAAATGCCCGCCGAATGGATCGAACCGCTGCTTGAATATTGTAAGAAAAAAGGCGTGCTGTTTTTAAGCACGGTCTGTGACGAAGGCTCTGCCGACTTACTGTATGCGACTTCCCCTTCAGCCTTTAAAATCGCCTCCTACGAGCTGAATCATCTGCCGTTATTGAAATATGTTGCGGGACTGAAGACACCGATTATCTTTTCCACCGCGGGTGCTGATATTTCAGATATTCAGGAGGCTTATCAAACCATTACCGGCGAGGGGAACACAGAAATTGCGATCATGCATTGTGTAGCGAAATATCCCGCGCCGCCTGAATACAGCAATCTGAGCGTCATTCCCATGCTTGCCGCCGCATTCCCGGATGCAGTGATCGGTTTCTCCGATCACAGCGCCCATCCGTATGATGTGCCGTGCGCGGCTGTCAGGCTCGGAGCGAAACTGATTGAAAAGCATTTTACGATCGATAAAAACCTGCCCGGTGCTGATCACTCCTTCGCCCTCAATCCGGATGAATTAAAAGAAATGGTTGCGGCGATCCGCTCAGTTGAAGCGGAACTGCGGCGGGGGCATCACGCTCCGGTGCCGGAAGTGCTGTCGGGAAGCTCCCATAAAACCACGACACCGATTGAAGGGGATATCAGAAGGTTCGCTTACAGAGGCATTTTTTCAACGGCGCCGATTCAAAAAGGCGAATGTTTTACGGCGGAAAACCTTGCCGTCCTTCGTCCCGGCCAAAAACCGCAGGGGCTTCACCCGAGATATTTTGAGCTTTTAACTGACGGCGCGCGTGCGGTCAGGGATATCCCCGCCGACACGGGCATCACTTGGGATGACCTTTTGACGAAAGGCAGCCCATATGATGACTGACATTTTGTTTATCATTCAGGCGCGGATGGGAAGCGGGCGTCTTCCCGGCAAAGTGCTGAAACCGATCGGCGGGTATACGATCCTCGATATGATTGTCAAAAGGGTTCGGCAAAGCGCGTATTATGATCAATCGCGGGATAATCTGATCGTCGCCTCGTCTGACAGCAAGACCGACGACATTCTGTCTGCGCACTGCATCAGCAAGAACTACCGTGTGCACCGCGGCAGCGAGCAGCGCGTGCTTGACCGGTTTGCACAAGTCATCGAACAAGTTAAACCGGACATCACAGTCAGACTGACGGGGGATAACCCGTTTGTCGACCCTTCGCTGCTTGATTTTCTGATTCAATCGCATTTAGATCAGCACGCAGACTACACGTATATTTGCGGTACACCGCTCGGCATCGGCGGCGAGGCGGTAAACGCGCGACTTTTAACGGAGATCAATGCCGACAAAACGCTGGCGGACAAATACCAGGAGCATGTCACGCTTTTAATAAGAGAATCTCCTGAGAAGTACCTGCTTCTCTTTCCTGAGCCTCCGCAGGAACTCCGGGCTCCTCACTTGCGGATGACCGTCGATACAGAAGAGGACTACAGGCTGGCCCGCGAGCTGTACGTAAAAGCGGGCTCGCGTCCTGATATTCCGGCAAAAGAATTGATCCATCTGCTGAATCGTGATCCGGAGCTCAGGGCCATTAATCAAATGATCCGGCAAAAAGAGGCTGATTAGCATGCGGGTTTTGATTTTCGCGGACGGAGGCCGTGACATCGGCATGGGGCACGCGGTCCGGATGAAGCTGCTTGCCGGTGCCATTAAGAACAATTGCTCAATAACGTTCTACACAAATAAAGAGGCTTCTTCTTATCTGTCTTCTGATCAATGGGAAGTGATCATCAAGCCTGACAAGGAACAGAAGGAATTTATTGTCCGGGAAATAAACAGGCAGGCTCCTGACCTTCTCATATTCGATCTGCTCGATATGCCGTGTGACTGGTTAGAGGAAGTCAAAAAGCATTCATCGGCACGCATCGTCTTATTTGAAGAAAAACGGGAACATGTCATTCATTTATGCGATGCCGTTATAAACGGCATTTACGGAGGGCTGAAAAGCCGGACGGTTCAAATGGGCAGCGCCGCGGTATATGAAGGCCCGGAATATATGATTCTTCATCCGGGTTTTGAAAAAGCCAAACAGCTTTATCAGCTGAGAAAAGAATGCCGGACCATATTGGTCTCGTTAGGAGGAAGCGACCCGAAGAAGCTTGTCTTTAAAGTGATGGAAGCATGCCGCCGCATCCCCGACATTCATCGAAAACGAGTGATCATCGTCATGGGCGGCGCCACGGCTCATGCTGATGACGTGCGCGCGCATCTTACACAAATGCCTTATGCCGAGATGGTAAGGCAGACAAATGACATGGCCGCGCTTCTTTCGAGGGCTGATATGGCCGTCGTGTCCGGCGGGATCACTTTATATGAAACCATTTGTACAGGTGTGCCCTGCATCGTACTTTCTCAAGTGGAGCATCAAACTGAGACGGCGGAAAAATTCGCCGCACGGGGGGCCGCCGTTCATCTCGGCCTTGGTGAATGCATATCACCGGACGTTCTCGCACGGCATATGTCTGACATGGCCGCTGATTATCCGCTGCGGACCGGGCTTCATCAAAACGGAAAGCCGCTGGTTGACGGCAGGGGCATCAAACGGGCTGCGGCGATTCTTTATGATTTGTGATAAAACCACACGTAAGGAAGTGTTCATGTGAAAGGTGTTATCTTAGCCGGAGGCACCGGCTCACGCCTTATGCCGCTGACAAAAGCGGTCAATAAGCATTTACTCCCTGTCGGTCCATATCCGATGATTTACTGGTCGGTCATGAAGCTGGAAGAAGCGGGGATTACGGATATCTTGCTGATTACGCAAAAAGAATACATTCCGCAATTTCATAAACTTCTCGAAACCGGAGAAGAGCTCGGCGTCTCAATCACATATCAGGTTCAGCCCGCCGCATCCGGCATATCCGACGGTTTATCATACGCAAAGCGGTTTACCGGGCGCGATCCGTTCGTTCTGCTTTTGGGAGATAATATTTTTGAAGATTCATTAAAACCTTATACGGAGCGTTTCGCAAAGCAGGGAAAAGGAGCGAAAGTGCTGCTGAAAGAAGTGGACGATCCGGAGCGCTTCGGCATCGCCGAGATTGATGAGAAAAACAAACGGATCAAGTCGATCATTGAAAAGCCGGAGCAGCCGCCGACCAGACTATGCGTCACAGGGATCTACATGTACGACGCAGAAGTGTTTTCTTATATTGAACAAATTTCCCCTTCAAAACGCGGCGAACTGGAAATTACGGATGTCAATAATTTATACATTGAACACAGTGAGCTGACGTATGATGTGTTAACGGGCTGGTGGGTGGATGCGGGCACGCATGAATCGCTCTACCTCGCCGGAAGCCTGGCGCATCAGGCATTACAGAAAGGACAGGAGCATTAATCATGCCAAAATCATATTTAATTACAGGGGGCGCCGGATTTATCGGCCTTACCTTTACAAAGATGATGCTGAAAGAAACAGATGCGCAGATTACCGTCCTGGATAATCTCACGTATGCAAGCAGGCCGCTTGAAATAGAAGCCTTAAAAAAGAACGGCCGTTTTCGTTTTATCAAAGGTGACATTTCGGAAAAAGAGGACATTGACAAAGTTTTTTCCCAAATGTATGACGCTGTCATTCATTTTGCGGCTGAATCCCATGTGGACAGAAGCATAAATCAGGCAGAGCCGTTCATCACAACAAATGTAATGGGCACATACCGACTGGCGGACGCGGTGTTACAGGGAAAAGCCGGCAGGCTGATTCACATTTCCACAGATGAGGTGTACGGAGATTTGGCGCCGGATGATCCCGCTTTTACAGAGACGACGCCGCTTTCTCCGAACAATCCGTATTCGGCCAGCAAGGCAAGCTCAGACCTGCTCGTCATGTCTTATGTGAGAACCCATAAGCTTCCTGCCATCATTACAAGGTGCAGCAACAATTACGGGCCGTACCAGCATCACGAGAAAATGATTCCGACCATTATCAGGCATGCCGTAAACGGCACGCCGGTTCCGCTGTACGGCGACGGGATGCAGATCAGAGACTGGCTGTTTGCCGAAGATCATTGCCGCGCCATTAAGCTCGTGCTGGAAAAAGGAACACTCGGTGACATTTACAATATCGGCGGAGGAAATGAACGGACGAATAAAGAGCTTGCGTCATTTATCATGAAGGAGCTCGGTGTCGAGGAACGGTTTGCTCATGTCGAAGACAGAAAAGGGCATGACCGCCGTTACGCCATCAATGCTTCAAAGCTGAAAAATGAGCTGGGATGGCGGCAGGACGTCACATTTGAAGAAGGAATGAGAAGAACCATTCGCTGGTATACAGACAGCCAAGACTAATCGGAAAGAAGGGGATCCGATTGACGAAGGTATTAGTAACCGGAGCGGCCGGCCAGCTGGGGCGGGAGTTATGCCGCCAGCTGAAGCGGGAAGGGTATGAAGTGATCGCCTTGACAAAAGCGATGATGAACATATCCGACCAGCGTTCGGTGCGGCACTCGTTCAGCCATTACAAGCCGGATATCGTCGTCAATACGGCGGCATACACCTCCGTTGACAAATGTGAAACGGAGCTCGACAAAGCGTATTTAATAAACGGAATCGGCGCTTATTATGCCGCGCTTGAGGCTGAAAACACCGGCGCGAAATTCATTCACATCAGCACCGATTACGTCTTCAGCGGCAAAGGAACACGGCCATACCAGACCGATGATCCCGCAGATCCGGGCACGATTTATGGAAAAAGCAAAAAACTCGGCGAAGAACTGATCCGGTTGACGGGAAAAAACCACACCATTATCAGAACATCGTGGGTGTACGGCAGCGGCGGGCACAACTTTGTCAATACGATGCTGAAGCTTGCGGATACACATGATCAGGTGCGTGTCGTTAACGATCAAGTCGGAGCGCCGACGTATACAAAAGATTTAGCCGAAACGGTGATCGGTCTGTTTGACAGGCCGCCGGGCTTATACCATGCCGCAAACAGCGGAGTGTGCAGCTGGTATGAATTTGCCAAGGCTATTTTTGAAGAAAGCGGCAGAACCGCCGCCGTGCTGCCCGTCACGACGGAGGAATACGGAAATGAGACGCCGCGCCCCGCTTACTCGGTGTTGAGTCTTGAGTCGATTGAACGGCAGGGGCTCGGGATGAGGCATTGGCGGGAAGCGCTGCATGATTATTTACAAAGGGAGGGACAGTGCAAGTGATCGAAGGCGTAAAAATCAAAAAGCTGATCAAACACAGCGATGACCGGGGTTTTTTCTCAGAACTCGTCCGTGACGATGAACATCTCTTAGAGCGTTTCGGGCAGGCTTCCTGGTCCAAAAGCTATCCCGGCGTCATTAAAGCGTTTCACTATCATGAGAAACAGGATGACCTATGGTTTTTTCCGACGGGCCACGCCCAGGTCGTGCTGCATGACCTTCGCGAAGAGTCGGCAACCAAGGGAGAAACGGATGTCTACTACATGGGAGAAGACAATCCGATGCTCCTTCTCATTCCCAAAGGCGTCGCACACGGGTACAGAGTGCTGGGCGAAACCCCGCTGACCATTATTTATTTCACGACAATGTCCTACAATCCGGATCAGCCTGACGAAAAAAGAATCCCGTGGAATGATGACACCATCGGATTTGACTGGCAGACGGCTCACCGATAGCGCACAAGACGAAGACAGCGGATGTCTTCGTTTTTGTGTTTTTATTGACTTTGATATGAGTGGAGCCAGTGAATAAGATACGACCGCCCACTATATCATGATTGCTGGCCTGAAGAGCAATTTCATCAAAAATGTCTTGGAAGATGGCGGTCAGTTAGGGACCTGAAATTTAAGAGATCCTCCCTTTCTTCTCCTACGGACATCATGCATCCTAAAAAAATAAAAAATGATTTATAGAATGGGGATAGGATTTAATTAGAAAAATCTTAAGAAAAAAGTAATATTTGCTTAAGAGAAAAGAGAACTTTCCTTTATATAGTAGGAGTATATATGGAAAGGGGAAAGCGAATGACATACATCTTAAAAACGAGTCAGCTTACAAAAACATTTAAAGGAAAAGAAGTTGTTTCCGGGGTTAATATGCACGTGAAAAAAGGGGAGATTTATGGATTCTTGGGTCCCAATGGTGCAGGTAAAACAACCATTATGAAAATGATTACAAATTTAATCAAGCCAACAAGTGGGGAAATAGAAATTTTCGGTGAGAAATTAACAGATACGTCATTTGAAGTTTTAAAAAGAATGGGCACCATTATTGAATATCCCATTTTCTATGACAACCTCACTGCTAAAGAAAATTTAGATTTCCATTGTGAATATATGGGCTATTACGATAAAAAATCCATTGACCACGCCATCGAGCTTGTAAAGTTACATAATATTGATAATAAAAAAGTGAAAGAGTTTTCTTTAGGAATGAAACAAAGGTTAGGAATAGCCAGAGCTATTTCTACAAGACCAGAACTTCTCATTTTAGACGAGCCGATTAATGGCCTGGATCCAATAGGTATAAAAGAGTTGAGGGATCTCTTTAAATTACTTTGCAGAGAATATGGAATTACATTATTAGTCTCCAGTCACATTTTAGCCGAAATGGAACAAATGTCAGATACTGTTGGTATCATACAGAATGGCAAGTTAATAAAAGAAGTTTCTATGAAGAGTATAAACGGAAAACAAACAGAGTATATAGAGGTAAAAGTCCAAAATATAAAAAAAGCGTTATATATTTTAGAGCAAAATCTGGGGATAAGAAATTTTAAAATGATTGATCAACAATTAATTCGTATCTATGAAACAGCAGTTACACAACAAGAAATCTCTAAAGCACTTATTCTGAATGACATTGGTATAGAAAGTATAAATAAAAAACACAGTTCTTTAGAAGAATACTTCTTAAATTCTATGAATGGGGAGGGAATACACATTAGATAGATTGCCCGTCTGTGTTATGCACCTATTTGCATTGTCTTAAATTCTTCTGCTGGAGGCTATTAGCATGTTAAAACTTATGAAATTAGAGTACAAAAAACATCACTTATCACAGTATTTTAAATGGGTGGCACTTTGGATATTCATCATCTTTGCCTTAGCGGCTTTTATGGGATGGGAATCTAAAAATGAAAATGAACTTATGTTTCGTGATTATGCAGATTTTATATCTCTAACTAATATTTTAATTAGAATTGTGTTTATTAGTTTTTCTGCTGTGATTTTATCCCGTTTAGTTATTGATGAATATAAAAATAAAACAATACAATTGCTGTTTACTTATCCTTTACAAAGAAAAAAATTAATGCAAGCTAAACTATCTATTGTCTTCCTATTCTGCTTTGTAAGTATTGTTATTGCTACGTTTGTTATTAACTTGTTAATTCTCTTCGTGAGTCCGCACTTATATTTATTCGAGAAGCCTGTTGAAATGAGTGAAGTTATTTCCGCTATGCCATCGACTCTTCTCACCGCTTTTATGATGGGAGGAGTGAGTCTGATTCCTTTATTTTTCGGCATGAGAAAAAAATCAACTTCTGCTACAATCACTTGGGCTGTCATAATCGGGGTCCTTATCAATGCAACAGTTTCCGACGGAGGAGAAACAGTCAGTTTAAGCCAATTTATTATCATTCCAATTATACTTTGTTTATTTGGTTTTTTAGTGGGTTATCTTTCTTACCGTAAGGTGGATCAGAAAGATTTATTGTAGATAAAAGGAGAAATTCTACAATGAAGAAAATTATAGCATCTTGTGCAGTGTTAATCGTAATCGGCGGAATTGTTTTAAGCCTTTATAAGACAGATACAAAAAACTTTAAAAAGAACGTGTCCTACAATGTTGAAAAAATTGATACTTTAAAAGTATATATTGACTCATGGGATGTGAAGTTTAAAAAGAGTAATTCAAATAAGGCAACAATATCTGCTGAGGGGAAGAAGAAAGATAAGGCTCCAGTTACATTTCAAGAAAATGGGAGGGGTTTGGTCGTTACTCAAAAAGAACAAAAGAATGGCGGCTTTTTGGATGGATTTACTTTTGGGAAGCAGGGCGGCACAATCTATATTAATGTTCCCGAGTCAGGTATGAACAATATTGAAATAACCAATAAAGATGGGACTATACATTTAAGTGAAATTTCAGCTGAAAATATTGTCGTTGAAAATCATTCCGGTGAGGAAAAAATCAATAATGTTTCGGCTGATAATGGAAAATTTGCATCCAGGGATGGATCGTTAAGTATGGAAAATAGTTCTTTTGAGGAATTAAATATAACATCAGCAAGCGGCGATACCGAGATGAAGGAAATAGATAGTTCCAATGTAAAGATTACCTCTAAAGATGGGACGGTTTCAATCAAGGACATAACAGAGGGAAAATCTTTATCAGTAAATACGAAATCAGGAGATATAGGTGTATCTTATAAAAAAGCGCCAACTTCACTTGCTGTTTTTGCTCAGAGTAATTCTGATGTAACGTTTGATCTAGATGGGCTTAATAAGAGCCATGATGGCGTAAAACTGAAAAAAGGTGAAATTGGCGCGGGAAGTAATAAAGTAAGTCTATCTAGTGAAGATGGTTCGATAAAGGTGAGATAAAAAGAGAAAAACACAAGACAACAATTCCCCCTATTGAAGAATGGTTGTCTTATTTGTTTGTATTTAAAATGTTTTGGAATATTTATCTCCTTTTGTATAAAAAATAATTATAATGAGATTAATTATCTGTATAATGATTGAAATAAACAGTGAATTAAGAATATCAGTTTTATATTTAAGGAGCGGAAAGCTTGGGTTACAAAATATTAATTGTAGAAGACGACCAATTCATAAGCGATATGGTAAGCGAAAGCTTAACGAAAGAAGGGTTTGAAGTAACAGCAGCTTTTAATGGTGAAGAAGCTTTAGACATATTGAACACCCAAAAGTTTGAGGTTATATTGTTGGATTTAATGCTTCCGAAGATAGATGGGATGGAATGTTTAAGAATGATTCGTTCCAAAAGTATGGTTCCCGTTCTTATCATGTCTGCAAAAGATGAAGATGTAGATAAGGCACTTGGTCTCGGCCTCGGGGCTGATGATTATATTTCTAAACCTTTTTCTATGCTGGAGGTAATAGCCAGAATTAAAGCAACCATTAGAAGAGAAAGACACTATAAGAGCTCCCTGTCTTCAAAGGAAGAAAAAATCATTAAAATAGGTGATTTAAGTGTTGACCTGCATGGCTTTTCTGTTAAAAAATTCAATGAAAAGATTAATCTCACGGCAAAAGAATTTAATATTTTAAAACTCTTTATTTCTAATCCTTCACAAGTATATACTAAGTCTCAACTTTATAAATCCGTATGGGAAGATGAGTATCATGGAGATGAGAATGTAATTAATGTTCATATTAGACGGCTTAGAGAGAAAATTGAGGACGATCCATCTCATCCAATGTACATAAAAACTTTGTGGGGAATCGGTTATAAGTTGGGAGATTTTTAAATTGTTTTATATGTTGGTTATTTTATTCATATGCTCTGCAGCAGTAAATATATTTCTTTTCCGAAGCCGATTAAATCTAAGGACTGAGATTAAATATATAAGAAATAAACTTCGAAAAGTTGTTAATGAAGAGACAGGCGAAAGATTATTGCTTAACACGGAAGATAAATATATAAAATCCTTGTTAATTCAAATAAACCGTCTTTTAGACCATAATCAAAAGATCAAAGGGAACTGCAATAGTATTGAACTGTCCATGCGAAAAATGTTATCAAATATTTCACACGATTTAAAGACGCCTTTAACAGTTATACTAGGTTATATTGAAATTATAAATAACGATAAAAGTCTGACTTCGGAAAAGGTTATGAGTTTACTAAAAACAGTTAATTTAAAAACGGTCGAGGTATTAGCGTTAATAAACCGTTTTTTTGAACTTGTAAAATTAGAGTCAGGAGATAAAAAATTAAATTCTTCACGAATTGACATATGTGAAGTCAGCCGAAAAATAATTTTGGATTACTACGAAATTTTAATTAGCAAAGAATTTGAAGTAGTGATTGATATACCCGATGATTCTGTCTTTGTTAGCGGAGATGAAGATGCAATTGAGAGGGTTCTGAATAATTTAATTACGAATGCAATTCAATATGGTTCCGATGGTAAGATGGTGGGTTTAAAGATCAGAATAACTGATAATGATGTTTTTGTAGAAATATCAGATAAAGGAAAAGGAATAAAAGAAATGCATAAAGACCGTGTCTTTGAACGAATGTACACATTGGAGGACTCGAGAAATACCAATTATCAGGGAAGCGGATTGGGGCTGACGATTACTAAGAGATTAGTAGAGCAAATGGGAGGAGGTATATCTCTAAATAGTGTCCCCTTCAAAGAAACAACGTTTTCTGTACGTTTAAGACGTATTAAATTTTAATAAAAGCAGTAAGGTTTCTTCTGTATACGTCTTCAAATCCCCTTTCTCTTTAATCTGAGAGGCTGACAACAGTCTCTTTTTTTTATAAGCAAAAACCTGGCATGAATCTTGCATATAAAAAGGGGCGTAACGACAATGTGAAAGGGATTGATGGGTTTTGGTGTAAAAGCGCTTACATTTTGTTCTGCCGGTAATTGAAGCTTACACGTAAAATACGATGAGGTGATAAAACATGTCAGCCAACCCGATTTCTAAAAGCAATCAGAAAGATGAAGAAAAAGAAGTTCTTAATTTGTTCTTGTCAACACAATCGATCATAAAAGAGGCCCTGCGAAAACTGGGATACCCTGACAATATGTATGAACTGATGAAAGAGCCGATGCGGCTTTTAACCGTCCGCATCCCTGTCAAAATGGACAATGGCTCAGTACAGGTTTTCACGGGCTACCGCTCACAGCATAATGACGCAGTCGGCCCGACAAAAGGGGGCGTGCGGTTTCATCCGGAAGTCAGTGAAGAAGAGGTTAAGGCGCTTTCCATCTGGATGACTTTAAAATGCGGCATCACAAATCTTCCTTACGGGGGCGGAAAAGGCGGCATCATCTGTGATCCGCGGACGATGTCATTCGGAGAGCTGGAACGGCTGAGCCGCGGATATGTGCGTGCGATCAGCCAGATCGTCGGTCCGACAAAGGATATTCCGGCTCCCGACGTATATACCAACTCGCAGATTATGGCATGGATGATGGACGAATACAGCCGCCTGAGAGAATTTGATTCACCGGGATTCATTACGGGCAAACCGATCGTTCTCGGCGGTTCACAGGGGCGGGAGACGGCGACCGCGCAAGGCGTCACGATTTGTATTGAGGAAGCCGTTAAGAAAAAAGGGATTCCATTGGAAAATGCGCGGATCATCATTCAGGGGTTCGGAAATGCGGGGAGCTTTCTCGCTAAATTTATGCATGACGCCGGCGCCAAGGTGATCGGCATCTCAGACGCCCACGGCGCTTTGTATGACCCTGACGGCCTTGACATTGATTACTTGCTGGATAAGCGGGACAGCTTCGGCACGGTGACGAATCTCTTCTCGGATGTCATAACGAACAGGGAGCTGCTGGAAAAGGACTGTGATATTCTCGTGCCCGCCGCAATCTCCAATCAGATTACGGCTGAAAACGCCCATCACATTAAAGCCTCAATCATTGTGGAGGCGGCAAACGGCCCGACAACGATAGATGCCACGAAAATTCTGAATGAAAGAGGCGTGCTTCTCGTGCCGGATATTTTGGCAAGCGCCGGCGGCGTGACGGTGTCTTATTTTGAATGGGTGCAAAATAATCAAGGCTTTTACTGGTCTGAGGAGGAAGTCGCCGGAAAACTGCGCAGCGTCATGGTGAATTCGTTTGAATCCATTTATCAGACAGCGCATACCCACAAAGTCGATATGCGTTTGGCCGCCTATATGACGGGCATCAGAAAGTCGGCTGAAGCGGCCCGTTTCCGCGGCTGGGTATAAGTGTTATCCGCAAAGAGATTTTGCATCAGTTATATAGCGGATCGCAAAATTTCTTTGCGTTTTCAGATTGCAGCTGACAGATTCGGACAAGCTTCGTCCGCTTTCGGCAAAGATTTTCTTATTTTTATCACAAATTGCTATGCTGGTATGCTTCTTGCATCTTATAAAGCGTGAGCACACATTACAAAATACGGGGAGGAATTCTAATGACAGTTTCATACGCACACGAACCATTTACAAATTTTCAGGAAGAGACAAATAAACAATCGTTTCAGGAAGCGCTGGCTTATGTGAATTCACAGCTCGGCAAGCATTATCCGCTTATCATCAACGGTGAAGCGATTGAAACGGATAAAAAGATCATTTCCGTCAATCCGGCAGATAAAAAAGAAGTGATCGGTTCTGTATCGGCCGCCGGAAAAGAACTTGCGGAAAAGGCCATGCAGGCTGCGCTGCAGGCATTTCAAACATGGAAAAAAGTACGGCCGGAACACCGCGCGAATGTGCTGTTTAAAGCGGCGGCGATCATCCGCAGAAGAAAGCACGAATTCTCCGCGTATCTAGTGAAAGAAGCCGGAAAACCGTGGAAGGAAGCGGATGCGGATACGGCGGAAGCGATCGACTTTTTAGAGTATTACGCCCGTCAGATGCTGAAACTGAAAGACGGTTCCCCTGTAAAGAGCCGTGACGGAGAATATAATCAGTATCACTATGAGCCGCTTGGGGTGGGGATCGTCATCTCTCCATTCAACTTCCCGCTTGCGATTATGGCGGGAACGGCGGCGGCAGCCATCGTAACAGGCAACACGATACTGCTGAAACCGGCGGATGCGGCGCCTGTCGTGGCGGCGAAATTCGTTGAAGTGATGAAAGAAGCGGGCCTGCCGGACGGCGTGCTCCAATTCATACCGGGCGACGGAGGAGAAATCGGCGACTATCTGGTTGAGCATCCGAAGACGAGATTTGTGTCGTTTACAGGTTCCCGCGCGGTTGGATGCCGTATTTATGAACGCGCCGCAAAAGTACAGCCGGGCCAAAAGTGGCTGAAACGGGTCATTGCCGAAATGGGAGGGAAAGATACGGTGCTTGTAGACAGAGATGCTGATCTTGACCTTGCCGCTTCCTCAATCGTGTATTCCGCCTTCGGATTCTCAGGCCAAAAATGTTCAGCCGGTTCCCGTGCGGTCATCCATCAGGACGTCTATGATGAAGTTGTTGAAAAAGCCGTCGCTTTAACAAAATCACTCACCGTCGGAAGTCCGGAAGATTTTGATACATACATGGGGCCAGTTATCCACGAAGCATCTTATAATAAAGTCATGAATTATATCGAAATCGGCAAAACAGAAGGAAAACTCCTGACGGGAGGCGAAGGTGATGATTCAAAAGGATACTTTATTCAGCCGACCATTTTTGCGGATGTTGATGAAAACGCCCGCCTGATGCAGGAGGAAATTTTCGGGCCGGTCGTCGCGATCTCAAAAGCCCGTGATTTCGACCATATGCTTGAGATTGCCAATAATACCGATTACGGACTGACGGGCGCTCTGTTATCGAAAACCCGTGCGCACATTGAACGCGCCCGCGAAGATTTTCACGTCGGGAATCTATACTTCAACCGCGGATGTACGGGAGCGATTGTCGGATACCAGCCGTTCGGCGGCTTCAATATGTCAGGAACCGATTCAAAAGCCGGAGGACCTGACTATCTGATTCTTCATATGCAGGCAAAAACAACGTCTGAAGCCTATTAATCTTTCGGAAATAGCGCGATGAAAAAGAGAGTCGCGCTATTTTCTCTATATGAAGGTAAGGAGGATGGAACATGTATCAGCAGCTCAGCAAAATGCTTCCGGAGGAGAAAATAGAAGCCATTACGAAATCACTGGTGGCGTTAAACAGCATCAACGGCACATTGGGAGAAGGAAAAAAAGCCGACTATATCAAAGATATGATCAAGAGCTTTCCCTACTTTCAGGAGAATCCGTCACATGTGTGGGAGCAGGCGATTCCTGAGGACCCTTACGGCCGCAAAAATATTTTCGCATTTATTGAGGGAAACGGCGAAAGCCTGAATACGGTCATTTATCACGCTCATCTTGATACGGTCGGCATCGAGGATTTCGGCCCTTTAAAAGATATCGCTTTTGATTCCGACCGTCTCGCGGAGTATTTCTCAAACTATGAATTTGATCGGGATGTGCAGCGGGACGCCCGCTCAGGCGAGTGGATGTTCGGAAGGGGTTCGGTTGATATGCAGAGCGGTATTGCCGTTCATCTCGCCAATCTGCTTCACTTTTCTGAACGGCGCGATCAGCTGCCGGGCCATATTCTGTTCATGGCAAACCCCGATGAAGAAAGCCAGCATTCCGGCATTTTAACCAGCATTTCTGAATTAAAACGGCTGAAACAAGAAAAGCAGCTTCGTTATTTAGCAGCGATTAATAACGATTTTATCACCCCGCTGTATGAGGGTGACACGACAAGGTACATCTACACGGGCGCGGCAGGGAAGCTTTTGCCTTGCTTTGCGATTTACGGGCGGGAGGTGCATGTCGGTGATACGCTGTCCGGCATCGATCCGAATTTGATCGCATCAGAAATCACCAGAAGAATTCACAACAATATTCATATGGCGGAAAACATTGAAGGGGAGCTTGTGCTTCCGCCGACCTGCCTGTACCAGCGTGACAACAAGGAAGCGTATAACGTGCAGACCGCCGTCAGCAGCTATGTCTATTTTAATTATTTTATTTACGAGAAAACCGCCAAAGAAGTCATGGATCAGCTGACCGCCGTGACTGACGAAGCTTGCAAAGAGACAGAACGAAAATTATCTGATTATTACGACGAATACTGTGAGAGAACGAGCCTGCCGAAAAAAGAGATGTCATGGAACGTTCAAGTGTACAGTCTGGAAGATTACCTGAAAAGGCTTAGAAGCCGCGGGATAGACCCTGCACAGTGTATCGAGCAGGCATTTAAAACATATGAACATCTTGAACTGCGGATGAGATGCTTTAAAGCCGTCGAGGAACTGCAAAAACTCGATCCTGAGCAGG
The DNA here is from genome assembly GCF_036961585.1 of Bacillus sp. JHAA. Taxonomy (NCBI): domain Bacteria; kingdom Bacillati; phylum Bacillota; class Bacilli; order Caryophanales; family Bacillaceae; genus Bacillus; species Bacillus sp. JHAA. The sequence goes on along the minus strand of NZ_JBAMDE010000001.1, from coordinate 687,260 downwards.
GAGCCAAGGTCATTATTTTCTATGCGCCGCCTTACCTTCCGCACAATTATCTGAAAGAAGAGAGCACACGGGACCGGCTCTTGCAGCATGTCATTCAAGAAGCGGTCGATAAAACAGCGGCATCAACCGGAGAAACATTCGTCTTTAAAAAGTTTTTCCCTTATTTAGCGGACGGAAGCTTTTTATCGCTGCATGAAACAGACGAGGAGGTCTCCGCCTTTACCGATAATTTTCCGGGCTGGGATGTCATCGGGACGATTCCTTTTAAAGAAATCAGGGAATTGAATATTCCGTCGGTCAATATAGGGGTATACGGAAAGGACGGCCATAAATGGACGGAACGCGTGTACAAGCCGTACACATTCCATGTGCTGCCGGAGCTCATTCAGCAGACGACAATGCACCTTTTGCACAGCTACCGATTAGACATACGCACAAATGGCTGACATAACGGAATAAGGAGGATGTATATGCAGGGAGATACCAATCAAACTGAATTGCAGCGCACGATGAAGGGCCGGCATTTGTTTATGATCGCCCTCGGCGGCGTGATCGGGACGGGGCTTTTTCTGGGCTCCGGTTTTACGATCAGTGAAGCGGGACCGATCGGCGCGATATTGGCTTATGTGATCGGCGGATTTTTAATGTATCTGGTGATGCTTTGTTTGGGGGAGCTCGCGGTCGCCATGCCGGTCGCAGGATCATTTCAAGCGTATGCCGCAAAGTTTCTCGGGCCGTCGACGGGTTTTACGATCGGATGGATGTACGCATTCAGCTGGGCCAATACAGTGGGGCTTGAACTGACGTCGGCGGGGATTTTAATGCAGCGGTGGTTTCCGGCCGTTCCGATTTGGGTGTGGTGCCTTGTATTCGGCGTCGTCATTTTTTCCATTAACGCGCTGTCTGCGCGGAGTTTTGCGGAAATGGAATTTTGGTTTTCCAGCATTAAGGTCATGGCCATTGTATTGTTTATTATTCTCGGCTGCGCTGCGGTATTCGGCTTTGTCGGTTTTAACGGCGGGCAGACGGCTCCGTATCTGTCAAACTTTACGACGGACAAAGGGCTTTTCCCGAACGGTGCCCAAGCCGTGCTGTTTACCCTTGTCATGGTGAATTTTTCATTCCAGGGCACCGAGCTGGTCGGAATCGCCTCGGGAGAAAGCGAAAATCCGGAAAAGACGCTTCCCCGCTCAATCCGAAACGTCATATGGCGGACGCTGTTTTTCTTCGTGCTGGCGATGTTTGTTCTCGTGTCCATTTTGCCGTACCAAACGGCAGGCGTCATCGAAAGCCCGTTTGTGGCTGTGCTGGATAAAATCGGCGTTCCCTATGCGGCTGATATCATGAACTTTGTCATTCTGACCGCCATGCTGTCGGTGGCGAATTCCGGGCTGTACGCTTCGTCCAGAATGATGTGGTCCCTATCAAAAACTAAGATGGGCCCCGCTTCCTTAACGAAACTGACGAAAAAAGGCGTGCCTCTGAAAGCTCTTTCCATCACCATCGCTATCTCCGGTTTATCCCTGCTGACAAGTGTATTCGCGGCTGAAACGGTGTATGTGTGGCTCATTTCCATCTCCGGTATGATTACCGTCGTCGCGTGGATGTCAATCTGCGCTTCACAATTCGTTTTCCGGAGACGCTTTCTCGCTGAAGGAGGAAATCTGAAAGACCTGGCATTTAAAACGCCTCTTTATCCGATCGTGCCGATTCTCGGATTTTCGGTTTACGGTCTTATCTTAATCAGTCTCATTTTTATCCCCGACCAGCGTATCGGTCTGTACTGCGGCGTCCCGCTGATGATCATTTGTTACGCGTATTATCACTTCGGTATTAAAAAACGCCTGAAGCGTGAGCCGGCTTCTTCGGAAAAAGGCGCTGCCGGATAAGAAAAAAAGCCCTCCGCAAAAAGCGGCGGGCTTTACTTTGTTTTTCGTTTGGCCGACAGGACATAGGATAGAACGGCACAGAACTGAAAACCGAAAATGCTGACGGCCATCGGCCAGGCATTTTCTTCTCCGGCAATACCGACCAGGGGAGCGGCAGCCGCACCGCCGATAAAGGGCAGGAGTCCGAGAAGAGCTGCAGCGCTTCCCGCGCCTTTCTCCTGTTTCTGCATAGCCAGAGAAAACCCCGTCGTCGTGACGATCCCGACAGAAGAAACAATGATGAATAAAGAAATGCAGACCGCCGTCAGGCCTGAACCAAACGCAAGTGATAAAAGCAAAGCGATGCTTCCGATGACGGCGATCAACAGCCCGGAGACAAACAGCTTCCGTTCATCATGTGTTTTGGCCATCCGTCCGGTGATTTGAGTGGCGCATATGATTCCCGCACCGTTTACGGCGAACAGCAGGCTGAACATTTGCGCCGATACGCCGTAGATGTTTTGCAGTACAAACGGCGATCCGGCAATATATGCGAACATGCCGGTCATCACAAATGCCTGGCTGAGCGCAAATCCCATAAACATCCGGTCGCCAAGCAGGCCGCGAAACGTCATCAGCGTCTCCCGGAGTCCGCCGCTTGTCCGCTTTTCCGGCGGGAGTGATTCAGGCAACGCCGTAAGCACGGCGGCAGAAATGATACAGCCGATCACCGCCAGCACGACAAATACGATTTTCCAGCCGGCGAACTGAAGGATAAATCCCCCTGTAATCGGCGCTAAAATCGGTGCCGCCCCATTGACGAGCATCAGTAATGAGAAAAAAGCCGTCAATTCTTTTCCGGAATACATATCGCGTGCGGACGCCCGTGCGATGACGATTCCGGCCGCCCCGGTGAATCCTTGAATAAACCTCATGACAATTAAAAACGAAACAGAAGGGCTGAAGGCGCATAATAAAGAAGACAGCGTATAAAGCAGCAATGACAGAATGAGCGGCTTCCGGCGCCCGATCATATCACTGAGCGGCCCGACAACGATCTGCCCGACCGCCAGCCCCAAAAGACAAAACGTCAGGCTCAGCTGCGCAAGTGACGCTGTCGTATGAAGATCGGCCGCCACCTCAGGCAAAGCGGGCAGATACATATCGAGCGAAAGCGGCCCGAATGAAGCGAGCGTCCCGAGAATCAGTACCATGCCGAGGCCTGCGCGGGCGGCCTTTGAATCAGCGTTATTCATTCCATGACCCCCACCTTAACAAATGATTCTATCACTATAGCATAACCAGACGGCGTATTTTATATCATTTATTGAATACAAACTAAATATTTTATTTAAAATCTGAATGTAAATAAAAAATTGGAATTAGTTTTCATGTGAAATGTAAAATGAAACATAAGGATGCTAAACTATAAAACAACAAAAGGTAGAAAAGTTTTACGGAAGAGGTGTTCAAAGAGCATGAACAGCAAACAAACCGATCACATCGAAACGAAACGCCGATTTCCGATCTGTCTCGCGCTTGCTTTGACATTAGGCGTATTTGCCGCCGGTTCTGAAGAGCTGGTGATTTCTCCGCTGCTTCCGGATTTAGCGCAGGCTTTCAGCTCGGATGTCAGTGTGCTGGCGCTTTCCATCAGTATTTACGGAGTGATGATTTTTATCGGGGCGCCGCTTCTCGTTCCGCTGGGAGATAAATATTCCCGGGAACTCAGCCTGCTGGCGGGGCTGCTTATATTTACGGCCGGCACGGTGATCTGCGCGCTGGCGCACAATCTCTTTTTCTTCTTTCTGGGCAGGGCGCTTTCCGGGCTCGCGGCGGGTGCGTTTGTGCCGACAGCATATGCGGTGGTCGGCGACCGTGTGCCTTATGCGTACCGCGGCAAGGTGATGGGTCTGATCGTGTCAAGCTGGTCGCTCGCTTTGATTTTCGGTGTTCCGATCGGCTCTTTTATCGGCGGTGTTTTGAATTGGCGGTGGACGTTTTGGATTTTCGCCATGATGTCTGTCCTCGTTGCTTCGCTCATTTTCATTGAGGCGCGCCGCAGCACGGCGGATGGGGATAAAACAGAAGAGGAAAACGGACAGCAGGCAGGCACTTTCCGGGATGCGCTGAAGGTGCCCCGTGTCCCTGTATACCTCACGATCACTTTTTGCAACATGATCGGTTTTTACGGCATGTATTCCTTTCTCGGCACATATCTTCACCGCGTCCTGTCGGGGGGGAATACAGCTTCAGGGCTGCTGATCATGGTGTACGGAATCGGTTTTTCCATGAGCGTGTTCACCGGAAAAATCGCAGATAAGGCGGGGAAAATGCGCTCTTTGATCGCGGCATTGGCCGTGATCAGCATATGGCTTTCCTGTCTCGCCTATGCGCCGTCATCAATGCCGTTTTTGGTCATCGGGTTATTCGTCTGGGGATTGATGCAAAGCCTGACGGTGACCTTGCTCAGCACCATTTTAAGTGATTGCTCACAGAGCCGCCGGGGCAAAATCATGGCATTTTACAGTCTGGCGTCCAATTTGGCCGTCACCTTGGGTTCTGCTGTCATGGGTCCGGTCTATGTCGGATACGGATATGCAGCTGTCGGATTTATTTGTGCGGCCGTCACCCTCATCGGCTTTGTCCTCAGCGTTTTCGCATACAGAAAGTATGGGAAATATGAGCATCAGGCCGACCAAACATTGTATCGGTAAAATAAAGTTTCTATAATTTTATAAATGTTAATTTTAACACCCTATGTCATAGGGTGTTTTCTAATATATAGGAATAATTATCAATATTTTCAAATAATATTGACAGCTTGAACATCTATGGATAATATTTACTTAAAATTTAACAGATTGGTTGGTGCTCATGATTATATTGGATAATAGCATTCAAACAAAAAGCAAGGCTTATTCAATATCTAAACTGATTACGATCAACACGCTCGGTCCTGAAGGGACAAGCAGTGAGTACGCAGCAAAAAACTTCATCACCAATTTCACCCTTCTCCAAGGGGTGAACAGCAAATTATCGCTGCATGATACATTTGAATCGTGCATTGAAAAAACGCTTCAAAGTCCGCTGGAATACACAATTGTGCCTCACGCGTATGACGGCATTAAGCACTTCTACATGAGACCGGATCTGCAGCTTCTGCAAATTTTCAGGTGCGACACCCCGATGTACGGCCTGGCTGTCCGGCCCGGTTTTGAATATACGGATGACATGCTTGATCAGACTGTCATCGTATCCCACCCGTCTCCTATCAATTTGATTAAGTATTTTACCCGTAAAGATGTCACGTTTGATCTGGTGAACTCAACGAGCGCAGCCGCGAAAAGAGTGAAGGACGGTTTGTCCGACATCGCGCTGACAAATGAGCTGGCCAGACAAAAGTACGGTCTTCACTTTGTCAAAACATTTAAAAGCATTCCCATGAGCTGGTCATTATTCGGAAAAGGAGAGATTCATGATGAAAACTGAACAAGATTTGCAGGAACTTTATTTCCCGACGCCTAAATTAATAGAATGGGATAACGGAGTAAGACAATATTCGTCCGTCAGAGGAGATACGGAAGTTCTGCTTTCTTACGTTCCGCCGCATACAAACGTGGAACCGCATCAGCATAAGGAAGTCCAAATCGGCCTTGTCGTTTCCGGCGAGCTGTCCATGACTGTCGGAGATGTCACAAGAAAGATGACAGCGCTGGAATCAGCCTATATCGCGCCTCCTAATGTGCCTCACGGCGCAAGAAATGAGACGGATCAAGAAGTGATCGCCATTGATATTAAACGCCTGAAAGCCGGTGAAACCTACACAAGCCCTGAAGATTATTTTTTGAATATTTTTAAAACGAGAGACTTATTGCCCGGTATGGAAGTCACGTTCTTCGTGGAAGACTGGGTGGAAATCATGCTTGCCAACATTCCGGGCAACGGGGGAGAAATGCCGTTCCATAAACACCGCAATGAACAAATCGGCATCTGCATCGGCGGCGGCTATGATATGACCATTGAAGGCTGCAAAGTGGATATGACATTCGGCACAGCTTATTTCTGCGATCCGAGAGAAGATCACGGCGCCATCAACAGATTTGAAAAAGATTCAAAATCAGTCAATATCTTTTTCCCTCCGCGCTATAACAGAGCAAAAGCGAAAAAATTAGAGGCGAAAGAGTCATGAACCTGACGGATAAAACCGTCCTCATCACAGGGGGCGCATCAGGCATCGGTTATGCCGCGGTTCAGGCGTTTCTGAATCAGCAGGTGAATGTGGTCGTCGCGGATATTGATGAGGCGCAGGGAGAAGCGATGATCAGGAAAGAAAACAATGACAGGCTGCATTTTGTGCAGACGGATATTACAGATGAGCCGGCATGTCAAAACGCCATCCGGTCAGCGGCGGACAAGTTCGGCGGATTGGACGTGTTAATCAATAACGCCGGCATCGAAATTGTCGCGCCGATTCATGAGATGGAGCTGAGCGATTGGAACAAGGTGCTCAACGTCAATCTGACGGGCATGTTTCTTATGAGCAAGCACGCGCTCAAGTATATGCTCAAAAGCGGCAAGGGCAACATCATTAACACGTGCTCCGTCGGAGGAGTCGTTGCATGGCCCGACATTCCCGCATATAACGCCTCTAAAGGCGGCGTATTGCAGCTGACGCGTTCGATGGCCGTCGATTACGCCAAACACAACATCCGCGTCAATTGCGTGTGCCCGGGAATCATTGACACACCTTTGAATGAAAAGTCGTTCCTTGAAAACAACGAAGGCACGCTTGAAGAAATCAAAAAAGAAAAAGCGAAAGTCAATCCGCTGCTGAGACTCGGCAAGCCTGAAGAAATAGCGAACGTCATGCTGTTTCTCGCGTCGGATTTATCAAGCTATATGACCGGAAGCGCGATCACCGCAGATGGTGGATACACCGCACAATAGAGAAGGAGTGTTTACATATGGAGAGAAAAACAGTATTGGTTATCGCTGACCTTGGGGGATGCCCGCCGCATATGTTTTACAAAAGCGCAGCCGAAAAATACAACCTCGTCAGCTTTATTCCGAGACCTTTTGCAATTACAGCCTCTCATGCGGCATTAATTGAAAAATACTCGGTCGCGGTCATAAAAGATAAAGACTATTTTAAGAGTCTGGCTGATTTTGAGCATCCCGATTCGATTTACTGGGCTCATGAAGATCATGACAAACCTGAGGAAGAAGTAGTCGAAGAAATCGTCAAGGTGGCCGGCATGTTCGCGGTTGACGCCATTACGACCAACAATGAACTGTTTATCGCTCCGATGGCAAAAGCGTGTGAACGTCTCGGCCTGAGGGGAGCGGGCATACAGGCCGCTGAAAATGCCAGAGATAAAAACAAAATGAGAGCCGCCTTCAACCGGGCCGGCGTCAAGTCTATCAAAAACAAACGGGTGACGACGCTGGAAGATTTCCGCGCCGCGCTTCAGGAAATCGGAACGCCGCTCATTCTGAAGCCTACATATCTGGCGAGCTCCATCGGCGTGACGCTTATCAAAGAGATGGAAACGGCAGAAGCCGAATTTAACAGAGTCAATGAATACCTGAAGTCGATCAACGTACCGAAAGCGGTCACGTTTGAAGCGCCGTTTATCGCGGAAGAATTTTTGCAGGGCGAGTATGACGACTGGTACGAAACAAGCGGTTATTCCGACTATATCAGCATAGAAGGCATCATGGCCGACGGAGAATACTTCCCTGTCGCAATTCATGATAAAACACCGCAAATCGGATTCACGGAGACATCGCATATTACGCCGTCCATCCTGGATGATGACGCGAAGCGGAAAATCGTCGAAGCAGCCAAAAAGGCGAATGAAGGACTCGGCCTCGAAAACTGCGCAACACATACAGAGATTAAATTAATGAAAAACCGGGAAGCCGGACTGATTGAATCAGCGGCACGATTTGCGGGCTGGAACATGATTCCGAATATTAAAAAGGTCTTCGGCGTCGATATGGCGCAGCTGTTATTGGATGTTCTCTGTTTCGGAAAAGAAGCCGATCTGCCGAAAGGATTATTGGAGCAGGAGCCATGCTATGTCGCCGACTGCCACTTGTATCCTCAGCATTTCAAAGAGAACGGCCAGCTGCCTGAGACGGCTGTCGATTTCGTCATTGAAAGCATTGACATTCCCGACGGCGTCTTAAAGGGAGACACCGAAATCGTTTCTTTCTCGGCGGCCGAGGCGGGTACATCCGTGGATCTGCGGCTGTTCGAAGCGTTCAACAGCATTGCGGCGTTCGAGCTGAAAGGAAGCAATTCGGGTGACGTGGCCGAATCAATCAAACAAATTCAGCAGCAGGCGAAGCTGACTGCAAAGTATGCGTTACCGGTATGAAACAGCTGAAACCGAACTCTAAGTATTTGCTTTTCGGGCAGGCGCTTTCGTTTATGGGAGACTATTGCGTTCTCCCGGCTCTGCTCATTTTGTCTACATACTATCACGACTACTGGGTGACGTCCGGCGTCATCGCGGTCCGCAGTATTCCGATGGTGTTTCAGCCGTTTTTAGGCGTGCTCGTGGACCGGCTCGACAGGGTGAAAATCATGCTGTGGACGGATGTGATCAGAGGCGTCATCTTTTTGGGGCTGACATTTCTCCCGAAAGGCGAATATCCGCTGCTTTTTCTGGCGCTGCTGTTTGTTTCTTACGGAAGCGGCGTGTTTTTTAACCCGGCACGTCTCGCGGTCATGTCGTCTTTAGAAGCGGATATTAAAAATATCAACACTTTGTTTGCAAAAGCCACGACGATTTCGATTATTGTCGGCGCTGCAGCCGGCGGACTTTTTCTGTTAGGCGGTTCTGTGGAGCTTGCCGTCGCCTTTAACGGGGTGACCTATCTTGTCTCCGCGTTTTTCATCAGCCGCATTAAGCTTCAATACGTGCCGATTCAGTCAGAAAACGTGAGAGAAGCTTTTCAGTCGTTTAAAGAAGGCCTGAAGGAAATCAAAACAAATGCTTTTGTGTTAAATGCCATGTTCACGATGATTACGATGGCGCTTTTGTGGGGTGTCGTCTACAGCTATTTCCCGATTGTCAGCCGCTTTTTAGGCGACGGGGAAATCGGCAATTTCATCCTGACGTTCTGTATCGGCTTTGGCGGCTTTATCGGTGCCGCTCTTGTCAGCAAATGGGGCTTTAACAACAATAAAGGGCTGATGTATTTTACAGTGTTATCGATCGTCTCGCTTGCGCTGTTTTTGTTTACCCCGATTTTCGCCGTGTCAGTCATTGCCGCCATTCTTTTCTTTATCGCAATGGAATACGGTGAGGTGCTGGCGAAGGTCAAAGTTCAGGAGAACGCGGCGAACCAGATTCAGGGCCGGATTTTTTCGGTGGCGGAGGCCTCCATCGGATTGTGCATCGCCGTCGGTTCCATGCTGATCAACATTGTAGACGCGGCAGTCATCATGGCGTTTATCGTCCTTTTGGTCAGCGGGCTGTTTCTGCATACAAAACTGGTCAATAAATCCTTTTCAGAACGGAATAACGAATCAGAGCAAATTCATTTATAAGGAGCCTTTCAGATGGAAATCATACCGTCCGACGTCATCAAGACACTTCCGAAACAGGAATTTTCGCTCGTTTTTCAAAAGGTAAAAGAGATGGAGAAAACGGGAGCCCAGATCATTAATCTCGGGCAGGGGAATCCCGATCTCCCCACACCGCCGCATATCGTTGAAACATTGCGGGAGGCTGCGCTGAATCCTTCGTATCACGGATACGGCCCGTTCAGAGGCTATCCGTTTCTGAAAGAAGCCATCGCGGAATTTTATGAGAGAGAGTACGGGGTATCGGTCAATCCGGAGACAGAAGTCGCGCTGTTCGGCGGAGGGAAAGCTGGTTTGTACGTTTTGACGCAATGCCTGCTGAATCCCGGCGATATCGCCTTAGTCCCGAACCCAGGCTACCCTGAGTATTTATCGGGCATTACAATGGCCAGAGCGGAGCTGCATGAGATGCCGCTTCATCCGGAAAACGGCTATTTGCCGGATTTTGAGCGGATTGATCCCGCCGTCCTGAAAAAAGCCAAGCTGATGTTTTTGAATTACCCGAATAACCCGACGGGCGCGACTGCGGATCAGGCGTTTTATGAAAAAGCGGCAGCGTTTGCAAAAAAACATGACATCCACCTTATTCACGATTTTGCATACGGCGCGTTCGAATTTGATCAGAATCCGGCCAGCTTTCTTCAGGCGAAAGAAGCGAAAACGGTCGGCGCGGAGCTTTATTCATTTTCGAAAACCTTCAATATGGCAGGCTGGAGAATGGCATTTGCCGTGGGGAATGAGAAAATCATTCAGGCGGTCAATGAGTTTCAGGATCACGTCTTCGTCGGCATGTTCGGCGGTCTTCAGCAGGCGGCAGCGGCGGCGCTGTCAGGAAATCCTGAGCATACCGAGCGTCTGAAGCGCACATATAAAGAACGGATTGACTTTTTCACGGCGTTATGTGAAAAGGAATTAGGCTGGAGCATTGAAAAACCGAAAGGGACTTTTTATGTATGGGCTGAAATTCCGAATGAATTCGAGTCTTCACACCAGTTTTCGGACTATTTGCTGGAGCATGCCCATGTTGTCGTGACGCCCGGCGAGATTTTCGGCAGCGGCGGAAAGCGTTATGTCAGAATATCAATGGTGGCAAAACAGGGTGATTTAAGGGAATTCGTGCTGCGGATTCAAAAGCTCGGTTTGTCCTTTCCTTCATTACAAGAAACATCCCGCTGAGAGCGGGATGTTTTTATTATATGCTTTTCATGCTGCCGCCGTCGGCTGATACTTGCTGTCCGGTAATATAGGAGGCTTCTTCAGAGGCAAGAAAGGCAGCCAGCGCCGCGGTTTCTTCCGCAGTTCCGACACGCTTCATCGGGACGCCTGAGGCAATCCGTTCTTCCGCTTCCGCTTTAGAAATGCCGTTTTGCTTCATGACATTCTTCACGAATTGGTGATAACGGTCTGTGGCGATAAACCCGGGATTCAGACAGTTGACAGTAATGTGAAAAGGCGCAAGCTGAATGGCGATGTTTTTGCTGGCATTAATTAAAGCGGCGTTCATCATGCTGTTGGTAAACATATTGGCGCCGGGTTCTTTCCATAGGTTTCCGACGATATTAATGATTCTGCCGAATTCGTGCTGTTTCATGATTGCTGCGGCCGTTTTCATAGAGTCGATATAGGCGATCGTTTTATTCGTAAAGGTATTTGTCATATCCTCTATATCGCAGTTTTCAAAGGTATCCGGCGAGCCGCCCGGAATGTTGTTGATCAATACATCAAGCCGTCCGCATTGTGATCTGATCTCTTCAAAAATGCCGGCTCTTGTCTTCTGGTCCGACATATCCCCGGCCAGAACGGTGACGCCCGCATCCGGATGTTTGGCGAGGATCTCTTCTTTTACCGATTCGATATTTTCGGGAACTCGTGAATTAATGACGGTATGAAAGCCATTGTCCGCCAGTTTCAGAGCGATCGCTTTGCCGATCCCCTGACTGGCTCCCATAATAAACGCGGTTCGTTTTGACAACTGTCTGCACCCCTTTACCAAAATGGAATCTCCTTTACATCGTAAAAAAAAATGATAAAAATAGCAAATTTTATTTAAATTCTGGTAAAGAAAAAATAATAAGTGAACTTAACCTTAGTTGAAATAAAAATTTCATTAATCAGTATAGAATCAATTTTGAAATAATATATGAAATGGTAAAAAATACCCTTTTATAAAAAGAATCCTTACGTTAGCATATAAAATATTCAAAAAACAAACCGGGAAAGAGAATAAAAAATTAAAAAGGAGGTTAGTTTTAATGAAAAAAAAGGAGCGCATAATTATTGTAATATCAATCCTTATAATATTTTGTTCATTGATAGCAGTTGCATCAAATATCTATCAAAAAAAAGATAATTTATATGCTGGGCAGGCTACTACAAATGAAGTGAGAAATGCAATAAAAGATCAAAATCACGTATTTGTATACTATTATCAAATAAATTGTCTTCATTGTAAAAGGGTTTCACCATATCTTATTCCGATGGGAGAGAGAATAAACGGAAAATTCCTTATATTAAACATCGAAGGTGATCAAAAATCTTGGGAAAGTTATAAGATAAATCAAACACCGACATTAGTCGTTTATAAAAATGGAAGGGAAACTAATAGAATTGAAGGGGAACAGACTAAGAATAAATATAAAAACTTTTTTAATTCGGAAAGTTGAGCATGTATCCGTAGCAATCATATCAATAATAATGCTGTATTCTGGTTTTATGAAATTATTTGACGTATATAGTTTTATATTTTCACTACAATATTATCAATACATACCCGAGTCAATGTATCTAATAGTAGGGTTTGCAGTCCCCATTATTGAAATAATGATTGCGTTTTTGATCTGGGTGAAACGATTTCGATATTTTTTTGTAATATTTTATAAACTGTTAATCACAATATTTCTTATTCTGTTAATAGCTAATTTCGGTAGATATTTTCCGTATGGTTGTGGTTGTTTTGGTAATGGAAACGCAGAAACTATTGGTTATTCAACGATTTTCAGAGAGGTTTTGTTTTTGATCCCAAGTTCTTTGTACTTAATCTTAAGGAAATATTGAATATATAAATATTTTCGGTTAACCGCAATTTTTTTATATTATGATTACAAAAAAAGGAAAGGGAGAGATCATATGATTAAAAAAATTTGGGATGCAAAGCACTACCTACTGTTGACTTTATCAATCTTATTGGCAATTTCGTGTATATTGCCTAATTTTGCATCAGCGGATTATGAGCCAGGAGATGAAAAATTAAGTAGAGCATCCAAATCTGAAACATTAAAAATTGATGACTGGATTAAAGATTGGGGAAAAAAAGATGAAAAACTGGCGTTGATGAAGAAGTACAGCAAAAACATAAAGTTTGATAACAGCAAAAGACATATGATGAAAGTTGATAATTATGGAAATAAAACGCTTTATTATGCATATTATCCTTTAAAAGGAGAAAACGTCGAAAAAGATAGCAATTTTATCGTTATACTAGATGAAAATGGTAAAATTATAGAAGACTACTCTTTATTTGGTGTAAGGGAGAAATCTGGGAAAGTTGCTTCAAAGGTGATTAAAAATAAAAAACTCATTTATAATGCTGAAATTAATAAATCTGGAGAAGTTGAATCAGGTTTTGTTATTAAAGACAATGGTGAAAAAGTTGATTTAACAAAAAACATGTCTTCTCAGGGGTTTAAGCAATGGTGGAACTGCTTTAATTCTTGTTTATCGGGACAAGGGGTTGCTTCGTGGGCAATCGCTGCATTAGCCACACTATGTGGTGTTGCTTGTGCTAGCACTGCTGGTGCTGGTTGCTATGCTTGTCTGTTGGCAGCTGATGTTGCAACTGGTTCTGTAATAGGAGTTTGTTATGGACGATGTAAAAGTAAATTTTAAATTTGTAAAATTAGCAGGGCAATCCCCTGCTAATTTTTTATAAAGATCAAGTAAATATTGGGCTCAGTCAATCGTTTTTAAATTATAAATAAAGGGACCTAATGTATGGTAGCGTGGTTCCAAAGATTTTGTTTTAAAGGGGTTTTCAAAGGTGAACAATATAACGAAAACAGAGAGTGAAATCATTGATCTAATAGCTAAAGAAAAATCCAATATAGAAATAGCTGAACAATTAGGTTATTCTCAAAGAGCTATTGAATATCATATAGCAAAAATACGTAAAAAGTTAAATGTACGTTCTCGAGTTGGAATAATAGTAAAAGCTTTCAAAAAAGAATTAATTTAACTAACTTTCAGTATTAATTGTTAGTATTTCTTATTTAGAATGAGGATCGATATAAATGCTGTACTTATAACTAACGAGGAAAATAAGAGTAAAATCTGTTCTTTGTCTAGGTTGATTAAATTAAAATAAAATATTGTCAAGAAAATGAAAAGATAAATTAAGGTTAGCATAAAAGTATAGGCTAAGCTCTTCTGTATTATAAACTTTCCTCGTTCATCTCTTTTTAATGGTAATGATGGGAAGGTAGCCCATAGAACAAAGCTTATTATTGAAAGAGTTAAGATGGGAAAAGTTATTGAAGGTAATTTTGTTTGCGTAAATATTGATAGTGCTATAAAAGCTCCCGAGACGATAATGAAAAAAACAAAAGATATTAAAAAAAAGTTCTTCTTCATTTCTATTCCTCCTCTAACAAAAATATATTCTCTACACTTTCCTTGAAAATCTTTGCTATTTTCAAAGCTAAGGGCAGGGAGGGATTATATTTCCCATTCTCAATTGAAATGATGGTTTGTCTGGACACTTTTAATTTCAAGGCTAACGTTTCCTGTGAATAAGAATGCCTCTGTCTAATTTCTTTTAACCGATTTTTCACTCATATTTCACCTCATTTCGATACAACAATTGCTCAGTAAGTAAAGTGCGCTTTACGTAAAGTAAACTTTACATTAGGTTCAATATTTTGTCAATAGTTTTTTGAAAAAAGCCTGATTTTTAAAATCAGGCTTTAACAACTTATTACACGTGCAAAAACTTCGGAAGCGTGTCGAGAGACAAGCGGTTTCCGACAAAAAATGAACCGAATTCGCCGTAGCGCGCGCTGACTTCATCAAAGCGCATTTCGTAAACAAGTTTTTTGAACTGAAGCACATCATCGCTGAAGAGCGTGACGCCCCATTCGTAATCGTCAAAACCGACAGATCCCGTGATAATCTGTTTGACTTTGCCGGCATAGCTTCGTCCGATCAAGCCGTGGCTTCTCATCAGGTTTCTGCGTTCATCCATAGAAAGCATGTACCAGTTGTCATTGCCGCTTCTTCTTTTATCCATCGGATAGAAGCAGACGTATTTCGCTTCCGGCAGCTCAGGATACAGGCGGGCGCGGACATGCGGATTTTCATAAGGATCGCCTTCTCCGCTTGCGAGGTAGTTGCTCAGCTCAACCACGGACACGTAAGAATAAGCCGGGATTGTAAATTCAGCAAGCTTTGATTTGTTAAATTCAAGCTCGATTTCGTTCAGCTCTTCCATTGTCGGGCGAAGAATCATCAGCATAAAATCAGCTTTCTGTCCGACGATGCTGTAGATGGTTTGAGAGCCTTTGCCTTCTTTTTGGGCGACGCCCCATTTTTCAAGCAGTCCCGTAAATTCGTGAATAATCGACAGGCGCTCATCGCTGGATAACATCTTCCATGACGTCCAGTCCATTGTGCGGAAATCGTGAAGCGCGTACCAGCCGTCAAGCGTTTGGGCGGCTTCGTTCGTTTTTTGCTGCTCACTCATGTATCTTCACTCCTATATCTTTTCATTACATTGATGCCTTCACTATATCACAGTTTAACCGTTTCGGCTGTGGAGAAACCTTGAATAATCCGAAGCCTTGTGTCAGAAACTATGCCGTGAACAAACGGTCAATTAAATTAGTTAGAAAAATAAGATTTCTTTTTGAAAGCGCTATAATAGAAGTTGGTTATTTGAATTTAGCTGGAAGAAGAGTATGCTGTAAAAGTAAGCGTTTTTTGTCAACATAGAGGAGGGTATATCGTGGCAGATTTATTTACAAAAGTACAAGAAAAAGTCGCAGGAAAAGATGTGAAAATCGTATTTCCTGAAGGGTTGGACGAACGTATCCTGGTTGCGGTCAACAACTTGGCGGGCAACAAGGTATTAAAGCCGATCGTAGTCGGCAATAAAGAAGACATTCAAGCAAAAGCGAAAGAATTAAATCTTACGCTTGACGGCGTGGACATTTTTGACCCGCATACATATGAAGGCATGGAAGAACTCGTTCAGGCTTTCGTAGAACGCCGCAAAGGCAAAGCGACGGAAGAACAGGCCCGCAAAGCTTTGCTGGACGAAAACTATTTCGGCACGATGCTTGTGTACAAAGGTCTCGCAGACGGACTTGTCAGCGGAGCTGCACATTCTACTGCTGATACGGTGCGCCCTGCACTGCAAATCATCAAAACAAAAGAAGGCGTGAAAAAAACATCAGGCGTCTTCATCATGGCCCGCGGTGACGAGCAGTATGTGTTCGCTGATTGCGCGATCAACATTGCTCCTGACAGTCAGGACCTTGCCGAAATCGCCATTGAAAGCGCCAATACGGCTCAAATGTTTGACATTGACCCGCGCGTTGCCATGCTCAGCTTCTCTACAAAAGGATCGGCGAAATCAGACGAGACGGACAAAGTGGCTGAAGCGGTGAAAATTGCGAAGGAAAAAGCGCCTGAGCTTACGCTTGACGGCGAATTCCAATTCGACGCTGCATTTGTGCCGTCTGTCGCGGAGAAAAAAGCGCCGGACTCCGACATTAAAGGAGACGCGAATGTATTTGTATTCCCAAGCCTTGAAGCAGGAAACATCGGCTACAAAATCGCTCAGCGCTTAGGCGGCTTTGAAGCGGTCGGACCGATTCTGCAAGGATTAAATATGCCTGTAAACGATCTTTCCAGAGGATGTAATGCGGAAGACGTCTACAATCTTGCGTTAATTACGGCTGCTCAAGCGCTGTAATCCGCAAAAGCCGGCCTTTATGAGGGCCGGCTTTTTTTATAGAAAAAACGTCACTGCGGCCCAGCCGAACAGGGACAAACAGAGAGAACCGATCAAGCCTGCTGCGAGCGCCCGCCAGCCGTTATGACGAAACGCCGATATATGGACTTTCAAACCGAGACCCGCCATCGCCATGCCGATGAAAACATAAGACACTTGAACAAGAAACGCGGAAAACGAGGCTGAAATAACGCCTGATGTATGGATGGCGCTCATTCCGAGAAATCCGAAGATAAACCAGGGGATGGGGAGCGAAGCGGCAGAAGCCGTCTTTGACTTTCCGCTGCGGCGCGCCCGCAATCCGAGCATGAATGCGGCCGGGACGAGCAGCGCGACCCGGGTCAGTTTGACGATCACCGCCATCTCGACGGCTGCTTTTCCTCCGGCGCTGCCGGCCGCCGCCGCATGCGCCACCTCGTGAAGCGTTGCCCCGCAAAAGGCTCCGTAAGCCGCAGGAGAAAAGCTCAATCCATGATAAGCAAGAGAATATACAACAGTAAAAACGGTTCCTAATAACGAAACGGCGGCCGCGCTGATGGCGGCTGCATTTTCATTTGATCTGATCTGCGGCGCGATCGCGGCAATGGCAGCCGCTCCGCAGATCGCTGTGCCGCAGGCTGTCAGCGTGCTGAGTGTCTGATCTATACGGAACAGCCGGGACAGTCCGTATACAACGGCACCCGCAAACATCATACAGCAGACGGCAATTGCAAATACGTGCCAGCCCGCATGATAGATATCCGCCAGATTCAGTCTCATGCCAAGCAGGATGATGCCTGCTTTCAGCAAGTATTTGCCTGAGAACGCGATCCCCGGCTCTAATGCCGCCCGCTGTCCGAATACGGCGCGCCAGAGCATGCCGATCAGCATTGCAAGGACAAGCATTCCGAACATATGAAAAAACGGCAGGCGGCTGACATAGAAAGCCGCAAACGCAATTCCTGCGGTAACTGAAACACCTTTTACCATCTTCATCTCAGTCACTTCCCATTATCTTGATAACTCCACTTTACTGCGGTCTTAATCATTAGTAAAATATATTTATATGATCTAAATGATTAGGAAAAATAATGATTAGGGGCGATGCTTTTTGTATTATGGGGAACTGAAAACATTCATTGCCGTCGTGGAAGAAAAAAACTTTACAAAGGCGGCGCAGAAGCTGATGATTTCTCAGCCAAGCGTCAGCCTTCACATTAAAAACCTGGAGAAAGAATTTCAAACCGCCTTGCTGAACCGCTCTCCGAAGCACTTTACGACTACACCGACGGGGGACATTCTCTATCAGCGCGCCAAGCAGATGGTCTTTTTGTACGAACAGGCGAAATCCGAAATTTACGCCCATCATCATTATGTCAAAGGGAAGCTCAAAATCGCCGCGAGCTTTACCATCGGCGAATATATTCTGCCGCCGCTTCTCGCAAAGCTTCATGACGAGTATCCCGAGCTGAACCTGGACGTCATGATCGGAAACACGGAGGAGGTCAGCGAAGCGGTTCGGATGCTTCAAGCCGATATCGGATTAATTGAAGGGCATACGGGGAAAAACGAGCTGGACATTCAGCCGTTTATGGAGGATGAATTGTGCATTGCCGCACCGAACGGACACCCGCTCGCCGGCAGAAAAAACATCCCGGCTGCCGAATTGCAAAATCAAGCATGGGTGACGAGGGAGAAGGGTTCGGGAACGAGGGAATATTTAGACCACGTTCTTCAATCAAACGGACTGCGGCCGAAATCCATGATGACGATCAGCAGCAACCAGGGCGTCAAAGAAGCCGTGATCAGCGGAATGGGTCTTTCCGTTCTGTCAAAAAGCGTGCTGCAAAAGGATCTGCTTCACGGCAGCATTTCCGTGCTTGAGATAAAAGGATTCTCCTTAAAACGGAAACTGTCTATCATCCAATCTTCCATTATGGAGAACACAAAAAACAAAGAAATCTTCATCGCTCTATTGAACAGCCAATTTCAATCATCACAAGCGGAGTGATATAATAAATGCATGGAAAGCCTATGACGAAAGGGATTTAAAATAGATGGGAAAGCAACCGATTGATTTACTGATGCAGCCGAGCTGGAGAATCATTGACCAATCCAGCCTCGGCCCTTATTTTGATGCGAAGCAGTCATTCGCAATGGATGATACGCTGTGCGCCTCCGTAGGCAAAGGGGAATCGCCTGCGACGGCACGCTCTTGGGTGCACCACCGGACGATCGTGCTCGGCATTCAGGACACGCGCCTGCCGTTTTTAGAGGACGGCGTGAAATTGCTGGAGGACGAAGGCTACCGTGTCATTGTCCGCAATTCCGGAGGCCTCGCCGTCGTACTGGACGAAGGCGTATTGAATATCTCGCTTATTTTTGAAGACGAGAAAAAAGGCATCGACATCGACAGAGGCTACGAGGCGATGACAGAGCTGGTGCGGCGGATGCTGCGTCCGCACCATGCCGAAATTGAAGCATATGAAATTAAAGGATCGTACTGCCCGGGCAGCTATGATCTCAGCATCGGCGGCCGAAAATTCGCGGGAATCTCACAAAGACGCCTGCGGGGCGGAACCGCGGTTCAGATTTACCTCTGCGCCGATAAAAGCGGAAGCGAACGCGCCGATCTGATCAGACGTTTCTATCAAGCCGCTTTAAAAGACAAAAGCAACGATACAAAAGGCGTATATCCCGATATCCGGCCCGAAACGATGGCTTCATTAAGCGAATTGCTGCAAACGGACATTACCGTGCAAGACTTAATGCTGGCGCTTTTGACTGAACTGAAGGAACTCAGCGGACGCCTGTATGCAGCCGGATTATCGCCGGAAGAGGAAATGGTATTTGAAAAAAATCTGACCCGAATGCTGGAACGGAATGAGAAGGTGTTCGGCACGCAGGAAAGCTTGGACTAAGTCCGGGTTTTTTTGTTTTTGGTAATTATATACTATTTAGTTATAGTGAATAAGAATCGTTATATCAAAACTAGTTTACATTATATACCTTATTTGATTAATATATTTATGTAGGTTCCAAATAATTCTATAAACTAAAGGAGATGGAGATATGAACTTTAAAAAAATAAAAGAAGAAAAAAGAATCACGATCCCGACACATTTGTTAGCCGGAGATGCGGAACAATCAGGCAATTCTTTCGCTTGGAGCGGCTGGGTGCTTGTAGTGCCGAGCCAAGAAGACAATCAAAACCCGAATTTGAATTTCTCTGATTTAGCCGCTCAAAAGTAGGATAATCACTGTTTGGAGCCTACACATCTGAGACGAGGCGGTGAGAGTTTGACACAAGAGTATATAACAGAAATTAAGCGGGGAGCACTGTCATGGATTGTTAAAAATATCCATTATTTCGATATGAATCATAAAGTAGCAAATGATTTCAGGTGGCGCCTTAAAACATTTATAGAACTCATTTTTCTTACCAATTACCTGATCAGAAATCAGGCAGATGATAAGGAAGTTGCTGTTTTAACGGAGTTTATTACAGAAAGGCTCCGTAATGATCAGCTTGAAGAATTTATTCATTTTGATCCGGACGGTCTCGCTGGATTGGCTATTGCGGGTGAATTTCTTACCTTGACTGATCATCCGTCACGGGCTTCGGTGATATGGGAGCTGGAAAAATTCACGGCAGCGCGTTTTGATTGCAGCCTTGCTAAAGTTCCCTTTCGGAAAATGGATCTGAAGTACAGTCTGCAAAGAGCAGGCGTAACCTCGGAAATAACGGATTTTTCTGACTTATATCACTACACAGCAGCTGGTCAGGATATCCCAAATACATATATGACGGATCATGATGCGTACAGCATCACTCATACGATTTTTTATATAACAGACATGGGATGTTCTTCGCTTACGGATAAAGAGTATCATCTGCCGTCGTTAAAAGAAAAGGTCCTGAAATTTCTCGGGATCTATATCTGTCTTGAGAATTTAGATATTACCAGTGAATTATTGATGTGCAGCTCTTTTTTACATATCAACATGGATAAGGACAACCATAAACCGCTTTATGAAGCAGCCTGGAATAAAATCTATCAGGGCCGAATGAAAGAGGGGAATGTCCCGAGCATCACCTATCAACATAAACCCGGTTTGAAAGGTGAACAGCGAAGAGAAGATGTGTTCAAACATTGCTATCATACAACACTTGTCGCCGCTGGCGCCGCGCATGCCTGTCTTAGGGCAGAAAGGAACGATTAACTTGAATAGATTAGCTGAAGAGACAGATCAATTTTTATTATCTTTTGCTGAACAATCGCTTCCGGATCAAAAGAGCATTCAGCTGTTTGCCGGCTTCTGCAAGTACTACAGGAAGACGAGCCATTCTTCCGCTGTAAAAGAACATACTGAAAGGATTGCCTCCGCTTTCGTTGATAAGTCATGCTGGGAAGATCTGTTTCACTGTAACACGGCCATTGTCAATGAGTTGATTCATATCTATTTAACGGCAAAAGCTTATAAAAAGAAGCAGGGAATGGATTCGGATGATCAGGTCATACGTCACGGATTGCAAAACGGCTATCTTATAAAAAAAGAATGGCCTTATTTTAAATACGCCGAATTTGTCGGTTTGCTGAGCGAGCTGGGAATGTCAACTGACCATGAAAAAGTGCGCTTTTACAAGAATTCGATGTTTCAGCCTTTGCTCCATGACGCATGGAAAAGAACAGCTGAAAACGAGCTGGAGTTTGTCGAGTACTGTCTTCTTCATTTGAATGAGGGAGAGCATCTGCTTCATCCCGGCTTGAAAGTGTCCATTCAAAAATGGCTTGTGTTTTGTCTCGGCAGCCGAAAAATGAAACAGCTGTGCAATATGTTATTTATCCAATCGTGTATCGATCCATTTTTTTATGGCTGTCAAGCGGCTCTTCATCAAATAAATAACGAGAATCCATCCATTCATTGTGCTCCGGCTCTTCTGCCGGCGATTGAGATTCTGAATCTGGAGTGTGGAACATGCAGATAGTCAAGGAACATTTTAATATAAAAAAAACAGAAGAATGGCTGCTGGGTTTTTGGAAGAACATTCAGCTGCAGCCGGAAGAAATGGAAGCAGATGATCTCATGCACCTGTTTTGCGGTTTAGCGGCATGTCATCATTTTGAAAGCAGAAAGGATACAGAAGAAGTTATTCTATTCCTAGACCGTTATTTCGGAGAAAAAACACACGAATGCCATCCAGTCCTGTTCGCGTATGCGTATCATGTGTACCGCAGGATAGATGCCGCAAAAAGCATCTTTTTTCATAACGGACTTGAACAAATGGCCCGCGGTTTACAAGAGGAACTGAAATCAGAGCCCTCCTCTATGATCCTCATGGTGTTAGGGGCTTATTTTGGGGCGGTGACTCCGGAAGAACTGATCGTGTTCTTAGAAACCGGGATGAAACGTGAGGCCGATTTGCTCATGGCGCCGGGCGGCATCCAGCAAGAACAGGCGGATGCCCTTTATGCCGTCACTTATTTGCAAATGAATGAATTGCAGCCTTTTCTCACGGAATGGTACAAAACATCAGACTTTGCTTTTTCAGGTTTAATGTTAGCCGAGTGCAGAAAGTATCACATTGACGCCGTTGCAAAATACACAGCCATTATGGAATTTCTCCAATTCGATGAGGCGCTTTTTATACGGGAAGGGCGGGAATTTCTACGCTTTCAGCAGCGAAGCAGCGGGAGCTTCGGTTATTTGAATCCGTTAGCGATGGACCAAGGGGCGGCCAGCGGCAAATTACTGGACCGGCAGTATTTCCTGCCGTCCGCTCATTATGCCGCCGCCTCTCTGTCTATGCTGTAATGTCTCTCTTTTGAAAGACAGAAAAAGAAATCAATAAACAAATAAGAAAGTAGATCGCTATAACCGTCATGGAATAGGGGATGTTTAACGTTGAAATCGCATCACCCGCGCTTTTATTTACATAAGCAACGAGATTTAAATGCGGAAAGAGCGTAAATTTATACCACGTAAATTGGGCAAGCAAATCAGTTCCGCCCAATATACTGCCGGCAAACAGCAGTAAAATCGATAAGCAAAGGGAGAGCGCCTGGCTTTTGCACAATACTGACAAAGTGAACGCAATGGTGACAATGCTTATAATTGATATGAAACGCAAAAGCAGAATGATTCCGGATGCTTTGATTGAACTGATGGTATACAGACTGTCATTTAAATGAGTATAGACGAGCGGATATGAAGCATTGGAAAAACCGAATAACACGCCGCCGATCAGCAAACAGCTCACACAGTAAAATAAGTAAACCATGCCGGTAAACAGAAGAGACGCCAGAAATTTCGATGTTAAAATCCGCCATCTTCGGTTCGGGCTTGTAGCGATAAACTTAATCGTCCCAAGGGCAAACTCTTTAGAAACAACCCCGCTGACGGTTAAAATCGCGGTCAAGCTGACGAAAATCTCAAGCCCGTTTGAAGTAACCGTGCCGAAAAACCTCCAGCCGTTCCATTCATAGGGGTTGATGTTATGCTCCAAATAATAGTCTTTATTCTTAACATCAGCAGAATAATAAACGCCTGTCGTTTCAGCCGGTTTATCAATTTCTTCCTGTTTTTTTTCGGCGAGAAGCCGTTCTTTCCAATTGTTATCCGAGGAAGCATCTAACTCATGATTCATAATAAGGCCGGCCAGCAAAACGATGAGAAACAGGAAAAAAAGAGATAAAAGTGTGCCTTTTTTTCGGGTTATTTTTATGAATTCGTTCTGCGCCAGATGAAATATGCTCATACCGCGTCCTCCTGATCTGTAATCATCATGTATTTCTCTTCCAATGACAAAGTTCTTGCAGAAACGCGGGAAATCAGAATCTCTTTCTCTGCCAAAGATTTAATGACATACGGGATGGTATCTTCTTCCGCTTCCAATTCAATGATGCGGCTGTCTTTTTGCTGTACTTGAAGAATACCGTCCTGCTCTAATATTTCTTTCGCCCTTGCCGGATGATCGACCGTGACGGTAAACAGTTTTTTCTGACCAAGGTCATGTCTGTTCTTCATGTCTTCAATTCCTAAAATCCGTCCCTTTTTAATATAGGCAACCCTATCGCAAATCTCCTCCATTTCCGACAATAAATGGCTCGATAATAAAATAGAAACCCCTTGCTTCGATAAATCGGAAAGAATGGTGCGCAATTCTTTCATTCCTTTAGGATCGAGGCCGTTCATCGGTTCATCCAGAATTAATAATCCGGGATTGTGAAGAAGAGAATAAGCGAGCCCCAAGCGCTGTTTCATACCTAATGAGAAATGTTTCACTTTTTTGCGGGCAGCCTGCTCTAGCCCGACTTTTGCAAGGGTATTCATAAGGTCATCCGTTCGCAGCGAGGTGCTGCGCAGTTTAGTAAAATATTTTAGGTTTTGCAAAGCGGTCATATTCGGATACATATCCGGGCCTTCAATGATAACCCCGATATGTCTCATAAAATATTCAAAGTCGCTGTCCGGTCTGCCTCTGAATGAAATGGCTCCTTCTGTTTTTTTAATAAGCTGTACGATCATTCTGAAAATAGTGGTTTTCCCTGAGCCGTTCGGCCCTAAAAGGCCGAAGATCTCGCCTTTTCTCACATCGAAAGAAATTGACTGTACAATAGGGGTATGATTGATTGTTTTAGAGACATCTTTTAATATCAGGGCTGGTTCAGTCATGATATTTGCACACCTTCCTTATGATTTAGGGTAAAAGCCGTCAAAACCGAAGAACATGCTTCCGATCAGGCCGGCAGCGATTAAAATGAGAGCAATGCTATACCACATTTTTCGATTCAATGGTTTCCCTCCTTACAACGCTGACATTCCATTTGAAATAGCGCAAAAAGATGCGGAATATCAGTTTCGAAAGATCAAATCCGGCCATAAACACCGCCATACCCGCTCCAAGAACCATACATCCGTTAAAAATGGCTGTTATAATCGGCACTTTTACGAGGAGAAAGAATGATCCGGTCATCAGCATCAGACCGATCGCCATCAAACTTAACACCGCAACAGAGGCAAAAAGAAACGGTGTCAGCATAAACATGAAGTTGAACATGCCCATCCCCAGCATCAGGCCGAATGCTTTGAAAAAGGAGCGCCATGTTTTCTGCTCCTCGGCATCACTGATGAAAATATCCGCTTTTAAGGCGCGCGCAAGTGTTTTGGGGTTTCCTAAATTGCCGGCGATTTGTTCATCGCTTTTTCCTTCAGCGCCGCCCATTTGGAATATTTCGCCGATATCGGCGAGTATCTCTTTTTGCTCAAGTTCCGGCAGATCTTTTATTTCCCGCCGGAGATGTTTTAAATATTGGTCTTTACACATTCATTTTCCCTCCTTAATGATGCTGTTCACTTTTTCGGACAGGTCAAGCCATTCCGATTTTAATGTGTGATGATATAAGGCGCCTTCTTCTGTTACTTTGTAATATTTGCGTGATGGGCCTTGATCGGAAGCTGCTGTATACGTTTTTAGGTAGTTATTTTTTGTGAGTCTTCGTAATATGGGGTAGATGGTGCCCTCCGATACAGGGAACGTTTCACTTATGATCTTGATTAATTCATAACCATATAAATCTTCATAAAGAAGCAGGGACAACACACAAAGTTCCAACGCTCCTTTTCGTAATTGGCTACTCATTTACTATCATTCCCATCATATCTAATAATTGTATTCTCTATACAGTGTATTGCACAGTAGCTAATCGATCAATAATTCCCAAGAACCATTTGGGATGAGGAATTGAATCTTTATGCTTATGTGCGGGCGGGGACCGAGATGTGCAGCCCTTGCGGGAAGAAGGCCTCCTGAACAATGTTTACATTAATATAGATCAGGATGCGCGTCATTGACAAATGGCAAAAACCCCTTTTTCCATGACAAGGAAAGGGGTTTTTTGAGTTATTCGGCCATTTTTTCTAAATTGCCGTTCCGGTCCATTTTGAAGGACGGAGAGGCATGTTCGTCGTCTTCAAATAAAACTAGTTTTCTGGCTCTGTTCATAATTTTCACCAAGGTTTCGTAGTCTTCCTGAATGGTTTTTTGATCTTTTTCAAGCTTTTCGACGGCCGCTTCCAGCTGCTCGGTTTTAGACTGAAGTTCTTGGTTTTCCCGTTTTAAACGGTCATTTTCCATTTGCAGGGCGGAAGTTTGCTTTCCGCTGCCTTCATAGCTCTGCAGAAATTGAATGACGTCTGCCATTGTGAGCTCCGCCTTTTGGCTCGGCTGCTGAGGCGCCAGCAAATGTGATAAACTAGCTAACTCTTCCTTGAAGCTTTCATCGACATAAGGCATATGTTCGCCGGACATGACGGCTTGCCGATCCTCTTTTGGCGCTTCCGTTTGAACCGTCTCTTCGGCTGCGGTTTCCTGCATGATGTCCGCATCCGGCGCAGGCGGCTGATATAATAGTTTCTTCTTGGCCGGCTGGCCGTTTCCGAGCGCGCGCATCCGCTGTTTCCGCTGTTTTTTGGCAAGCTGAAGCGCTTTTTCGTATTGATGGCGCACGACGGCATTCCATCTGAAACCGCACGCTGCCGACGTTCTGTTTAATTTATCGCCTACCTCTTCAAAGGCGTTCAGCTGCGTGCTTCCTTCCCGGACGTGCCGGAGCACGGTTTCCGCAAGCAGCAGGTCGTTTTCCTCCGACCAGGCGTCCTGTCTTTGTTTTGTCAATGTTCTCAACCCCCAATATCTTTGATGGTATTAGAATGTCCAGATTGGAAAATATTTATACAAATTGGCTGAAAGAATGAGAGATACGCAGAGCCTTGCAGGATAAGATGAATCCTTGTACAATGAGATGTGATGTGATTTTTTTCGTTTTTAAAATTAAGATTTAACATAGAGGAACATTGAATGAAGGGAAGCGTACATCATGGCTAATGAATTCCGAGTGTGTGATGATTGCCAGGCCACCAATATTAAGACTTTGCTGCCGCGTTTGAAAGAAGCTGACCCGGATGCAAAAGTGGAGGTCGGATGTCAGTCATATTGCGGGCCCGGACGCAAAAAATCGTTTGCTTTCGTAAACAACCGCCCGCTGTCGGCGCCGACTGAGGATGAGCTGATTGAGAAAGTGAAAAAGAAGATCAAAAAGTAAATGTGTATTTTACGACAGCCTCGCCCGACGGGTCAGGCTTTTTTGCTTCAAAAAATCAATGACGGAATACTGGAACAAAACGCCGGACAAATTCAAGGATGTTTTCAAATTACAGAGCCGATATAATAGAATCACGGCTAAAAAAAAGAGGGAATGACGATGGCGTATCCAAACGGAAAATTATCAGAAGAAAAAGTGTTTAAAGATCCCGTTCACCGCTATGTTCATGTGCGGGACAAGCTGATCTGGGATTTGATCGGCACCCGTGAATTTCAGCGGCTGCGCCGGATCAAACAGCTCGGTACGACGTATTTGACGTTTCACGGCGCGGAACACAGCCGTTTTAACCATTCTCTCGGCGTCTATGAGATTGTCAGACGAATGGTTGATGATGTTTTTAAAGGGCGTCCTGAATGGGATGACAATGAACGCGAACTCTGTCTCAGCGCCGCGCTTTTGCACGATTTGGGACATGGGCCGTTTTCGCATTCCTTTGAAAAGGTTTTTCATCTGGATCATGAAGACTATACGAGGGAAATCATTCTCGGCGACACCGAGGTGAATCAGGTTCTCAGAAAGGCGGGACCGGGATTTCCGCAGGATGTTGCCGAAGTCATTGCCAAAACATACAAAAACAAACAGGTGGTCAGCCTGATTTCGAGCCAGATTGACGCCGACAGGATGGATTACCTTCAGCGGGACGCATACTATACGGGCGTCAGCTACGGACATTTTGATATGGAACGGATTTTAAGGGTGATGCGTCCGCGAGAGGACCAAATCGTCATTAAGCAAAGCGGCATGCACGCCGTCGAAGACTATATTATGAGCCGCTATCAAATGTACTGGCAGGTGTATTTTCATCCCGTGACGAGAAGCGCTGAAGTCATTTTGACGAAAATTCTCCACCGTGCGAAGCAGCTCCATGAAGAAGGGTATATCTTCACTCATGCTCCCGTTCATTTTTATTCCATTTTTGAAGGGAAGCTGACGCTTGCGGATTATCTGAAGCTTGATGAAGCCATCATTTTATATTATTTCCAGGCTTGGGAAGAAGAAGAGGACCCGATTCTGTCCGACTTGTGCCGCCGCTTCATTAACCGCCAGCTGTTTCAATATGCCGAATTTAACCCCAATGAGGAAATGTCGGCTTATTTTGAACTGACCGCTCTGTTTAAAGAGGCGGGAATTGATCCCAATTACTATTTAGTGGTCGATTCTTCATCGGATCTGCCGTATGATTTTTACCGGCCGGGTGAAGAGGAGGAGCGTCTGCCGATTCACCTGTTAACGCAGAACGGCCAGATCAAAGAGCTGTCCAGGCAGTCCGCCATTGTCGAATCCATTTCGGGCAAACGCCGGACGGACCATAAGCTCTACTATCCGATGGACCTCATTTGTGACGATTCAGAAAACCCTGAAGCAAAATTAAAAATCCGGCAGCTGCTGGGACTGACATAGAAGGATTTTGGTAAAGAAGGAAAAGGAGATGTCGGGAATTTGTTGAAAGAACATGCAAAACTGATGAAGGTGTTCTCGGATTCTGGAGAAATCATCGGGCGGAAAAAGCTGCAGAAAATCATTTATATCGCGAAGAAAATGCAGTATCCTTTCTACGAAAAATATGATTTTCATTTTTACGGCCCGTATTCCGAAGAACTGACGCTTCGAATTGAAGAGCTGTGCAATCTTGGGTTTCTGGATGAGGTGAAGGAAAAAAAGGGCGGCTACTTTCAATACCGGTACTCGCTGACGGAGACGGGAGCCGAGTTTTTACATCATGCGGAGCTTACGATGCCGGATATGAAGAAGTACATCGACAGCGTCAACAGCCGCTCATCCCGGTTTTTGGAGCTGGTGTCTACGATTTTGTATTTTGACGGCCTTGAAGCTGAGGAAAAGAAAGAGAAAGTGTTTACGATAAAAAGCAAACAGAAATATACGGATGAAGAATATGATGAGGCGCTTCACTACATAGAAGAGCTGAAACACATTTGTTAAAGGCGATGGCTTTCGTCTTTTTTGATGAAAAAACCAGGCCGCGATAAAGCGGGCCTGGTTTTGTTTATTGTCTCAATTTGCTGTGCTTGTACGAATATAAAAAGTAAACGATCACGCCGATGATCAGCCAGACGGCAAAATAAAGCCACGTTTTCAGCGGCAGATTGACCATTAAAAACAAACAGCAGATAATGGCCAAAATCGGCAGTACGGGTACAAAAGGCACTTTAAATCCCCGTGGCAGATCCTTATGGGTGCGGCGCAGAATCAGCACGGACAGACTGACCATGGCGAATGTCAATAATGCGCCGATGTTTGAGAGATCTGACAGCTCTTTCAGATCAACAAAACCCGCGATGCAGGCGCTGATCAGTCCGATCAGCCACGTATTAAAGATCGGCGCTCCCGATTTCTTTCCGACAATAGTAAAGACTTTCGGCAGCATTCCGTCTCTTGCCATCGCAAAAGATATACGGGTCGCCGCATAGGTATGGGCGAGAACGACGGCCATCAGTCCGATCACCGCACCGGCAGCGATAACGCCCGCCACCGCGTTTTGTCCGACAGACTGCAACACATAAGACATGGCTTCCGGCACATTAAGCTGTGAATACGGAACCATACCCGTCATGACGAGACAGACGATGACGTATACAAATGTACAGATCACCAATGAACCGATAATACCGATCGGCAGGTTGCGCTGCGGTTTTTTGACTTCTTCAGCCGAAGCGGAAATCGCGTCAAATCCGAGAAACGCAAAAAAGACGGCAGAAGCCCCCGTAATGACGCCTTTGATTCCAAAAGGCATAAAAGGATGCCAATTGCCCGGCTTTACAAAAAAGCTTCCTGTGATGATAAACAGCAAAA
Source organism: Bacillus sp. JHAA (assembly GCF_036961585.1). Taxonomy (NCBI): domain Bacteria; kingdom Bacillati; phylum Bacillota; class Bacilli; order Caryophanales; family Bacillaceae; genus Bacillus; species Bacillus sp. JHAA. The sequence goes on along the minus strand of NZ_JBAMDE010000001.1, from coordinate 657,830 downwards.
CAATTCCGATTTTTACGAGAACCATTATATTATTAAAGGTTTTGCTCTCTTTAGAGCCGCGTGACAGAACGACGGCAATTAATAGAGTAATGATGATGGCAGGAAGGTTGACGATGCCCCCCTGGCTCGGCACGTGCAGCAGACTGTCCGGCAAAGGCATGCCGATTTCGGCTAACAGATTATTAAAATAACTTGACCAGCCGCTTGCCACCGCCGACGCCGTCACCATATAAACGGATAAGAGCGTCCAGCCCATTAAATGGCCGACAATTTCTCCCATGGTAGTGTAAGAGTAAATATAGGCACTTCCGTAAACCGGGAGAACAGAAGCGATTTCGGCGTAACATAATGCTGCAAGGCTGCAGACAACGGCTGCAATGATAAAAGAAAAGATTACGGAAGGCCCGGCGTTTTTCGCGGCCGTAATGCCTGTAAGAACCATGACGCCCGTCCCGATGACGGCGCCGATGCCCAGTAATGTTAAATCAAATCCACCCATCGTTTTGGCAGTCTGCCTGTTTCTGCTTTGTTCAAGCAGCTGGGTGATGTCTTTTTTTTGTAGGATATTCCGCAACACGCATCCCTCCATCCAAAAGTAAAAGCCAAGAGGGCCTCTTTGGCTTTTACCCGTGTCACATCTTCTGTGTAATCGACAATCCTGTGTTCTGTTTCCCCGTCTGTTCCGTTTCTTTTCCAGTCATATTGTCTGCCGCATCCGATCAGATTATCCTTTCCGTCAAACGCAGTCACCCTTAATGATTTTACCTGAATCATGTCTATAAAACCAGCATTGCATAAAAGGGATGGGTAAAAAAGCAGGAGATAATAGTCTGTATAGGGCAGGATAAAAGTTGTGGGCTTTCCGGCCGGAATTTTGACTTTCTCCGTAAGGTATCAGTAAAATGTAATAAAAAACAAACAATGATGATGGATGCATCTTGAAATGGGGAGTTTCTGCATGAAGCACGATATATTACAAGCAAATGTACTGGATTACGCGCTCACGAAATATTTAAAGAGCACGAAAAAGCTTGATGAGGCGACAATTCCGAAGAGTATAAACAATATCAGAGGATTTATTCTCAGGATTATTTACCGGCACGGCACGTGCACGATTAAAGATATATTGCAGGAAGTCACATTATCGCCTTCAGCCACGACAACCGCTCTGAATCATTTAGAAAAAGAGGGTTTCGTGGAAAGGTCGAGAAATAACGAAGACCGGCGCACGGTATGGATGACGCTTTCCGAATCGGGAAAAATGGCGGCCATGCAAATGATTGAAAACCGTCAGATGCTCATTGACGAGCTGTTCGAAGCATTGACAGAAGAAGAAAAGAATACCTTTTTCAGCCTCGTTGAAAAAGTAATGAAATAAGCCGGCCTGACATAGCAGCGCCGGCCATTATCAAGGATTACTCCGTATCGCTGATCCGTTTGCCGGCGACGGCGTAATGATCCTTTCTCATTTCTTCAATCATGACAATGATCTTTTCTTCGGCTGCGCCTGTCGTTTCTTTTACGGCTTCTGTCACTTTTTCAACCAGATTCCGTTTTTGTTCATCTGTGCGGCCTTCAAGCATTTTAACGGTTACGAGCGGCATGGTGCTGATCCTCCTTTATCGTTTCCTCTCTTTGGAAGAGAGGTCACTTATAGTATACTGAATGAAGGACAATCTTGCATTTTTTAAAAAAGGGGATTTTTACATTTGGACAGATTTTTATATTATCCGCTGGAGCTTATGCCCTATGTCGTGATTACGCTGATTGTGGCATTTACGATGCATGAACTGGCGCACGCGTATGTCGCGTATCGGTTCGGAGACGATACCGCGGCGAGGCAGGGCAGATTAACGCTCAATCCGATTAAACATCTTGATGTTTTCGGAACGATTCTAATTTTGGTCGCGGGTTTCGGCTGGGCCCGTCCGGTGCCGGTGAACCGCCGCGCCTTTAAAAGACCGCGGCTGGCGGGAGTGCTGGTTTCCGTCGCCGGGCCTGTAAGCAACCTGCTTCTTGCCTTTATCGGTTTCTTTTTGCTAGTGTTGATGCATGCTTACGGAATGGAGCTGCTTTCTGCATTCAGCATGGGGCTTGACCGCTTTTTCTCTATTTGGATTCAGCTGAATCTCGCGCTGTGTTTATTCAACCTGCTGCCGCTTCCTCCGCTTGACGGCTACCGGATTATTGAGGATCTCGTGCCGCCGCGGGTGCGCGCCAAAATGACTCAGTTTGAGAGCTACGGGATTATCGTGTTTCTCGTGCTGTTTGTGACACCGGTCGGCTCCTATGTCGTGTGGCCGCTGTTAAGCGAGGGGAGAGACTGGATTCTCAAGGTATTTGCCATTATATTTCAACCGCTTTTGTAGGAGGGTATTTTCATGGAAGAAAAAAAGAAGAAAACAATCGGATTTAATATTATTAAAAGTGATCCGACCGACGGACATGGCGGTTTTGGCGCCGGGGCGCTGAGCCTTGACAATATTTCTCCGGTATTTGTCGATGTGGAAGAGAAGGAAGCCTTCGTTGACATCGGCGCCATGCATGCCCGCAGTGTCGTTGAAAAAGGCATCAAATTCCTGCCGAACAAAGATGAAGTGCCGAACGGAAAACCGTACTGGCTCGTGTGGGTCACCATCGACAGAAAAGAAGAAGGCCCTTATTACGCGGGTGTGACGGCTTGTGAAATGACCGTGGACAGAAGTATCCGCAGAGGCTATAAGTCATTGCCGGAGCATGTGAATTTAATGGATAAATCAATGAAGCGCTGCATTATCGTGGACAAAATGGACGCCAGCTCAAAGCAGGTGCTTGCTGAATTTCTGCAGAAGCATGACCAAGGGCTCTGGGAACGTTCATCCGATGAATTGAAAACAGGACTGCTTCCAAAAGAAAAATAATTTGTGAACTTTTTGTGAACTTTATAAATATTTGCACTATTTTGCAATTGTACTGAGTAAACTGTTGATACAGAATCAGGACATGGAAAGTCCCGAGCCGAACCAAGACTCGGGGTTTTTCATGTTTACGCGGAGGTTTCATCATGTTCACCGTCTTTGAAATCGGGCCATGGGTCATTGAAGCAGATGCGGAGGAAACGAGAAAACAATACGAAAAATCATGGCCTGATCCTTGCGATTGCGGGAGCTGCCGGAACTTTTCCGAGGCGGTGAATCTCCTTCCCGCCGAGAAAACAAGATTGTTTACGCAGTTTGGGATTCGTCCGGCTGTCTGTCACGATTTGGGGGAGCATGGAAAGGAAAACGGCCTGCATCATTATGCGGGCAGCTATCCGATTGTCGGCAGGCTTAGGGAAGGCTGGCCGAATTTTCATATCGAGAGGGCGGGAGATATCCGCTTTTCGTTTTCATTGCCGAGTACAACATTTTTTATACCGAAGGGTTTTCCTGACCCTATTATCCATCTCGACTTTTCACTCTTGCTCCCGTGGGTGCTTGAGGAAGACGCGGATTAAAGCCCGGCGCGCAATGCACCGGGCTCAGTCTTTTTTGCCGAGCCACTTATCCCACCATTTTTTGCGCGGAGCTTCTTTGCGGGCGGGGGCGTGTTCCTTTTCTTTTTTAGAAGGTTCCGGTCCGTAGCACACATCCGCGGGCTCAGTGCCTGCGATGAAATACGTATAATGCTTTGCGGCGCAGCCGGGTCCCGAAGTGTAGCCGGAAGCGGGATCGATATAGACGCCCGTGACGCCCTTCGGCGGTTTAAGCGCTATTTCCGGTTCTCCTTCGAGCGCCTTCTCCATAAAGTCCGCCCAAATCGTCTTCGCATAGCTTTTTTCCTCTACTGAATCAATCGTGCTGCTTTTGTCATAGCCTGTCCATACACCGGCGGCAAGAGCCGGGTTAAAGCCGATCATCCAGCTGTCTGCGCTCGTCGTGCCTGATTTACCGCCATAGGTTCGTGTCAGCCGGTCAGAAATGGTGCGTCCCGTGACGGAAGTATAGCCGTTTAAATCCTGATCAAACATGCCCGTCATCATGCTCGCCGTCACAAAAGCGGCTTTTTTATCAAGCGTCTGCTGATGTCCGCGCGGCTGTTCATACAAGACGTTGCCGGCGGTATCCGTCACTTTTGTGATAAAGGAAGGGGTGATTTGTTTTCCCCCGTTTGCGAGCATCGCGTAGGCATTAACCATCTCAATCGGGCGCACGGGTTCAGTTCCGAGCGCCAGAGACGGAAGGGGCTTTAAATGTTCGCTGATGCCGAATTCCTTTGCCGCCGACACGAGCTTATTCATGCCGAGAAAGAGATGGGTCTTCACGGCATAAATGTTGTCTGATAACGCAAGCGCCTGAAGCAGCGTAATCGGTTTATTGGCGTAGTAGCCGTTGTAATTGCTTGGAGAATAAGTATCTCCGTTGTCGTCAATCTGGAACTCTGTGGCTTCGCTTTTCATCAGCGTGACCGGTGTAAAGCCGCTTTGAATCGCTTTGTAGTACAAAAGCGGCTTGATCGTGGAAGCCGGCTGCCGTTTCGCCTGTGTCGCCCGGTCAAACGGGCTTTTTTCGTAGTCACGTCCGCCGAGAAGCGCAAGCACGCGCCCTGTTGCCGGATCAATCGCGGAAAAGCCGACCTGAATGTCAGAGCCGGTACGGATCGTATGTGCCACAGTGTTTTCCGCAATCCGCTGCATGCGCTTATCAAGCGTCGTATAAACACGCAATCCGCTCGTTGCCAGCTGTTCGCGCGTCATGCCGAGCTTTTTCTCGAGTTCTTTCATCGCATCATCGTAAAAATAAGGCGCCGTTTTCGCCGCGGTTCTGTTTTTCAGCGGCTGATAGGCAAGCGGCGTTTTCTTAAGCCTTTCCGCCTTTTCTTTTGAGATCATTTTTTGGCCGATCATCAGTCGGAGAATGGTTTCCTGGCGCTGTTTGGCCTTCTTTTCGCTGACATATGGCGAATAGCCGGACGGGCCTTTCGGTATGCCCGCCAAAAGCACGGCTTCCGCATCGTTCAGATCTTTGGCGTGTTTGCCGAAATACAGGCGCGAGGCGGCTTCAATTCCATATGCGCCGTGGCCGTAATATATCGTATTTACATAACCTTCTAAAATCTCGTTTTTAGAATAGTTCTGTTCAAGGCGGATCGTGTAAAATGCTTCATTCCATTTTCGTTTCCATGTCTTATCATGCTCAAGGTAGAGATTTCTCGCGTATTGCTGGGTGATGGTGCTTGCGCCCTGAACCTTGGCCATTGCCTTTATGTCAGCCAGCGCGGCGGCGGCCATCCGCCGGTAATCAAAACCGTGGTGATTGTAAAAGTTTTGATCCTCCACCGCTATGGCGGCCTGCACCGCTATCGGATTGATATCTTTTAACCGCACCCAGTAGCGCTTTTCCCCGAAATCGGTCTCACCTAGCTTTGAGCCGTCATTTGCATAAAGAATCGTAGACTGAGGAACCCGGACGGAGGGGGCCCCCTGCCATTTCGCTGCAAGAAGAACGGATGTGAAGCAGACGCCGGCCAGCATTCCGCCGATCAGTGTCAGAAAGATGCAGGCGCGGATGATTTTGAACGTGATTCTGAGCTGTTTTCCAGATACTTTATCCACTTTTGGGAACCCCCTTTTTCATGATTCTATTATTATGTGAAAAAAGGGGGTTTTTTAAACATATCAAACCGGACACTTCTTTACTTTTTCCCCTCCATCCTCTATACTTTTTCCTTAGGTGAAAATGAGATTTTAACCGGAATAAAAGCGATACAGACGCTTACAATAAATGAAATAAGCCTTGAAAGGGAGATGACAATTGAGCGAGCTTTGGTATACGGAGAAGCAGACGAAGAATTTCGGCATTACATTAAAGGTGAAACAAACATTACATACGGAACAGACGGAATTTCAGCATCTGGAAATGGTGGAGACAGAAGAATTCGGCAACATGCTGTTCTTAGACGGAATGGTCATGACTTCTGAAAAAGACGAATTTGTCTATCATGAAATGGTTGCGCACGTCCCGTTATTTACGCACCCGAATCCGGAAAACGTCCTCGTTGTCGGCGGCGGAGACGGCGGTGTCATCAGAGAGATTCTGAAGCACCCAAGCGTAAAAAAAGCGACGCTTGTCGACATTGACGGCAAGGTTATTGAATACTCTAAAAAATTCCTTCCGTCCATTGCGGGCAAGCTTGATGATCCGCGCGTCGACGTGAGAGTCGATGACGGTTTCATGCACATTGCGAAATCAGAGAATGAGTATGATGTCATCATGGTTGATTCAACAGAACCGGTCGGACCGGCCGTCAATCTGTTCTCAAAAGGCTTCTATGCCGGAATTTCCAAGGCGTTAAAAGAAGACGGCATCTTCGTCGCGCAGACGGACAACCCGTGGTTTACACCGGAACTGATTACAAACGTTCAGCGTGACGTGAAAGAAATCTTCCCGATCACCCGCCTGTATACGGCTAATATCCCGACGTACCCGAGCGGCCTGTGGACATTTACGATCGGTTCTAAAAAGTACGATCCGCTTGAAGTGGAGGACAGCCGTTTCTTTGACATCGACACGAAATATTACACGAAAGAGCTTCACAAAGCGGCATTTGTTCTTCCGAAATTTGTGAGCGACTTAATCAAATAAAAACGTACGGCGCAGGAGCGAATCTTGCGCTTTTTTACAGGAAAGCGAGGGTTTTATCATGAGGTTTGATGAAGCATATTCAGGAAAAGTATTTATCGCAAGCCGCCCCGACTGGAAAGAGGCGGACGCCATCCTTTACGGCATGCCGATGGATTGGACGGTCAGCTACCGTCCGGGTTCGCGTTTCGGCCCGGGGAGAATCCGCGAGGTGTCTATCGGTCTTGAAGAATACAGCCCGTATCTCGACCGTGACTTGGCTGATTTGAATTTCTTTGACGCCGGCGACATTCCGCTTCCGTTCGGCAATCCGCAAAGAAGCCTTGATATGATTGAAGAATACGTGGACAGCATTTTAGAAAAAGGAAAGTTCCCGCTCGGCATGGGAGGGGAGCACCTTGTATCATGGCCTGTCATAAAAGCCATGTATAAGAAATTTCCGGACCTTGCCATCATTCATTTTGACGCGCACACCGACCTGCGCACGGATTATGAAGGCGAACCGCTTTCCCACTCTACTCCGATCCGCAAAGCGGCCGAGCTCATCGGGCCGCAAAACGTATTTTCATTCGGCATCCGTTCCGGAATGAAGGAAGAATTTGAATGGGCGAAAGAAAACGGCATGCACATTTCTAAGTTTGAAGTGCTTGAGCCGCTGAAAAAAGTGCTGCCGCAGCTTGCGGGACGCCCTGTTTATGTCACCATCGATATCGACGTTCTTGATCCCGCTCATGCGCCGGGAACGGGCACGGTTGACGCAGGAGGCATCACGTCTAAAGAATTGCTCGCGTCCATCCATGAAATCGCGCGCTCAGAAGTCAATGTAAAAGGCGCTGACCTCGTAGAAGTTGCGCCGGTCTATGACCACTCAGAACAAACCGCAAACACGGCAAGCAAGATGATTCGTGAAATGCTGCTTGGGTTTGTGAAATAAAAGAAAATCCCCCGCTTGAAACATGCGGGGGATTTTTATATTGTATATAAACTACTTAGAAGTTAGTAAAAGCAACATATTATTTTACCATTAATAATTGATGTTATTGATAAAAATTATATAATAGGGTATTATTTAGTAAATACATTTTTAGAAAGGAAGTTAGAATGAAAACAGCAGTAGAAAATGAATTGGAATTAAAAAAGATTGAAATTTCAGTAATTAAACTGATAATTGCTGAAAAACCTAATAAAGAGATCGCTAAGTCATTAAACTACTCGCAGCGTAATGTCGAATATATCATAGCCGGTCTCTGTAAAAAGTGGAATGTGAGTACTAGAGTCGGTATTGTTTCGGAAGCATATAAAAGGAATTGTATACAGTGAACGAAATGAAAGAAAAACCCCTATTGAGGGGGTTTATTTATATATGCTAAAAAAACATTCTATACAGGAATGCCGTAAAAATAAAAACTGAGATTGTCAGGTAGTTCAAATTTGTTCTCCATTTCAGAAGAATAAACAAAAGAAATAAGTATGCAATATTGAACAAATCAAAGATAGAAAAAATCAAATGATTACTTGTGAAAAATAAACTAGTGTTTGGATGTTCCGCGAAAATGTTTTTGAATGATATAAGAAAAAACTTAATTGCGACCGGGATGTTAGAAAACATAAATAGGGAATAAAAGGTTTTAATCTTAATTTGAGCGCCAAGAAAATTTATAATGAGAAATAATACAAATCCTTCAAAAATCACCCCGAACATTAAAAGTAACAGTGCGGCTATCGCAATGATATAATCTAAATGTTTTACTTGCTCAACAACTTGTATAGGGATGTTTTTGGGAATTAAACTTTTCATAAAAGGCAATAGGGAACTTAAATAAAAAGCTAACCCGATAATATAAAACAAAAACGAGGACAAAAAATTAATGTTTCGGTCCTTAAATGAAGATAATTCAATTTGCATAATCCTAAGAGACTCCTTTTATAAAGATAGGTGTAAGAAATGTTTCTAACATAGCTGCTATCATTAAACCGAGAAATATAATACCAATATATTTAAAAGTGAATTTTAAATTTATTTTGAGGAGTAATAAATCCAAAGTTAATTTCATTCCTATAGAAGCTGCAAGAAGCAATACCGGGACTTCAATTATTCCATGGGGTATAACAAGCAGTAAAAGGTTTAAATTGTCTTTGATGTTTCCTATGGCATTTCCTAAAATTAATCCATTAATAATTAAAACTGCAATCGTGCCAAGTGACAGCGTCAACGGGCCTAAAAAAACAAGCAGACTCGCTACTTTAATATTATTAAAGAAAATCTGAAAAAAATCCGGACGGATATTTCGATTTAGATTATTTACATTTGTAGCGGGATCTGTATAAAAATATGCTGTAAATAAAGCAATTAAAAATAAGATCAGACAGAGTATGTACAATTTGACTAAAACGTTCTTTTTAAACAAAGTATTTTCATCCATTCGTTTAAGGGACTGCCAGGGATATTGAATTTAATGTTTTATATTAAGCTGCTGCTGTACTTGCTGCAGCCAATTGTTCTAAAACGGCTAATGGCAAGCCTGCACCAAGAGATCCTAAAACAGTAATGATAGCCAGGACTGAACCCGTTGCAGTGATAGCACTGACAATCCAACTAGGAGCTATTATTCCAGCTCTGTTTAAAATATCGATGACATCCATGCTTAAATGATTATGTTTTATACTGAAAAGAGCGAGAACAATGATTCCTGATGCTACTAATGTAAAAATCGCTTTACTATTTTGTGTTTTTAAAAGTAGACTCATTTTTTCCTCCAATTTTTTCAATATCCCCAGCAAGTTAAATAATAAAATATATTGGAAGCTATTTGAATTGCGGATTTCCGAAAAAATATTTAAGAGGTGAAATCCGTTAAGGTATCTGCTGGCTTATTTCAGTACAAAGAAAGCCGGACCATATGTATGATCCGGCTTTCTTTGTACTGAAACATTTATACTTTTTTTTCAAGAATAATATCAAAATAATCGGCTGCCCCATAACCTGAAATAGGAGGAGCAAATATTTGAACCAGCTTCCATCCTTGCTGCGAATACTTTTCAATAATTTCTTTATAGTCTTCTTTAGGCTTTCCTTTCCATCGGTTTACTTCTACTTTTATGAACTTATATTCGTACATTGCTGTATAATCCTCCGGAAGTGTATTGGAATTGTTACCTTGTTTTTCGATTATGATAAACTTGAATCCATAAATAGAGCGCGCAGCCTATTAAAAGTATTGGAAATTGCCATCCTGTATTTCCGTTTTTAAAATAATCTATTAATGACCATATCAGTAAAGCGACAGTATAAAAACTAAATGTTATTCTGGCGGCTATACCCGATTGGTGTTTTTGCATCTCATCCATTTTCTTCATAAGAACCGCTCCCTTACTTTTTTTTGGCGTTATAGTTGAATACTTTATCTATTCCCGTATTTAATGCGTGAGCTATCGAAAAAGCCAGACTTAAAGTCGGGTCATATTTATTATTTTCAATTGCATTGATGGTTTGCCTGGTCACATTGCAGAGCTTAGCCAGATCATTTTGTGAAATATCAGCTGCTGTTCTAAGTTTTTTAATATTGTTATCCACTAAAACCCTCCTTAAATATTTTTGTTTTTATTTTAAATTTTCAAATTTATATATATTTATTTTAAATAATATATGTATATGTGTCAAATACTTTTTACACATTTGAATTTTAAGGTATACTTTTTGTTTTTGCAAATTAGTTGTTTATATAAAAAACGGCTTGCAGTTTAACCTGCAAGCCTAAAAGTAATCATCATTTAAATCATTCCGCGCTGAGCAACTTCAAATTGATGTTTCGGTGCACTTGCGATGTCGGCTGAAACAAAAACAGTGCTTATTGCCAAGCAAGTAAGTGCTAATTTATACTTCAATTTCATACAACTTCACACCTCCTTGAATCTGCTGTCTTGTTTCTTCCACCTTTAAAAAATATGCGGAAGCCTTCTCGAAATTTTCTCTTTCATGATAATATTTTGCCACATCTAAGGCAAAATCTTCAAGATCAGCATACATCGATTTATCTCTGAGAAAGTCAAAACATTCCATGATTGCTTCTTCATCAGGCTCACCGACATACAAAGATTCCAAAAATTCATACTCGACTATATATAGGGAATCTTCTGCCTCCTCTGCATAAGATACCCCTTTGTCATGATATTGTCTGGCTATGGCCATATTTCCGATTTTATAATGTATTTGTGTGATTAAGAAATAGGCTTGCGGGAGAGAAGTGATGATGTTCCCATCTTCAAAAACAGCTATTGCCCGTTTTATGTAATCAATGGCTGGTTTGTAATTTTCTTGGCTGTTAAAACAAAGTCCGATATTATATAGAGTCCGGCCCATTAATTGTGGCTGCTGTTCTGCCTCTGCCATGGCATAAGCCTTTTTAAAATGCTGAATTGCTTCATCATATTGCTTTAAGTCAAGAAAGTTGGTAGCGAACAATGAATGGCACTGAAGCACCCTTATATTATATGCCTCCTGCTTATGATAAATTTCATAAGCCTGCCGGGCATAATCCATAGAAAAATATGTCTGTTTCATATAATAGTAGGACTCTGACATCTTAAAATAAAATTCAGCTTTCTCGATACAATCTTTGACAAAATCAAGCTTATATTCAGCTTTCTTAAAAAACTGAATCGCTGAAAGATATTCACGGCATTCCAGCTCATACATCCCCCGGAAAAAATTAAAATAATAATCAAGACGTCCGGTCAGCCGGGCCTGCTTTTTATCAATATCCGCGAGCAGATCCGATAGTCTCGGCTGTTCTTCTATCCGCTGCGATTCCAGCGGTTCGAGGTATTCGAGCATCAGATTGTGGCGGAATTCCATGAGAGAATAGTATAGATGAAGATCCTGATCATCTTCCAGACCTGCAAGTTCTTCTTTGATTTCTCTCCGCAAGTACTCGGCGTCCGGGATGCTGAACCTTCGAATGTACATATACCATTCGTTGATTTTTTCTCCAACCGCTGAAGATGATAAAACACTCGCCACTATTCCCAATCCCTCCCTTCCACGTTATGTATATGACATATTTTATCATTTTCATTCGGAAGGATAGCGCAAAAATACCGCAATGTTTTCTTTCGTTAAAACCGCATGTCTGCGGATATCATTTCAAAAATCCACTATTATCCCCACAATTTGTACAAGCAAACAAATACACCTTCCCATATTCTGTTGTATCTGCGTGAGCAGTGTATGTCTGAAAAGGAAGTGAAGATATGAGAAATAACAAGCTTTCCTTTAAAGAAAAAGCAGGAGCCGCACAAGAAGAATGTTTATGTTTTTGCGAGGAAGAAGCAAGCCGTGAAGCGATGTTTCAAGCGCCGATTGAATTGCCTGAGGGGTTTGTTGTTGATCCGGCTGAAGCTGTTGCAAACGTGACGTGGAATGCAGACAGCCTTTCTTGTGTCATTGAACGCTGTTTCATTGAGACGGGGCCAGAGCCTGATGAAATCGGTGTTCAATTCGCAGTGCGCCTGCAGGGAACTGTTACGCTTCTCGTCAGTGTCTCACCAGTGCGAAATCAATATGGACAAGGGAACGGGTCTGTTTCTGTCATCCGCAATGCAGAGATTGACCAAGTCGTCTATTATTCTGATGAACCCGATGATTGCCCGGATGTCAGTGACATTACGATCGAGAACCTTATTGTCGTTCCGCCATTCTATGGCAGTCCTTTATCGGTGACGGGCACGATTGTGTTTGTTCCTGAGCCGGAACCCGTTTATGCGTTTACAGCGAATCCAAATGATCAATCAGTTTCTGTGATTGATACAAACACTCATACTGTTGTGACAACGATTGCTCTACCGTACCGGCCGACAGGTATTGAAATAACTCCGGATAAAAGCGCTGTGTTTGTTTTGCACTTCAACAATAATGTGATTTCTGTCATCGATTATGACACTTTAACAGTGACAGCATCCATACTGCTGGATCAGCCGCCTGGATCGATAAAATGCATCCCAAATCATGAGTTTGCTTATGTTCTCGGCGATACTGCGATTTATGTGATTGGAATTGATACGTTAACTGTGGATAGGTCGATTCCTGTGGAAGGATTTGATTTTGCAATTGATCCCAATGGGTTATTCGCCTATGTTCTTGATTTTGGTTTAGTGCAAAAAGTGGACCTATTCACCGGTGAAGTCACAGGAACGATTGAACGAGAGCTTATCGTATCATCCATAGAAACAAATTGGCCGGAGCGGTATGCGTATGTCTTAGAACAAGAATTCTTATTCAATTATTTGACGGTTATTGACTTAAATACGTTTACGATCAGCATTACCCAAGAGCTGGAGCCTGATGGCCAATATGTAATGTTTACGAGTGGATCAGAGGTGTATTTACATGACAGCTTCACTGGCAATTTATATGCTGTCAGTCCGAATGGTGCAGGCGTTATAGGAAATGTTCCGCAATCGGCAAGAGACTTTGCGTTTACTCCGAATGGCGAATTTCTGTATGCTGCTCATTTTTTAGAGCAGAACATCACTGTTTACAACACGGATGATTATTCTGTGGAGACTGTGATATCTCTTGGGGTTTCACCGGGAGATATTGTGATTTAACCAACTGCATGCTGTACATTTCTAAAAGGACGTGAATTCATGAAAAAGAATGATCTGTCTGCTTTACAGGAAAATTGTTTCTGTTTTTGTGATGAGGAAATTAGCAGAGAAGCGCCGTTTCAAGTGCCGATTGACATTCCCGAGGGGTTCACCATTGATTCTGCCGAAGCAGCTGCGACGGTTACATGGAGTACTGCTCATTTATTATGTATCAGTGAGCCTTGCTTAATCCAGACTGGGCCGGAACCAGAAGATATCGGTGTTCGATATGCCGTGAGAGTAAAAGGGACCGTTACGCTTCTTGTCAGTGTGTCGCCTGTACGAAATCAATATGGACAAGGGGACGGGTCTGTTTCTGTGATTCATACTGAAGAGATTGATCAAGTTGTTTATTATGCAGCGCAGTCTGGCCGCTGTCCTGATTTCAGTCAAATAACAGTGGAAGATCTTCTCATTGTACCGCCTTTCTACGGCAGTCCGCTTACGGTGACCGGGACGCTTGTTTTACCGCCACCGCCAGACCCTCAATCGTATGTGTTTACAGCCAATTCAGGAGACAGCACGGTTTCGGTTATTGATTCAGATTTAAACACTGTTGTAAAAACAATCCCTTTTTCTCACGTGCCAACTAATCTAGGCGTTACTTTCGATAAAGCTTTCACGTATGTCCTCCATGGGAATACCAACCTTGTCTCAGTGCTAGATAATAAAACATTAACCATCATAAATACCATCACTGTTGGAGGAGGGCCGAGAAAGGTTGAATTTGATTCAACAGATGAGTTCGCGTACGTGATGGCCGCCGGATCTATATATATGATCAACATGGCCTCTCAATCGGTCATTGATGTCATTCCGATACCCGGCGCTTTAGACTTTGCTCTTGATCCGAATGGACAGTATGTCTATACCGCTAATGGAAGCAGTTGGTCGGTTGATAAATATGATGTAAATACTGGGCAGTTGGTAGAAAGTATCATAGATACATTTGAATTTCCCAGTTTCATTGCCACTCCTTACGCTGGGAATTTTGCGTATGTGTTGAATGGTGAGCTGCTGCCGAAAGGTGTAACGGAGATCAGTTTGTCACCATTAAGCAGGGGAGGCGACTTCAACCGTTTATTTGAAACGCTGAGGACGATTGTATTTTCTCGCGATAGCACTAGGGCTTATTTTCTAGAGCCATATAGTGAACCGTTTCTCATTAATAACTTATACGTAGTTAATACGGCTGGACAGAGGATCATTGCAAACGTGTCTCTGCCCGGCGCCTTTGACCTCGCCGTAACACCTGATAATCAGTACATTTATGCAGCACAGCCCGGCGACAATACCGTAACCGTGTACCGCACGAGTGATTATACAGCCATGACGGTGATTCCGGTTGGGACTGGTCCGTCAGCGATTGCGATGTAGCTTATTTCACAGTTGAGAGAAGCAGAGCTGCGATAAAAAAATCGTTTATAAATAAATGAGCCGATCTGCTGGATGGCAGCCAGGATGATTAAAAACAGCAGTTCACTTATGGCGAAACTGAGCATCCGCCAAACCCCGGCTCCTGTCAGCGCTCCCGCATGCCCTTTTTTGAACAGGCTGACATGCTGGAAAAGCTGCAGCAAGTACGTCCGCATAAAATACAATAAATACAAAATCAGAACACCGCGAGTCCCATTGATACGGCAAGGGGCGTGTGAAAGCGGAAAGGGACGGCTTTGACGATTTCGAACACGCAGCCGAATATGATGACTTGGCATAATACAGCAGCAATCACGTGTGTTTGGCGGACGTTTTTATAGCTGTCACGCAGCGCTTTGACATCGTTGGCATTTCTGCTGCACAATCTATGTTGCTGGAAGTCGCAGCAGCTTCGATGAGACTGTGTGAGTTTCTGAAAAGCTGCTGTCATGTTTTTTACGGATTGGGTGACATAGTGATATGATTTTCTCTTCTCATAAGGAACTGCTTTTTATGAGGTTTATCTTCAAATCTAATGAGCAATGATGGTAAGATAGAAGCAGTTGAAGTTTACAAGCTGAATGATTATACTATTCAAGTCAAAGTGGAATGATGAAAAGGACGTGTCAAAATGAAGCAAGAGACACCGATAACACTCCATGTGAAGTCTGTGATCGAGGATGACGGAAATGATGAAGTCATCGAATTCCGTACTACCGGATTTTACTATGTAAAACAACAAAAAGTGTATCTATCTTATTATGAAGAACACGACCTAGGCAAAGTAAAAACGATTGTGAAGGTGAGCGAAGGCGAAGTCCTGATCATGAGGTCAGGCGCTGTTAAAATGAATCAGCGTTTCATAACGGGAGCTTCCACAATTGCGAAATATAAAATGTCATTTGGTGAGCTTGAGCTGGAAACAAGCACAAAATCGATTCAATCTGATCTCGGTGAAGAAAAAGGCCGAATCAGCATCGCATATGACATGCATGTCGGAGACGGGCAGCAGCATTTACATAATATGACGATCACGTATGAGGGAGGAACTCACGCATGAACATTGCGGAACAAATGAAGGACGTGCTGAAGGAAGAAATCAAAGCGGCCGTTCTGAAAGCGGGCCTGGCGGAAGAAAGCCAGATTCCAAGCGTACTGTTAGAAACGCCGAAAGAAAAAACACACGGTGATTATTCCACAAACATGGCGATGCAGCTGGCGAGAATCGCAAAAAAAGCGCCGCGCCAAATCGCTGAGGAGATCGTGGCGTCATTTGATAAAGGCAAAGCTTCCATTGAAAAGATGGATATTGCGGGACCTGGCTTTATCAACTTTTACATGAACAACAGCTACTTAACAAAACTGATTCCGTCCGTGCTTGAAGCGGGTGAACATTACGGAGAGACAAACATCGGACAAGGCGAAAAGATTCAGGTCGAATTCGTATCAGCCAACCCGACGGGAGATCTTCACTTAGGCCATGCGCGCGGCGCGGCGGTAGGTGACGCGCTGTGCAGCGTTCTTTCTAAAGCGGGCTATGATGTGAGCCGCGAGTACTATATTAATGATGCGGGCAACCAGATTAACAACCTGGCGCTTTCCGTTGAAGTCCGTTATTTTGAAGCGCTCGGTCTCGAGAAACCGATGCCGGAAGACGGCTACCGCGGCGAGGATATTATCGCCATCGGGAAAAAGCTTGCCGAAGATTTCGGCGACCGTTTCGTACATGAAGAGGAGAGCGAACGTCAGGCGTTTTTCCGTGAATACGGCTTAAAGTACGAGCTTGATAAACTTCGCTCCGACCTGGAAAATTTCCGCGTGCCGTTTGACGTATGGTATTCTGAAACGTCACTGTACGAAAACGGAAAAATTGATCAGGCGCTTGAGGCGCTTCGCGAAAAGGGCCATGTATACGAAGAGGACGGCGCGACATGGTTCCGCTCCACAACGTTCGGCGACGATAAAGACCGTGTGCTGATCAAAAAAGACGGCTCATACACTTATTTGCTGCCGGATATCGCATACCATAAAGACAAACTTGACCGCGGATTCGACAAGCTCATCAATGTATGGGGCGCGGATCACCACGGGTATATTCCGCGTATGAAAGCGGCAATTGAAGCGCTCGGTTACAAGAAAGGCACATTGGAAGTTGAGATCATTCAGCTCGTTCATTTATACAAAAACGGCGAAAAAATGAAGATGAGCAAACGTACGGGGAAAGCCGTAACGATGCGCGACTTGATTGAAGAAGTCGGCTTGGATGCCGTGCGTTATTTCTTCGCGATGCGCAGTGCTGATACGCACATGGATTTTGACTTGGATCTTGCCGTATCCACATCTAACGAAAACCCTGTGTATTATGCACAATACGCACATGCACGTATTTGCAGCATGCTTCGCCAAGGGGAGGAGCAGGGACTTAAACCGGCGGCAGATCTTGATTTCAGCCATATTCAATCAGAAAAAGAATATGACCTGCTGAAAACGATCGGCGGCTTCCCTGAGGCAGTGGCAGAAGCGGCGGAAAAACGCATTCCTCACCGTGTCACAAACTATATTTATGATCTGGCTTCCGCTCTGCACAGCTTCTACAATGCGGAGAAAGTCATCGATCCGGAAAATAAAGAGAAGAGCCGCGCGCGTCTCGCTTTAATGAAGGCGACGCAAATTACGCTGAACAATGCGCTTCAGCTGATCGGCGTATCCGCTCCGGAAAAAATGTAATGATGATCAAAGGACAAAGTCTTCGGGCTTTGTTCTTTTTTTGTATATAAAGCGTGTGATGTAATTCACAATCCCGCACACTGAGTTTTTGTATGATAAGACTGATATTGAATCAGTGAAAGGGGCAAGCCGAATGATCAATCGTCAACATATTCAATTATCGTTGCAGTCATTAAGCTTAGTGGCAGGGTTTATGGTGTGGGTGCTGATTTCATCGCTCATTTCTCAAATGACATCAGATATTCATTTAAGCAAAGGCGAAATTTCATTGGTGACGGCGATTCCCGTTATTCTCGGATCGCTTCTCCGTATTCCTTTAGGATATTTAACGAACAGGTATGGCGCGCGGCTGATGTTTATGATCAGCTTCATCCTGCTTTTGTTTCCTGTATTTTGGATCAGTATCGCGGATTCTTTATTTGATTTAATCGCGGGCGGCTTTTTCTTAGGGATCGGGGGAGCGGTATTCTCCATCGGAGTGACGTCCCTCCCGAAATATTATCCGAAAGAAAAGCACGGTGTCGTCAATGGGATTTACGGTGCCGGAAACATCGGCACCGCCGTTACTACCTTTGCGGCGCCGGTTATCGCTCAAGCCGCGGGATGGAAAGCAACCGTGCAGATGTATCTTGTTTTGCTGGCTGTTTTCGCATTACTGCACGTTTTGTTCGGCGACCGGCATGAGAAGAAAGTCAAAGTTTCCATAAAGACACAAATGAAAGCCGTTTACCGAAATCATGTGCTGTGGATGTTGAGCCTGTTTTATTTTATTACGTTCGGCGCCTTTGTCGCCTTTACCATCTATCTTCCGAATTTTTTGGTTGAGCATTTTGGGCTGAGCCCTGCGGACGCCGGTCTGCGGACGGCCGGCTTTATTGCGGTCTCTACGCTGCTCAGGCCTGTGGGAGGGTTTCTTGCAGATAAACTGAGCCCGCTCCGTATTCTGATGTTCGTTTTCGCAGGGCTTACGCTGTCAGGGGTCATGCTGTCATTCTCCCCGACGATCGGCCTTTATGCGTTTGGATCGCTGACGGTGGCAGTCTGCTCAGGGATTGGAAACGGAACGGTATTTAAACTGGTGCCTTTCTATTTTTCGAAGCAAGCGGGAATTGCCAACGGGATTGTGTCTGCTATGGGCGGACTGGGCGGTTTTTTCCCTCCGCTGATTCTGGCAAGTGTATTTCAGGCAACAGGCCAATACGCGATCGGGTTTATGGCGCTTTCAGAGGCCGCGTTAGCCAGCTTTGTTCTTGTGATCTGGATGTATTGGCAGGAAAGAATGAAAACACATACGGAGAGAAACAGTCAGAGCCTCAATTCATAATGATCCATTCACAAGATTGTTAGTTTTTTCTGGGTGAGTGCAAATCAAGTCACGTTACAATATACATACGCAACGTGACTTTCTTCGAGGTGAGCTCATGAATATTCTCTCTGTCCGAAAATCCGATAAAGAACTTCTTTCCCGCGAACTGCATGAATTGCTGGAATCGATCAGTACGAAAAGGAAAATGAAAAAACACACTTATTTGTTTCAAGAAGGAATGGATGCAAAAGAGCTTTATCTGATTCAGTCAGGACTCATTGAAATCGGCAAGCTGACATCTGACGGAAAAGACCTGACGCTTAGAATCTGCCAAAAAAACGATATTGTCGGGGAATTGACGCTATTCACAGATGAGCCGAGATATATGCTCAGTGCGAAAGTGTTAGAGGATGGCGAGGTGCTCGTCATTAATAAAAACAAGCTGGAAAAGGAATTGATCCAAAACGGTGTTTTGACGTTTGAATTTATGAAATGGATGAGCACCCATCTTCGAAAAATCCAGTCCAAGATCAGGGACCTGCTTCTTCACGGCAAAAAGGGGGCGCTCTATTCCACCCTTATCCGCTTATCAAACAGCTACGGGGTGGAACGAAGCGACGGGATTCTGATTAACATTGTGCTGACAAATCAGGATTTGGCTAAGTTTTGCGCGGCGGCAAGGGAGAGCGTCAACCGCATGCTGGGAGACCTCCGCAAACAAGGGGTTATTTCGATAGACGAAACCGGAAAAATTATTTTGCACAAGCGGGACTATTTACGATGCGAGATCGAGTGTGAAAATTGTCCGCTGGAGATCTGCAATATTGACTGAAAAAAAACAAGGGCAGCCGGTGTCCTTGTTTTTCAGCTTGTGATACATATACACATGACGGCGAAAAAGAAGCCGGCATTTACGATTTCCAGAATGCCGATCGTTTTCACCGGCCAGTCTCTTCCGTGAAAAAACCAGGCCCGCAGACTGCTTGGGATAAAAGCGAGAAACGCCCAGCCTGCCCCGAGAAAAGCCGATAAAATGGGGAGCAAGAGGTGATATCCCCACGACCAGTATGCAAAGGTTCTGTTTTTTCTCTCCCGTATGACCGATTTCACATAAAAAGAACTCCCGACAAAAAATAAAGCGGATTGCAAGAATAGAAACCAGGCCCAGCCGTCAAGGATTCCCGTTCCCAGCCAGCAGCTCGCAAGCCCGCCTGAACAAAAGAACAGAACACCCGCAATATCATTCGTGAGCGCCCGTTCGTTTTTTCGGCGGGCATAATGCGTATGTATGAGAAACAGCGGCAATAAAAAAACGCCGATCCAGACGAGCTGCGGCTTATGATAGACAGAAATGATCAAAAAGCAGCAGGCCGGAAAACCGTAATACCATATCCACTTTTGATAGGGCTGAAGCTGTTTCTTTTTCAAAGCGAGCGAAACGGGATAAACCGCTAAGTAAAGGAACAGCCAGCCCAGAAAGAGCGGAACATGCCAGAAAACCGGGCCTCCCTTGACCATGCCGAGTAAAAATGGAATCAGCAGCATCGCCCATGCGCCGTGCTGCTTCGGAATCATCGCCTTCATCGAAACCCTCCTTTTTATTTCATTATAAGTACATACACTCTCCTGATAAGTGACTTTTATCATACAAGCTGTGAAATACATCACTGCCGCGCGGGCTCAATCGGGCTACACTAAAGCTATCCTTAGCACAGGAGGCTTTCCTATGAATCAGTGTGACTATTTATTATTTCTGAAACAACTTCCTATGTTTAATGAAGTGCCTCTGTCCATTGTCGAAACCTTGCTGAAAAACGGGACGTTTATCCGCGGCTCATCTGACCAATCTCCATCCTTTCTTCATTCACAATCCGTTTATATTGTATTAAAAGGCAATATCCGTTTTACGGACAGCAGGCTCCCTGAAGGGTCGCAAACCGTTGCGCTGTGGGAAAAAGGCGATGTGTTTCCGATTGATGAAAAAGGCGGGCTCTCTTTATCGCCTTTTATCTCAGTCAATGCCTCACCGGATATCCTGGTACTCCATATTCCATATTCCGTATTTAAGCAAATGATGTCTTACCATCCGCGGCTGCAAATGAACTTTTTGGCGATGCTTCAGCAAAATGTCTTCTGTTCCTATCAGTTGTTTTTGCGGTATCTGCATACATCACGGGATGAAAACGCCGAACCCGGTTCTTAAACAGAACCGGTTTTTTTTGATGACGCCGGGCGTCCCCATATCGTTTGAAAATCCTTCCTGCTGCTCTGTGTGAACGTTTTGTGAAAAAAGCAGAGTGTGTGACATAGTTCACAAGGAAACGCGCCGTCTCTGTTTATAGTGTACATAGCATCACCTGACTCGGAAGGAGTGAACGATCATGAAGAAAAAGAAAATGAGTCCGTTGCTCAGGAGATTAAACTATTTTTCTCCTATCGAACATCATTCAAATAACCATAGCCAAACGACAAGCGAAGATCGTGATTGGGAGAATGTATACAGAAACAGATGGCAGTACGACAAAGTCGTTCGCTCCACCCACGGCGTCAACTGCACGGGTTCTTGCAGCTGGAATATTTATGTAAAAAACGGAATTGTCACGTGGGAAGGACAAAACTTGAATTATCCATCAACAGGCCCGGATATGCCTGATTTCGAACCGAGAGGCTGCCCGCGGGGGGCCAGTTTTTCTTGGTACATCTACAGCCCGCTCCGTGTGAAATATCCATATGTGCGCGGTGTACTGATCAATTTGTGGCGGGAAGCATTGCAGGCGCATCACAATCCGTTGGATGCCTGGAAATCGATCGTTGAAAACCCTGAAAAAGCGAAGTCCTATAAACAGGCAAGAGGGAAAGGCGGCTTTGTCCGCGCGGAATGGCCGGAGGTGCTGAAGCTGATTTCAGCCTCTCTGCTGTATACAGTGATGAAATACGGGCCTGACCGGAATGTCGGTTTTTCTCCGATCCCGGCGATGTCCATGATCAGCCACGCATCAGGTTCGCGATTCATGTCGTTAATCGGCGGCCCAATGCTCAGTTTTTATGACTGGTATGCGGATCTTCCGCCGGCGTCCCCGCAAATTTGGGGCGACCAGACGGACGTTCCGGAGAGCAGTGATTGGTACAATTCAGGCTATATCATCACATGGGGCTCCAACGTTCCGTTAACGAGAACGCCTGATGCGCATTTTCTGGCGGAAGCCCGCTATAAAGGCGCTAAAGTCATTTCGATCAGTCCCGATTTTGCGGAATCCTCAAAGTTCGCAGATGACTGGCTGAGTATCCGCCAGGGGACTGACGGGGCGCTTGCGATGGCGATGGGTCACGTCATTTTGCAGGAATTTTACGTGAACCAAGAAACTGAACGTTTTATTGAGTACGCGAAGCAATACACCGATTTTCCATTCTTCGTCACTCTTTCAAAAGAGAACGGCGTGTATACAGCGGGACGGTTTCTGCATGCAAAAGACATCGGGCGGCAGACAAAAAATGATCAGTGGAAGCCGGCGGTCTGGAATGAACAGACAGGTGCGTTTGCCATACCGCAAGGCACAATGGGCTCCCGCTGGGACGGGCAGCAGAAATGGAATCTGCACATGATCGACGAAGACACCGGGGAACAGATTGAGCCCCGTCTCTCAGTGCTCGGAATAGAGGACGAAATCGGCTCAGTGCGCATTCCGTATTTTTCAGATGACGGAAACAAAGTGCTGGAGCGGGATCTTCCTATTAAAAAACTGGACCTGAACGGTGAAGAGACGTACGTCACGACCGTGTTTGACTTGATATTGGCCAACTACGGCGTGAACCGGGGCATCGGCGGACAATCAGCCGCATCCTATGATGATCCCCGTCCGTTCACACCTGCCTGGCAGGAACAGATCACGGGAATTAAAAGAGAAGCCGTTATACAGATTGCCAGGGAGTTTGCCCAAAATGCGATTGATACAGACGGCAGATCCATGATTATCGTAGGGGCGGGGATCAACCACTGGTTCAACTCCGACACGATTTACCGTGCGGTGTTAAATCTTGTTTTACTCGTAGGCGCCCAAGGTGTAAACGGCGGAGGTTGGGCCCATTACGTGGGGCAGGAAAAACTCCGTCCGGCTGAAGGGTGGCAGACGATTGCAACCGCAAAGGACTGGGAAGGCGTGCCTAAGCTGCAAAACGGCACCTCGTTTTTCTACTTTGCGACAGACCAGTGGCGTTATGAAGACCAGCCGATCAGTGACTTGGCTTCACCGATCGCCGCGTCATCCCGCTACAAGCATCACGCCGATTACAATGTGCTGGCGGCGCGATTAGGGTGGCTTCCGTCTTACCCGACATTCAATCAAAACGGCATTGATCTGTACAAAGAAGCTGAGAAAGCGGGGGCGGCGACACCTGAAGACATAGGTGCGTACGTGGCCTCACGGCTTCAAGAAAAAAAATTGAAATTCGCGATTGAAGACCCTGACAATGAAGTGAATTTCCCAAGGAATCTCTTCGTATGGCGGGCAAATCTGATCTCGAGCTCAGGGAAAGGGCATGAATATTTTCTCAAGCATCTGCTGGGGACGACGAACGGTCTGATGAATGACGACAGCGACAGCATCCGCCCTGAAGAAATCAAATGGCGGGAGCAGGCGCCGGAAGGCAAGCTCGACTTGTTAATCAATCTTGATTTTCGAATGGCGGGTACGGCGCTGTATTCCGATATCGTGCTGCCGGCGGCGACATGGTATGAAAAACACGATCTCAGCAGTACGGATATGCATCCGTTTATTCATCCATTTGCTCCGGCCATCTCGGCGCCGTGGGAATCGAAGTCAGACTGGGATATTTTTAAGGCGCTGTCAAAAGCCGTTTCCGATCTGGCAGAAGAAGTCGATTTGGAGCCGGTGAAAGAAGTGGTTGCGACGCCGCTCCTCCATGACACCATGCAGGAATTGGCCCAGCCATTCGGCAAAATCAATGATTGGAGCAAGGGCGAATGTGAAGCCATTCCGGGAAAAACGATGCCGAACATCCATGTCGTTGAACGGGATTACAAACACATTTTTCATAAAATGACCGCGCTTGGCCCTAATACGGCTTTAAAACCGAGCGGAACAAAAGGGATGAGCTGGTCGATTGCGGATGAATATGAATCACTCAAACAGAGACTGGGAGAAACCGATTCAAACAGCGTTGCCAAAGGATGCCCGAATATAAGTGAAGCGAAGCTGGCGGCGGAAGCGATTTTAACCCTGTCGTCCACCTCAAATGGAAAAGTCGCCGTGAAAGCATGGGAATCACTTGAAAACATTACCAATCTGGAGCTGAAAGACCTGGCGGAAGAGCGCGAGGAAGAATGCTTTACGTTCGAGCAAATTACAGCCCAGCCGAAAACGGTCATCACCTCTCCGGCCTTTACCGGTTCAGAAAAAGGAGGGCGCAGGTACTCGCCGTTTACGACGAATGTGGAAAAATTAATTCCGTGGCGGACGCTGACAGGCAGACAATCCTATTATGTCGATCATGAACTGATGATGGAATTCGGTGAAACGATGGCGACATTTAAACCAATCCTCCAGCACCGTCCGTTCCTAAGCAAGCGGCCTGATCAAGAGGGCAAAGAAATCGTTCTTAATTATTTGACGCCGCATAATAAATGGTCCGTCCACAGCATGTATTTTGATTCTCTGCCGATGCTGACGCTGTTCCGCGGCGGGCCGACCGTGTGGATGAATAAAGATGACGCAGAGGACACGGATATCAAAGACAACGATTGGATTGAATGCTTCAACCGAAACGGCGTTGTCGTCGCGAGAGCGGTTTTGTCTCACCGGATTCCTAAAGGAATGGCGTTTATGCACCATGCCCAGGACCGCCACATCAATGTGCCCGGCACAAAACTGACGAATAACCGCGGAGGCACCCATAACAGCCCGACAAGGATTCACGTCAAGCCGACCCAGATGATCGGGGGCTATGCACAGCTCAGTTACGGCTTTAACTATTACGGTCCGACGGGGAATCAGCGCGATCTGAATGTCGTCATCCGCAAGCTGAAGGAGGTCGATTGGCTTGAAGATTAAAGCGCAAATCGGGATGGTCATGAACTTGGATAAATGCATCGGCTGCCACACGTGCAGCGTCACCTGCAAAAACACGTGGACAAACCGTTCCGGTGCGGAATATATGTACTTCAATAATGTAGAAACAAAGCCCGGTATCGGCTACCCGAAGCAATGGGAGGACCAGGACAAATATAAAGGCGGCTGGACGTTAAAAAAAGGAAAGCTTGAACTGAAATCAGGCCCGAAAACAAACCGGCTCGCAGGCCTTTTCTATAACCCGAACCAGCCGACGATTGATGACTACTATGAACCTTGGAACTATGATTATGAAACATTAACAAACAGCCCGCAGAAAAAACACCAGCCGGTAGCGCGCCCGAAATCGTCCTTGACGGGGGATTTTATGAATATCGAATGGGGCCCGAACTGGGAGGATGATCTCGCGGGCGGCCATATTACAGGGCTTGAAGATCCAAACGTGCAAAAAATGGAGGAATCGATCAAAACAGAATTCGATGAAGTCTTTATGATGTATCTGCCGCGTATTTGCGAACACTGCATCAATCCGGCGTGCGTGTCATCCTGTCCGTCCGGCGCCATGTACAAACGTGAGGAGGACGGCATTGTGCTTGTTGATCAAAACGCATGCCGTTCATGGAGATATTGCGTCTCATCCTGTCCTTATAAAAAAGTCTATTTTAACTGGCAGACGAACAAAGCGGAAAAATGCACACTCTGCTTTCCGCGCTTGGAGGCGGGGCTGCCGACCATCTGCTCCGAAACGTGTGTCGGCAGAATCCGCTATCTCGGCGTCATGCTGTATGACGCGGACAAAGTGGAGGAAGCGGCCTCTGTTGAAAATGAAAAGGATCTCTACCATTCCCAACTGGGCGTTTTTCTTGATCCGAATGATCCCGAGGTTGCCAAACAGGCAAAAGAACAAGGCATCCCGGCTGAATGGATAGAAGCGGCGCAGCAATCGCCGATCTATAAAATGATCATTGACTGGAAGATTGCGCTTCCGCTTCACCCTGAGTACCGTACGCTGCCGATGGTGTGGTACATTCCGCCGCTCAGCCCCATTATGAATCTCTTTGAAGGAAAAGGCAGCCGGCAAACGGCGGAAGCGATTTTTCCGGCTATCGACCAAATGAGAATTCCGATTGACTATTTGGCGCAGCTGTTAACGGCGGGGGATACGGATCATATTCGATCCACGTTAAAGAAAATGTCTGTCATGCGCCAGTATATGAGGGCGGTTCAGACAAATAAATCCATCGACCCGGCATTGGTCTCCAGTGTCGGCTTAACAGAACAGCAAATTGAAGACATGTATCGGCTGCTGGCAATCGCCAAATATGATGACCGTTTTGTGATCCCGAGCAGCCATCGAGAAGAAGTGTCAGATTTATATGCTGAACAAGGGAGCTGCGGCTTATCATTTTCAGGCGGCCCGGGCTCTTGTTTCTAACTTTTCATAAATGAGGTGTAATAACATGAACACCACAGACCGGCAAATGACGTTCTCCGCTCTTTCCGTTCTTCTCTCATATCCGGAGGAAGAGTGGAGAGCCGAGATTCCCGATTGGAAGGCTCTTATCCATGACATCACCAATCAGCAGATCCGGGAGAAATTGCTGCACTTTTTAGAGGCGGCAGCCGGCTTTTCTCCGCAATCGCTGATTGAACACTATGTGTATACGTTCGATTTCGGAAAAAAAACGAATATGTACGTCACCTACTTTAACTCAGGCGAACAAAGGGAACGCGGCATTGAATTGCTGCATTTAAAAAACACCTACCAGCAATCCGGTTTCCTGCCGACAGAGAAAGAACTGCCTGATTACCTGCCGCTGATGCTGGAATTCGCTGCGGTTGCGGAGATTGAAGCGGCGAGAAGCGTGTTTGAAAAATACCTGTCCAATGTGAGGGAGCTGGCTTCCCGTCTCGAAAAAAATAACAGCATCTATGCTGAGCTGCTGCACGTACTGCAGGCCGCACTGGAAAACATCGGTGTACATGAAAGCACTGAAGAAGGGGCTGTTCAGGCATGAGCGGGCAGATCCTGTGGGGCGTTATGCCATACATTGTATTGACGATCTTTATCGGCGGTCATATTTACCGCTATCAGCATGACCAATTCGGCTGGACGGCGAAATCAAGCGAGCTGTTAGAAAAGAAAAAACTTGCCGCTGGCAGCACACTTTTTCATTGGGGACTGCTGTGCGTTGTCGGCGGACATGTCATGGGAATTCTGATCCCGGAAGGCGTGTATGCTTCCCTTGGCATTTCAGAGCATATGTATCACAAAATGGCGATCGGCGCAGGCCTGCCGGCGGGGATTGCTGCATGTGCCGGACTTGTCATCCTGACGTACAGAAGGCTGTTTGACAAAAGAATCCGCAAAAGCAGCTCGCCATCGGATATCTTGACGCTTATTCTGCTGCTGTTCATGATGCTGTCGGGCGTTGCGGCCACGTTCCTCAACATTGACTCGAAAGGATTTGATTACAGGGCAACAGTCGGGCCGTGGTTCAGGGAAATTGTTTTGTTCCGGCCTGACGCTTCTTTGATGGAGAGTGTCCCGCTATGGTTTAAGTTTCATATCATCATAGGGTACGTCGTTTTTATCCTTTGGCCGTTTACAAGATTGGTTCACGTGTTCAGCCTGCCCCTCAAGTATTTGACCCGCAGCTATGTTGTCTATCGGAAACGCACGTAAAAATCCCCCCTGCAAGAGGGGGATTTTTTATGGTGAAAAAATAAAAACATAAGATATTTTCTGCCAAGGTAATGGCTGGGCGGCCGGGATTCCTGTTATGTTTTATTTGGAAATAACATCAACAAAAGGAGAGTGAAGAATGAAGCGGATTTTCCTCATTTTAGCCGCCTGTCTGATGACAAGCGCCGGCGTCCTGACACTCAGACATTCTCATGTATTAACCGGCGGCACAGCGGGACTGTCACTAAGCCTGTCATACTTGTTTCATTCCTCGTTTGCGATTATCTTCTTTCTGATTAATATCCCGTTTTATATATTTTCTCTCATCAGAATGGGAATCAAATTCACTCTATCCACCGTTTTTGCAGTCACAGTACTGACTCTGTTTACCGGCGCGGATCACTGGCTGCCGCCGGTCTCTGTTTCACCGCTTGCCGGGGCGATTTGCGGAGGGGCGCTGATCGGGTTGGGCTTGTCGCTCATGTTTTATCATCAGGCATCGCTCGGCGGCGCCAATATCCTCGCTTTATTTCTGCAAAAGCGCTGCGGATGGAATCCGGGTGCCGTTAATTTCCTCTTCGATTTTGGCGTCGTGCTGGCCGGCATTTTTTCCGTCGGGTTGCTGAAAGGGCTCTTCTCCTTAGTGTCGATAGCGGTCACCGGTCTGATCATCGGCATCTTCAAAAATAAAATCAAAGGCAGCTGCTCGCTCAATCCGGCATTGCTTCAGAACATCACACCCGGCCAATCACAGGAAGCTTCATCATAAGCCTTTCCGCTCATGCGGAGAGGCTTTTTCATATGTTTACAGGCCGGAAAACAGAGGGTATACAGAGATATCGGATCAGATGGGAGAGAGTCGGGATGCTGAAAAGGAGACTGGAATTTTGCTTTTTATATATGATGCTTATCGGAGCATATGTCATATGGTTTTTTCCGGTTTCCAGGCTTGAGTTTTACGGAGGGGTGCTTTGCTATGCAAGCATTATTTTGTTCAGCATCTATTCGTTAATTCTTGAAAACCGCACCTCGCAGCACACGCTGTTATGGATTCATATTCTTGTGTTTTTTCCGATCGCCGGGTACTTATTTTACCTTTTTTCCGGCCAGCTTTATGAAAAAGGCAAGCTGTTCAGGTCGAAACGGACATACAACCGGGAAAAGCTGAGAACGATATTTGATATGGAACAAACTCCCGATCTGACCGGGCTGAAAGGAAATCAGAAGCGTTTCTTTCAATATTCAATCAAGGCGTCCCATATGAATATCAATACAAAAAGCAGGCTGAAGGTGCTCAAAAACGGGGATGAAACATTTCCGGAGCTGTTTGAGGCGCTCCGGGAGGCCGCGTCATTTATACATATTGAGTATTATATGTTCAAATCAGACATGCTCGGGCACAAGATGATGGACATTATGATGGAAAAGGCGCGTCAAGGTGTGGAAGTGCGGTTTTTGTTCGACGCGGCCGGCAGCCTGAAGCTGGCCGGAAAAGATATTAAAAAACTGAAACGCGCGGGCGTGAACATCGTCCCGTTTCTGCCGCTGAAATACGGTTTTTTCAACCAAAAATTCAATTTCAGAAATCACCGCAAGATCGTCATCGTTGACGGGAAAGTCGGTTTTGTCGGCGGGCTGAATGTCGGCAAGGAGTATATCGGCAAAGACCAAGATGTCGGCTTTTGGCGGGACACTCATATGAAAGTCGAAGGAGAAATCGTTCAGACGCTCCACAGCATTTTTATGCTTGATTGGGAATACGTTTCGGATGAGGTGCTGATTGATCGGAAAGCATATACCCGCCCGGTTGCGGCAGAAAGCGGCGGCGTCTATCAAGTCGTGCCGACAGGCCCCGATATGAAGGAGCGGATGAGCGATCTGTATTATGCCATGATAGCGGCGGCCGAATCGTCTGTATGGATCGCGACGCCTTATTTCGTGCCGAATGAGCCGATCCGCACAGCGCTAAAGGAGGCTGCTGCCAGAGGCGTCCGGGTGCGTGTCATGGTGCCGGAAACCAATGACGGATTTTTAACCCAGTACGCGACGAGATCGTATTTCCCCGAGCTTCTTCGCGAAGGAATCGAAGTCTATTCTTATCAAAAAGGCTTTATGCATCAAAAGGTGCTCATCACTGACGGAAACCTCGCCTCTGTCGGGACGGCGAATATGGACATGAGAAGCTTTCAGCTGAACTTTGAAGTCAATGTCTTTTTTACAGATCAAGAGGCGATCAAAGATCTTGAAGCGCATTATCTGGAGGATATGAAGGAGTCTGAAAAAATCAGCCCCGTCCGTTTCTATAAGCGCACATTATGGGAAAGAACGAAGGAATCCTTCGCACGGTTATTTTCCGGCGTGTTATAAAAAACGCTTTTAAAACTCCTTGTGTATAGTATAATTGAGAAATATTATCATTAAGAACGAGGCACTAGGAGGACGGAATCGTGCTGCGACAATTTTTTTCTTATTATAAACCGTACAAAAAGCTGTTTTTTCTCGACTTCTTTTCTGCCATCGCCGGCGGATTGATGGAGCTGAGTTTTCCTCTGATTGTCAATTACTTTATCGATACATTGCTTCCGGGGCGGGATTGGAGTCTGATTATTTTGACTTCCGCTGCTTTATTCGGGGTCTACGCCCTCAGCTCGGCACTTCAGTATGTTGTGACGTATTGGGGCCATATGCTCGGCATTAACATTGAAACCGATATGCGGAAAAAGCTTTTCGACCATCTGCAAAAGCTTTCGTTCAAATTTTACGATAACAACAAAACGGGCAGTTTAATGTCCAAGCTCACCAATGATTTGATGTATATCGGAGAAACCGCCCACCACGGGCCTGAAGACCTGTTTATCGCGATCATGACGATTTTGGGCGCGTTCGGTGTGATGCTGTTTATTAACTGGCAGCTCGCGCTGTTGACTTTTATCATTATGCCGGTCGTCATTTGGCTTGCTTTGTATTTCAATAAAAAAATGACCTCTGCGTTTACAAAACTGAACAAAGACGTCGGAGACTTCAGCGCGAGGGTTGAAAACAATATCGGCGGCATCCGTCTTGTTCAGGCTTTCAGCAATGAAGCGTTTGAAACGCAGCGGTTTGACGTGAACAATCAGCGTTTCCGCAAAACAAAGCTGACGTCATATAAAATCATGGCGAAAAACGGCTCGATCAGTTACATGCTGACAAGATTCGTCACGCTGTTCGTCTTATTGTGCGGCACATGGTTCGTGATCCGCGGATCGTTATCTTACGGGGAATTCGTCGCTTTTGTGCTGCTGACGAACGTTCTGTTCCGTCCGATTGATAAAATCAACGCGATTATTGAGATGTATCCGAGAGGCATTGCCGGTTTTAAAAGCTTTATAGAAATACTGGAAACGGAGCCTGATATCAAGGACGCCCCGAACGCGAGACATGTGTCCGGTTTAAAAGGGAATATCCGTTATGATGGTGTGTCGTTCGGTTACGAAGAAAACAGTCCGGTTCTGTCGGGAATCAATTTGTCTATTCATGCCGGGGAGACAGTCGCATTCGTCGGGCCTTCGGGAGCGGGAAAATCAACGCTGACAAGTCTGCTGCCGCGCTTTTATGAGCCGTCTGAAGGCGTGATTTCCATCGACGGAATCGATATTAAGGACATGACGCTGTCATCATTGCGCGGACAAATCGGCGTCGTCCAGCAGGATGTCTTTCTGTTTTCCGGCACATTGCGGGAAAACATTGCTTACGGGCGGCTCGACGCGTCTGAGGAAGAAATCTGGCAGGCCGTCCGCCAGGCGCATTTAGAGGACTTGGTAAACGGGTATCCCGACGGTTTAAACACGGTGATCGGCGAGCGCGGCGTGAAGCTGTCAGGCGGGCAGAAGCAGCGGCTTTCCATCGCCAGAATGTTTTTGAAAAACCCGTCGATCTTAATTTTAGACGAGGCTACATCAGCCCTCGATACAGAAACGGAAGCCGCCATTCAAAAATCGCTGCAAGAGCTGTCTGAAGGACGCACAACGCTTGTGATCGCCCATCGGCTGGCTACGATTAAGGATGCGGACCGGATCGTCGTCGTCACGAAAGATGGCATCGCTGAACAAGGTCATCATAAGGAACTGCTGGCATCCGGCGGCATGTACCAGAGACTTCATCAGGCCCAATTCGGCGAGCTGATTCATTAATAAAAGAAAAAGGATAGACGAGCGGGGGCCGGGCAGCCTCCTGTCTATCCTTTTTTTATGTAGTCCGTATTTAATGGGCTTCTTTTTGCGCAGGTTCGATGATATGTTTGAAACGGTCAACAAGCTGCACCGCTTTCTTTCCTTCCACTACAATTAAATATTCTTGTTCTTTATGGGCCATTCTGAACGTTTCCAGCTCAATGATATCTTTGATTTTGCACATCGTTTTTTTAGAGTAGATATACAGCTCGTGGCCTCCCGTGTGGCAAAGCTGATAAAGCTGAAGCATGTTACGTAAAGTGAACTTCTTAGCAACTATTTTCAAAGATGTAATGTTTTTCATATGTTTTCTCCTCCGTCTGATGGTCTGTTATTTCGGAAATTCCCCATATAAACGGGTGATAAACCTGGTTATGCCTTCCACTTCAGCACTCCGCCCGCCAGGCGTTTGACTCCGCGGATGGCGCTTAATTCTTCGACGAGCCGGAGCAGCGCCCGGTCTTTCTCTTTCGCCTCAATCATAAAATCGATGTCCGTATCCCATTGTCTGAACCGCTCCAGCACCGGCAGAATAAAATTCGCATCTACATAGTCCGCATGACTGCGTACGGCTGATTCTGATTTTGGCGAGGAGAGATGGACCTTCGGCTTTAAGCCGATCCGCTGCCATGTTTTGATCATCCGCGGAAGAATGTCATCTAAATCAGCGTCATCGGTCGGATTGGCGTAAAAATGGTGATAATCAAACACAAACGGAATGCCTTCTTGCTCACATATACTGAGTGTTTCCTCGGACGTATATGTTTTATCATCGTTTTCTAAAGTCATCCGCTGTTTGATGACATCGGGAAGTTCTTTCAGATTCACGCGGAAACGGCCAAGCGCGCTTTGTTTGTCACCGTAAGCGCCTCCGACATGGATGTTGATGACGGAACGGTCCGCGATGTCCATTGCGTCCAGCATGTCATAATGATAGGCCATATCCTTGACCGCATTTGCGGTAATCTCCTGTTTCGGGCTTGTAAAAAGCGTGAATTGGTTCGGATGAAAGCTCGTTCTGAGGTCATATTTTCTGACCAGCCCGCCGATCTCACGAAACTCCTGGCGAAACGGCGTGACAAAATCCCACAGCACATCCGGATGGGTGGCGAGCGGCACAATCGAGCTTGAGAACCTGTACAGCGGGATGCCGTGGCTGATCACATAGTGGATGGTGCGCAGCGTATTGGTGAGATTGGCTTTCGTCACAGAAAGCAGGGCCTCTTTCCGCTCACTGCGGGAAAGCTTGGTATAGCGCGCATATGTTAAGGTTTTTGCGGGTGACGCGTCCCAAAGGCACATGGCGTTTGCGACGAATCCGAATCTGAACAGCATATGGTTTCTCCTTTATAAAAAGTAAGATATGGCCTTTCCCAGCCATTCTGCAGGAAGCTGTCTGACGGAGCGCTGTTTCACTTTTTCTAATGTGAGAAGCTCGGATTTTTCGATGTCCTGCTTTATGGTTGAAAGCACTTCCTTTGTAAAGGCTTCATCATGAATGATGACATTCACCTCTTCATTCCAGAACAGGCTCCGTTTATCAAAATTCGGCGTGCCGATAATGCTGATGCGGTCATCAATAATGAAAGCTTTGACATGATAAAAGCCTTGATAATACCGATAGATGAGGCAGCCGGCCTTCAGAAGCTCGGGATAATAGGTAAAAGCTGTTTCCCGAACGAGCGGGTGGTCTGATTTCATCGGCACGATCAAGATGACTTTGACGCCTTTTCGGCAGGCTGAAATAAGCGCTTCCTGAAGCTTTTTGCTCGGTACATAATAAGGCGTGCCGATAATGATTTTTTTCTCCGCCTTACGGATGCAGTTTTCATAATGCGATTCAAGCGAAAAACCGTCAGATGCATATGTCCTATGAGAGATATTCCCTTCGGATAATGCGGGATAAACCCCGGGTGATCCGGGTGCCTTTCCGGTGTTTCGTTTCAGATCGCTTACAAAAAGAGTCTGAAGATCCGCCGTGCCTTCGCCGGTCATCCGCAGGTGATAATCCTCCCAGTTTCCGAACTTCGCTTTTTTGCCGAGGTACTCTTCAGCGATATTAAAACCGCCGACATAGCCGATTTTGCCGTCAATGACGGTCACTTTCCGGTGATTCCGTTTTTGCAGCCTGAAAAAAAGAAACGGAAATGCCGGTTTATTTAGAAAATGAACGTGGACGCCGGCTTTTTTCATCGTTTGAATGGAAGGCTTTTTCACTTGGCGGCTGCCCGCCCAGTCGAGCAGCAGATATACGGAGACGCCGGCCTGGGCCTTTTCCTTCAATAAATCAAACATCTCATGGCTGACTTGATCGTTCTTCATAATAAAAAACATCATATGAATAGAAGAGACGGCTTGGCGGATATCAGCCGTCATCTGCCGCACAAGCTCGCTGCCGCAGTGAATGAGTGTGATATCACTCTTTTTCGGGTCAAAAACGGGCTCATACGCCTGTTTTTTGTACGCCGCCCGGCCAAGCAGCATATCAAGCAGCATAAGTGCGATCAATATGATAAAAATGACAAGCAACACAAAAATGACCTTCATACCGACGCTCCTTTCCGAAGTATTCGTAGTGTGCCCTGAGAATGTGAATTTAATTATTGACTGAACACTCATTCATTATTTATGATAAAGTAAAGATATGACAATGAAGAGGGGTATCAGAACAAAGGGGGAGACAAGATGAACGCATTTCTCATGGTAAACGCGCTGCTGTTTTCAGCTGTAACCGCTTACGCCGTTTATTTATTCGTTTACCTGATCAGAACGAGGATCGCTTATATTAAGCTCGGCCAAAGGGAAGAATTTGATAAACGCCTGAAAGAACGTCTTCAGAAGATATGGGTGAATGTATTCGGACAGAAAAAATTGCTGAAAGATAAAAAGAGCGGCATCATCCACGTTCTGTTTTTTTACGGTTTTATACTCGTTCAGTTCGGCGCAATTGATTTTATTCTGAAAGGGCTGCTTCCTGACCGCCATCTGCCGTTCGGTCCGCTTTATCCGGCGTTTACTTTTTTTCAGGAAATCGTCACGTTTCTGATTTTAATCGCCGTAGTCTGGGCGTTTTACCGGCGCTACATTGAAAAACTCGTCAGACTGAAACGCGGGTTTAAAGCGGGGCTTGTCCTGCTGTTTATCGGCGGACTGATGGTGACGGTGCTTCTCGGGAACGCCATGAACCTTTTATGGCACGATCATTCTCTGTCTTGGACGGAGCCGATCGCCTCCTCCATTGCGATTGTGCTCGGCGGTCTTTCAGCGCCGGCGGCCGCCGCCGTGTTTTATGTTTCATGGTGGCTTCATCTTTTGTTTTTGCTCAGCTTTTTAGTGTACGTGCCGCAATCAAAGCATGCGCACTTAATTGCGGGTCCGGCGAATGTGTTCCTCAGCAGGCTGGATTCAAAAGGAAAGCTGGAAAAAATCGATTTCACCGATGAGACGAAAGAAAGCTACGGCGTCGGAAAGATTGAAGACTTCCGCCGCTCTCAGCTTGTCGACCTTTACGCCTGCGTCGAATGCGGCCGCTGTACAAATATGTGTCCGGCCTCCGGTACGGGCAAGATGCTCTCGCCGATGGACCTCATTTTAAAGCTCAGAGACCATTTGACGGAAAAAGGCGCTGCCGTGACGTCAAAATCTCCGTGGGTGCCCGCGCCCGTTTTTCAGCACACGAAAGCGAATCAGCTCGCCGCGGCTTCCTCAGGGGGAGGATCGCGTGAAGCGGCGGCAGCCATTGATTACAACCCGAGCTTAATCGGCGAGGTCATCACGGAAGAGGAGATTTGGGCGTGCACCACTTGCCGCAACTGTGAGGATCAATGTCCGGTCATGAATGAACACGTTGATAAAATTATCGATCTGCGCCGCTATCTTGTGCTTACGGAAGGGAAGATGGACAGCGACGCGCAGCGGGCCATGACAAGCATTGAAAGACAGGGAAACCCGTGGGGCTTAAACCGGAAAGAGCGGGAGAACTGGAGGGAGCAGGCTGATACAGAGATTCCGACAGTGAAAGAAATGAAAAAACAAGACAAAGCGTTCGACTACTTGTTTTGGGTAGGCTCAATGGGTTCCTACGATAACAGGAGCCAAAAGATTGCCGTCTCATTTGCAAAGCTGCTTAATGAAGCGGGCGTATCCTTTGCGATTCTCGGCAATAAGGAAAAAAACTCAGGCGATACGCCGCGCCGTTTGGGCAACGAGTTTCTGTTCCAAGAGCTGGCGGAACACAACATCGGCGAATTTGAAAAACACGGGATCAAAAAAATCGTCACGATTGATCCGCACGCCTATAATATGTTCAAAAATGAATATCCTGATTTCGGATTCCGGGCCGAAGTCTATCATCATACTGAATTATTAGCCGAGCTTGTGTCACAGGGGAAACTAAAACCGCTTCACCCGGTGAATGAAACGATTACCTTCCATGACTCGTGCTATTTAGGAAGATACAATGAAGTGTATGAGCCGCCGAGAGCGATCTTAAAAGCCATTCCGGGCGTTCAATTGAAGGAAATGGAGCGCAGCCGCGAAAACGGGATGTGCTGCGGCGCCGGGGGAGGGCTCATGTGGATGGAAGAAGAAACGGGAGCGAGAATCAACACGGCCCGGACTGAGCAGGCGCTTTCTGTCAGTCCGACGGTCATCAGCTCCGGATGTCCTTACTGTCTGACCATGCTCGGTGACGGTACGAAAGCGAAAGAAGCCGAAGACGCGATCGGCACTTATGATGTCAGTGAATTGCTCGCCATGTCTGTATTCGGCGCCGAAAAACAAGAGTCTTTATAGAAAGAAGCGGGCCGCCGGCGCATATGCCGGCGGCTTTGTTTTCGCACATCAGCCGATTTATGAAGGGACGGCTCTAAAATTTCTTAAATTACGCTGTTAAGGGTAGCATATTCTGTTTTAATTTGTTTATAATGAGAGGTATGGTTTATGAACAAAACAATACAAATTCGTTCTTATTATAGGATAGAAACAGATACATATAAGTAATAGAAAGGGAGTGTCCGACCTTGAGTATCAAACAATATTCTCAGGAACAGCTGAAGCAGATGGCTTTAGTTGAAATCGCTCACGAAATTTTCTCAGAACATAAAAAACCGGTTCCGTTTCAGGAGCTGCTGAATGAAATGATCTCCTTGCTCGGTGTTACGAAAGAGGAACTGGGCGACCGTATCGCCCAATTTTATACAGACCTGAACATTGACGGCCGCTTTATTGCTCTGTCAGACCAGACGTGGGGGCTTCGCAGCTGGTATCCGTACGATCAGCTGGACGAAGAAACACAGCCGACTGTAAAGGCGAAAAAGAAAAAAGCGAAAAAAGTCGTTGAGGAAGATCTCGACCTTGATGAATTCGAGGAAGTTGACGAAGATGACATCGATCTCGATGAAATAGAAGAAGATATTGACCTTGAAGCAGACAGCTTTGACGACGAAGATATCGATGAAGAAGATGACGACGAGCTTGAGATCGAAGACGAGATGGTTGAAGAAGATGAGGAAGATTATGATGATGAGGAAGAGGATCGCAAAGACTGATTTTATATCAGCAAAACGATCTTGACTTTCATTGTCGAACTATGTAGTATGTATTTTGGGCTCTTCAAAAAGAAGAGAATTCATAAGAGTGCTACGCTCCCTTTCAAGAAATTGAAAGGGAGCTTTCTTATTTTCATCTCCCAAATTCTTTTACACATCATTTGTTTTTAGTGAAATGATTTTCTATAAAACGGCACATTTTAAGGAATGTAGCGCAGACCGAAGAGAGGAGCAAACGAAATGACGAAATATATTTTTGTAACCGGGGGAGTTGTATCATCACTCGGAAAAGGAATTGTGGCTGCGTCACTTGGCCGCCTTTTGAAAAACAGAGGCATGAGCGTCACCATCCAAAAATTTGACCCTTATATCAACGTTGACCCGGGAACGATGAGCCCGTACCAGCACGGTGAGGTATTCGTTACCGATGACGGCGCTGAGACTGATCTTGACTTAGGGCATTATGAGCGGTTCATTGACATTAATCTGAACAGATTCAGCAACGTGACGACCGGTAAAATCTATTCTGCCGTATTGAAAAAAGAGCGCCGCGGGGACTACCTCGGCGGAACGGTTCAGGTCATTCCGCACATCACAAATGAACTGAAAGACCGCGTGTACCGTGCAGGCAAAGAAACAAACGCAGATGTAGTCATTACTGAGATCGGCGGAACAGTGGGAGACATCGAATCCCTTCCGTTCCTTGAAGCCATCCGTCAAATGAAAAGCGACATCGGCCATGAAAACGTGATGTACATTCACTGTACGCTTGTTCCGTACATCAAAGCGGCGGGCGAGCTGAAAACAAAACCGACGCAGCACAGCGTAAAAGAGCTGAGAAGCCTCGGTATTCAGCCTAATATCATCGTCGTGCGCACGGAAATGCCGATTTCTCAAGATATGAAAGATAAAATCGCGCTCTTCTGCGATATTGACACGAAAGCGGTCATCGAGTGCGAAGATGCGGACAACCTTTACTCCATCCCGCTTAACCTTCAGGAGCAGGGACTCGATAAGCTTGTCTGCGATCATATGAAATTAGAATGCAAAGACCCGGATATGACGGAATGGAAAGACCTTGTCACGAAAGTGAAAAACTTGTCTAAAACCATTACAATCAGCCTCGTCGGTAAATACGTCGAGCTTCAGGACGCTTACATTTCAGTCGTTGAATCACTGCGCCACGCCGGCTATGCGTTTGATGCTGATGTGAAGATCAAATGGATTAACGCCGAAGAAGTGACAGAAAGCAATATTCAAGAGCTGACTAGCGGCACAGACGGAATCATCGTGCCCGGCGGTTTCGGAGACCGCGGTGTAGAAGGGAAAATCATCGCCGCCAAGTATGCGCGTGAGAATAAAATTCCGTTCTTCGGCATCTGCCTCGGTATGCAGATTGCATCCATTGAATATGCGCGAAACGTATTAGGTCTGGAAGGGGCTCACTCTGCGGAGATCGATCCGTCCACTCCTTATCCGATCATCGACCTTCTGCCGGAACAAAAAGATGTCGAGGATCTTGGAGGAACGCTTCGTCTCGGACTGTACCCTTGTAAGCTTCAGGAAGACACGAAAGCCTTCGAAGCGTATGCGGATGAAGTGGTATACGAACGCCACCGCCACCGTTATGAATTCAACAACGAATACAGACAGCAAATGGAAGAGAACGGTTTTGTGTTCTCAGGAACAAGCCCTGACGGCCGTCTTGTGGAAATCATCGAGCTGAAAGACCATCCTTGGTATGTCGCTTGCCAGTTCCACCCTGAGTTCAAATCAAGACCGACAAGACCTCAGCCTTTATTCAAAGACTTTAT
Organism: Bacillus sp. JHAA; assembly: GCF_036961585.1. NCBI lineage: Bacteria > Bacillati > Bacillota > Bacilli > Caryophanales > Bacillaceae > Bacillus > Bacillus sp. JHAA. The sequence goes on along the minus strand of NZ_JBAMDE010000001.1, from coordinate 618,791 downwards.
CGGCGCTTCCGTACAAGCTGCAGAACAGAAGTAATAAAAAAAGACTTGCCTCCTTTAAAAGCGGCAAGTCTTTTTTCTGCATCAGGCATATTCCTGCATCATTTCCTTTAACGTAAAGGACAGTGCGTGATAGACATACAGGCCTGTCATTAATGAAGGAAAGCCGTATCTTGTCCCGTCTTCATCAGGCAGAAGCGGCATTTTTAATTTGCTGTCAATATGAACATCACAAAATTCCTCAATCCCGGTTTGATCTTTGATGACAGGAGATACGCCAACGAGGCCGATCCCTTTTTCATAAAGCTTTTGAGCCAGCGCCTGTTCTTCAGCCGTGCCCGGACCTGAACAAAACATCAGCACCCTGTCGCTTTCTGTAATCGAATCAGCTGTATCCGGAAACGCTTTGACGGAAGGCATCGGTTCTGAGCCGAGTTCCGCCTCGCACAAAATGCCCTGCATCTCATTTGCGCCGTATAAATAAATGGTATAACCGCTGACGGCTGCCTGCGCCAGCAGGCGCGCGCCGTCTTCTATTGCTTCGGATTCCTTATCCTGAATGCGGGAAAAAATGCCTGCAAGCTGCGTTGTAAATATCTTTAACATGAGTGAAACCTCCTTTACACATACAAGAACAGTATACAACAAAAGAGAAAATGCTCAGAAAATGTCGGAAAGTAGACTATTATAATTAAAGGAAATGTGAAAATCAAACAGAATACATAAACAACTGCTTCCTTTTGACGAAAATGATAATATTGGGGTGTAAAATGATGAATGAAAAGATTTTAATCGTAGATGACCAATACGGTATACGCATATTGCTCAATGAAGTGTTTCATAAAGAAGGGTACCAGACGTTTCAGGCCGCCAACGGCATACAGGCGCTGGACATCGTAACGAAAGAACGGCCCGATCTCGTGCTTTTAGATATGAAAATCCCCGGCATGGACGGAATCGAAATTCTCAAGCGCATGAAGATGATCGACGAATCTATCCGCGTCATTATCATGACCGCTTACGGAGAACTCGATATGATTAAGGAATCAAAAGAGCTCGGAGCGCTGACTCATTTTGCGAAACCTTTTGACATTGATGAGATCAGAGACGCGGTGAAAAAATATTTACCTCTAAAATCGAATTAATAAAATTAGAAACAATTATGTCATTGTGTTGCCGATTTGTCGAAAAGTTGGTATCCTAGAGATGGAGAAAAAGCGATCTGTTGTTTTACATATGACAGGTTTTTATGGTCATGCTATAGTTGGAAAGCTTTTTTCGAGAAGAAGCAAATCAGGCTACATAAGGAGGACTTTCGACATGCCTTTAGTTTCAATGACGGAAATGTTGAATACAGCTAAAGAAAAAGGATATGCTGTTGGACAATTTAACTTAAATAACCTTGAGTTCACTCAAGCTATTTTACAAGCAGCAGAAGAGGAAAAATCCCCGGTTATTCTTGGTGTTTCAGAAGGCGCGGGACGCTACATGGGCGGCTTCAAAACAGTGGTTGCCATGGTTAAAGCTCTTATGGAAGAATACAAAGTGACAGTTCCTGTCGCCATTCACTTAGACCACGGTTCAAGCTTTGAATCTTGTGCGAAAGCGATTCATGCAGGCTTCACTTCTGTAATGATCGACGCATCTCACCACCCGTTTGAGGAAAACGTAGCAACTACAGCTAAAGTGGTTGAGCTTGCTCATTTCCACGGCGTTTCAGTTGAAGCTGAGCTTGGAACTGTAGGCGGACAGGAAGATGACGTGATCGCTGAAGGCGTAATCTATGCTGACCCTAAAGAGTGTCAAGAACTTGTAGAGCGCACTGGCATCGACTGCCTTGCACCTGCACTGGGTTCTGTTCACGGCCCTTACAAAGGCGAACCGAACCTCGGTTTCAAAGAAATGGAAGATATCGGCAAATCAACCGGCCTTCCGTTAGTACTTCACGGCGGTACAGGAATTCCGACTGCCGACATTAAAAAATCAATCTCACTTGGTACGGCTAAAATCAACGTAAACACTGAAAACCAAATTTCTTCTGCAAAAGCTGTCCGCGAAACATTGGCAGCTAAGCCGAACGAATACGATCCTCGTAAATATCTTGGACCTGCTCGTGAAGCGATCAAAGAAACGGTTATCGGCAAAATGCGTGAGTTCGGTTCTTCAAACCAAGCTTAATCCAATGTAACATCCATAAACCGCCTGACAGCATTGACAGGCGGTTTTATGTCTTACCTTTAGAAAGCGCAATCATGTTTTACAGTTCTGAAAATTTATTACTGGGGAGGCTTTCCTTATGTTATTTTTCATTGATACAGCAAACATTGACGAGATTAAAGAAGCTTATGAACTTGGCGTTCTTGCCGGAGTTACGACAAACCCTAGTTTAGTGGCGAAAGAAGCTGACGTGTCTTTCCATGACAGACTTCGTGAGATTACGGAAGTCGTGAGCGGATCAGTAAGCGCGGAAGTCATTTCCCTGAATGCTGAAGAAATGATTGAAGAAGGTAAAGAACTTGCGAAAATCGCACCGAATATCACGGTGAAAATACCGATGACGTCTGAAGGGTTAAAAGCCGTAAAAGCGCTGAGCGACCTGAACATTAAAACAAACGTAACGCTCATCTTCAGTGCCAACCAGGCGCTTTTGGCGGCAAGAGCCGGGGCGACTTATGTATCTCCGTTCTTAGGCCGTCTGGATGACATCGGCCATAACGGTCTTGAACTGATTTCAGAAATAAGACAGATTTTTGACATTCATGACATTGATACACAAATCATCGCAGCTTCCATCCGTCATGCGCAGCACGTGACTGAAGCCGCTTTACGCGGTGCGCATATCGGTACGATGCCGCTGAAAGTCATTCACCAGCTGGCGAAACATCCGTTAACGGATAAAGGCATCGAGCAATTCTTGGCAGACTGGAATAAATAAGGGTGAAAAGGGCGGCAAACCGGTTGCATCCGTTTGCCGCACCCTTATGTTTTCCTGTTTGGCAGCGGGCCTTAAGTATCAAAGTGAAGAGTGTGTTTCCCCGGAATGTGAACCCGGCGGGCCTCTGTGCATCCTGTGTTAAAAATGCCCCGCAAAGCTTCGCTATTTTCTTCCTGTTATTTTATAATGTCCTTGTATTCTTTCTCTTCGAATTGGCTACATTTTGGACAAGAGCTTTATTTGCAGAGACAGAATAAAATGCCATTTTATTTACGCTCCGCAGCTATCTTCTTATGGAAGGAGACTATCATGGAAAAGTTGAATATTGCCGGCGGCGATCCGTTAAACGGAACCGTACATATCAGCGGCGCGAAAAACAGCGCCGTCGCATTGATACCCGCAACCATTCTGGCAAATTCCGAAGTAACGATCGAAGGGCTTCCGGAGATCTCAGATATTGAAACGCTGCGTGACCTGCTGAAAGAAATCGGCGGAAACGTCCATTTTGAAAAAGGAGAAATGGTCGTCGACCCTTCCCCGATGATCAGCATGCCGCTTCCCAACGGCAAAGTGAAAAAACTCCGCGCTTCCTATTACTTAATGGGCGCGATGCTGGGCCGCTTCAAACAGGCGGTCATCGGACTGCCGGGCGGATGCCATCTCGGGCCGCGGCCGATTGACCAGCACATCAAAGGGTTTGAAGCGCTTGGGGCGGAAGTCACCAATGAACAAGGCGCGATTTATCTGCGCGCCGAAAGGCTGAGAGGCGCACGGATTTATTTAGATGTCGTCAGCGTCGGAGCGACGATCAATATCATGCTTGCCGCTGTACTGGCTGAAGGTAAAACCGTGATAGAAAACGCCGCCAAGGAACCTGAGATTATTGATGTTGCCACATTGCTCACCAGCATGGGCGCAAAGATCAAAGGCGCGGGAACCAATGTAATCAGAATCGACGGCGTAAAAGAGCTGCATGGATGCAGGCATACGATCATTCCGGACAGAATTGAGGCGGGCACCTTTATGATCGCCGGCGCCGCGATGGGGAAAGAAGTCATTATTGATAATGTCATACCGACTCACCTGGAGTCTTTAACGGCGAAGCTCAGGGAAATGGGTTTTCACATTGAGACGAGTGACGATCAGCTTCTTATGCTCGGCGGGCAGAAGCAGATAAAACCGGTCGACGTAAAAACGCTTGTTTACCCGGGATTCCCGACTGATCTTCAGCAGCCGATGACATCTCTGTTAACGAGAGCCAGCGGTACGAGCGTCGTAACCGACACCATCTACTCGGCCCGATTTAAACATATAGATGAGCTGAGACGGATGGGGGCCAACATGAAAGTGGAAGGCAGGTCGGCCATTATCACAGGTCCGGCCGAGCTTCAGGGCGCAAAAGTAAAGGCGAGCGATCTGCGTGCAGGTGCTTGTCTGGTCGTCGCCGGGCTCATGGCTGACGGCGTAACCGAAATTACCGGTCTTGAGCATTTAGACCGCGGCTACAGCAATCTTGAGAAAAAACTCGAAGGTCTGGGCGCCACAATCTGGCGGCAAAGGCTGACGGACGAAGAGATAGAACAGCTCCAAAATTCATAGAAATGCGGACTTTTGAGAGGAGATCGTGTTGAAATGGAAAGAAGCTTATCGATGGAATTGGTTCGAGTCACTGAAGCGGCGGCTTTAGCATCTGCCAGATGGATGGGCCGCGGGAAAAAAGATGAAGCTGATGATGCGGCGACAAGCGCAATGCGTGACGTGTTTGACACGGTGCCGATGAAAGGCACGGTCGTGATCGGGGAAGGCGAGATGGATGAAGCGCCGATGCTTTACATCGGTGAAAAGCTGGGAAACGGATACGGCCCGCGCGTCGATGTCGCCGTCGATCCTCTTGAAGGCACAAACATCGTAGCGAGCGGCGGCTGGAATGCGCTGACGGTGATCGCGGTCGCCGACCATGGAACACTGCTGAACGCCCCGGATATGTATATGGAAAAAATCGCGGTCGGTCCCGAAGCGGTAGGCTGCATCGATATTGAAGCGCCTGTCATTGATAACTTAAAAGCCGTTGCGAAAGCGAAAAACAAAGACATTGAAGATGTCGTGGCAACCATTTTAAATCGTGACAGACATGAAAAAATCATCTCTGAATTGCGTGAGGCGGGCGCCAGAATCAAACTGATCAACGACGGTGATGTCGCGGGCGCCATCAATACGGCCTTTGACCATACGGGAGTAGACATTCTCTTCGGTTCAGGCGGGGCTCCTGAAGGCGTGCTGTCTGCCGTTGCGTTAAAAGCGCTCGGCGGCGAAATCATCGGCAGGCTTCTGCCGCAAAGTGCGGAAGAGCAGGCCCGCTGTGAGCGAATGGGCCTTGATGTATCCAAAGTGCTCCGGATGGAGGACCTTGTGAGAGGGGATGACGCCATTTTTGCCGCAACGGGCGTCACGGACGGAGAGCTGCTGAAAGGCGTTCAGTTCAAAGGCTCCGTCGGCACGACTGAAAGTCTGGTCATCCGGGCGAAATCAGGAACGGTCCGATTCGTTGACGGAAGACACAGCCTGAAGAAAAAACCAAATCTTGTGATCCGGCCATAAATAGATAAAAGCGGGACGGAAAGTCCCGCTTTTCTTTTGCAATAAAGAGTCAACCCTATCATTTATATGTCAAAGCATTATTTAAGTTGAATAATTTTTTGAAATGAGGTAAAAATAAAGAGTGCTGCGATTTTTCTGTGTCATTCCTTCTTTTGAGTACTGGGAAATTTTCAAATTCTACCGCATACAGACGATATAAATATTGATCTTCTCAAGTTTTTGTCCTCGCTTCCTTCAAAACTCATTAAGACATTCCTTTTTTAAAAAAGCGCCGATCATGGGTGGAAGTGTTACCGATAGAAGTTCCTGAACGTTTTATAAAAGAATGTGCTTTGGCGGAATCATGCGAAGCAGCCGATTTGAATGAAAACAGCAATACATTGACTATGAAAAGCGTGGTGTTTTTATGAAAGACGTATCTATTTCCTCTTTGGAAAATATGAAATTAAAAGAACTATATGAACTGGCCAGACATTATAAAATCTCCTACTACAGCAAACTGACTAAAAAAGAATTAATCTTTGCCATTCTGAAAGCCAACGCCGAGCAGGAGGATCTTCTGTTTATGGAAGGCGTGCTCGAAATCATCCAATCGGAAGGATTCGGCTTCCTCAGACCGATTAATTACTCGCCAAGCTCAGAAGACATCTACATTTCTGCTTCCCAGATCCGCCGCTTTGATTTAAGAAACGGTGACAAAGTATCCGGCAAGGTGCGTCCGCCGAAAGAAAACGAACGCTATTACGGACTTTTGCACGTTGAAGCGGTAAATGGAGATGATCCGGAATCTGCGAAAGAGCGCGTCCATTTTCCTGCGCTGACTCCGCTTTATCCGGACCGCCAAATGGTGCTTGAGACGAAACCGAATTATCTCTCAACAAGAATTCTCGATATGATGGCTCCCGTCGGTTTCGGCCAGCGCGGTCTGATCGTAGCGCCGCCGAAAGCCGGTAAAACCATGCTGTTGAAAGAAATCGCTAACAGCATTACGACAAATCAGCCTGACGCTGAATTGATTGTTCTCTTAATTGATGAAAGACCGGAAGAAGTAACGGATATTGAACGTTCCGTAGCGGGCGATGTCGTCAGCTCGACGTTCGATGAGGTGCCGGAAAATCACATTAAGGTAGCGGAGCTTGTGCTTGAACGGGCGATGCGTCTCGTTGAACATAAAAAAGACGTTATCATTCTGATGGACAGCATTACCCGCCTGGCACGGGCCTACAACCTCGTTATCCCGCCAAGCGGACGTACGCTTTCCGGCGGGATTGACCCGGCTGCGTTCCATCGTCCGAAGCGCTTTTTCGGTGCCGCGAGAAACATTGAAGAGGGCGGCAGCCTGACCATTTTGGCGACGGCGCTCGTAGACACGGGCTCCCGGATGGATGACGTCATCTATGAAGAGTTTAAAGGAACGGGCAACATGGAGCTTCACCTTGACCGTTCTCTTGCGGAAAGACGGATTTTCCCGGCGATCGATATCCGCCGCTCCGGCACACGGAAGGAAGAGCTGCTCGTGCCGAAAGAGCATCTTGACCGTCTATGGGCGATCCGCAAATCGATGTCTGATTCTCCGGACTTCGCAGAGAAGTTTATGAGAAAAATGAAAAAAACAAAAACGAATCAGGAATTCTTCGATCTGATCAACCAAGAATGGAAGCAGGCAAACCTTTCATCATCAGCCCGCCGCTGATAAAAAATGTATTTGCAAATGCAGTAAATGACTGATATAATTCTCTCATATGCGTTCCGGATTACTCCGGAATAATAACTCTGTTTCCACACGGGATTCAGGGCGGAAGGAGATGGATACAATGAAAGCAGGAATTCATCCTAATTTCAAAAAAGCAACAGTTAAATGCGCTTGCGGAAATGAATTTGAAACAGGCTCAGTAAAAGAAGAGGTACGCGTTGAGATTTGCTCTGAATGCCACCCATTCTACACTGGACGTCAAAAATTCGCTTCTGCTGATGGTCGTGTTGATCGCTTTAACAAAAAATACGGTCTTAAGTAATAATAGATTTTACAGGCAGGCAAGAATTGCTTCTTGCCTGTTTTTTATGCCCATAAACAGGAAAAAAAGGGGAGCGGATAGCCTATGTACATAATGAAGCAAAGCGGATGGCTTGAGCTGATATGCGGCAGCATGTTCTCTGGGAAATCAGAAGAGCTGATCCGCAGAGTGAAAAGAGCGACATATGCGAAGCAGGAGGTTAAGGTATTCAAACCTGCCATTGATAATCGCTACAGTGAGGAGGCCGTCGTTTCTCACAACGGCACATCCATGACAAGCCACGTCATCTCGTCTTCGGCTGAAATATGGGATCATATCAGTGAAAGCACGGACGTCATCGCGGTAGATGAGGTGCAGTTTTTCGGCGAATCGATCATCGGCGACTTATCCTCGCTTGCGGATAAAGGCTATCGTGTCATCGCGGCCGGACTTGATATGGATTTCCGGGGAGAGCCTTTCGGCGTGGTGCCGAATCTGATGGCGGTTGCCGAATCGGTGACGAAGCTGCAGGCGGTCTGCTCCGTTTGCGGGTCGCCGGCAAGCCGTACGCAGCGTTTGATTGACGGGAAGCCCGCTTCCTATGATGATCCGGTCATTTTAGTCGGCGCGTCGGAGTCATACGAAGCGAGATGCAGGCATCATCACGAAGTGCCGAAAAAAACAGACTGATAAATAACCCTTTTCATGAAAACATCGGTAAAAAATCCGGTGTTTTTTTGACGTTTTTTCAAAAATTGTAGTTAAATAACTTAAAAAAGAGTATGAAAAAATTAAGTAATTTTCATCTCTTGAATTTTCATTTTTACAGGCATAAAATGACTAAGTAATGTAAATAGTTATGAGACATTGTTCGAATAATTGTCAAAAAAAGATATAGCAGATCGCGATCACACTAGCCAAAATGGGTAATTACTTAACTTTGTTAACTATTTGAAGAAAGAAGGAGATTTTCTTGAATAATATTAAAGTAACGAAGGAAGGCAACTTAGAAACTACTTTAAGAGGAAAAGAAGTTCTATCTATCCCTACTTTAAATAAAGGTGTTGCGTTTTCAGCAGAAGAAAGAAAAAGCCTTGGATTAGACGGGCTGCTTCCTCCGACAATTCTGTCTCTTGATGAGCAGGCAAAACGCGCATACGAGCAGTTTCAAGCTCAGCCGGACCGCCTTCGCCAAAACGTATATTTGAATGATTTGCAAAACCGTAACGAAGTTCTTTTCTTTAAATTGCTTCAAAACCATCTTCGTGAAATGCTGCCGGTTGTTTACACACCGACTGTCGGTGAAGCGATTCAAGAATACAGCCATGAGTACAGAAGACCTCAAGGGATTTACCTTTCTATCGATAACGTGGAAGGAATTGAAGAGGCATTTGAAAACCTTCATGCCACTGCCGGAGATATTGATCTGATCGTTGCGACAGACTCAGAAAGCATCCTCGGAATCGGTGACTGGGGTGTAGGCGGTATCAACATCGCCATCGGTAAATTAGCGGTATACACAGCTGCCGCCGGTATTGACCCAAGCCGTGTTATTCCTGTCGTTCTTGACGTCGGTACGAACAATGAAAAACTTCTGAACGATCCTTTATACATCGGTAACCGCCATGAACGTATCCAAGGCGAACGTTACGAAGCTTTCGTTGACGCTTATGTAAAAGCTGCGCTTAAATATTTCCCTAAAGCTCTTCTTCACTGGGAAGACCTTGGAAACAAAAACGCGCGCAATATCATGAAGAAATACAACCATGAAATTCTTACATTCAACGATGACATTCAAGGAACAGGCGCGATTACGCTTGCAGGTGTGCTTGCGGCTATGAAGAAAACAGGCGCGTCTATTAAAGACCAGCGTGTGGTTGTCTTCGGTGCGGGATCTGCCGGAATCGGAATCGCTGACCAAATCCGCGACACTATGGTGCTTGCCGGTCTTTCTGAAGAAGAAGCCAACAAAGCGTTCTACACAATGGACTACAGAGGCTTGTTAATTGAAGGTATGGAAAACATTCTTGATTTCCAAGAGCCGTACCTGCGCACAGCTGAAGAAATTAAAGATTGGAAACGCGATGAAAATGGACAAATTCCTTTCATTGAAGTGATCCGTCAAGCGAAACCGACAATCTTAATCGGTACATCAGGCCAAAGCGGCGCGTTCAGTGAAGAAATCGTCAAAGAAATGGCAAAACACGTTGAGCGTCCGGTCATCATGCCGATGTCTAACCCGACACCGCTTGCTGAAGCCGTTCCTAGCGATCTTTTCAAATGGACTGACGGCAAAGTGCTTGTGGCGACAGGAAGCCCGTTTGACAATGTAGAGTACAATGGCGTTTCTCATGAAATCGGACAATCTAACAACGCATTCGCGTTCCCTGGACTTGGTCTCGGTTCAATCGTTGTAGAAGCGAAAGTGATTACTCCTGCAATGTTTGCGGCAACTGCTGACGCAATCGCAGAAAGCGTTGATTTTGAAACACCGGGTGCAGGCCTTCTGCCGAGCATGAGCGACTTACAAGAAGTTTCAATTAAAGTTGCGATCGCCGTAGCGGAAACTGCCATTAAAGAAGGCGTGGCAAACCGCATTCCTGAAAATGTAGAACAAGCCGTTCTTGATGCAATGTGGAAACCGCAATATAAACAAGTTGTCGCTAAATAATTTTTACGATTAATTTTACAGTCCGAGGGAAAGCTTTTATGTAAAGGCTAAAGTATACGGACATTAAGGATTTGGAGGAGAATATTTTGAGCTTCTTAGATATTTTAATCCTCCTGGCGCCGATCTTTTTCGTGATCGTGCTGGGATGGTTCGCAGGTCGCTTCGGAAGTTATGACGCGAAGTCAGCAAAAGGGGTAAGCACCTTAGTTACGAAGTACGCGCTTCCGGCGCATTTTATCGCAAGTATTTTAACCACTTCAAGAAGTGCGTTTTTATCACAGGTTCCTTTGATGGTCGCTTTGATCATTGGGATTGTCGGATTCTTTATCGTCATTCTGTTGGTTTGCAAATTTATCTTCAAGTATGATTTAACGAATTCATCTGTATTTTCTTTAAACTCTGCACAGCCGACATTTGCTTTTATGGGTATTCCCGTACTAGGAAGCTTATTCGGAGCAAGCGAAGTAGCGATTCCTATCGCCGTTACGGGTATCGTGGTTAACGCCATACTTGACCCGCTTGCGATCATTATCGCTACTGTCGGTGAGTCATCTAAGAAAAAAGACACTGAAAACGAGAACTTCTGGAAAATGACTGGTAAGTCTATTCTTCACGGTCTTTCCGAACCGCTTGCGGCTGCACCGCTTATCAGTATCATTCTGGTACTCTGCGGTGTAACACTCCCTGGCTTGGGAGAAAAAATGCTTGATCAGCTCGGAAGCACAACATCAGGTGTTGCGCTCTTCGCCGTCGGTGTAACTGTCGGTATCCGCAACATTAAGCTCAGTCTGCCGGCTTTCGGTATCGCTTTGTTAAAAGTTGCCGTTCAGCCTGCGCTGATGTACTTGATCGCTCTTGCAGTCGGACTTCCGGCTGACCAGATCACTAAAGCGGTATTGCTCGTTGCATTCCCTGGATCTGCGGTAGCGGCGATGATTGCCACACGTTTCGAAAAACAAGAGGAAGAAACTGCGTCCGCGTTCGTGATCAGTGCGATTTTATCTCTCATCTCACTGCCGATCATCATTGCGCTGACTGCATAATGAAAAGCTCCCTGTTTCAGGGAGCTTTTTTGATTAGAATTGAAATTTAAAAGGCGAAAATCTCGTTTTTTTTCTGGGTTTCTTATGTTCTGAAGAAGCGGCTGTTTCTGAGAGGGGAGCTGTCTGGGCAAGTTCCTGGATGCGGGAGGCCAATGTCTGCAATTCGGTATTGAGGTCGTCAATTTCCCGCCTGTGCTGAAGAAGCTGATAAGACACCCCTTCATCCGCCTTTTGTTTCAGCTGGCGTTCAAGCTCCTCTATCCTTGAAAGCAGATGGCTCTCACCTTGTTTCTCTTTCGTGAGAATGTCCAGTTTGCGCTCCAGCTCTGCCAACCTTTGTTCAGCGCCGCCATTGATTTTCGGACGCTGCAAAATGAAGCCCGTCCGTTTTTTCGGCTGCCGGGGCACTTGAACGTCCAGAAGGGCAGTGCCTTCAGAAATTTGCCGTTTGACCGATTTCAGCACATCAAGATCCTCAGGTGTAAAGGAATAATGTCCGAGCTCATTCCGTTCAGCCGGAAGATTCAGCTGCTTGACCCACCTTTGCACCGTTTTTGCGGAGACGCCGAGCTCTTTCGCGGCCATGTTTGTATTCATGATCACATACCTCCTTTTTGCTAGGTATTCGACCATGAGGCGGCGTTCCCTTCATGTTAGACAAAACAAGAAGGAATTCGCCAAAGAAAGCGGCATTTCTTCAAAAAACGTTACGCTTCATACAATTCAAGCGGAAGCTTGTCGGGATCAAAGAAAAAGGTAAACCGTTTCCCCGTCAGCGGATCGGTTCTGATCGGTTCTGTGCCGACGCCCTTTTCCTTTAGCTCCCTGACGGCTGCTTCAAGATCGTTTACGGTGAAGGCGAGATGCCGGAGACCTGCGGCTTCCGGTCTGGTCGGCCGTTCGGGCGGATCGGGAAAGGAAAACAATTCAATCGCGTACGCGCCGTCCAGCGCAAGATCAAGTTTATAAGATTCCCGTTCCTTTCGGTATGTTTCTTTTATAATGCCGAAACCGAGAATCTCGGTGTAAAAAGCTTTCGACTTTTCATAATCAGAGCATATGATTGCTATATGGTGGATGGATTTCAGCATATCCGCCCCTCCTTTTTTGCTTCAGTATAACAGAGGCGAATTGCTTTTGACTGGCGATAAGCCCTATACTATAATGAGAATGTTACGCACAGGAAAACAGAGGTGAAGACCGTGTTAGACCGTTTACAGTCAATTGAACAACGATACGAAAAATTAAATGAGCTTTTAAGTGATCCGGAAGTGGTCAACGATCCGAAAAAGCTTAGAGAATATTCGAAAGAGCAATCTGATATACAAGAAACCGTTGAAGTCTATAGACAATACAGAGACGCATCAGAACAGCTTGCCGATGCGAAAGCGATGCTTGAGGAAAAGCTTGATGCCGATATGAGAGAAATGGTGAAGGAAGAAATCTCCGAACTGCAGGGAGAGACGGAAACCTTATCAGAGCGTTTGAAAGTACTCCTCATCCCGAAAGACCCGAACGATGACAAAAACGTAATCATGGAGATCCGCGGAGCAGCGGGAGGAGAAGAAGCCGCGCTGTTTGCGGGAAATCTCTACAGAATGTACTCCCGTTATGCCGAAATCCAAGGCTGGAAGACTGAAGTCATGGAAGCAAACGTGACCGGAACGGGCGGTTACAAAGAAATCATCTTTATGATTACGGGAAAAGGCGCATACTCCAAGCTGAAGTATGAAAATGGCGCGCACCGCGTACAGCGTGTTCCGGAAACGGAATCAGGCGGCCGTATTCATACATCCACGGCGACGGTGGCGTGTCTTCCTGAAGCGGAAGAAGTAGAAGTGGACATCCACGAAAAAGACATCCGCGTCGATACATTCGCATCAAGCGGACCGGGCGGACAAAGCGTAAACACGACGATGTCGGCCGTACGCCTGACGCATTTACCGACCGGTGTTGTCGTTTCCTGTCAGGATGAAAAATCTCAGATTAAAAACAAAGAAAAAGCGATGAAGGTGCTCCGCGCCAGAATCTATGACAAATTCCAGCAGGAAGCTCAGGCTGAATATGATCAGACCCGTAAATCAGCCGTCGGTTCAGGCGACCGTTCCGAGCGTATCCGCACATACAATTTCCCGCAAAACCGTGTGACGGATCACCGCATCGGCCTGACGATTCAAAAGCTGGATCAAATCCTGGAAGGCAAGCTTGATGAAGTAGTTGAAGCGTTAATCGTAGAAGACCAGTCAAGCAAGCTCCAGCAGGCGGAAAATTAAGATGAAGACCGTTTTTGAAGCCCTAAGCTGGGCTTCTTCTTATTTAACCGAAGCGGGAAGAGAAAAAAACGCGGCCGAGCTGCTGCTGTTAAATGATACCGGAATGGATCGGAGCAAGCTTCTCGCAAGTCTGCAGGAGCCCGTCGGCGAGGACGAGCTTTATCGATTCAGACGGCACGTGGAGATGCATAAAGAAGGTATTCCGATTCAATATATTATCGGGAAAGAACAGTTTTACGGCAGGGAATTTTTTGTGAATGACGATGTTCTCATTCCGCGTCCGGAAACGGAAGAAGTCGTCTTTCATCTGCTGGACAGACAGAAGCGGGCATTTTCCGAGGCAGAACGACTGAACGTCATTGATATCGGTACGGGGAGCGGTGCCATTGCGGTGACGCTCGCCCTTGAATGCGGACATTTTTCAGTATCGGCTTCGGATATTTCAAAAGAAGCGCTGCAGGTGGCGGAAAGAAATGCGCAAAACCTCGGAGCGGACGTCTGTTTTTTGCAGGGAGATCTGTTAACTCCTTTTATTTCATCAGGGAAAAAAGCGGATATTATTGTTTCCAATCCGCCGTATATTTCTGAAGAAGAAATGGCCGATTTGTCGGATATCGTCCGTTTCCATGAGCCGCTTCATGCTCTTACGGACGGCGGTGACGGTTTGAAATTCTACAAGCGGTTTATGGAGGAGCTGCCTCTTGTCATGAAAGATAAAGCGCTTGTCGTCTTTGAAATCGGATATAATCAGGGGAAAGCCGTGAAAGACCTGTTCCGTCATTCCTTTCCGAATGCGGAAGTGGAAGTCGTACAGGACATCAACGGAAAAGACAGAACCGTATCCGCGGTCATCACATCATGAAAAAAGCCCGCCGGTGACGCACACGGCGGGCTTTTGTTACAATGGAAAGAAAATGAAAGGGGCATCCGCCTTGAAAAAAGCGTTCGCCTTCGGATGTATACTCGCCGCCGCAGCTTATGCGGCGGGGGTTGTTCTGCCGTTTGGCGTTGACATCATTTTCGACGCCGTTACGGCTGTTCTTATCGTCACAGCGATCATCGTTTCCGGGTTGGCCGTAAGCGGAGCGGAGCAGCGGGCCAATTATCATTCTGAAACAGAAGAAGGACGGCACGCCCGTTTAAAGATGGCCGCCGTTTTCTTTTGCGCCGCTCTCCCTTCAGCCGGCTGTCTGCTGATTACGCTTCTGTAGCCGGATTTTGTCTTTGCAGCAATACGGAATCCCATACCCAATAGACGACGGCTGTTAAAACCGCAAAGATATAAAAGGCTGAATTAGAAAACAGAGATTGGCCTGACGGCTGCAAAAGACCGAAGATGATCCCGTTTGCAATGAATGACACCCCTAAATAATAAAGAAGATACAGCGGATGAAATCTCTTCGGCTTTTTATTCAGAAAGTATTGAAGCGGCAGTGCAAAAATCAAATAAGGAAACAAAAAATAAAACGCCATCGAAATGAAAGCCGCGATAATGAATTGATGAACATACAAAATAGAATAAATGACAGACATACATGCCGCCGACAGCAGCACGGTGTAATTATATTTCATCTGAAAACCTCCTATCAAAATAATATCGTACCATATTTTGAATCTGTCAATGCAGATTATCAGCTTGCTAGATTTTTTTCTTCCCGCCGGTTTAAACCTTTTCCGTCATGTCCATAATGGGACTAGATAAAAAAAGCACGGAGAGGAACGGTGGGGACCGATGAAACAGACAATGATGATCTGCATATATATTTTTCTTTTATTATCAGGAGCGCTTGCGGGTTTGACAAAAGAAGAAACGGCGCGGGCATCAGCCGATGAGCCCGTCGTCATACCGGATGAAGCGATCCGACTCAGAATTTTGGCCAACAGTGATAACGATGAGGATCAAAAGCTCAAGCGCCAGATCAGAGATGCTGTAAACAAGCAAATCACGGACTGGGTGAAAGATATCACTTCCATTGAAGAAGCGCGGCGGCTCATTCGTTCGAAGCTTCCTGAAATTAAAGAAATCGCCAAACAAACGATGAAAGAAAAGGGTGCGCATCAATCCGTTTCAGTTCAATTCAATAAAATCTCGTTTCCGACAAAGCTCTACGGCAATATGGTCTATCCGGCCGGAAAATATGAAGCGATTTTAATTACACTCGGCAATGGCGAGGGCGCCAACTGGTGGTGCGTCTTGTTTCCGCCGCTGTGCTTCCTTGATTTCTCAAACGGCGAAGCGGTGAAAGATCAGGAAGAGGGCGGACAGAAGCAGGAAGAAACGCAGAAACAGACTAAAAAAGTGCTGGATGACGTAAAAGCAAAGGCTGATAAAGCGAAGAAAGAAAATAAAGATGACGATGATACCGAAGTGAAGTTTTTCCTCGTCGATTGGATTTCAGATCTATTTTCCTGAAGTAAAAGGCATAAATCCGGATTCGATTCATAGATTGGAAGAAAGAGTTGATCGAAACGGAGGGAAATATATGTTTTATCAGCTGAGAGTGGCAAGAGATCAAGATACGGAGGCACTGGAGGCCTTTTTGAAAAAGGCTGATACGGCACATGCGGAAATCGATCAGCAGATCAGCCGGTTTATCGTACTGGAAGACAGCGAAAAAATGATTGCCGCCTGTCTCGGGATCGAAAAATTCAGCGGCGGAAAAGGGCTTCTCCGTTCACTCGTCATGTCGGACAGGCTGAATCAAAGCCATATCGTTACACTGTTTCAAAGTATGGATGTGCTGTGCAAAAAACATGAGATTCAAGATGTCTACTTAGTCGCCAATCAGCCCTCATCTGCTGAGTTTCTGAATGTGATGGGATTTGAAGCGTGCGCCGATGCGCCTGATGAACTGTATACGTCCGAACATTTCCGCAACTCGTTATGCACAGAAGGTTCGTTTTTAATGGTGAAAACCTCTGCCTGATCTAACTTATACACAAGGTTATCCACTTATTAAAAAGTGTTGTCCACAGTTTGTGGATAACACTTGTTTTATTAAAGGACATCTTTTATACTTTCAAAAGGAATACACGAGAGAAAATAAAGTTTTACCGCTTTAAAATAAGGAGTTTGGTTATACATGAAAACAAGAAGATGGTTTGTGGATTGTTCCGCAGAATTATCCACAACCGATCCCCAGATTACACAAGCCGCGGAATTGCTGCGGCAGAATGAGGTTGTGGCTTTTCCGACAGAAACCGTTTACGGACTGGGCGCTAACGCTGAAAATACGGAAGCCGTAACGAAAATATATGAGGCAAAAGGAAGGCCGAGCGATAACCCGCTGATTGTGCATATATCCCATATCAGCCAGCTTGATCGTTTTATCAGCCATATTCCTGAGACGGCGAAAAAGCTTATGAAGCTATTCTGGCCGGGGGCGCTGACCCTTGTTCTGCCGTGTAAGCCCGGTGTGCTGTCACCCCGTGTCACCGCGGGACTTGAGACGGTAGCGGTCAGAATGCCTGATCATCCGGTAGCATTAGCCCTCATCAGCTCGGCCGGACTGCCGATCGCCGCGCCGAGCGCCAATTTATCAGGAAAACCGAGCCCGACGAAGGCCGAGCATGTAGCCCATGATTTAAACGGCCGCATTGCCGGTATTGTGGACGGCGGCGCGACGGGAATCGGAGTGGAATCAACCGTTCTGTCCTGTACGGGGAAACAGCCCGTGCTGCTTCGTCCGGGCGGCGTGACAAAAGAGCAGATTGAATCCGCCGCCGGTCCGGTTCTTGTGGATAAAGGGCTGACCGAAGAAGATGAGGTTCCTATTTCTCCCGGTATGAAATATACACATTACGCGCCTTCTGCGCCGATGGCTATTGCCGACGGCGGCGCCCGGAGAATTCAAGAACTGGCAGACGCATATAAAAGCCGGGGGAAACGAATCGGCATTCTGACAACAGAAGAGAACGCCGATAGTTACCAGGCTGATTATATCAAGGTCTGCGGCAGACGCGCCGACCTTGAAACAGTGGCGTCCGCCTTATACGATGCGCTCCGCAGCTTTGATGAAGCGGAAGTGGACATGATTATTTCTGAGTCCTTTCCGGATACCGGAGTGGGGCTTGCCATTATGAACAGGCTGATGAAAGCCGCAGGCGGCACCGTTATCCATTAACTTGTTCTACCCCTTATCGGACATGCATAAGCTAAACAAGCGGGCACGTCCAAGGGGGTTTTTATTTCATGTCGAATCTATTCATCGGGGAACTTGTCTCCTTAAGCATCATGGCATTTGCTTTGGGGACGGATGCCTTTTCCGTCGGGCTCGGAATGGGAATGATTCAGCTGAAGAAAAAACAGATTTTTCATATAGGGGTTGTCATCGGGCTGTTTCATGTCATGATGCCGCTTGCGGGAATGGCGGCCGGGCATCTGCTGTCCGGTTTTCTGGGGATGCTCGCCGTTTACATCGGCGGATCTCTTCTTTTCATTTTAGGGGTGCAGATGATCATCGCCGCGTTTAAACAATCAGACGGGCCGCTCATATCTCCGGCAGGCTCGGGACTGTTGCTGTTTGCGGTCGGTGTCAGTCTGGACAGCTTTTCTGTCGGGCTCAGTCTCGGGATGAACGGTTCCAATCCGTTTCTGGCCGTTACGCTGTTCGGGGTTTTCAGCACCGTTTTAACATGGGCGGGCCTTTTGGCGGGAAGAAAGGTGCAGTCGTGGCTCGGCTCGTACAGCGAAGCGCTTGGCGGAGCCATTTTGATCGGATTCGGGCTGAAACTGCTTTTACCGGTATAAGATACGTAAAAAAAGAAACGAAGATGCCGTTTCTTTTTTCTTCATTTATAATAGGCAGTAAGAGGTGACGGACATGAAAATAATCTTTGTTTGTACAGGCAATACGTGCCGCAGTCCCATGGCTGAGGCTCTTTTTAAATCCATTGCAGAAACGAAAGGGCTGGACGTCAGCGTAAGTTCGGCCGGCGTATTCGCGTCTCCGAACGGAAAAGCGTCAGCCCATGCCGTAGAAGCGCTGTTTGAAAAACGGATCGCTCTCAATCACAGTTCATCTCCCTTATCGGAAGAACATATCGAGACGGCTGATCTGGTGCTGGCGATGACGGAACAGCACAAACAGCTGATTGAAGGCCGATATCAAAACAGTCAGGGCAAAGTCTTTACCATTAAAGAATACGTAACGGGAGAAAACGGCGATATCTCTGACCCGTTCGGCGGTCCGCTTGATGTTTATAAACAAACGCGGGACGAACTGGAGGAGCTGCTGACCCTTTTGGCTGATCAATTGCTTGACGGAAAAAGCAAGTAATCTGTCAGAAAATCTGCAAACAGGTCATTTGCAAAACGAATGTGAAAGAGTAGAATGAAATCAACGGATTTCGTAATAAAAAGGACAAGCACACTGGGCTGTCTTCGCCCAGCCACACCTAGGAGGTAAATGAATGAAAGTAGCTATTGCGTCAGATCACGGCGGCGTCCATATCCGCGAAGAAATAAAAAGTCTTTTGGATGAATTGCAGATTGAATACATTGATATGGGCTGTGAATGCGGCGCCGGCTCTGTCGATTATTCAGACTACGCTTTTCCGGTAGCGGAAAAAGTGGTGAACGGCGAAGCTGACAGGGGAATTTTAATTTGCGGCACAGGCATCGGCATGAGCATCTCCGCAAATAAGGTAAAGGGAATACGCTGTGCGCTTGCCCATGACACCTTCAGCGCAAAAGCGACGCGTGAACACAATGACACGAATGTTCTTGCGATGGGCGAACGCGTCATCGGCCCGGGGCTGGCGCGCGAAATCGCAAAAGTCTGGCTGACGACTGAATTTACGGGCGGCCGCCACGAACGGCGGATCGGCAAAATCGCAGATTACGAAGAAAAAAATCTGTAAGAGGTGCTGGACAATGGAAGAGATGAAGCAAAAATGGACGGACATGCTGACTGAGTTTCAAGAGCAGGCAGGACTGACGGACGGCAGTCTGCTGGTGATCGGGTGCAGTACAAGTGAAGCCGCCGGAAGCCGGATCGGCACCGCCGGAAGCGGGGATTGGGCTGAATTGATATACGGCGGACTTAACCGGTTTAAGGAAAAAACGGGTGTGCATCTTGCTTTTCAATGCTGCGAGCATTTAAACAGGGCGCTTGTCATTGAAGCAGAAACGGCCGAGCGGTTCAGGCTCCCCATTGTTTCAGCCGTCCCCGTCCCGAAAGCGGGCGGAGCAATGGCCTCTTATGCATACCGGCAGATGCGTTCTCCCGTGCTCGCCGAATCGATTCAGGCTGACGCCGGGATCGACATCGGCGATACGTTCATCGGCATGCATCTGAAACCCGTTGCCGTCCCTGTCCGGATATCAAGCCGTGAGCTTGGAGAAGCACATGTGACGATGGCCCGGACAAGGCCGAAGCTGATAGGCGGAATTCGCGCCGTTTATGAATGCGAATGATGAAAATGCTTTTCCTGTATAATGTTCGTGTTTTCTAATTAAATTTTGTGATTTTTTTAAATAAGCTGTTACATTCACCTGAAAAACCATGTACAATAAGGGTGGTAAAAATAAAGAACAGGAAACGGATAGGAGAGGATCTCGCTGATGAAACATTTACCTGTACAAGACAAACAAGTGTTTAACGCCATCAAAGATGAGCGTAAGCGTCAACAGACTAAGATCGAATTAATTGCTTCTGAAAACTTCGTGACGGAAGCGGTAATGGAAGCACAAGGCTCTGTTTTAACAAACAAATATGCTGAAGGCTACCCCGGCAAACGCTACTACGGCGGCTGTGAGCATGTTGATGTCGTTGAGGACATCGCCCGCGACCGCGCGAAAGAGATTTTCGGAGCTGAGCATGTAAACGTTCAGCCGCACTCAGGCGCTCAAGCGAACATGGCTGTTTACTTCACGATTTTAGAGCACGGCGACACGGTGCTCGGGATGAACCTCTCCCACGGCGGCCACTTAACACACGGAAGCCCGGTTAATTTCAGCGGCGTTCAATACAACTTTGTAGAATACGGTGTCGATAAAGACACGCAATATATAGATTATGAAGATGTGCGTGAAAAAGCGCTGGCGCATAAGCCGAAACTCATCGTTGCCGGAGCGAGCGCGTACCCCCGCACGATCGACTTTATAAAATTCCGCGAAATCGCTGATGAAGTCGGCGCTTACTTCATGGTAGACATGGCGCATATCGCGGGTCTTGTCGCAGCCGGTCTTCATCCGAATCCGGTTCCTTACGCTGACTTTGTAACGACAACGACTCACAAAACACTTCGCGGACCCCGCGGAGGAATGATCCTTTGCCGTGAAGAGTTTGGCAAAAAGATTGATAAATCCATTTTCCCGGGAATCCAAGGCGGACCGCTTATGCATGTCATCGCGGCCAAAGCCGTTTCTTTCGGAGAAGTGCTTGAAGATGATTTCAAAACATATGCGCAAAACGTCATCTCGAACGCGAAGCGCCTGGCTGAGTCTCTGAACAAAGAGGGCATTCAGCTCGTATCAGGCGGAACGGATAACCACCTTGTGCTTGTCGACCTCCGTTCTCTCGGTCTGACCGGAAAAGTCGCTGAACACGTTCTTGATGAAATCGGCATTACATCTAATAAAAACGCGATCCCTTACGATCCGGAAAAACCGTTCGTCACAAGCGGAATCCGCCTCGGTACGGCAGCTGTGACAAGCCGCGGCTTTGACGGTGACGCGCTTGAAGAAGTCGGCGCCATCATCGGCCTCGCGCTGAAACATCATGAAGACGAAGCAAAACTTGAAGAAGCGAGACAGCGCGTATCTGCCTTGACTGAAAAGTTTCCTTTATATAAAGAACTGGACTATTAATAAGGAAGAAACCCGCCGGAACCTTAATCCGGCGGGTTTTTTTATGATTTTCTTGAAACTGTTTGTCTTTTTCTGTAGAATCAATAGAAGTGTGAAAAAGTCACTCGGACAACAAAAAAGGAGCTGAACACAGTATGGGAAAGGTTTACGTATTTGATCATCCTTTAATCCAGCATAAGCTGACATATATTCGGAATGAAAATACAGGCACAAAGGATTTCAGAGACCTTGTGGACGAAGTCGCATCACTGATGGCGTTTGAAATTACACGTGATCTTCCTCTTAAAGAAGTGGAAGTGAAAACACCTGTTCAAACAGCGACATCCAAAGTGATTTCAGGGAAGAAACTCGGTATCGTGCCGATCCTGAGAGCGGGTCTCGGAATGGTTGACGGCATGCTGAAATTAATCCCGGCCGCTAAAGTGGGACATGTCGGATTATACCGTGATCCGGAAACCTTAAAACCGGTGGAATACTATGTCAAGCTTCCTTCTGATGTAGAAGAACGCGAATTTATTGTCGTGGATCCGATGCTTGCTACGGGAGGCTCTGCGGTGGAAGCGATAAACAGCCTGAAAAAGCGCGGCGCGAGAAACATTCGTTTTATGTGTCTTGTAGCGGCTCCGGAAGGCGTGGAAGAGCTGCAGAAACACCATTCTGACGTTGATATTTACATCGCCGCCCTTGATGAAAAACTGAATGAAAAAGGCTATATCGTTCCGGGCCTCGGTGACGCGGGTGACAGACTGTACGGAACCAAATAAATCGGAAAACCTCATTCAGGGGTTTTCTTTTTTTATCCAGATATTTGCTGAATGGGCAGAGTTCATACATTTATAGGTGAAATTGTGAACATTCTGTGTATGCTTTCGGTATAAAAAGTTTTTTAACTTTAAACAGATTGACACATGTTAGGGGCTATTGTATGCTAAACGAGGGTATTATGAGAAGGTTTTCATTCCTTTCATTTCTAGTATCCATCCTCATTTTAAATCCTCCAAAAAAACCCGTTATATGAGGATTTATCTAAGCGAATGAAACAGCATCCCGTGGCATCAGGAGGATGAGTGGTTTTTTCGAACAGGCCGTTTTGCGGACAAAAAAGGCCTTCTGCAAGGGTTAACCGCATGTTTTGCCGTATCCAGGAATTATATTACATTTTCATCAGGAGACAGATAGTTGATGGACGATCCCAATCTTACATTCAGCAGACAACGGAGATATGTATTTGTGATCTTAGCAATCTATTTGCTGGGATATGGTCTTACGGCGTATAAAACTGTTTTTCTAGGCCTCTTTTTGGGAACTGTTTTCAGTTTGTTTAATTTGTGGCTCTTGACCAGAAGAATGAATGCTTTTGACAAGGCCGTGGCGAAAGGAAAGTCCATACGATCACTCGGGAGCGCAGCGCGTTGGTGCAATGCGATACTTGCGATGGCTGTCGCCTTTAAATATCCCGATAAAGTCAGTGTGGCAAGTGTGATTATTGGATTAATGACAATTTATCCCGTCATTATGATAGATTCCATTATTCAGCTCAAACGTTCATCAATGGAAGAGAGGTGAAAACCCATTGAATCACGATTACAGAACTATGGATTTGTTTGGTCTTACTTTTAATCTGACAAACATTCTGATGATTACTGTGGCAAGTGTGATTGTGCTGCTGATTGCGATTCTCACTACGAGAACGCTGTCCATCCGTCCAGGAAAAGCCCAGAACTTCATGGAATGGATTGTTGATTTTGTCCGCAATATTATAGGCAGTACAATGGATTTAAAAACAGGGGCTAACTTCTTGGCGCTTGGTGTAACCTTGCTGATGTACATATTTGTATCAAATATGCTGGGGCTGCCGTTTTCTGTAACGGTCGGACACGAGCTTTGGTGGAAATCACCGACGGCCGATCCGGCTATTACTCTGACTCTAGCCGTTATGGTTGTGTCGTTAACGCACTATTACGGCGTGAAGATGAAAGGTTTGAAGGAATACTCTAAGGATTACCTCAGACCGGTTCCGCTTATGTTCCCGATGAAGATCATTGAGGAGTTTGCGAATACGCTGACACTCGGACTTCGTCTTTACGGTAACATTTTCGCCGGGGAAATTCTTCTTGGCCTGCTTGCGAATCTGGCGACGAATTTCTACTCAAACAGCTTCTTTCTCGGTTTGGTCGGCACAGTCGGAGCCATTCTTCCGATGCTTGCATGGCAGGCGTTCAGCTTGTTCATCGGTACCATCCAGGCATTTATCTTTACGATGCTGACGATGGTGTACATGTCACACAAAATCAGTCATGATCATTAAAATCATATATCCATTCGGATAACATTTTAAAGGAGGAACTTTTTCATGAATTTAATAGCAGCTGCAATTGCAATCGGTTTAGGTGCACTTGGTGCAGGTATTGGTAACGGTCTGATCGTTTCACGTACGGTAGAGGGAATCGCCCGTCAGCCGGAAGCAGGAAAAGAACTTAGAACTCTTATGTTCATGGGTATCGCATTGGTTGAGGCCCTTCCGATTATCGCTGTCGTTATCGCGTTCTTAGCGTTCTTTGGCTAAGCAAAAAAGCCTTATATGAACTAAAAATGGCGAAGATCACTCTAAGAGAACCTTCGCCATTGCTTTATGTCTGATAAGCAGGCCGTCCCGAAACGGCTTTTTATCAGCAGAGAAAACCTGCAGAAGGGAGTTGCCGTAGTAGATGTCTCAATTACCTCTTGAATTAGGACTGTCGTTTAACGGCGGAGATATCCTATTCCAATTGTTAGCTATGTTAGTTTTATTAGCGCTTCTCAAGAAATTCGCTCTTGGACCGCTATTAAATATAATGAAACAGCGTGAAGATCATATCGCCGGCGAAATTACGTCCGCTGAAGAAAGAAATAAAGAAGCGCAGAAGCTGATTGAAGAGCAGCGCGTTCTTTTAAAAGAAGCGAAACAGGAATCACAATCACTCATTGAAAATGCGAAAAAACTGGGTGAAAAGCAGAAGGAAGACATTATCCAGGCTGCACGCGCCGAGTCTGAAAGATTGAAAGAAGCGGCGAGAACCGAAATTGTTAAAGAAAAAGAACAAGCGGTTTCCGCACTTCGCGAGCAAGTCGCATCACTTTCTGTCTTAATCGCATCGAAAGTGATTGAAAAAGAGCTTGATGAACAAGCCCAGGAACAACTGATTCAGGACTATCTTAAAGAGGTAGGAGAAAGCCGATGAGTGGATCTGCTGTCTCTAAACGATACGCGTCAGCGCTTTTCGACATTGCCGTTGAGACTTCTCAAATCAATGAAATCGAAGAAGAGCTTACCGTACTAAAAGAAGTGTTCCGGAACGAAGCCGGATTACAGGAAGTGTTAAGCCATCCGAAGGTATCGGCCGCTAAGAAAAAAGAGCTGATTCAGCAATCGTTCGGCGCACTGTCTGAGTCTGTGCTGCATACGATTTTTCTTCTGATTGACCGCCGCCGGTCTTCGATTGTGCCTGATCTCACAGACGAGTTTATCAAACTTGCCAATCAGGCCCGTCAGACAGAGGACGCGGTTGTTTATTCAGTAAAACCGCTGTCAGAAGCGGAAATGTTATCATTGTCTCAAGTGTTTGCAAAAAAAGCCGGAATCGCTTCGCTCAGAATCAGAAATGAAGTGCAGACGGATTTAATAGGCGGCATTAAAGTCCGCATTGGAAACCGGATATATGACGGAAGCGTAAGCGGAAAGCTTGAGCGCATGGAACGTCAACTTGCCGGAGGAAATCGATAGAAGGGGTGAAACCTAAGTGAGCATCAAAGCTGAAGAGATTAGCACGCTGATAAAGCAGCAAATTCAAAATTACCAATCTGAAATTGAAGTTCATGACGTAGGTACAGTCATCCAAGTCGGAGACGGTATTGCGCGTGTGCACGGCCTTGACAATTGTATGGCCGGTGAACTTGTTGAGTTTTCAAACGGCGTTTTGGGTATGGCTCAAAACCTTGAAGAATCCAACGTAGGTATCGTTATCTTAGGACCTTACAGAGATATCCGTGAAGGTGATGAGGTCAAAAGAACGGGCCGCATCATGGAAGTTCCTGTAGGTGTAGAATTAATCGGACGTATCGTCAACCCGCTCGGACAGCCGGTAGACGGACTGGGTCCGATTCTGACAAGCAAAACACGTCCGATCGAAAGCCAGGCTCCAGGCGTAATGGACCGTAAATCGGTACATGAGCCGCTGCAAACGGGTATCAAAGCGATCGACGCGTTAATTCCGATCGGCCGCGGACAGCGTGAGCTGATTATCGGTGACCGTCAGACAGGTAAAACATCTGTTGCGATTGATACAATCTTAAACCAAAAAGATCAAGACATGATCTGTGTGTACGTAGCGATCGGTCAAAAAGAATCTACAGTGCGCGGCGTGGTGGAAACACTTCGTAAGCATGGCGCGCTTGATTACACGATTGTCGTGACAGCGTCCGCTTCACAGCCGGCTCCGCTTCTGTACCTTGCACCGTATGCAGGGGTGACAATGGGTGAAGAATTCATGTACAACGGCAAGCACGTTCTCGTCGTATATGATGATTTATCCAAACAAGCGGCCGCTTACCGTGAGCTGTCATTGCTTCTTCGCCGTCCGCCGGGCCGTGAAGCATTCCCTGGGGATGTATTCTATCTTCACTCCCGTCTGCTTGAGCGCGCAGCTAAGCTGAGTGACGCAAAAGGCGCAGGATCAATTACGGCGCTGCCGTTCGTCGAAACACAAGCAGGAGATATCTCCGCTTATATCCCGACAAACGTCATTTCCATTACTGACGGACAGATTTTCCTTCAATCCGACCTATTCTTCTCAGGCGTGCGTCCTGCGATCAATGCCGGATTATCCGTATCCCGTGTCGGCGGATCAGCCCAAATCAAAGCGATGAAAAAGGTAGCGGGAACTTTGCGTCTTGACCTGGCTTCATACCGTGAACTTGAAGCGTTCGCCCAATTCGGATCTGATCTTGACCAGGCGACTCAGGCGAAACTGAACCGCGGTGCGCGTACAGTTGAAGTGCTGAAACAAGACTTGAATAAACCGCTCCCGGTTGAAAAACAGGTAGCCATTCTTTATGCGCTGACAAAAGGATATCTTGATGATATTCCGGTTGCGGATATCAGACGTTTTGAAGAAGAGTACTACATGTACCTTGATCAAAACCATAAAGATCTGCTTGACGGCATTGCGAAAACAGGAAACCTTCCTGCTGATGAAGACTTCAAAGCTGCAATCGAAGGCTTCAAACGCACATTTGCACCAAGCAACTAACCCTTAGAAGATGAGAGAAAAAGGTTCTCTTTTTCTCTCTTTTTACGCAAATGAAGAATAAAGGTGGTGAAATCTTTGGCCTCATTACGCGATATTAAGTCAAGGATCACGTCAACGAAAAAAACAAGCCAGATTACAAAAGCCATGCAGATGGTATCCGCTGCGAAGCTGAACCGTGCGGAAACCAACGCGAAGTCATTTGCTCCGTATATGGATAAGATCCAGGAGGTTGTGTTTAACGTCGGAAAAGGCGCGAAAAACGCGAAACACCCGATGCTTGTCTCAAGAGAAGTGAAAAAGACGGCGTATCTCGTCATTACGTCTGACCGCGGGCTTGCGGGTGCGTTTAACAGTTCGGTTTTGCGAAACGCTTACCGCACCATTCAAGAACGCCATCAGTCTAAAGATGAATACACGGTGATTGCAATCGGCAGAGTCGGCCGCGATTTCTTCAAAAAACGGGAAATGCCGATTTTGTCTGAGTTAGTGGGGCTTGGCGACGAGGTCACTTTTGCTCAGATTAAAGATTTGACCCGTCAGACGGTTCAAATGTTTATCGACGGCGCTTTTGATGAACTGCATTTGGTGTATAACCATTTCGTCAGTGCGATTTCACAGGAAGTGACGGAGAAAAAAGTGCTGCCTTTAACGGATTTCGGAACGAGCAGCGGGAAGCGCACGGCTTCTTACGAGTTCGAACCGGATGAAGAAGAGGTGCTCGAAGTGCTGCTTCCTCAATATGCGGAAAGCTTAATTTACGGCGCGCTTCTTGACAGTAAAGCAAGTGAACACGCTGCGAGAATGACAGCAATGAAAAATGCGACTGATAATGCGAAAGAACTCATTGATTCACTTTCGCTTTCATATAACCGCGCGCGTCAAGCGGCGATTACACAAGAAATTACCGAAATTGTCGGCGGTGCAGCCGCTTTAGAATAGAAAGATTTTGTCAGGAGGGATAGCGATGAAGAAAGGACGCGTAAGTCAGGTGCTTGGACCGGTTGTCGACGTACGTTTCGAGGACGGCCACTTGCCTGCGATTTATAATGCGATTAAAGTTTCACAGCCAGCTACAGGCGAAAATGAAGTAGGCATCGACCTAACGCTAGAGGTTGCTCTTCATTTAGGCGATGATACAGTCCGTACAATTGCCATGGCATCAACGGACGGAATTCAGCGCGGAATGGAAGCTGTTGATACAGGTGCGCCGATTTCCGTTCCTGTCGGTGATGTGACTCTCGGACGCGTATTTAACGTACTGGGAGATAAAATTGATCTAAATGAACCGCTGCCTGCGGATGCTCAAAAGGACCCGATCCACAGATCAGCTCCTTCATTCGATGAGCTTTCAACTGAGGTTGAAATTCTTGAAACGGGAATTAAGGTTGTTGACCTGCTCGCTCCTTACATCAAGGGCGGTAAAATCGGATTGTTCGGCGGCGCCGGCGTAGGTAAAACCGTATTAATCCAGGAATTAATCAACAACATCGCGCAAGAGCACGGCGGTATTTCCGTATTCGCCGGTGTAGGAGAGCGTACTCGTGAAGGGAACGACCTTTTCTACGAAATGAGCGATTCAGGCGTTATCAAGAAAACAGCCATGGTCTTCGGACAAATGAACGAGCCGCCGGGCGCACGTATGCGTGTAGCATTGACGGGTCTTACAATGGCTGAGCATTTCCGTGATAAACAAGGACAGGACGTACTGTTCTTTATCGATAACATTTTCCGTTTCACACAAGCGGGTTCAGAGGTTTCCGCGCTTCTCGGCCGTATGCCTTCTGCGGTTGGTTATCAGCCGACGCTTGCGACAGAAATGGGTCAGCTTCAAGAGCGTATTACGTCTACAAACGTTGGTTCAGTTACATCTATCCAGGCGATCTACGTGCCTGCCGATGACTATACTGACCCGGCTCCGGCGACAACGTTCGCTCACTTGGATGCGACGACTAACCTTGAGCGTAAATTAACTGAAATGGGTATCTACCCTGCGGTTGATCCGCTGGCTTCCACTTCCCGCGCGCTTGCTCCGGAAATTGTCGGAGAAGAGCATTATGCGGTGGCGCGTGAAGTCCAGTCAACGCTTCAGCGTTACAAAGAACTTCAGGATATTATCGCGATTCTCGGTATGGACGAATTAGGTGAAGAAGACAAGCTTGTCGTTCACCGCGCACGCCGTATCCAGTTCTTCCTTTCTCAAAACTTCCACGTAGCTGAGCAGTTTACGGGACAAAAGGGTTCTTACGTGCCTGTTAAAGAAACGGTACGAGGCTTTAAAGAAATCCTTTCCGGTAAATATGACCATCTTCCGGAAGATGCATTCCGTCTTGTGGGACGCATTGAAGAAGTCATTGAGAATGCAAAAGAGATGGGTGTAGAAGTTTAATCTGGTCCTAGGAGGGTAAAAGCATGAAGACCGTTAAAGTCAATATCGTTACTCCCGACGGCCCAGTATATGATGCTGATATTGAAATGGTAAGTGTAAGAGCCGAGAGCGGTGATCTCGGTATCTTGCCTGGCCATATTCCGACCGTGGCTCCGCTTAAAATCGGCGCTGTCCGCCTTAAAAAAGACGGACAGACCGAATTGGCGGCTGTCAGCGGCGGATTTTTAGAAGTCCGTCCTGATCAGGTCACTATCCTTGCACAAGCCGCTGAAACAGCGGAAAGCATTGATAAAGAGCGCGCCCTTGCTGCGAAAAAGCGGGCGGAAGACCGTTTGAACAAACGATCAGATGATACTGACATTCGTCGGGCTGAGCTTGCGCTACAGCGGGCTGTAAACAGATTGGATGTTGCAGGAAACTAAAAAAGAATCCTTCTCGGCTGTCTGAGAAGGATTCTTTTTCTATATTAACGCATAAGAGATTCATAGACGCCGATAAGCGGATGATCCTCTTCTTTTTGCAGATATAAATGTTCGCAGCAGTTGTCGGTGTGCCACGTTTTGTTTCCTCTCCGCACACCCGTCGTATAGGCGCCGTCCGTATACGGATAAGGTTTGACGACCCATGCGGCATCGTCATGGTGTCTGATGGCGCAATCGATGACATACACACTGAGCATTTTCTCAAATTCGTCAATCGGCAGGTTCCAATCCGCCAAAAGCAGCTCTTGTATGCTGCGGAAGTAAAGAGCTTCCACTTCCAGCAGGCTGCCGCGTGAATAATCAAGAGAAATGTTGAAAAACTGACATAATTCTTTCAGTTCCTCTGTTTGAGACTGTCTATAATCATAGTAGAATGCTATCGCTTCCCACTCGTGGTCAAATACGGGAAGTGTTTCTCCATACTGCTTTTCCGGATGAAAAAAGGAATGATTCATATTCCCATCTCCTTTCCAAAAAAGTATATCATGCCGGAGAACGGACATTTAAGCGGGGATTGCCCCTAATTTTGGATAAAAATTCTGATGTAAAAATGATCATCTTTCTCTCTTCTTCTTATATAATAAGAGAGGATATGAGGGGCGGAAAAAATGAAAGGAGATGGAATTTGTGAATGTATTGGGGCAGCAGGCCGCAATCAGCATCCTGGTTCACCTGGTATGCATTGCGGTGACATGGTGGGCGCTTCAGGCCGTCAACTTTGATCCGCTGATCCGAAAAGGAAAAATAGTGCAGGCGAGGCTGCTGATCATTCTTCTTACCATTGCGATCGGTACGGCAGTCGCTGACTTCTTTTTAGATTATCTTACCTATTCGAAACAGCTTCCATACTTATTTTAAGATGTTTCGTCTGTTGAAATGAAGGGAATCGCTGGGTGAGAAACCAATTTTCTTCACCCGCTTGGCGAGTTTTGACGAAGTTTTCCATGTATTGCTTTCCCCGGCTCCGGCAAAAATGGGAGTAAGGGGGAGAGATCGATATGAAGAAAAAAAGAGCAGGCCGCATCATCTTATTTTTTGTTTTTTTAAGCGCCTTAATAGCGGTATTTCATTCCATTCATGCAAGTGAGCTGTCTCCGCTTGCCCAGATTGCCGAAGGAATGGAGCGGCAACAGGTCACTGTAGATGAATGGACGCTTCATGCGAAAAAAAATCTGAACCTGTCACTGAGTGAATTTGATGACAAGGTAAAAGAACTGAAGACGCAGTATCCGCAATATCATTGGGAATCCGCGCGGGAAGATAAAATCGTAAAGGCCGTCGGCACGTATTCTGACAAAAAAAATCACACAACTTTTAAACTGCAGCTCGTCACTACCCTCAAAAACCAGAACCCAACTTCGTATTTATTATATGAGCAAATGAGCCCGGAGCAACCGGAAAACTGGAATGATACATATGAACAGTTTGAACGGCAGGCACATGACATATTTCAAAATAAAGTATTTATTTTTACTTGTCTTAAGGGTCATTTAAATGATAATATGAGTATTGTTTTGCAAAAAAAAGCAGAACAGCTCATGAAAGAATTTGAAGCAAGTCCAGTTGAACATGTAGTTGAGCCTCATTTCGTTTCTGTTTCTGCATTTACATATAAGTGGACAGATTACATCATGACATCGAAACATAAGATGAATGTGCAAGTTGCGCTTAGAAGTGCGGGAATGGGCGAAAAACATACCGTTACGGTTGGCACACCAATCGTGACGACTGAATATTAATATAGAGAATATAGGGACGCGGAGGGGAATACCTTGGAAAAAATCATCGTCCGCGGCGGTCAGAAGTTAAACGGCACAGTGAAAGTTGAAGGAGCAAAAAATGCCGTTTTACCAGTTATCGCTGCATCTTTATTAGCAAGTGAAGAAAAAAGCGTAATATGTGATGTACCTACGCTCTCCGATGTATATACAATTAATGAAGTGTTGCGTCATTTAGGAGCAGATGTGCATTTTGAGAATAATGAAGTTACCGTAAACGCTTCTTACGCTTTAGAAACAGAAGCACCTTTTGAATATGTGCGCAAAATGCGCGCGTCAGTGCTTGTTATGGGCCCTCTGTTAGCCCGTACGGGTCATTCAAGAGTAGCGCTTCCGGGCGGCTGCGCAATCGGCTCAAGACCGATTGATCAGCATTTAAAAGGCTTTGAAGCAATGGGTGCAAAAATCAAAGTAGGCAACGGCTTTATTGAAGCAGAAGTGGAAGGCCGTCTGCAGGGCGCAAAAATCTATTTAGATTTCCCAAGTGTGGGTGCGACAGAAAACTTGATTATGGCAGCTGCTTTAGCTGAAGGAACAACAACGCTTGAAAACGTGGCAAAAGAGCCTGAAATCGTTGACTTAGCGAACTATATCAATGCGATGGGCGGAAAAATCCGCGGAGCCGGCACAGGCACCATTAAAATTGAAGGTGTCGAGAAGCTTCACGGCGTAAGACACAACATCATTCCTGACCGTATTGAAGCGGGTACTTTCATGGTGGCTGCGGCGATCACGGAAGGAAATGTATTAGTCAAAGGTGCGGTTCCTGAGCATCTTACGTCTTTAATTGCGAAGATGGAAGAAATGGGAGTCAAAATTACGGATGAAGGAGAAGGCCTTCGTGTCATCGGTCCTGCCCAGCTGAAGCCGATCGACATTAAAACGATGCCTCACCCAGGATTCCCGACTGATATGCAGTCGCAAATGATGGCGCTGCTTCTCCGTGCGAGCGGAACAAGCATGATTACTGAAACTGTGTTTGAAAACCGTTTTATGCATGCTGAAGAATTCCGCCGGATGAATGGCGACATTAAAATTGAAGGACGTTCTGTGATCATTAACGGTCCTGTACAGCTGCAAGGCGCAGAAGTTGCCGCTACGGACCTGCGTGCGGGCGCGGCGCTGATTCTTGCGGGATTAGTGGCTGAAGGTCATACACGCGTCACGGAACTGAAGCACTTGGATCGCGGTTATGTGAATTTCCATCAAAAACTTGCGGCTCTTGGCGCTGACATCGAGCGTGTCGTTGATGAAACGGCCGCTGAACAAGAAAGCAAAGAAGTCGTAACTGATCTAAACGCATAATGGCTGTAAAAACAGTATGTCAATCTGGCATACTGTTTTTTTATGGTTTATCATCATTATTATGCTCTGATTTCCAAAAAAGAATACGTTTTTCGCGTGAAAAATGGAATAAAGATTCTGTCCAAAAGGAAGTCATATTAGCTTGTCCCTGCCCATAAGATGAAGTAGAGTCGAATCCCAAGCAGGAGGCAGCTGATATATGAAACCGATTGTATTTCTACTATCCGGGCTGTGTATACTTATTCTTCTAGTCCCCACCATTCTCGTCCTTCCGTTTCAGGCAGAAAAAGGAGCAGCTGTAAACAGAGAGCCCGGACACAAAACAGCACACACCACACGAGAAACAAAAGGAGCAGAAACATTGAAAGAATCACCTGTATCCATTCCGGTTTATCGGACATCCAATCATTCTGTAGAAAACATTCCGCTTGAAGAGTACGTGATCGGTGTCGTGGCTTCCGAAATGCCCGCAAACTTTAAACCGGAGGCCTTAAAAGCCCAGGCGCTCGCCGCCCGGACATTCATCGTCAGACTGATGGTCGCTGACTCAGCCGTCCAGGCGCCGAAAGGATCACTGGTGGATGATACGCAAATGTTCCAAGTCTATCAAAGCAAAAGCCAGCTGAAAAAAGAATGGGGTTCTAAGTACGCACACAACCTCAAGAAAATCACAAACGCGGTGGCCGGCACGCAAGGAAAGATTTTAACGTACGATAACAAGCCGATTGAGGCATCTTTCTTCTCTACGAGCAACGGGTATACGGAAAATGCGGAAGCCTATTGGACAAGCGCCATTCCTTATTTAAAAAGCGTGAAAAGTCCGTGGGATAAGCAATCGCCGAAATATCTTGCCACCCAGACCTTCAGTGTGCCGGAGTTTCAGCAAAAGCTCGGCGTACAGCTCTCGGGACAAAACACGGTGGGACAGATTACAGCCAGAACGCCGGGCCATCAAGTGGCAACGGCCGTCATCAACGGCAAAAAGCTGAAAGGAAGAGACATCCGGGAAAAACTCGGACTCCGTTCTGCCGACTTTGAATGGAAACGAAACGGCGGCAGCATCACCATTACGACAAAAGGATTCGGCCACGGCGTCGGCATGAGCCAGTACGGGGCCAATTACATGGCGGAGCAGGGGAAATCAGTGGCGGACATCGTCAAGCATTATTATCAGGGAGTAGACATTTCCGAAGCAGATTCATTTTTAAACAAATATATGGCGAAAAAATAGACGCTTTCATGAGCGTCTGTTTTTTTTGAAAACTATTCCATAAACGGTAAAGCAACCAACAGACTCATATAACGAAAGCCTAAAGGCTGACAAATGTCGATTGAAGGCTGAGCGCCGGGTGTAAATCACTGATAAAAATGCCGCTTCTATGTGAATATACGCAAAAATAATGAGGAACGCCGTCCTATTTATTTCCCTTTTCATCTCATTTACGATAAATATTGTTCGGCGTTGAACGTAAATCTATTGAAAAGGGGAAAAAGCAATGAAAAAAACATTTTCACTCATACTCATGCTCGGATTGATGCTGACTGCCGCATCTCCTGCTTTTGCTGCCGAGAATGCAAACGAGAAGACTCTTTCATTTAAAAACAATACCGCCATTTTACTTGATGCGAGCGGCAGTATGGCAAAACGGATTGACGGTGTTTCTAAATACAACATGGCAAAAGAAGAAATTGTCCGTTTTGCGGATCAAATTAAATCTAAATCACAGGTCAGAATGACAGTTTTCGGTTCGGAAGGCAATAATAAAAACTCCGGAAAGGTTCAATCTTGTGAATCCATTCGCGGTGTGTACGGATTCCAAAGGTTTGACAGACAGAGCTTCCTTAACTCTCTTAACGGAATCGGGCCTACGGGCTGGACACCGATTGCAAAAGCATTAGAGGATGCGAAGGCTTCCTTTACCGGTTTGCACAAACTAGGCAGTAAATCCGTTTTCCTGTTGACGGACGGCGAGGAGACATGCGGAGGAGATCCTGTTAAGACAGCGAAAGAACTTCGTAAACAGCATATTAAAGTCAACGTGATCGGCTTTGACTTTAAGGAAGGCTTCAACGGCCAGCTTCACGAGATTGCCAAAGCGGGCGGAGGAAAATATTACGAAGCTCACAGCCAAAAGGATATGAACCGCATCTTTACAATGGCAGCGAGTTCATTAGCGGAATAAGAAAAGGTGCCGTTTATCGGCCCTTTTTTTTATTTTTATTTAACAAAAATTTCAAGAAAAGATGAAGAGAAAACTGTAAAAAGAATCAGATTCCGGACTTATATTACAAAAAGGGCGAAAAAGGCATTAAATCTGTCATCATTTATCCAATCTTTTTAGGATGATGCGCATAATTCTGTTCATTTTTAACGGTGTACAGCCGCTTATACAAAAGGAATCCCGCCCTATATCTTTTTGCATACACGTCATCTAGCATAGAGAAGAGCCGAGGGCCCATCGGCCAAAAACAAACGGAGAGGAATGAAGGAAATGAAAAAAATGTTCACTGCGGGGATTGTCGGACTTTTGACGCTTTCACTCGGATCACCTGTTTTTGCAGCTGAGAAAAAGCACGAAGAAACAAACGTTGCTGTGCTGTTTGATGCAAGCGGAAGCATGATACAAAAAACAGGGGGAGAGCGTAAAATAGATGTTGCGAAAGAGTCTGTCACTTCTTTTGCGGAAGTTCTTCCTGAAGACACGAATCTGATGCTTCGGGTATTCGGGCATAAGGGCAATAATAAAAACTCAGGCAAAGCCGTATCATGTAATGCGACAGAAACGTTATACGGCCTTCAGCCGTACGCCGTGACTCCATTTGAGCAATCACTCAGCAAGATTAAACCGACCGGCTGGACACCGATTGCGAAAGCGCTCTCTGATACGCGAGAAGAATTTGAGCGGGCCGGCGCCACGGGGAAAAACGTCGTATATCTGATCACAGACGGTGAAGAAACATGCGGCGGTAATCCTCAGGCCGAAATTCAAAAGCTCCGTAAAGCGAACGTCAACACGATCGTCAATATCATCGGCTTCAACTTCGGCATGAAAGGAAGCGAAAGCCTTGAAAAAGCGGCGGAAGCGGGAGGCGGCACATATGTCTCAGCTGACAGCGCGGACGAGTTCAAACAGGCTTGGGAAGACGCTGCAAAGGATTTAGCAAAAGAATAGGTTAAAAAAGGACGCCCGCGCGGCGTCTTTTTTGTTTAGAAAACGGAACCGCGGGAATGATACGGATAAAAGGAGATGAACGCTGTTGTTAAAAGGAGCAGGCATTATATTAGTGCTGGCGGCAGTCGTTTTTGTTCTGATGGGAATTTTTCTGAAGCTTGCCGCCTTCATATTCGTCAGTATATTGGCCATTATCGCCGCAGTTATTTTATTCACCATTCTGAGCAGACATCATCGCAATGAAACATAGAGTCCTAAGAGGGCTCTTTTTTTAAACCGCAAATTCGACAAAATACAGGGATTGTGGAAGAATAAAAGAGAAGGATACTGCGGAGGGGAAAACAGTGGATGAAAAAACAACAGCGGTAAGAGACATATACCGCTATGAAAAAGGGGTATTAACAAAGACGGCAGATCGGATGGTTTCAGAGTATCCGCTGACCGTCATGGTGAACGGGCAGGAATTTGTTACGCTCGTCTGCACGCCTGAACATTTAGAGGAACTCGTCATCGGATTTCTCGCATCAGAAGGCGTCATTCGTTTTGAAAAAGAAATCAAAAGCTTTACTATAGATGAAAGTCTCGGGTTTGCATATGTTGAACTGACGAATCCCGGAGTGCTTGAGCAAAAAGACTATACGAAGAGGGTCATCGGTTCATGCTGCGGGAAAGGCCGCCATTTTTACTTTCAGCAGGATGTGAAAACGGCCAAAACCGCCGTCAGCCGTATCACCATAACTCCTGAGACGTGCCTTCGCCTGATGAAGGAGATGCAAAGCGGAAGCGGCACCTTTCAGGAAACGGGCGGCGTCCATAATGCGGCGCTGTGCGATACGGAAAAGCTGCTCTTTATGAGGACGGATATCGGGCGCCACAACGCGCTGGATAAGCTGTACGGCTGCTGTTTGAAAAACGGAATGCCGGTCCGTGACAAGCTGATCGTCTTCAGCGGCCGGATTTCCTCGGAGGTTTTATTAAAAGCCGCAAAAATCGGCGTGTCGATTGTCATTTCAAAATCGGCGCCGACGGAGCTCGCGCTGCAAATGGCGGAAGAGCTGAACATAACCGCGATAGGTTTTGTCAGAAACGGATCATTTAACGTATACACACATCCTGAACGGGTTGAACAATAGAAAGGGGTCTTGGGCTTATGAATACAGAAACGCGCCGGGTGACAGACAAAAGGGAAAGGCCGCTCAGGGATCTTCGTATCTCTGTAACCGACCGCTGCAACTTCAGATGCACGTACTGTATGCCAGCCGAATTATTCGGACCGGATTATCCATTTTTACAAAAGACGGAATTGCTCTCCTTCGAGGAGCTTGAGCGGCTTGCGAAGCTGTTTGTCGGCCGCTTCGGCGTTGAAAAAATCAGGCTGACGGGCGGAGAGCCGCTCATGAGAAAAGATATGCCTGAATTGATCAAAAAACTTGCGCGCATCCCCGGACTTAAAGATATCGCGATGACGACAAACGGCTCTCTGCTTCCCGTGTATGCGGAAAAACTGAAGCAGGCGGGGCTGCATCGCGTGACAGTCAGCCTCGATTCTTTAGAGGATGAGCGGTTTAAGGCCATTAACGGCCGCGGGGTTTCGGTGAACAAGGTGCTTGAGGGCATTGAGGCGGCAAAAGCGGCCGGACTCGGTGTGAAAATCAACATGGTTGTTCAAAAGGGCGTCAATGAAAAAGATATCCTGCCGATGGCCCGCTATTTTAAAGAAAAGGGTCATATTCTCCGGTTTATTGAATTTATGGATGTAGGCAATACGAATCAATGGAATAAAAAAGACGTGATCACGAAGGCAGAGATTATTGATCTGATCAACCAGCACATGCCGACGGAGCCGATAGAAGCGAATTATAAAGGAGAGGTCGCTTCCAGGTTCCGCTATCTTGACGGTTCCGGCGAAATCGGCGTGATTTCCTCCGTCTCGGATGCATTCTGCGCCTCCTGCAACAGAGCGCGCCTGTCGGCGAGAGGCGAGCTGTTTACGTGCCTGTTTGCGTCAAGCGGCTATGATGTTCGGAAACTCGTGCGCGGCGGTCTGACCGATGATGAATTGACGGAATCCATCGCTTCTGTCTGGAGAAATCGCACGGATCAGTATTCAATTGACCGCGCGCTTTCTAAAACGGATGGGAAAAAGAAAGTGGAAATGTCTTATATAGGCGGATGAAGAAAAGCTTGCCCGGACAAGGGCAGGCTTTTTTATTCACAATATGAGAGCGGTCTGTTCAAAAAATACCGATGACAGCCGAAATATATGATAGGAATTTTGATGCAGGACAATCAAGTTATGCAATTCCAAAG
Source organism: Bacillus sp. JHAA (assembly GCF_036961585.1). Lineage (NCBI taxonomy): Bacteria > Bacillati > Bacillota > Bacilli > Caryophanales > Bacillaceae > Bacillus > Bacillus sp. JHAA. The sequence goes on along the minus strand of NZ_JBAMDE010000001.1, from coordinate 580,745 downwards.
CCATACAATATGTTAAAATATAACCAATAGAAATTAGAAAAGGTTGTGAAAGGGGCATGACCGCATACGAGATTCCGTCATCTCAAGTTGGAGTCAAGATCAACAAATGGTACAAGCACATTTTAGCGTTTCAAGCGGCTGATGCCATAAAGCTGAAAGAGGAAATTGATGAGGATATACAACGTATGGAGGAAGACCAGCTGCTGCTGTTATATTATCAGCTGATCAGCTACCGCCATCATATTATGCTTGATTACGTCAAGCCGGAATGCACCGAACAATCACAGATTCAGTACAGCGAGCTGCAAAAGACGATCGAAAGCACGGACAGCATATCGGGACTGTCTGAGTATTATTTCCATTTGTTCAGAGGGATGTATGAATTCGATCACAATAACTATGTTGCGGCTATTTCTTTTTACCGGAAAGCGGAAAAACTCCTTTCATTTGTCGAGGATGATATAGAGAGGGCGGAATTCCATTTCAAGATGTCTGAAGTGTTTTATGTCATGAAGCAGACTCATTTTTCCATGAATCACGGGATTCAGGCGCTGGATACGTATATGAAACACGATTTCTACAGAGTGCGGAGAATTCAATGCCATTTCGTCATCTCAGGAAACTACATCGACTGCAAAAACTACGACAAAGCGCTTGAGCATTTAGACGAAGCCCTCCGCCTTTCTTTGCTTGAAGGACAGCCCCGCCTGATCGGGTCTTCGCTTTACAATCTGGGGAATTGTTATTCTGAAAAGCGCGATCTGGATGAAGCGGCCCGGTACTTTAGAAAAGCGGTTCCCGTTTTTGAAGAGCATCAGCTTGAACAGCTTCCGAAGGCGCTGTTCAGCTTAACGCACACCCTTTTCAGGCTGCATGATGACCAAGCGGCCCTTACCTATTATGAAAGAGGGGTCATGATCGCGAAAGAACGGGGCGATCGATTCAGTTTAGAGAAGTATAAGTTTTTACAAGCGCTTTATTTGGAGTCACTCAATATGGATTTAATCCATGAAGTGTTTGACTATATGAATGAAAAATCGCTGTATGTGTATATTGAAGATTTCGCCTTGGAGGCCGCCGTTTACACAAGCGCACATGAGCAATATAAAGAAGCGGCGTATTTTTATGAAAAAGCGATTCGCATGAGAGAAAACATTCAAAAAGAACAATGTTTATACGATATATAATTTTCTTAACCATCTGATCAGCAGATGGTTATTTTTTTATGCACATCATAACGTTTGACCATAGAAAAAAACGGAAAAATCGCAAAAGAGAGAAAAAAGTACGATGGGAAGGAGGGATTTGTTGTTCGGATTCAATGATATGATAAAGTTTTTCGTATCATTTCTCATCATTCTGCCGATGGTGTCTGTCATTCATGTGTCGGGACACAGCTTTATGGCCATGCTGTTCGGAGGCAAGGCATCATTGGATATCGGAATGGGGAAACGTCTTTTAAAAGTAGGGCCGATTCAGGTTCGGCGTATCTACTTCATAGATTCTTTCTGCAAGTTCGGCAAATTGCGGATAGATAACCGTCTGACGAGCGCGCTCGTCTATTCCGGAGGCTGTCTGTTTAATCTCGCTTCTATCTTTTTAATAAATCTGCTGATCATAAAAGATGTCCTCGAGCCAAACTTATTTTTTTACCAATTTGTCTATTTTTCAACTTATTATGTTTTCTTTGCCCTTCTGCCGGTGCAATACGGGGATAATAAGCTGTCAGACGGATTGGCTGTTTACAAAGTGCTCCGCTACGGGGAACGGTGTGAAATCAATAATTGAGAGTTGAAATGTTTGCTATCAGGCTGAAAGGGAAGAAAACAAGTACACAGAACAAAAAAGGAGCTGAAGAGATCATGAGTCAAGATAACGGTTTAAAAGACAAAGTAAAAGGCGGCATGAACAAAATGAAAGGGGAAGCAAAGGACAAAGCAGGCGACATGGCAAACAAGTCCGACTTAAAAGCGGAAGGTAAAAAAGACAAAGCGAAAGGCAGCCTGCAAAAGGGTGTCGGCAAAACGAAAGATAAACTCAGTGATGATTAATTTGATAGTGAAACACAGCAAAAGCCCAAAATATTTTGGGCTTTTTGTTATGAGAAATGACAAAAATTCCAGTTCATTTGGTTAATATTCACTAAATTTTTAAATATTCTATAAATTCTCCGGCGATTTCTTTATAATATTCACATAGAATGTAACCTTTCTTCACATTTGATTAAACGTTTGTTGAAGAAAAAAATGAGAAATCGGTAATTTCTGCAAAAGGAATCGGGTCGTTCACCGTCGAATAACTTTTATCACTTAACATTTCATGAGGTGAAGGGGGTGACGGCCGCCTGCATCGTTTCGGTATGACCATGCGGATTGTGTTTGACTATCACTAAGGGGGAATACAGATGAAACTGACACCGGTTGAACAAGAAAAATTGCTTATTTTTACGGCGGGAGAGCTCGCTAAGCAGCGGAAGGCGCGCGGCGTTCTGCTGAATTATCCCGAAGCCGCCGCATATTTGACCTGCTATCTGATGGAAGGCGCGAGAGACGGAAAAAGCGTTGCTGAGCTGATGGAATCCGGCCGCAATGTATTGACGGAAAAAGATGTTATGGAAGGCGTTCCGGAAATGCTGGACAGCATTCAGGTGGAAGCGACGTTCCCGGACGGGGTTAAGCTTGTCACCGTTCATCAGCCGATCAAAGCGGAGGTGAAGTCATGAAGCCGGGAGCGATTCAAGTCGCAAAGGGAACCATCACCATTAATGAAGGCCGGAAGACGCTGGAGGTGTCAGTCACCAATAACGGAACACGGTCAGTGCAGATAGGATCGCATTTTCATTTTGCCGAAGCCAACGGCGCCCTTTCCTTCAATCGGGACAAAGCAATCGGCATGCGCCTTGATATCCCGTCAGGCACATCTGTCCGTTTTGAACCGGGAGAAGAGAAAACCGTCACGCTCGTGGAAATCGGAGGGCGAAAAACGGTCAGAGGTCTCAACGGCATGGCCGATACGTATATGGATGAGCGGGGAAAAGAGAAGACTCTGTCAAATCTTAAAAAAGCCGGATGGATGGAGGAGGCGATCCGATGAAAATGTCACGTGAGCAATACGCAGAACTGTTCGGACCGACAACGGGAGACAAAGTCAGACTCGGAGATACGGATTTATGGATTGAAGTCGAAAAAGATTTCACGAATTACGGTGAAGAAATGATTTTCGGCGGAGGGAAAACAATCCGGGACGGTATGGGGCAGAACGGGCGTATCACCGGGAAAGACGGAGCGCTTGATCTGGTCATTACAAACGCCGTTATCCTGGATTATACCGGAATCGTCAAGGCGGATATCGGGGTGAAGGACGGCCGGATTGTCGGCGTCGGAAAAAGCGGCAATCCTGATATCATGGATGGGGTGGACCCGCACATGATTATCGGTGCCGGAACAGAAGTCATTTCCGGCGAAGGGAAAATTGTAACGGCCGGCGGGGTGGATACGCATATCCACTTTATCTGCCCGCAGCAGATGGAAGTCGCGCTTTCTTCAGGCGTGACCACGCTTCTCGGCGGCGGAACGGGTCCTGCGACGGGAAGTAAAGCGACGACTTGTACATCCGGTGCATGGTACATGTCGAGAATGCTGGAAGCGGCCGAGGAGTTTCCGATCAACGTCGGTTTCTTAGGAAAAGGGAATGCATCCGATAAAGCGCCGCTGATCGAGCAGGTGGAAGCAGGCGCGATCGGCCTGAAGCTGCATGAAGATTGGGGATCAACGCCAAGCGCCATTAAAGCTTGCATGGAAGCAGCGGATGAGGCGGACATTCAGGTGGCGATCCACACAGACACGATTAATGAAGCGGGCTTTTTAGAAAATACGCTTGATGCGATCGGCGACCGGGTTATCCATACATATCACATAGAGGGAGCCGGCGGAGGCCACGCACCGGATATTATGAAACTCGCATCTTACGCCAATATCCTGCCGTCCTCTACGACGCCGACGATCCCGTATACCGTCAACACGATGGACGAGCATCTTGATATGATGATGGTCTGCCATCATTTAGATTCAAAAGTGCCTGAAGACGTGGCGTTCAGTCATTCACGCATCAGAGCGGCCACCATTGCGGCGGAGGATATTCTGCACGATATCGGCGCGATCAGCATGACGTCATCTGACTCGCAGGCGATGGGCAGGGTGGGAGAAGTGATTATCAGGACATGGCAGGTGGCCGATAAAATGAAAAAACAGCGCGGCGCTCTATCAGGAGAAAACGGCAATGACAATGTGCGCGCCAAACGCTATATCGCCAAATACACAATCAACCCGGCCGTCACTCACGGCCTGAGCCATGAAGTCGGTTCCGTTGAAAAAGGAAAGCTCGCCGACCTTGTACTATGGGACCCGGTTTTCTTCGGCGTCAAACCTGAACTTGTGCTCAAAGGCGGCATGATCGCCCGCGCCCAGATGGGAGATCCGAATGCTTCCATTCCGACGCCTGAGCCCGTGTTTATGCGGCAGATGTACGCATCATACGGTAAAGCAAACCGAAATACCTCTATTACATTTATGTCCCAGGCCGGTATCGCAAACGGTGTGCCGGAAAAGCTCGGCCTTGAAAAAATGATTTCTCCCGTACGGAATATCCGTAAGCTGAGTAAGCTCGACATGAAGCTGAATGACGCAATGCCGAATATACAAGTCGATCCGAAAACCTATCAGGTGTTCGCCGACGGAGAAGAGCTGGCATGCCAGCCCGTCAGCTATGTTCCGCTCGGACAGCGTTATTTCTTATTTTAATCCCTCTTCGGCCGGTTTCCCGCCGGCCTGTTTACCCTCTATTGCCAACTTGATTTCATCCTGCCGCCCGTTTTAGTGTATATTAGTAGTTGACAAACAAATGAAATGTAACTATTGCGGTTACAACGGTGGTGAAAAACATGATTAACAGCCGTCTTGCTGTGGCCATTCACATTCTATCGCTGATCTCAACGGATGAACGGGCGTCATCGGACATGATTGCGGGCAGCGTAAACACCAATCCCGTCGTCGTGCGGAGAACGATCAGCCAGCTGAAAAAAGCGGGTATTCTGACTTCCCGGGCGGGTGTTCCGGGAGCCAGCCTGAAAAAAGATCCGTCGGAGATTACCCTCTTAGAGGTTTACAGGGCGGTGCAGAATAGGGAAGAGCTTTTTGCGGTTCACGACAATCCGAACCCCGACTGTCCGGTCGGCAAAAATATTCAGCGCGCGCTCGATGAGACGTTCGGAAGCGTACAGCGGGCAATGGAGAATGAACTTGCGAGCAAGTCCCTTTATGATGTAATGAATCATCTCTTTTGTTAAAAAGAGATTGGTTCATGCCGCTAGCGGTGTAACAAAAATGGTTACAAGGGATAATGAGGAAATCACGGTTTTGACCCCATATTCAGACAAGCCTGGATGCGGGATTGCGATCTGTTTAATGAAGAAATCCTCCGAAACTAAAGGAGGTGGTTACCGGGATATTTTTATTTTGCTTAAGACTTATGTGAAGGTGTCAGCTGTGAGCAAGTTAAACAAAAAATGATATCCTGCCTCCGGTAATGCCAAAACCGTTCGCCTCTTAACAATCATTATAAAATTTCTCAAGGAACGATCAGCAGCCCGTTAGCTGCCCCTAATTAAAGATGAGCTGTTACCACACTGTTACATTAGAACTTCCGCTGCTTTTATATCCTTCTGTCGCTAAGACTTGATAAGCCCAATTACTGCCTAGATTCATTCCATGGCTCTTCCAGGCGTTAACATGATTGCTGAAAGTGATTGCAGCGTTGCTTCCGGTTGGTCTCTTCGACTGGCGAACACTCCAGTACTGCGTAAAAGTAGTGTTATCGCCATCAATGGAAGGTGCGTTATAACGTGTTGTTGTATATATGTCATATGTACCTCCATCACTGTTTACAGTACCTTTATACGTTCCGGTAGGTCTGTAAGTACCCCATGAATCCACTACATAATATTCGATGAGAGGTGCTCTCGTCCAGCCATATAAAGTCAAATATCCATTGCCATTCGGCGCCCAGACTCCGGCATTATAGTTTATTGTTCTAAATGGCGAGCCTGTAGTCCAGCCTTTACCAACAACGAAATTTCCGGTATTAGACCAATTAACACTGTAATTCCCGCCAGATCCATTGACAGCGTTGACTGTTCCGCCCCCATCAGTCCAATTTTGCCAGTAATCTGTGCCAGCTGCAGAGGCGGTTGCCGAAAACATGCTGATACTCATGAAAGCAGCCGTTAATCCAACTAAGAATTTCTTTTTAAACTTAAACATATGTTACCTCCTATACTATTTTTTCTGACTTTGACATGAGGCAGCACTCGTAAATATTTAACGAACGCCAACGCTTTTGATCGTTCCTTTCAATATAATAGCATGAATACATGAGTGAATATTAAGAACAATTGTAATTTAATTACAAAGACCCAAAAAACTGTATGATAAGTGGTCTTGTTCCATCAGGGCTTTTATCCTTATTTTCAAACCTGATCAGGAACAGTCGAACAATTAAGTGATTTCAGTTGAAACTCTGAGGAAAAGTTTTATTTGAAAAAACTTTTTTGAGCTGAAGCCGGAATGTCTGAAAGAATATCTGCAGACAGCTGCATCAGCTGCATCAGCTGCGCCATTATGCCATCGCCGTATTGGTAAATCCGAAGCACAAAAACGAACGCTTTACCGTTATTGAAGAAGCGGAATAAGAAAAAATCCCGGGCGGATGCGCCGGGATTTTCCTTTTTAATATGTATTGGCATCAATATTATTAAACACGCCGTCCACGATGCCGAGCGTCATGAGGACAATGAAGAGAATGATACCGAGAACGGACAAGCCGACCGTAACAATCAGGTAGATCCCCTGCATTTTCACGAACTTTGCATAATTCTCCAGCATATGTTCCTCTGTCAGTTCATTGAACTGCTCCGCCATCTGTCCCGCTTCATTTGCCGAGCGCATCAGAAAAATGCCGGCAATGATCTGCAGAACGCCGGGAATGGCTCCGATTAAAAAGAAAAACGCGCCCGACAGCGCCGCAAACGCACCCACGATAATAAATAAAATACCTGTCGCTTTTCCCCATTTCGAAATAGAAATAAGCGAACGATTCACTGATTCAGGTTTCAAACTATGGCACTCCTTTACAAAAAAATACTCACTTTTCATTTATACACTATTCGGTCATTCTTTTGAATATAAAATGTGTTTTTTCATGCCGTGTCCGTTTTTATATCAGAAAATTCCCGAGAAACACCCCGGGAATTACAAAATCGGCGAAAGAAGTCTTGAAATCGATTCTTTAATGCGGATCCACAGCGAACGCTCCTGATATTCTTCATACGTATATTTTCTGGAGACGAGCAGATCTTCTTTAAATGAGGAAATGAGTTTTTTCGCAATGGTGACGTCATAAATAAAGGCGTTGACTTCAAAATTAAGTCTGAAGCTTCTGACGTCGATATTCGCCGTACCGACTGAAGCCGTCTCATCATCGACGACAATCGTTTTTGCATGAATAAAGCCGTTATCGTAAATGTAGACTGAGGCTCCGGCTTTCAAAAGATCGCCGATGTAAGATAAAGTCGCCCAGTAAACGAAAGCGTGATCCGGCTTGTTCGGAATCATGATTTTGACGTCGATGCCTGACAGACAGGCGATCCTGAGGGCATCTAAAAGACTTGAGTCAGGAATAAAGTAAGGCGTCTGAATCAGGATCGACCGTTTGGCCGTTGAGATCATCTTGATATAGCCGTTTTTAATTTGTTCCCATTCTGAGTCCGGTCCGCTCGTGACAATCTGCATCCCGACGTTGCCCTTCGGCTCGCATTCCGGAAAATGATTCGGAACGTATGTGAGCGTATGATGATGGGAGGCTTGGTTCCAATCGAGGATAAACCGTGTCTGAATGGCGTGTACCGCCGTGCCTTGAAGCCTGAGGTGCGTATCGCGCCAGTAGCCGAATTTCGGATTCAGGCCGAGATATTCATCTCCGACGTTAAAGCCGCCGACATAGCCGGTTTCGCCGTCAATGATGACGAGCTTGCGGTGATTCCGATAATTGAGCCGCAAATTAATCGGACGAAGCCTGGAAGGAAAAAAGACTTCCACATGGCCGCCGGCGTCCCGCAGCGGTTTGAAGAATTTTTTTCTGAGTGATCTTGAACCGAGTTCATCATATAACACTCTGACTTTTACGCCTTCGCGTGCTTTTTTCACTAAGGCATCGCGCAATTTTTTTCCCAGTTCATCACCTTTATAAATATAGTATTGAAGGTGAATGTGATCTTTTGCGTTGGAAATGTCCTTCATTAAGCGTTTGAACTTATCGCGCCCGTCCGTCAAAATCTCCACCGAATTATCCTCTGTAAAGACTGCGTGGTTGTTCATGACAAGCATATAGATGAGGTCTTTATTATCCACAGTCGCTCTGTTGTTAAATTGGAATTGCCTCGACTTCAGATCCTTCAGCTGAGACTTCAGCAGCTTTTCAATCCCGATTTTTTTACGGTCTTCCCATTGAAACAGATGCTTGCGTCTCAGGTTATGGCCGAATAACAGGTATAAAATAAACCCTAAAATGGGAATAAAAAAAAGAACCAAGAGCCAAGCCCATGAAGCGCTGGCATCGCGTCTTTCTTTAAAAATCATGATGACGGCCAAAAGTATATTTAAAACGAAAAAAAATCCGAATAAAATAAATGAAATGCTCACTTTGCAACCCCGCTATATCATATTTATCAAGACTGTGCCCATTAGTATTCCGACAAGTGCAGCAATCTGATTCCCATTTCAAATTATAACATTGACATTTTGAAAGAATAAAGAGCCGGAATCAAAGATGAATGCAGTTTTCTTTCAAAGAAAGTTCCGGGTGCGGTAAAATATGCATATATGAAAAAGAAGACAAAAATGACAGCAAAGGGGAGAGGGCATGAAGCTGGAGCATGCGGAACAATTGCCGGGATTCATAAAAAAAGAAATTCAGAAAATACAAATCGCCATCGCGCCGCTGATGAAAAAAAGCATCATTTACCGTTTTCTTGCTTTCCCGCTCGCCGCTTTTAGTCTGTTTCATCTGGCATCGCTTTTGATTCAGGCCCCTTCCGGGAGAGGAGCTCTCGTATCGGCCGGCATTTTTGCCCTCCTTGCGGCTCTGGGTCTTGCGTTTTTTAAGGAAGCCGGCTATCAGCGGAAACAGGTGCAAAAAACGATCCGCCTTTATATGCTGAACAGAATCAGAAAAAGCGACATTCTGTCCGAGGAACGGAAAAGCGCCTATACCCGGCTGATTGCCGAGGAGCCGTCTGCGATGAAGAGCTTTATTGAATTTTTAACGGAAGAAGACCGGAAAAAAGAAATGCTTTATTAAAAAAGAGCTGACACGCGATCAGCTCTTTTTGTCATTCAAACACCGGGTCGTTCTCATAGTAATATGAATCAGGCGTGTCATACGTATCAGTGCTGTGATAAGCGATAATTCCGATGACAGCGAAGATGACGACTAAAATAAAAGCGAGAATGCCCAATACCACACTGGATGCCGCGTAAAAAAACTGCATTTTGATAAATGACGCGTAATGTGCAAGCATATTTTCTTCCGCGTTTTCTTCTAGTCCTTCCTGAAGGGCGGCAGCCGCTTTTGCCGAGCGCATCAGCATGACGCCGGAAATGATGAGCAGAACCCCCGGAATGGCTCCGAGCAGCGTCACAATGGCTGACAGAGCGGAAAGAGAGCCCGTGATGATCAGAAACACGGCGGTGATCTTTCCCCATTTGGCGATGTCGGCAAGGGAACGGGCTTTTTTATTGAGCGGCTGGTTTTCGTCTTTGTCTTTATCGATGGTGATCATGACAGTTCTCTCCCTAAAATGTTCAAGTCATATCGTTTTCCGTCCATTTCGGCGATACCCGGGAATACGCCCCATTCGGTAAAACCGAATTTTTCAAACAGCTTAATGCTCGGCACATTATGTCCGAAGATAAAAGCCATCAGGCTGCGGATGCCGATTGCCGGAGCGAGTGCCAGGGCTTCTTTCAGCAGAAAGCTTCCTGCTCCTTTGCCGCGGCAATCCTGATGCAGATAGATGCTGATTTCCGCCGTTTTGTCATAGGCAGGACGGCCGTAAAACGTTTCAAAGCTGATCCAGGCCGCCACTTTGCCGGTTTCATCTTCCGCGACCATCAGCGGGCGCCGGTCCGTGTGCCGCAAAAACCAATCCATCCGGTCTTCGGGCGTCACTTCTTCCGTATCAGCCGTTACCATTCGTGAGGCAATCGTCGAGTTGTATATGGCCACCACCGCATCTAAATCCTCCAATACGGCTTTGCGCAGGGTCAAATTCATATTCCGGGATCTCCCTTCACATTTTATTACATAATCAAGTGCAATCTGCACATACTATTTCCAAAAAAGTTTTTTATGAATGTGTATATATTTTCAGAAAAGTGTTCAGAATGTTGCTGAGGTGATGAACAAATGAGAGAGGAAGAAAAGAAAACTTCTCAAGTCAAAAAACTTCAGCGGTTTTTTCGTAAACGCTGGATATTCCCTGCAATCTACTTAGTCAGTGCGGCCGTCATTTTAACAGCTGTCCTTTGGTATCAATCCGTTTCGAATGATGTGAAGGACAATCTGACGAACAACGGCGGAAACTCCGCGTATGACAGCGGCAAAGACGATGCCGTCGAAGTAGGCAAGTCAATGGAAAACGTCGCAATGCCGGCTGCTCATTCTGAAAATGTTTCTGTTGTGAAAAAGTTTTATGAAACTGATGCCGCAAAAAAAGAGAAAGAAGCAGCACTTGTTAACTATAATAACACGTACAGCCTCAGTAAAGGAATTGACTTAGCTGAGAAAGACGGAAAATCATTTGATGTTTCTGCTTCTCTGAGCGGTACGGTTGTTAAAGCTGCTAAAGACCCGGTACTGGGATATGTGGTTGAAATTGAACACTCAGACGGCCTGTCTACTGTCTATCAGTCTTTATCTGAAGTCAGCGTCGATCAGGGCGACAAAGTAAAGCAGAACCAGGTCATCGGTAAATCCGGAAAAAACCTTTACAGTGAAGAAAGCGGAAATCACGTGCACTTTGAAATCCGCAAGGACGGCGTAGCGATGAACCCGCTCAATTTTATGGACAAGCCGGTAACATCTATTGAAAAAGCGGCGGCTGAAGAGAAAAACGCTGTGACAGAAGAAACGGAAGGGTCAATTCAGCAGTCTTCCGAGAAAAAAGATGTGACGCCTAAAAAAGAAACCGAAGAAAAACCAGGTGACAAAGAGGACGGCACAAAAGACAAGACAGATGGTAAAGATGACGGCTCAATGAAAGATTCGGGCAAGTAATCTTGATCCCAAAGCGCCTATCAGCTCAGATAGGCGCTTTTCATATTCCCGCATGTGCCTTTATACTAGTAGAAAAAGAAGGAGATGCTGAATGAATAAATGTCTGGCGGCCGGGTGGCTCGTCTTTGTTTTCGTTTCGGCTTTGACGGAAAGCTTTCACGATATGATTGTGTCGCAGACGGTGTCCTTCCGTTTCACGCCGCATCCGGATGTGTCCGGTTTCTTTGTGTTCGATATGGCGGAGCTCGCCATACCGGAAGCGGCGATTCAAAAGCTCGGGCACGCGTTTTCATTTTTTGTGCTCGCCTATTTGTTTTTCAGGGAGCGCAGGCGCATGAAGAGGGCGGTGCTGTATGCATTGGCCGCCGCTTTCCTGACAGAAATCGTCCAGCTCTTTTTCGGCAGAAACGGATGCCTCCGCGATGTGCTGATTGACAGTCTCGGCATTGCCGCATTTTGTGCTTTACAAAGGAAAAAGCACACAGCCAAACATACAAAAACCGGCAGTCTGTGACAGACGCCGGCTTTTTTTTTTATATATTATGGTTTGTCGATTTGCTTTTATGAACGATACTTTCATAGATTCGCACGATCAGATCGACAATCGGACGAAGCACATTTGAAAATCTGAACAGCAGGAATCCGACAATGAGGGAAACGATAATGCTTCCGAGCACATCGATCGGATAATGGTGGCCGACCCAAATTCTTGAGAAGCCGGTCAAAAGGCCGAAAATCACAAGCGGCCAGCCGAGTTTTTTGTTGCGGAACAGAATCGCAATTGAAATCGCCAAAGCGCCTGTCGTATGGTCACTCGGAAATGAAGCATCCGCGGCATGGGGGATCAGCGTATGAACCGTATGCTCGACAAAGGGGCGCGGCTCGACATAGACTTTCGTGATGAGGTAGTTGATGATAAGCGCTGCAACACCCGTGAAGCCCGCGTACAGGGCGTTTTGTCTGCCTTTTGTGCTTCCGAACAGCCACATGGCAAGCAGGAAAAGGGCGTAGGCGTAAATGGCGTATTCCGTAATAAATACCATGATAGAGTCGAGAATGGCACTATGGTGCGACAAACCATTGATCGCTTTAAATAGTTCGTAATTCACAAATATCACCTTTTATCTTTATTTTATATGAACAGTGTAATGCTTTTTTCTATGAGACACAATTGGTATTAAAAATAATCATAAAAAAGTAAACAGAATGAAACGTGACTGTATTACTGTGCGTCAAGTATGCGGGAAAAGAATAGCCGAAGGAGTTTTGTCCGTTGCTGAAACGTTTGAAAAACGCCGATCTGCCGCTTGTGTTTGTCATTATGCTGCTTTGCGGATTCGGCTTGTTAATGGTGTACAGCGCCAGTGATGTGATGGGGTCTCAGCGGTATGGAGATCCATCCTATTTCTTCCATAAACAAAGTACCTCTTTACTGATCGGATTATGCTTATTTCTATTTGCCGCCTGTCTGCCGTATAAGCGGTATGCGCGGCTTGTACCGCTGTTTGTGGTCGGTTCGCTGGTATTGCTGCTGCTCGTATTGATACCGGGAATCGGGCTGGAGCGGAATTTTTCCCGCAGGTGGCTGGGAGCGGGCCCGCTTGTCGTACAGCCGTCTGAATTGGCTAAGATCGCGATGATTTTGTATTTCGCTTCGATTTATACGAAAAAGCAGCCGTACATTCATCAATTTGTGAAAGGGGTTCTGCCGCCTTTAGTGATTTTGGGAACTGCTTTTCTGCTGACATTGGCGGAGCCTGATTTAGGGACGGCTTCCTTAATCCTGGCGGCGTGCGGGTCGATTTTATTATGTGCCGGCTTGAAAAAGCGCCATCTGTTCGTGCTCGGCGCGACGGCGGTGTCCGGGGTTGTTTATCTCGCATTTTCCGCTTCCTATCGTGTGAAGCGCCTCGTTTCCTTTACCAACCCGTTTGGTGACGCGAACGGGGACGGCTATCAGCTGATTCAATCCTATTTTGCTATTTCCGGAGGCGGGTTTTTCGGAAGAGGGCTTGGAAACAGTGTTGAAAAAATGAACTATCTGCCTGAGGCGCATACCGATTTCATTATGGCCGTGATCAGCGAAGAACTGGGGATATTCGGTGTTCTGATCGTTTTGGGATTATATTTTGCGTTAATGCTTCTCGGCGTAAAAACGGCCGTGCGGGCTGATGACCCGTTCGGGAAGCTTCTTGCCATCGGAATTACGTTTCAATTAATGTTTCAGGTTGTATTGAATTTGGGAGCGATGAGCGGACTTCTCCCGGTTACGGGTGTGCCGCTTCCGTTTATCAGCTACGGCGGTTCTTCATTAATTATGACGCTGTTTTTGTGCGGCATACTGGTCAATATCAGTACATATGCGAAAAAACAACCCGTACGGCATAAGCGGCCTGTCCCGCATGAAAAAAAGGTTTCTTCTTTTTAATGAAGCTAGAAAAAACGCCCGGGACATTTCTGTCTCCGGGCGTTCTGCCTGTTTATAAAGCTCCTGGTCCTTCTTCTCCGGTGCGGATATTAATCGTGTTTCCGATTTCATAGACGAATATTTTGCCGTCTCCGGGCTCTCCCGTTTTCAGCACTTTTTTCGCCGTTTCCACGACTTGATCAACGGGGACCTTGCTGACAACGATTTCCACTTTCAGCCGTTCATACACATTGCTTTCAATTTTGACTCCGCGGTACAGTTCGGTGTGGGCTTTTTGAAGGCCGCAGCCGTGTACGTTGGAGAAGGTCAGCGATGTGACTCCGATTTTACCGAGTTCCTGTTTCAATGTTTCAAACTTAGCCGGACGCGTAACGATTTCTACCTTGAACATTTGACCGCTCATCTAAGCCACTCCTCACTTTATAAGTCCTGATATGCTTTTTCCCCGTGCATCGTTAAATCAAGCCCAAGTGACTCTTCTTCTTCACTGGCGCGAAGGGGAATGAACAGACCTACAATTTTAATGATAACGAAAGTGACAATAAATACAAATACATAGGTTGCCGCAATGGCCGCAATCTGCTTCCAGAGCAGTCCCGGATCGCCGTAAAACAGCCCGTTTGCCCCGCCGTCATTGACGGAAGTGGTTGCGAATAAACCGGTCGCGATGCCGCCCCATGTGCCGCCGATCCCATGCAGGCCGAAAGCGTCAAGCGCATCATCATAACCGAAAGTCTTTTTGAGCCAATAAACGCCCCAAAAGCAGACAAGCCCGCCGATGAAACCGATTACAATGGAAGAGAACGGCGTAACGAACCCGGCAGCCGGCGTAATGGCGACAAGCCCGGCGATAGCGCCTGATACAGCGCCCAGCATGGTCGGTTTTTTATTCAGCATCCATTCGATTAAAATCCAGCCGATAATTCCGGCTGCAGCCGCGGTGTTTGTGTTAATGAAGGCAAACATCGCGATACTGTCAAGCGTGAGGGCGCTTCCGACATTGAAGCCGAACCATCCGAACCAGATGAGCGCTCCGCCCAAGAACGTGTAAATTAAGTTGTGAGGCGAAGCAGCCGTGCCGTCCTTGCGTTTCCCGAGCACAATCGCCAGCACAAGCCCGGCGACTCCGGAAGAAATGTGGACGACGTTTCCGCCTGCGAAGTCAAGAGCGCCCATTTGGCCGATCCAGCCGCCGCCCCATACCCAGTGCGCAACGGGCGTATATACGAGGGAAGCCCACAAAAAGGAAAATACAAGAAAAGCACTGAATCTCATGCGTTCAGCAAATGCTCCGGAAATAATGGCAGTCGTCAGTACGGCAAACGTCATTTGGAACATCATGAACAAGGAATGCGGGATCGTATCACTGTAACTTCCGGGTTCAAAGCCGACCCCCTTCAGCCCCGCCCATTCAATCCCGCCAAGCCATGTATTGCCGGGGGCAAAAGCAAGTGAATATCCGTACAAAACCCAAACGACGGATACGATGGCGAGAGAAGAAAAACTATGCATCGCCGTGCTGAGCACGTTTTTGCTTTTTACCATTCCGCCGTAAAACAAAGCCAGCCCGGGGGTCATCAGCCACACGAGTAAAGCGCAAAAGAACATAAATACTGTATCGCCCATCTGCATGTTGTATTCCTCCGTATCATTCAGAATGTAATTGTGATTAATTCATTATTATAGAGAAAAAAGAACGATAAAACATTTTCGTGTAAGGTTATCTGACATGGTTTTTTGCGTTCATAATGCTGCTTTTTCAAATGGGTGTCGTGCGACTTTATATCCATAAAAAGAGCGCCGGAGCACGGCGGAAGAAATCCTGTCCGGGAAAGAGTAAAATAAACGGGGTGAGAAACACTAACTGCATCAGGAGGAATCATTATGACAACATCATTAAATCTGCAATTTGAAAAAACGGCTTTGGTCCTTATTGATTTACAAAAAGGCATTGTGCCGATTGATAAAAGCGGTACCGTTGTGCCGAACGCGAAAAAATTAATTGATGTGTTCCGGGAAAAAGGCGGATTTATCAGCTTTGTGAACGTGGATTTTCATGACGGAGCGGATGCGCTGAAGCCGCTGACGGATGAAGAGGCGGCGGGCCATTCGGCTCCGCCGGCGGACTGGGCTGAATTTGTGCCTGACATCGGAGTGAAAGAAAACGATTATACGGTAACAAAACGGCAGTGGGGCGCGTTTTTCGGCACGGACCTGGACCTTCAGCTCAGAAGACGGGGAATCGACACGATTGTGTTATGCGGGATTGCGACAAACATCGGGGTGGAAAGCACGGCGCGAGAAGCTTTTCAGCTCGGGTATCAGCAAGTTTTCGTAACTGACGCGATGGCGACATTCAGCGATGAACAGCACGAAGCGACACTCAAGTTTATCTTCCCGAAAATCGGCAGAAGCCGGACGACGGAAGAATTTATCGCACAGACAAAATGACAATCTCCAAAAAAAGACGCGTCCTGTTCTTGACGGCCGTGGCTTCGGGGACGATGCTGAACCCATTGAACTCGTCGATGATTTCTCTTGCGCTTCACAGTATTCAGCATGAATTTCACCTGTCGTTTACAACGGTGTCCTGGCTGATATCGTCCTTTTATCTGGCCAGCGCGGTGGCGCAGCCTGTTACCGGGAAGCTCGGTGATATGCTCGGCAGGAAGAAGCTGTTTTTGATTGGGCTTCTGCTTGTTGCCGTCTCGGCGGTCGGCGCGCCGTTTGCGCCGACTTTTATGACTTTGCTGATCATGCGTCTTTTTCAATCGATCGGAAGCAGCGCGATATATCCGTCCGGCGTCGGATTGATCCGTTCCAATATACAGGAGAAGCAGGCTTCGGCGCTGGCCGTCCTGTCAATCTTTGCATCAGCCATGACGGCGCTCGGTCCGACTCTCGGCGGTTTTCTGATCGTTTGGGGAGGGTGGCCGGCAATCTTTTTCGTCAATCTGCCGTTTATCATTCTCAGCTTTTTTCTCGGAATGTATATGTTTCCGAAAGATGAAAAACGCGAGATCGGCGGCTTGAAAGGCGTGCTCCGCCAGCTTGATACGATCGGGATACTCCTGTTTGCCGGAGCGATTATCCTTCTCCTGTCGTTTTTATTGTCCTTCAGTACGAAGCCTCACTATACAGAAGGCGTATTCGGGCTTTTGTTTGTCGGGCTGTTTATCTGGCGCGAGCTGAAAACAGAGAAGCCGTTTATTGATGTCAGGCTGTTTAAAACGCATCGGAAACTATCGTCGGTGTATATTCAATTTATTTTGCTGAATATATTCTTTTACTGCATCTTTTTCGGGCTTCCGAGCTATTTTCAGGATGAAATGCATTTGTCCGTTCAGACAAGCGGGTTGATTATGCTGTTTATGTCGGGCATGAGTATTCTGGTGTCGCCTCTGACCGGAAAATGGATAGATAAGAAAGGGCTTCTTCAGCCGATTGTTGCCGGAACCTGCCTGACTGCGATCGGGGCGGTGCTGTTAACGTTTTTCTTTCTTCAGGCGCCCATGATAGGAAAAGGGCTGATCCTGTCCGTGCTGGGTGTCGGCTACGGCTTCGGAAATGTCACGTTTCAGGCGGCCATGCTGAAAACGAGCCCCGCCGACATGGTCGGAACAACGTCCGGCCTGTTTCAGACCTGCCGGTATCTCGGCTCGATTTTGTCTTCTGTCATTTTGGGCATTCTTTTCGGAAAAGAAATTACCGCCGGCCATTTTCATATGCTTGGGACGATTCTTATCGTTGTCGGCGCTGTAAGCCTTTTGATGGCGTTCCGGTTTTCGGTTCTCCTCAAAAAAGCCTCTTAACAGGCGCGAAAAAAAGAGACGGGCTCTCCCCGTCTCTTTTTTTGTGTAATGTGCTCAAAAATCAAAACGATTATTGTCGACAGCGACCAATGTTATTTACGGAATTTTCAGTTATATTTTTTCACATGTGATGTAAGGAAAACGCACATGCGGGAGGGAGAAAATGAAAAAAACAACGAGTGATCGGCTAAGCAACAAAGATTTACTGCCTTTAGAAGACGGCGAACGGACATGGAAAGCGGTGAATTTTGCATCCATCTGGATGGGCTGTATTCATAATATCCCGACCTACGCGACTGTGGGCGGGCTCATTGCGATCGGCCTTTCTCCGTGGCAGGTGCTCGCCATTATCGTGACGGCGTCACTCATTTTGTTCGCCGCTTTGGCCTTGAACGGCCATGCCGGAACGAAATACGGACTGCCTTTTCCGGTCATTATCAGGGCTTCTTACGGAATATACGGCGCTAACATTCCGGCGCTTCTCAGGGCGTTTACAGCCATCATGTGGCTCGGAATTCAAACATTTGCCGGGAGCACGGCTTTGCACATTCTGCTTTTGAACATATGGCCGGGCTGGGGGAGTCTCGGCGGAGATTGGAATATATTCGGGCTTCATTTGCCGGGCTTTCTGTCGTTCATTTTCTTTTGGGGCATTCATCTGCTTGTACTGCGGCACGGCATGGAATCAATCAAAAAATTTGAAGTGTGGGCGGGCCCGCTTGTTTATCTCGTCTTCGGCGGCATGGTCTGGTGGGCGATAGATATTGCCGGCGGGCTCGGACCGATTTACTCACAGCCGGGAAAGTTCCACACCTTTTCTGAAGCGTTTTGGCCGTTTGCCGCCGGAGTGACGGGCATTATCGGAATATGGGCGACGCTGATTCTGAATATCCCTGACTTCACCCGGTTCGCCGCGTCGCAAAAAGAACAGATTCGCGGCCAGTTTTACGGCCTGCCGGGAACGTTTGCGCTGTTCGCGTTTGCAAGCATCACGGTGACATCCGGATCACAAGTAGCATTCGGAGAACCGATTTGGGATGTGGTGGAGATTTTGGCCCGGTTTGATAATCCTTTTGTTATCGCTCTTTCGGTCATCACACTTTGCATCGCCGCCGTCTCGGTTAACGTGGCGGCAAACATCGTGTCACCGGCCTATGACTTGGCGAATGTCCTGCCGAAGTATATTACATTCAGGAGGGGAGGGTATTTGGCCGCCGTTTTGGCTCTGTTCACAATACCGTGGAAGCTGATGGAGAGCGCCACGAATGTTTATGCGTTTCTCGGGCTCATCGGCGGGATGCTCGGACCGGTGGCCGGGGTGATGATGGCTGATTATTTTATCATCAGAAAAAGGCAGCTCTCAGTTGAAGACCTTTATTCGGAAACCGGACAGTACACTTATTACAAAGGCTATAATTACCGGGCCTTTGCCGCGACTTTTCTCGGCGCGTTTATT
Source organism: Bacillus sp. JHAA (assembly GCF_036961585.1). Taxonomy (NCBI): domain Bacteria; kingdom Bacillati; phylum Bacillota; class Bacilli; order Caryophanales; family Bacillaceae; genus Bacillus; species Bacillus sp. JHAA. Next base: position 561,661 of record NZ_JBAMDE010000001.1, on the reverse strand, counting down.
TCTTTAATCGGGATGTACGTCCCGGCGTTCGCCGGCATCTATGATATCTCCTGGTTTGCGGGTGTCATTTTGTCATGTCTCGGTTATACGGCGCTTATGTATATTCATCCTCCTTATGTAAAAGCGGCGGGACGAATCGTGCGGGAAAGAGCGGCCGAATAAAAAAAGCCGGGGGCTGCCCCCGGCTTTTTGTCATATCAGTCTGCGATTGAAACGTTTCCGTCCGCTTCAAGCGGCGTTCTTTTTTTCTGGCTCCAGCCATACAGGAGCAAAGCAATCAGGACGAACAGCCCCGCTGCCAGATAAATCGAATGGAATCCGGCCGAAGCGACAAAGAGGCCGAATACATAGGATCCGCCGGCAATCCCGCTGTCAAAGAAAGTGAAGAAGGTAGCCGTCGCAAAGCCTGAACGGTGTCCGGGCGAGTTCTGAATCGCCAGCGTCTGCATGCACGGTACGATAGAGCCGTATCCGAGACCGATTACGGCACCGGACAAGAGAAGCATGAGGGCGCTGTTTGTCATCGCCAGCATGCAAAGCCCCGCGGAGAACACGATAATCGACGGATAGATGACGATTCCCGGCCCCACTCTGTCAAACAGCTTTCCTGTGAAAGGACGGGCGGCCATCATCGTCACGGCGAAACAGACGAAGAAATAGCCGCTGACATCCAACAGGTGGATCGTCTTGGCATAAACGGATAAATATGAAGTCACACTTGAATAACAGAAAGAAATGGACAACCCGACAATCGCGATTTTAAGCGCGCCTTTTTCAAACATGTCGGAGAAAGAAAAACGGAAGACAGTCGTTCCGCTGTTGTTTTGATCCGGCACACGAATCATAAAAGCAATCAGCAAGCCTAAAGAAACAAATACGGCAAAAATCGTAAAGAAAACCGGGAACGAAATGACTTTCACAAGACTCAGTCCGAGAAAAGGACCGATCGCCATGGCAAGGTTCATAGACATCGCAAAATAACCGAGCCCCTCGCCGCGCCGCTTGGCGGGAATAATGTCAGCGGCAATTGCGCCCGTAACCGTCGTTAAAATGCTGAACCAGATGCCTTGGAAAAAACGCAGTCCGAGCAGGAGATAGAAATTGTGTAGCGGCAAATACAGATAAGAAGACAGGGCGAACAGCGCCAAGGATACAATCGTCATTCTTTTCTTGCCGAACCGTTCAATAATCGCCCCTGAAAAAGGACGGGTGATAATAGCAGATAACAGGAACAGGCTGATCAAAAGCCCTCCTTGCGATTCACTGCCGCCAAGCTCCTGAATCATATAGATAGGCAGCACGGCCAAAAATGTATAAAAGAACACAAAGACAAATAAATTCACGAGTACGACCATAATAAAATCTTTGGTCCAGATCGAGTCAGATTTACTCAAAAGTACAGCACTTCCCTTTCTTTTCTATTTCGTTAAAAACACATTCAGAAACTCAGAAAAAGCTTCCTTATCTCCATCTTGGAAATCCGCAAGCATGTCTTCCTCGAACTTCAGCATCTCTTGATTGATGCTGTCGTATTTCAATTCAGCTTCCTTCGTCAGGACGACGAGCTTTTCCCGCTTGTCTTCTCCCTGTTCCCGCTGAATCCAGCCGTTTTCTTCAAGGCGTTTGATCGTTCTGGTAACGGTCGGCGCCTCTACGTTCAGATAGGACCAGATTTCTTTTTGGGTCATCGGTCCGATCGTTTTTAAGCAATATAGGATTGACCATTGAGAGGAGTACAGGCCGAATGGTTCCAGCCGTTCATTGGCTTTCTTCGTAATCAGGCGGGCGCATTGATTGATTTGGTGAATGAGGCGTCTGTTGACGTGGATCATTTCCGTTCTCCTTTTCAAAAAACTTACCTAAGTAACTAATTGTGCTGTTTCATTCTACAGCAGGATCGCGCGGATGTAAACCCCCCGATCAAAAAGCAGAAAATTATGACCCGCCCCTTGTCCTTATTGAGTTTTTAGCATATTCCCAATTCATTGCTAATACACTGTTACAAACCTATCAAAGAGAGTGTTTGAGGTGAGGGATCGTGGGCATATTTCTAAAACCTTCTTATATAATCGGACAACGAAGAAGCTGCATCATCAGTGAATCTGTTACAGAATACGGATCTCATTTCACACTTCTCACATCCAACTGGGGAGGTCGAGTGGTGTGCACGATTACATCAAAGAGCGAACAATCAAGATTGGCAAGTATATCGTGGAGACGAAAAAAACCGTTCGTGTCATTGCGAAAGAGTTTGGTGTTTCCAAAAGTACCGTACACAAAGATCTGACAGAGCGCCTGCCTGAAATCAATCCTGACTTGGCGAATGAAGTAAAAGAAATACTCGATTATCATAAATCCATCAGACATTTAAGAGGGGGAGAGGCGACGAAACTAAAGTACAAGAAGGATGAAATTCTTGAAGGGGAGCCCGTTCAGCAGCCGTAGCGCCTGACGTCTGCCGGGCCCTTTTTTCTCCTCCCGGGCGGTTTCGCGAATATCCGCAAAATTTTGTCAAGAACTTATATCGTTCAGCAGCTTTTTTTTGATAAATTATGATAATATATATAATTAGGGCACAATGTGGATATTTTACTGTGAAACAGATATCAAGGAGGATATAAATAGATGTTTGCAAGGGATATTGGAATTGACCTCGGTACTGCAAATGTACTGATCCATGTAAAAGGAAAAGGAATTGTTCTGAATGAGCCTTCCGTTGTGGCACTTGATAAAAACAGCGGCAAAGTGCTGGCTGTCGGTGAAGAAGCCAGACGAATGGTTGGACGTACACCTGGGAATATTGTTGCGATCCGTCCGCTGAAAGACGGCGTAATCGCAGACTTCGAAGTAACAGAAGCCATGCTGAAACATTTCATTAATAAGCTGAATGTAAAAGGACTTTTCTCAAAACCGCGCATGCTGATCTGCTGCCCGACGAATATTACATCCGTTGAGCAAAAAGCGATTAAAGAAGCAGCTGAAAAAAGCGGCGGAAAGCATGTGTACCTTGAAGAAGAACCAAAAGTTGCCGCTATCGGCGCGGGTATGGAAATCTTCCAGCCGAGCGGTAACATGGTTGTTGACATCGGAGGCGGTACGACAGATATCGCAGTTATTTCTATGGGCGATATTGTCACCTCCTCTTCTATTAAGATGGCTGGGGACAAGTTTGACATGGAAATCTTAAATTATATCAAACGCGAGTATAAGCTGCTGATCGGTGAACGTACCGCTGAAGATATTAAGGTGAAGGTCGCAACGGTTTTCCCAGACGCACGTCATGAAGAAATCACCATCCGCGGCCGTGACATGGTTTCCGGTCTGCCGAGAACGATTACAGTAAACAGCAAAGAAGTAGAAGAAGCCCTTCGTGAATCAGTTGCCGTCATTGTGCAGGCCGCCAAGCAGGTTCTTGAAAGAACACCGCCTGAATTGTCCGCTGACATCATCGACCGCGGCGTTATCATTACCGGCGGGGGAGCGCTGTTAAACGGGCTTGATCAGCTTCTTGCCGAAGAGCTGAGGGTGCCTGTTCTTGTTGCTGAGAACCCGATGGATTGTGTTGCGGTCGGAACCGGCGTCATGCTGGATAACATGGACAAGCTTCCAAAACGCAAACTGAGCTGATGATAAAACCTCATTCTGAAAAAGAATGGGGTTTTTTTCTGTCAAACCCTTCACGAACGGGAATGTAAATCCGATAATAAGAAAAAATGCTGATTTTCATTATAGAACAAATGTTCCGGTGAGGCAACTGGAAATAATGCTATTTCAGAGGTGGAAGACTTGTTAAAAGGATTATATACCGCAACGTCCGCAATGATTACACAGCAGAGAAGAACGGAAATGCTGTCAAATAACATCGCAAACGCGAATACATCAGGGTACAAAGAGGATCAAGGTTCAATCCGCGCCTTTCCCGAGATGCTTCTGAGCCGAATAGAAGGCGATAAAAAAACGAAAATCGGTTCCGTCAACACAGGCGTATACATGCAGGAGCTGAAACCGTTGTTTACGCAGGGAAGCCTGAAAACGACCGATCAGCCGACGGATATCGCGCTGATGGAGAATCAGGTTCCCAAGAATGCCGAAACGAATGAAAACGCCGAGCTGTTTTATCCCGTGCAGACCGCAGGCGGCGTCCGCTATTCAAAAAGCAGCACTTTCTCATTAAATGAAAACAATCAGCTTACGATAAACGGAAACCTTGTGTTATCAACAAACGGACAGCCGATTACAGTCGACAATGAAAAATTCACCGTATCAGAAAACGGAACGGTCACGACAAACGGCCGGCCGGCGGGGCAGATTGATATCAGAATGGAAGAAGACGTGCGCAATCTGAAACGGGACGGCAATGACCTATACAGCACGGCCGACGGCTCTGAACTGCCGAGCGCGGCGGCGAATCCCCAAGTCTCGTATTCATTAAAGCAAGGCGTCTCGGAGCTTTCGAACGTGGACGTGACGAGCACGTATACAGAAATGACGGAAGCATACAGATCATTTGAAGCCAATCAAAAAGTCATTCAGGCTTACGATAAAAGCATGGATAAAGCCGCAAATGAAATCGGCAAAGTGTAACAAAATGGGGGACATTCAATTATGATGCTCAGATCAATGCTGACGGCTTCAACAGCCTTACATCAGCTTCAGCAGCAGATGGATACAGTCAGCAGCAACCTTTCAAACAGTGATACGACAGGCTATAAAGCGAGGGACTCCCGCTTTTCCGAGCTGATCAGACAGCAGTATGACCATATAGATGACAAAAAGGAAAATTCGCCGAACATGCGGAAAACGCCGCCCGGTCTGCGTCTCGGCGCCGGAACGGTCATGACTCCGCAGCTGGACTCAGGGCAGGGAAGCATCAAAAAAACCGACCGTGACCTTGATATCGCGTTCACATCACCTTATCAATATCTTCAGGCAGAAGCGGACGGACGGCGGGTGTATACAAGGGACGGCTCACTTTCCCTCAAGCCGGCCGGCGGAAATGACCGGCTGCTTCAGCTGATGACAGCGGGAGGCAATCCCATTCTCGATGAGAACGGTCAGCCCATACAAATTGACAGTTCGCTGACTCAGCTGAAAATCAGCAAAACCGGAACGCTGACTGCTTCAGACCAGGCGGGAACCCGTTCGCAGACGTTTAATCTCGGCATCGTCAATGTCAATAATCCGCAGGCGCTTCATGCGGAAGGGGATAATCTGTTTTCCGTAAACGGCGCGGGGGCTTCAGCGATTGAAGAGCTTACCGGCGCAAACCGGCAGGCAATCGGCATGGAGCAGGGCGCGCTTGAAGGTTCAAATGTCGATATGTCAAAAGAAATGACCGACTTAATCGTGTCTCAGCGTTCCTATCAGCTGAACAGCCGCACGATTACATTGGGAGACCAAATGCTGGGCTTAATCAACTCAGTGAGATAAAAGAAGGGGCGTTTTGATCAGCCGCGCATGATAAAAAATGCGGCTTTCTCAAAATCGCCCTTTTTTTTGTAGTAATCAGTAATATCCTGAAGCAGCACTTCCAAATCCACCCACGCTTCAATTTTCTGCAACTCCAGCACAAGCTTCTGCAATCGGTCGTACGGGTCCTCCTGAGCGGTGTACAGTATGTTGAGCGCGGTCAGCTTCAATTTCATAATCTTGTTCTGCACTTTTTCAGATATGTATAATCCTTTCTGCAGCACGGTTTGTCCTTCGGCGGCAGAGCCGGTTTTAAAAAGTGCTCTGACCGCTTCGTACACACAATGAAGGTAGGAAACGGGAGACTCTTTCTCGAAACGCTGATTGCCCAATACCTTTTTGTAAAAAGGGAGGGCCTCTTTATCTTTTTTCTGGGCGGTCTTTAAAAAACCAAAATTATAATAGGCGTGGCACAGCAGGTTATTGTCATTGATCCGGTCCGTTATCTTTATGGATTCATTGAAGAGCTGTTCTGCGTCGTCATAGCGTGCCTCGTCTATATAATTCACGGCGAGAAGCAGCCGGCAGCTGAGCGTTTTTTTGATGTAGCCGGCTTCATCTTGATAGATTTCCAGCGCTTTATTGACATATTGAATGGAGAGCGCAGGCGACTTCATCATGTAATATGCACCCGCTGTTTTATAATAAAATTCAGCGGCTTCGAAACGGTCCTGAATGGCCGGCAGGTACTGTTCAGCTTCTTTAAAGCGGCAGACAGCACGGTTCGGAGCGCCATTCACCATATGGAATAACCCTTTGAAAAAATAGAAATAATAAGTTAATTCATGATCCATCTCATCTTTGCGCCGCTTCAGCTCGCAGAACAGCTTATTCAGACCGTCTTTTTTCTCAAACAGCAGCTGAAACCGTGCGAAAAACAGCTGATATCTGAGTTTGAGCTTTGCATTCTTTTGTAATTTGGGGAGATGCTGATTGATTTGTTCGTGAAGGGAACGGGCTAGATCGAATTGGCGTTTTCCCATGGCGTCATACCACTCATTCAGCATCACCAGCGTACGTTTTTCAGTAAACTTAGCAATCATCTTCCAACCTCTTTGCATAGGGTAAAAGTCTTTATTTATCATAACACATTAATGGACGAGGCTCATTGCCAGCTGGTTACAGTTTACAGCGCGGTTGAAAAAGAAATTGATTCATAATATACTTCCAAATGTACAGATTGGTTGCCACATATGCCTTCTATACATACTATTGTCGATGAAGGAGATGTCAAGAGAATGCTTGATACTCAGCAAATTAAAGAAATTATTCCCCATCGCTATCCGTTTCTTCTGGTAGACAGAATTACGGAAGTCGAAGAAGGAAAACGGGCGGCGGGATATAAAAATGTGACGGCGAATGAAGATTTTTTCAACGGCCATTTTCCTGAATACCCTGTTATGCCGGGCGTATTAATCGTAGAGGCTTTGGCGCAGGTCGGAGCGGTTGCGATGCTGATTAAAGAAGAAAACCGGGGCAGACTCGCATTTTTTGCGGGGATTGATAACTGCCGTTTCAAAAAGCAGGTAAAACCGGGTGACAAGCTGGAGCTTGAGGTTGATATTACCCGCGCGCGCGGTACGATCGGACGCGGCAAAGGCGTTGCCAAAGTTGACGGCGAGCTCGTGTGTGAAGCTGAATTAACTTTTGCGCTCGGAGAATAAAAGCAAACAAATGGGCTTATAAAAAAGCCCATTTTGTATAGAAAGGGGTGAATGTGATGTGGTCAGAATTTAAAAGCTTTGCGATGCGGGGCAATATCATGGATCTGGCTATCGGTGTCGTCATCGGCGGCGCTTTCGGCAAAATCGTGACGTCGCTCGTTGAAGACATCATCATGCCGCTTGTCGGACTGCTTCTTGGCGGTCTTGACTTTTCAGGGCTGGCCGTGACATTCGGCGATGCTCATATCAAGTACGGAAGCTTCATTCAAACGATTGTGAACTTCTTCATTATTTCATTTTCTATTTTTATCGTGATCCGCACAATAGGCAAGCTGAGACGTAAAAAAGAAGCAGAAGAAGAGGCTGAAGAAGCCGAGGAAACAGATCAGCAGACAGAACTGCTGACTGAAATCAGAGATCTGCTGAAACAGCGGGCTCCTCACAATGACTAGGGCACAAAAAAAGGCTGGATGATTAACGTCCGGCCTTTTTCATGATCATAATTTTTGTTTAAACGCTTCAATCAGCCGGCTGCCCGAGTAGCCTTCTTTCACGAGCGACTCCAGAATGCTTTCTGATCCGGGGTGGTTTCTTGACACCATTTGACCGTAAATTAAAACTTGTATACTTCTTTCCAGCTCGACGATATTTTTGATGCTTCCCGTCAGCTGGGCGGGGCGGTTGCTTTTTTTCGTAATCGTTACAAACACCTTCGCTTCTTTCTGGCTTTTCATCAGCATGTCAAAAAAAGAAAAGTGTTCGGCCGGGACCAGTGCTTCAATTAACCAGTGATTTTCTCCGTCCTCTTTGTTGATAATCAATCCGTCTAAAAGGGGAAACTGCTCAATCGGCTGATCGTCTTTATCTAAACGTTCCACATTCAGATCAACCAGTTTAAAGGTTTTCATCTCTTATTTTCACCCCTGTTGTCCATGTTTCGTTCATTTATTATAACACATATCATTTTTCCCGGGAAAATGCTGTAAGACATGCTTCATCATTTTTGTAGGCGGTCAACATTTAATCATTTCTATTTTTTCATTATAATGTAAAAGAATATGGTCATGGAGAGATGCTTATGAATCAATTGCGCCTGAAGGAAATCTATATAGAAGACGGTTCAAGGCGAAAAGACGATCATTCCTACTTGGTATGCAAAAAGGAAGATTGTGAGGTGCATCTTAACAGAAGGGGAAATGTCGTCTTTTTATATGAAACAAAAGACCGCATGGAACAGTATAAAATTCAGCTTTCACTGACTGATAAAAAGCTGAGTTTTTACTGGTTCGCATGGGACGGCGGAAAGTTTGTCCGCATGTTTGAGAAAGACTGGCTCAAAACGAAACTTTTCTCGCGGCTGCTCAAAAATACATATTACATAAGCGGCCAAAAACAAAAGTTTTTTTTATCAGAAAGAAAAACGAAAACATAAGAGCAGCCTGAACGAATAACGGCTTTATCCGCTTTTTGCTTTCACGAGCCCTTGTACTACAATGAAGCCAGCCTCGAAAAAGAGAGGAGGATACGGCTTGTTTAACCACGTTATGCTTGTCGGCCGGCTGACGAAAGACCCGGAGCTCCGTTTTACAGCAGCGGGCATTCCCGTCGCACATATTACGTTGGCGGTAAACCGCAATTTTAAAAGCGCGTCGGGTGAAACCGGAACCGACTTCGTCAACTGTACCATCTGGAGAAAAAACGCTGAAAACACGGCATTGTACTGCCAAAAAGGGTCAATGGTCGGTGTAAGCGGCAGAATCCAGACGAGAAGCTATGAAAAGACAGACGGCGTAAAAGTTTATGTGACCGAGGTCATGGCTGATACCGTTCGGTTTATGGATCAAAAACGGAAAGAGCCGCTGGCTGAATAGCATGCTTTTTTCCTCGATTTCCCGCCTTTCAGCGGGCCCCGCAATACCTCCTTCCCACTCGCCAGTCGAAAGACTGGTTTTTTTGTGCGGGAGCTAAAAAATGGTTAAAAAGAAGTGATTTCGCTTATGAATACTTAAAAACATTGAATATATTGGGATAAAAACTTATAATTACTTACAGATAAGTGACGAAAAAGGGAATGAGGACGTGTATCAAGAAGAAAGACTGATTGCGATAATGGAATATTTGAAACAGCATCGGCGGATCACCGCTGAACAGATATGTTCGCTGCTTCATATTTCAAGAGATACCGCAAGAAGGGACCTTGTAAAGCTGAAAGAGCGCGGGGCCATTATCAGAACACGGGGCGGCGCGATTCTGCCGTCGGTGAATCAGGAAGTTCCGGGCTATTCGGGCCGGCTGAAAACCGTTTCTGAAGAGAAAAACAAAATCGGCAAGCTGGCCGCATCCCTGATCCATAAAGGAGACCGGATCATCCTGGACACTTCGACAACCGTGCAGGCCTGCGCGGAGCATTTAAATGTCACCGGCTGCACTGTTATTACAAATTCGATCAATCAGGCCGATATCCTTTCCGCAAAAGAGGGAATTGATATTCACCTGCTCGGCGGAAAGCTCCAGAAGGAACACCGGTTTTTATACGGGGCTTCCGTTGTAGAAAAACTGGGGGATTATCACGCCGATAAGGTGCTGATCGGCGTTGTCGGCATCTCGGAAAACGGCCTGACGATTCCGCATGAAGAAGACGGCATGGTAAAGCGTAAAATGATCCGACAGGCTGAACAGGTGATTGCGCTGAGCGATCACTCCAAGCTTGGCCGTACGAGTTTTTATCAGTATGCAGACCTGCACGAGGTTGACCTGCTGATTACCGATCGGCTGCCTGATCAGGATTTTTGCGATCTGCTCGACCGGCACGGCGTAGAATTGCTTGTAACTGAATCTGAAGAAGAGGATGAGGACATGTGAAACTGATTGCCATAGATCTGGACGGCACACTGCTGAACAGCAGTCATCAAGTAAGCGATGAAAATGAGCGGGCTTTAAGGGAAGCCCGGCAAGCGGGAATTGAAATCGTGGTTTCCACGGGACGCGCGCATTTTGACGTGCACTCCATATTCGAACCGCTCGGCATAAAAACGTGGGTCATCAGCGCAAACGGAGCCGCCATTTATGCTCCTGACGGCAGCCTGTACCACTGTGATGCGATTGAAGAAACAAGAGCCCGCGGGATTTTGTCATGGCTTGAAGAGAATCAATATTACTATGAGGTGTTTACAAACAAAGCCATCTATACGCCTGAAACCGGCAGGCAGCTGCTCGATATCGAAATGGACCGGGTGAAAAGCGCCAATCCTGAAGCCGATCTTTCCGTTTTGGAACAGGCGGCTTCAGTGCAATACAGCCAATCCGGCTTTGCTTACATTCATTCATACCGTGAGCTCTTTGAGAAAGAAGAGCATCTGGATTTTTATAATATTCTCGGATTTTCGTTTGATGAGCGGAAGCTGAAAGCGGGCTGGGACCGATTCAGCGGTCAGAAAGATCTCACCCTTGTCAGCTCTGCCGACCACAACTTCGAACTGGCGTCTCGAAACGCCTCTAAAGGGCAGGCGCTCAAACGGCTGGCGCAAAAGCTCGGCATTCCGATGGCTGAAACCGCCGCGGTCGGTGACAGCTTAAATGACTATTCAATGCTTCAGGCGGCCGGAAAAGGCATAGCGATGGGGAATGCGAGAGAAGATATTAAAGAGATCGCTGATGCCGTTACATTGACAAATGATCAAAACGGCGTTGCGCATATGATCAGGAATTTACTGTGAAAGGTATGGCGATACTGTTCATGACTGGCGTGACGCATTCATGGCAAATGCGGCGTAACAGTAAGGACGACATAAAAGACCGGCTCTTCTGAGAGAGCCGGCCTTTTTGCGTTTAATGTGATTGCGCCGATGCGCTGAGGGTGAATAATTCTTCAAGCTCAGCGGATGACAGCTCGGTAATCCAATTTTCACTTTGGATAATCTGATCGTTCAGCGTTTGTTTCGTTTCGAGCATGGCATCAATTTTTTCTTCAATCGTTCCCGTCGTAATGAGTTTGTGAACGTGGACGAACCGTTCCTGGCCGATTCGGTAGGCTCGGTCGGTTGCCTGGTTTTCCACCGCCGGATTCCACCATCTGTCATAGTGAATGACATGATTGGCAGCCGTCAGGTTCAGGCCGGTTCCGCCCGCTTTCAGTGACAAAATCAGCGTCGGGTATTCTTTCTTCTGGAACCGTTCGACGAGAGAATCGCGTTCCTGCTTGGACAGGCTTCCGTTTAAAAACTGAACCGGTTCTCCGAATGTTTTTTCCAGGAGGCGCTTCATCATATTGCCCATCTGAATGTATTGGGTGAAAATGAGGCAGCTTTCCCCTTGTCCGCGGATCACCGCCATTAAATCAAGCAGCTTTTCCAGTTTGACGGATCTCCCGTTTAACAGCTCTGTCTGTTCTTCCTTCAAATAGAGCGCAGGATGGTCGCATATTTGCTTCAAGCGGCCGAGCATGCTCAGAATCAGCGCTTTCCGCTGCATCCCGGTCAGAGAAGCCATATGTTCAAATGTATCTTTGACAAGCTGTTCATAAAGGGATGCCTGTTCGGCTGAGAGCGGGATAAACTCTTTTTGTTCCAGCTTGTCAGGAAGATTAAGCGCCACTTCTTCATCCCGTTTTGTCCGGCGCAGTAAAAACGGCCGGATTAACTGCTGAAGCTGGTTGATTCTTTTTTCGTCACGGTCTTTTTCAATCGGCAGCACATAGCGTTTATGAAAGCCGGTCAGACTGCCGAGATAGCCTTTGTTCATAAAATCAAAGATCGACCAAAGCTCTGTCAGGCGGTTTTCCATCGGTGTTCCGCTCAGCGCGATATGATGGACGCCTTTCAGCTTTCTGATCGCGCGGGACTGCTTCGTATGCGCGTTTTTAATATTTTGCGCTTCATCAAGGCAGATGGTGCTCCATGTCACGGAAGAAAGCTCTTCCTGATCGGCGTGCGACAGGCCGTAAGAAGTAAGAACGACATCCGCGTCCTGATAGGCCGGGACAAATGCTTCCCCCTTCGGCCGGCGGGGGCCGTAATGAAGCACGGCCTTCAGCTGCGGCGCGAAGGTCTGGAGCTCACGCTGCCAGTTGCCGAGCACCGATGTCGGCGCAATGATTAAGGCAGGCGCTTTTTGCCGGCCGCTTTCCTTCACATGGAGAAAATAAGCGATCATCTGAATCGTCTTTCCAAGTCCCATGTCATCTGCGAGACAGGCGCCGAAGCCGTTTTCCCGTAAAAACAGAAGCCAGTTCATGCCGTACATCTGATAAGGGCGGAGCTGGCCCTGAAACGCGGCGCTGACTTCATGCTCCGGCAGATCCCGGGCATCCGTCAGTTTGCGGATCAGGCTTCTGAGCTGCTTTGATAATTCGATCTTGATCCCGGCAAATGCCGATGAGTCAATGATGTCCGTGTCCTCGGCTCCGTTTTCCCCGTGATCCATCAGTTCGCGCGCCAGCACGTCGGACATGTGGAGGCCCTCAGATTCCGCTTTTTCCATCAGTTTTTTCATTTGTTTAATGAATTGAGGATCAATTTTCACCCATTGGCCGCGGATGTTGACGAGACGTCTGTTGTTTGCGACAAGCTCATTGAATTCATCCTCTGTCAGCTCAATTCCGTTTGTGGCGAATCTCCAGTTGAAATCAAGCAGAGCGTTCATGCCGACGAAGGACTCGCCCCGCGGCGAGGATGACACTTTCGCCTTGAGCATCATATTGCTGTCCCGGACAATCTGCCACCATGATGGGAGAAGAATCTCCACACCCATATCGACAAGCGTCTCACTCGCTTCCGATAAGAAGATCCAAGCCTCTTCTTCAGAAATCAGCGTCGTTCCTGAATCAAACGAAAGCCAGGGAACCGTTCTGCGGAAGCGGTCCTGTTCGCGCGCGATTTTTCCGCTGTATGCCTGCCACGCTTTTTTCAGTCCCTTCAGTCCGTCAAAAAAGGTGATGGAGCCGGTTTTTTTCTCACGTAAAAACATTTCGATTTTCCAGTCGTCACCGTCGAAATCAGGCTCGTTTAATCGGAGCCCGACGGTAAACGGCGTCAGATCGTCATGCCAGCCGATTCCCTCCAGAAAATCATCTTCATCCAAAAAGGAGCCTTTAAACGTATGAACGGCCGGTGAGCGGGTTTCGATCCGCCGCCATTTTTCCAGCAGGTCATCATTGTACTGAATGTAGTCCTGGACCGCGGCTGAGAACCAGTCTGCCGTAAAGCCTTCCAGCAAAAGCTCGCGGTCTTTGAAGCGCAGGACGCCATTTTGCCAAGCCTCATAGTCTGGAAGAAAATCGCCGTCGGCAATAAATTCGAATATCGTCGAAGCCGCTTCGATTAACGGTTCCGTTTCCTTTGTCAGCTGCACGGTGCTGAATGAATTGAACGAGTTTTTTCCGAGCAGCTCGACGGTCATCCACGGGCTGAGCAGAACGGCCGGGGTGCCGATGAAGCTGACGTCTTCAAGAAACGTTCCGTAAAAGGTGGACTCATGCCATTGGAACAAATGAGTCTTCATCTGACTGAGAGTAAGCGGCTGCTCCTTCTCATCATGGCTTGACAGCGTAAATGTCCAATCTTCCATTTGTTCTACATGAATGAAAATTTCCTTAAGACTCGCCATCAATCAACTTTCCTTTCTGCAATTCTTCTTGAAGGGCGCGCAGCCTCTTGTAACTTGCGCTCAGCCGGCTGATATACCGCTCCCATACCTGCTGTTTTTTTGCCTTTTTATAAAGCGTCCGCAGTTTTTTCAGATGGCGCGCAGCCTCTTTATAGGCGCTGCGGTTTTTTTGGTCGATAAAAAAGGCCGCCGCCCGGTGATAGGAGGGGATGAGCGCTTCCGGATCACTGGCGGCAATTTCCTTCAGGATGTCCTTTTCGATTTCCCAGACGGAAAAACCGACGAGGCTGTGAATCTCCACCCACTCCGCGTACCGCCGTTTTTCGTACAGGTACTGGCTGTATTCGGTAAAGGTATAGGGAAGGCAGCCGGAAGCAAACCGTTCAAACAGCTGATCATCCCGTGAGTGCCGCGCATAATCCGCCAATAGCGCAAACAGCTCTCCGATGATGTCGCGCATTTCTTTAAACGGCTTATCAAGCTTCGTATAGTTCACGGCAAGCGGTTCGATCCGGCCATACCATGCTTTCAGCCGTTTCCAGTCTTTTTTCGCGGTGAGTTCACCGAGCCATTGAAAGGTATACGGCAGCGCTTCAGGAGGGAAGCGGGACATATCTTGGAAGACCGCTTCATCATTTTTTTGCAAAAAGGCCAGATGAAGCCGTCCGAACCGCACTTCCGGCGAAAAACGGTGCCCGCTTTCCTGTTCGAGAATCTCCTGTTCACGCGCAACCCATTTCGGCCGGTTCAAAAGCGCGCTCCACATTTCACCGAATACCCGGAGGCGTTCGTATTGAAAAAGCTCTTCTTTCACAAGCAGTCTGCGGAGCACCGGGGGCGTCCGGTCTAAAAAGGGATCGAGTGAAAAAGACAAAGCGTACGTTTTCAGTCTGTCAATGGAGGAATAAATCGTATCCATCAGCTGTTCCACGTATGGATTGATGCTGTAATAATCTTTTTCGGCATCCAATCTGCCTGACTCAATCAAAGTGAACATGTGAAGCCAGACGGCAAGCGCCGAATGAATCTGATATAAGCTTTTAAGCTCGGGTTTTTTCGGAGCGTGTTTTTTGAGCGCTGACAGATAGCCGTAATAAAGGCCCTGCATCGTCTGGCTTCCGGCCGGCGTCCGCGCCTCCCACAGCGAGAATTCCGAATCAAAAAAAGCGAGCCAGCTTGACAGCGACTCTTCATTCGGCAGCACTTTTTCCTGAAACTGCCGGCGGACAAGCTCCCTGCTTTCCTCAAGCTTTTCTCTTTCCAGCCAATGTTCGGTAAAGGTACCGACCCGCTCGAATTGGGCATATACGTAAAGAAAAACGGCCAGCACGTGGCGGCAGATCGCCTCAGACGGGCATGCGCAGCCGCTTTTCACCATGAAAAATAAGTTCAGCGTGACCCTTACAGGCACAACATCCTGCACATATGCGGAAATCTCTGTCGGGGTTTGAACCTGTATACGATAGACGGAATCCTGCCGATATAAAATGAGTGCTTTCTTCATCAGCTGAACATTGTCTTCATTGTAAGGAAGAAGTTCTTTAAGCTGTTCAGCCGCTGCGAGCACATCTTCTTTAGCAATCATATCCTGAAGCATGATTATCGCTCCTAACGAGTCACAAAATAAAAAGATTCCAATTCCTCTATTATATCGCAACACATGGCCCGGAAAAAGTTTTTCCTAAAAAAGGACATAAAAACCCGAAAGTGTCGAATGATGTATTAGAGATTGCAAAACAGCACCCGACAGCATATAATAATCTTGTTTTCAATTTAATGGAAGCCGAAAGGAAACGAATGATGAAGAAAACGAAGTTAGATCAAGAGGAGTTTCTGAAGATTTTAATGCATGCGCACGACATTGGTGAGCAGTCCTCTGAGATGACCACAAAAGAAATGCTTGAGAATTTGATTTCTTATATTAAAAATGGATATGCAACATAAAATCCCGCAGGCTCTTGGCCGCGGGATTTTTTAATCTTCCTGTGACACCAGTATTTAAAGCGCTTACAAAAATAAAACAGATTGAAGTGATTGTCTATTTTTGTCGAATTTTGTCATTTGAAAAGGTTAGAAATGACAGTTTAAAACTGTATAATCGTAATTGGAAAAGATCATTGGAGGGAATGGGAATACGCGGAAAGTGATATGGAGGTTATATGGGAGAATCTACAAGCATAAAGGAAATATTCGCAATACTGAGAAAGCGTCTGCTGTTTATACTTATTATTACCGCGGCGGCATCTGCCGCAGGCGGACTCATCAGTTTCTTCGCTCTTACGCCGGTCTATGAAAACTCAACTCAAATTTTGGTCAGCCAATCCAAAAACAATCAAAAAGAAGTCCAATTCAATGATGTTCAAACCAACCTCCAATTAATCAACACGTATAATGTCATCATCAAAAGTCCGGTCATCCTCGATGAGGTGATTAAACAGCTGCATCTGTCCATGACTTCGAAAGAGCTGGAATCGAAAATCACGGTGTCCAGCGAGCAGGATTCACAAGTCGTGACGATTGCCGTGAGGGATACGGATGCTAAGCGGGCGGCCGTTATGGCAAATGCGGTTGCAGCCGTTTTTCAGGACAAGATCACCGCCATTATGAACGTGGATAATGTCAGCATCCTTTCAAAGGCCGAAGCGGCGGACAGCCAGTCACCGGCAGAGCCTAACCGTAAGCTGAACATCGCGATTGCGTTTGCCGCCGGACTTTTGGGCGGAATCGGTCTCGCCTTTTTGCTGGAACATCTGGATAATACGATCAAATCGGAAGAACAGCTGGAATCGCTGCTCGGCATCCCGATCCTGGGAACGGTTACTTCAATCAGTACTAAAGACAGCGTTGCCAAAAACTTGAGGATGGCGGAAACCAAACAAGCGGGGGGGCGGACATGTTGACGCGTAAAAAAGACAAACCCGGAAAACGAAGCGTGATTGCGATGTCTGAGCCGAAATCCATCAACTCAGAACAATATCGCACGATCCGCACAAACATTGAATTTTCTTCCGTTGATACGGAGGTGAAGTCCCTTTTGATCACATCCGCCGGTCCGGAAGAAGGAAAATCGACAACCGCGGCCAACCTTGCCGTCGTATTTGCACAGCAGGGGAAAAAAGTGCTTTTAATTGATGCGGATCTGCGCAAACCGACGGTTCATTTCACCTTCAAATTGGATAACGGAACCGGATTAACGTCACTGCTGTTAAAACAGATGCCGTTTCAGAAAGCCGTCCTGCCGGCTGATGAAGCAAACCTGGATATTTTAACGAGCGGGCCGATCCCGCCCAATCCGGCGGAGCTTTTATCGACGGGTGCCATGAAAGATCTTCTGTCAGAAGCAGCCGCAGTTTATGATAAGGTGATTTTGGATACGCCTCCCGTCTTGGCCGTAGCCGATACGAAAATATTAGGCAGCTACACTGACGGGGCCATTATGGTGATCTCAAGCGGGAAAACGGACAAGGAAAAAGCGGCCAAGGCAAAAGAAGCGCTCGATTACTGCCCGTGCAAGCTCCTTGGGGCCGTGATGAACGGGAAGAAACAAACGAAACACTCGGACTACGCCTATTACGGACAATAATGTCATAATGGGCGCGGTCCATTCTTTTTAAGGAGGGATTGAAATATGATAGATATCCATTGTCACATCCTTCCTTCCATAGACGACGGCGCGGCGGATGATACAGAAAGCCTGAAGATGGCGAGAGAAGCGGTCAGACAGGGGATTGATACGATCATCGCGACGCCGCATCATGTGAAATACCGCTATGACACGGACCGGCATACGGTCAACGAAGCGGTCAGCCTGTTAAACAAACGTTTGAACAAGGAAGGCATTCCGCTGACTGTTCTGCCCGGCCAGGAAATCAGAACAGACGGAGATCTGCTGGCAGGTCTTCAAAGCGGCACGCTTGTCCCGCTCCATAATACAAAGTATGTGCTGGCGGAATTTCCGGCGGATCATGTCCCGGCCTACGCTGAAAGGCTGTTTTATGAACTGCAGCTGAACGGATATGTCCCCGTCATCGCCCATCCGGAGCGGAACAGGGAAATTCGCGAAAACCCTTCCGTCCTTTACAGTCTTGTGAAGAAAGGGGCGGCCGCCCAAGTGACGGCCGGCTGCATTGCCGGAGCATTCGGTCGGAAAGCGAAATCCTTTTCGCTGCAGCTGATTGAAGCGAATTTGATCCACTTTCTCGCATCTGACGCCCATAATCTCGGACCGAGAAATTTTTATTATCAGGAGGCGCTCGGCGTTCTGAAAAAAGAAGCAGGGGCTGAGCTGATTTACATGCTCGCGGAAAATGCGGCGCTTCTCGCTGAAAACAAAGCCGTTTATAAGGAACCTCCGCTGCCTGTGGCCCGCCGTAAGCGCTGGGGTCTTTTTTAATCGTCGTCTCCATCCCGTTTAAATGAAGCGTAAGCGGCTGTTTTGCAAGATGATTCTTTTATGCTTATGCTATTATCAGCGGCCGGCGCCGTTTTTTCCTATCATGACCTCAGGCTTCCGGCATTCAGCCGGCGCCGGGATCATATGATAATAACGGTAAGCTGCCCAGCAGCAATTTCTAAACGGTTGGGGGAACACGATGAAAATAACAGTGATCGGAACAGGCTACGTCGGTCTTGTGACAGGAGTGTCTCTTTCAGAAATCGGCCATGACGTAACATGCATAGATATTGATGAACGTAAGGTTGAGCAGATGAGAAAGGGATTGTCCCCTATCTTTGAACCGGGCCTTGAAGATATGATGAAACGAAATATCGGCCGGCATCGGCTGGCATTTGAAACGAGCTACGAAAAAGGGCTTGCGGGAGCGGACGTTATTTTTATAGCGGTCGGAACGCCGCAAAAAGAAGACGGGCACGCAAACCTTACTTATATTGAAAATGTCGCCGAACGGATTGCCGAACATATTTGTAAAGATGCGATCGTCGTGACAAAAAGCACGGTTCCCGTGGGAACGAATGACAGGATCAGCGAAGTTATTCATTCACGGCTGAAAGCGGACGTGAATATTTCAATCGCCTCGAATCCGGAATTTCTCCGTGAAGGTTCGGCAATTCACGATACCTTTCACGGAGACCGCATCGTGATCGGGGCTGAAGACCGGCAGACGCGGGAAACGCTTGACCGGGTTTTCGGGCCGCTTGCGATTCCGGTATATCATACGGACATCAGAAGCGCTGAGATGATCAAATATGCGTCAAACGCATTTTTAGCGGCGAAAATCAGTTTTATTAATGAAATTTCTCATATATGTGAAAAAGTCGGTGCGGATGTGGAATCAGTCGCACACGGAATGGGATTGGATAAACGGATCGGCAATCAATTCTTAAGAGCCGGCATCGGTTACGGCGGTTCCTGTTTTCCGAAGGATACAAACGCCCTCGTGCAGATCGCGGGACATGTGGAGCATGATTTTGAATTGCTGAAGTCCGTCATTAAAGTCAACAATAACCAGCAGTCCATGCTGGTTGATAAAGTGCTGAACAGGCTCGGCGGTGTGACGGGGAAGACCATCGCGTTATTAGGGCTGTCTTTTAAGCCGAATACAGATGATATGCGGGACGCGCCGTCCATTGTCATTGCAGATCGTCTGGCGGCTCTTGACGCCCGGATGACAGCGTACGATCCGATCGCTTCATTCCGGGCTTCCGGACTGCTTCCGGCTGAAGTTTCCTATCGGGAGTCCATAGAAGAAGCCGTCAGGGGAGCGGATGCCGTCCTGATTCTGACAGATTGGGAACAAATTAAACACTTCCCGCTTGAAGCGTACAAAGAGCTGATGGAAACCCCGGTTATTTTCGACGGGAGAAACTGCCACTCGCTTGAGGAAGCGGAACAGGCGGGCGTGGAATATATCTCAATCGGAAGAAGAGCCGTCGTGCCTCAGACTGATTCTGTCACTTGAAAGGCCGGCGGACCGCGCCGGCCTTTTATCATACAATCTTTAGAGACGAAGGAGATATTTATCGTGGAAAAAACATGGAAATTGCCGAAGCAAATGGAATCATCCCGCGGTCTGCTGGAAACGTCAGCACGGCCTTTTATCAAACTGCACGTCAAAAAAGCTGAAACGGGGCGGTATGACAGTAAAATTGCAGGAGACCCCTATTTTCCGAAACATGAACCATATCCTAAAGATGAAAGCGGCAGGCCGATGAAGCTTCTCGCCCAAATCAATTTTGCGGATATGCCCGGACTTCCTGATTTTCCGGACACCGGCATTCTTCAGTTTTACATATCGGTCAGTGATGACGTATACGGTCTGAATTTTGACGACGGGTGCGCGCAAACGGGTTTCTGCGTCAAATATTTTGAACATGTGACAGCAGAAGAAGCGGAGCTCATGGATGATTTTTCTTTCGTTCAGGTTGAAGAGGAGTACGATTTTCCGATTCAATCCGAAGCGCTGATCACCCCTGAGCTGTCTGCTGAATGGGTGCTCCCGTCTGATTTTCAATTCAGGCAGTATGCCGGGATGGATGCCTTTGACTATTTCGAGCAGTTTGACGATGAGGTGTATGACGAATATACGGCGAACGCATTCGGCCATAAAATCGGCGGCTATGCGTCCTTCACCCAGGAAGATCCGCGGTCTTACTCCCATCAAAACCATACAATTCTGCTTTTGCAAATTGATTCAGATGATGACATTGATTCGATGTGGGGAGATGTGGGAATCGCCAATTTCTTTATCAGACCGGAAGATTTGAAGAGAAAAGATTTCTCAAACGTTTTGTACAACTGGGACTGCAGTTAACGACGGTATGATGATCATGATACAAGGCAAAGGAGACGGTTAATCACTGTCTCCTTTTTTTTAGGGAATTTATCATGGATACATAGAGGAGATCGATGAATGGATATGCCGTTTATGTGAGTCTTTTGGCGTTAATGATGAGCATCTCGGCTGTTGAAAATAAGCCATTTAACCTATTTAAGCTGCTTTCTGTCTATTTTAAAATATAATATATGGAAATATAGTATGGAAAAGTCTGTGCTTTTTGTACGACTTTTTGCGTAAGACGAGGTGAAAACAGATGAGCCATTCAAGCACATTAAGCCATATTAACAGCACGATCAGCCATAAACTGGGCGAGGTTGAACACCAAATTGATAAATTAAAAGAAGCGAAAAGAGAGATAGAATCTCTGCAGGAAGAGGGCGTATCTGAAATCAGGGACATCCTCAGGCCGCACCTGGACCATCATTGGACCGGCACTTTTGCTGAAGAATTTGATGACCGGCGCGATCAGGCCCATACAGAAGCATACAGAATCGTCACAGACAAATACGACGGTTATATTTACCGAATCGGCTTAAAGATGACACAGCTTGAAATTGAAAAAGGAGGGCTCCTTGCCGCCAGAAGCATCGCGAGAGAGGCAGAGCACCTGCTGACGCTGGGAGAAGAAGCCCTTGACACGGTCGGAGAAAAAATACAATCAATCAAAAGAAGCTGGAGTTGGTTTTAATGGCAGAAATAAAACTCAAATACGGAACCGTCATGAAGCAGCTTGAATCCGTCAGCAGCGCTTTGGAGGCTGTTTCGATCGGGAACGCCGGTTCAAACGGAAAAAACAAGCTCGACTATACCTCCAAGTACCAATCCCGCGAGGCAAAGCTTGTATCGATGATCAGCGAATACAAGCAGGCCGTTCATAAGAATATCGCGGACGTTAAAGACAACGTAGATTCTTTGAAAGAACAGGACGAGGCGATCGCCGTAAAATAACGAAAGAAAGGACTTGCCGATGAGCAAAGTGTTTGAATCACAATCGTTAACGGACGAAGCAGATAAGAGAAAGAAACAATACGAAGCCCTTGAAGAGCAGCTGCGTGCGCTCAAACAAGCCTTTCAAGGCGTGGCCGATCTAGGTGATGCTTTGAAAGGGAAAGGCGCAGACAATATAAAAGATTTTTTTCAGGGACAAGCGGAAATCGCCGACAGCTGGCTGACGCTTGTCTCTGCTCAAATTGCGTTTTTAAATGGCATTTCAGGTGACATTAAAGATCAAGAACTCAGCGATACATATGTGGAGACTTCATTTTTGGAGCATGAGCTGCCCAACGCGGATTTGAAAGCTTCAGAGATTGTCTCCGCTCATAAAGCAGAAATCGATTCAATTTTGTCAGGCATCAGCGATATTATTCATCTCGACACATATACGCTGGATGATTACGCTGATAAAATGGGCGATGCCCAGAAAACCAGACGTGACACAATCACGGCAGTCGATACGCTTGATGAATCCCTGACTGCTGAATATCAAAACTTAGAATCTCTGGACAACGCCGTGCTCAGCAAATATTCTGTTCTCATGCAGGCCACCAGCAACGGGAAAAGCGCATCCCCTATGTACTATGACAAAAAAGCCTTCCACAGCAATGAAATCTACAAAAGCGTCACGGCGACAGAAAAACAGGGAACGGACTATATTGACGCAAAAGCCCAGCAGGCCGAAGCAAGACGGCTTCAGGAAAAGGCTGAAGAAGAAGCCAATAAACCATGGTACGAAAAAACATGGGACGGCATCTGCAACTTTACCGGCGAAGTCACCGGCTATTATGATTATAAAAGAGCAGCCGAAGGCGTTGATCCGGTGACCGGAGAAAAGCTCTCCACCGCAGAACGCGTCACAGCAGGAGCGATGGCCGCCGCCGGATTCATACCGGTCGTCGGCTGGGCGGGCCGCGCTTTCAAAGGCGGAAAAGCCATTTACAAAACCGGAAAAACCGTCATTGCCGCAGAACATGCTTTAGATGCCTATAAAACCGGAAAATCCTTAGACATTCTCAAAATGACAGAAATGGGCGCATACGGCCTTGTCGCCTCAAACGGATTCACAGAAGCCGTCACAGGCAGAGATATGTTCGGAAACAAAGTGTCCGAGGAGAAGCGGAAGCAAGGGGCACTGGAAGCTGCGCTGAGTTTGGTTGGAGCGGGCAGTCTGGCCAAATCGGTTGATCATAGTGTATCAATGTATCGAAATATGGATAAAGGTTCGACAGTTAAAGTGAAACTATCAGATATACGACATGTCGTGAATCCGACCCATGTGAAAAAAGTAGCTCATCAAACCTATCAATCAGTTAAAAAACGATCTTTATCGGTGATAGAATCAGCTGGTGAAACCGTACGTTTTGCGAAACAGCTGATGGGAACATTCCGAAATCAGCCAGCATACGCATATGCTAAAAGCAGCCACTATACCGAGAATTTGATTAATAAAGAAGCTGTCAAGAAAGTCGCACAGTATCCAGTTAATTACCTAAAACAAGTTGCTAAAGACCATATTCACTATATTACACAAACAGGGAAGGTATTCTATGATGCCTCGTCGAAAGTGTTTCGCACAAGCGATGGAAAATTTGCGAAAAAACCGAAAGCAGATCATGTAGAAGAGCCTAAGGTGCTGAAAGTTGAGAGGCAAAAAACAGACGTTCATAGTGAAGGCACTAAAGCTACTGGTGAACTAAATAAAGACTTAGCGAAAGCATATCTCAGAGATATAGAAGCCAAAACTGGACGAAAGGTTTGTAAAGAGCAGATCGACCATATAAAAGAAGCTTTAAGAAATAATAACTATGAGAAATTAACACCAAAAGAAACAGCTAAGCATAGGAGCAAATTCACATCAAGTTTGAAAGATAGATTGATTGCAGAATGGGAAGAAAAAACCAATCAAAAGTGGCCTAGATATACAGAAGAGGTTTTTGATAAGCATGGAGAAGTTGCTCGAAGTATTGGTCAACCGTACGATGCCCATCATATCATAGAGAACAACTTTGGTGGCCCTCACGAATGGTGGAATATTCATCCGGCAAAATATCCGGATGAACACCAAGCGGGTATACATGGAAAGGGAGCACCATCAGGAAAACTTTTTCCAAGGAGGTAAAAATAGTTCATGGCTGAATTTGAATTTATAAATCATTTAGAAAATAAAACATATAAGGTACCTGAAGAGGATATATTAAAAGCTGAACAAAGAATGAAAGTAGATATTCCAAATGATTTAAAACAATTATATTTAGAAGTCGGTTATGGTTTTATTAAAGGTGAAAGTGATAATGCAATTAATAGGATATTGGGGCCAGGGGCAGTAGCCGACATTAGACTAAGAGAAGGAATTTTTGAGTTTGACCCAGATTTAGATGAACTTTATGATGATGAAAATAAACTTATTTTTTTTGAAGTAAACGAGGGTGTTTATATTTCTATAGATTTACAATTAGAAAACAATCCAATATTTTATTTTGACACTCAAATAGCTGAGTCGTTAGAGGATTTTTTTAAAAAGTTCCTCAATGATAACGAATATTATATTGATTTAATTGAGGATTAGACTTAAAAATGGGATAGTTAGAAGAATTAATTGACCTTGATTGGCTAGTGAAGCCTTTCAAGGTTTTTTACAAATGAATTGTTATTTTCTGTTTAAAATGACTTAAATGTCTGTTGGGCTATGACCCCGTCACAGGAGAAAAACTCTCCCACTTAAAGGAGGTAAATAATTGTGAAATATGATTTTATTAAAACTTACAAAGAAAATACATTTTATCAAGTAAGTGAGAATGAAATCTTAGAAGTAGAAAATAAGTTAGGTTTAAGGTTACCTTATGATTTGAGACAGTTTCTTCTTGAGGTTGGATACGGCTTTCTGAAAAAATCAGAATATAATATTAATCGCATTCTTGGACCTGCTTCAATTAGAGATGCAAGATTAAAAGTTAATGACTTTGAGTTTTATCCAGATATAGAAGTTTATGAGGAACTTGAAGAAGATAAATTGATTTTTTTTGAAGCAAATGAAAGTGCTTTATCGTTAATTGCATTAGGCAATGAACAAAACAATTCAATATATTACGATGATATAAAAATTGCAGATTCATTAGAAGAGTTTTTAATAGAACTTATGAAAAATGATAAATATTATCTTGATTTAATTGAGGATTAGACTTATAAGAGGGAATGGTTAGAAAAATTAATTAAACTTGATGGCTGCTGAAGCCTTTCAAGGTTTTTTCATAGGTGAATTGTTGTTTTCTGTTTTGTAAATTCTGAAAAATTTATTTAGCTTTAGGCTGCGTTCCGGTTACCGGAGAGTTGGTAACCCTACGGTTGTACTTAGGAAAGGTGTATAAAGTAATGAAATACGGACATTATCATAATCAGGTAAAAGAAGTTATTGATTTTTCCAAAACCTTTAAAGCAGTTGCATCACATGATATCTCTTATTTTACTAAAATTATTAATGATGAAGAAAAAGCTAAGTACTATGCTTACGAAGATGTAATTGGTGAAGATGAATATGCGTGGAAAGATATAAAAGAAAACGAGATGAGTGAGGTATGGGGAAAATTTTATAAATTAAACGATGATCAAAAACCACAAAACCTAGACATGCTTCTGAAAATTTTTTCGGAAAATGTCAGAAGTGCTACGACTGAATTTAATACTTTTCTTGAAGAGATCGTAGCAGATCTGAATAATTGTGCAATAAATAGAGCAGTAAACGGGAAAACAGACAATTTTTTTGAAAAACTTTTCAAAATTTATAAAGCGGGCTATTTTCCATGTGGCTGGGATGGAGATTATCCTTATGGAAGTTTTATTGCATTGTATATCGAAATGAAGAACTTGAACTGAAAAGACGATTTTAGAAATGAAAATGAGGAAAACCAATGAAATGAAAATACATCAAATTCACGATTTTGATCTAAATGATGAATCGGATTTTATTCAAACACAACAATCCCTAATACATAAAATCAACCTATCCCCCGTCATCCATCCAGACTCCGTCAACACCTGCGCAGGCGTCGACCTCGCTTATTGGGAGCAGGACGGGGAACCGTACGGCGTATGCAGTATCATCGTGATTGACGCTGATACAAAAGAAGTGATTGAAAAAGTACACAGCATGGGGAAAATCAGCGTGCCGTATGTTTCCGGTTTTCTTGCGTTTCGCGAGCTGCCGCTGATCATTGAAGCGGCCGAAAAGCTGGAGGCGGAGCCGGATGTGTTTTTGTTTGATGGCAACGGGTATCTGCATTACAATCATATGGGCGTTGCCACCCATGCGGCTTTTTTTCTGGGTAAGCCTACAATTGGGATTGCGAAAACCTATCTCAAAATCAAAGGATGCGATTTTGAGATGCCCGAAAATGAAGTCGGCGCCTGCACCGATATTCTCATTGACGGCGAGGTATATGGCCGGGCGCTTCGGACACGGCGGGACGTGAAGCCTATCTTCTTGTCTTGCGGACATAACATTGATTTAGAGAGCAGCTATCAGATCACAATGAAAATGATCAATCGAGACAGCAGGCTGCCGATCCCTGTCCGTCTGGCTGACCTTGAAACGCATGTTTTGCGAACGTTTTATCGGAAAAATCACGTGTAACACTTGCAGTCCGGGAGGCTGCAAATGTTTTTTATTGATCAGGCCATCTGGGAGGATGACAGGAATCACATGTAAGAAGCATAGACGAAGAAACAGTTATCTATATCGAACAACATATCGGGACTGAAACAAAAAGCACCTGTCCAGGTGCTTTTTTCTATAAATGAGGAACCACAAGACCTCCATACAAAAACGCCGCGATAATCAGGAAGGCCGGATGCATCTTGAATTTTGTCAAGGCAAGGAGGGAAATCCCCGCAATCACTATCGCTTGAACCCAGCCGATCGCTTTGATGCCGTCTGCGCCGATTTGCCAG
Source organism: Bacillus sp. JHAA (assembly GCF_036961585.1). Taxonomy (NCBI): domain Bacteria; kingdom Bacillati; phylum Bacillota; class Bacilli; order Caryophanales; family Bacillaceae; genus Bacillus; species Bacillus sp. JHAA. Next base: position 535,188 of record NZ_JBAMDE010000001.1, on the reverse strand, counting down.
GTAAGAATGAGCATCATGACGGCGATGACAGGCTGGACGGACAGCGTCATGCCTTTGATGACGGGTGATTGGCGGAAGCGCTGAATGATGCGCAAGAGGACGATCAATGCGAGCGCCGACGGTACGACGGTGGCGATCAGCGCAATCAGGAACCCGGGCCACCCGCCTGCGCTGTAGCCGACATACGCCGCGATTTTGGTGGCGATCGGGCCCGGCAATGCGTTCGCAAGCGCGAGCATATTTGAGAATTGATCGTTTGAGAGCCAGCTGTATCTGTTGACGACTTCTTCAAACATCAGCGGGATTGACGCCGGTCCGCCTCCATATCCGAGTGCGTTTGCGACAAAAAACGCCATAAATACATAAATCATGATCATGAGGCCGACATTCCTTTATCTTTTGAACGTTTATTTGTGATTTTGTCTTTCAATTTAAAATGAAACGCGCCGTATGCTAAGAAAATAATAATGACAAAGCCGGGATTGATCTGCAGCGTTTGCAGGCCGATAAAAGCGATGATAAAAAACAGAATGCCGGTGACCCAGCCGAAACCTTTAAGCGCTTTTTGGCCAAACTCGTACGCCATAATGCCGAGCATGACGGCGATTACCGGTGTTACGGCGCCAATCATGCCGGCAACAATTGCTGAGTGGCTTAAGACATTGACAGCCGCAAACAAGCCCGCCATAGCAAGGCATGTAGGCAGAATATGGGCAAGGGTTGCCACGATTGCGCCTAACGTGCCTTTCAGCTTAAAGCCCAGATACGCGGCCATTTTTGTGGCAATCGGTCCGGGAAGCGCATTTGCGATCGCTAATATTTCTCCGAATTCATCATCATCTATCCATTTGTATTTATTGACGGCTTCATGGCGGATGAGCGGGATCACCGACGGGCCGCCCCCGAATCCGAAAATGCCCGTTCGGATCATCGCCGCCGTAATGTCCCAATAGGGATGTTTCATGGCTATGTCCTCCTTACAGCTTCATGCCCGTTCTGCTTTTATACCGTTTAATCAGCATTTGGCAGTCGACGCTGACGACGCCTTTTTGCGTATAGAGCCGTTTTGTCAAAAACTCTTCCATCTCCTGATCATTTGCGAAAATACCGTGCATATGCAGCTTGCTCGGTCCGGTCATATGATAAAGGCTTGTCACTGCCGGTTCCTTTTCAAGCTTTAATGCGGTTTCCTCCAAATACTGCGGCTCCACCTCCACATTAAAAAACACGGACACATGGCGGCCTATTTTCGCCGGGTTAATGACAGCGGTGAATTTTTCAATCACACCGGCATCCAGTAAATGCTGAATGCGGTGCTGAACCGCCACTCGCGACAGGTTAACCCGCTTTCCTACGTCTGTATAGGAAATCCTCCCTTCCTCGTGCAAAATCGAAAGAATCTGTTTATCCGTTTCATCAAGGACAAGATTCGGAATGCTGTATTCATGTTCCAACCCGCTTCACCTTCCTTCATTTGGTAGACATTATTGTATCATGAAACATTACGGTATGAAGGCAGAAATTTTTTATTGTTTTCGATACGTAATGACTTAGAATTATTTCTTATCGAAAAGTAAATAGTGTGTGAGATTTTCTTTCAGGAATGTGGATGGCCGCGAAGCCGATTTTTATAATTGAGAAAATTTGTAAAGGGGCTTGCCATGAATACTTCAACCATCGGAACGAAACAAATGGTCGTCAGTCCGCATTATCTCGCTTCTCAGGCGGGGGCCGGCATTCTGGAAAAGGGCGGAAACGCGTTTGACGCGGCAGTGGCGGTCAGCGCCTGTCTGGCAGTCGTGTATCCGCATATGACGGGCCTTGGCGGGGATTCATTTTGGCTCACTTACCATAAAGAAACGGGACGAATCAAAGCTTATAACGGGAGCGGCCGTTCAGGGAAGCATGTGACGAGAGACTTGTATCGGGGCAGAGAAGCGATCCCTCTGCGCGGGACAGAAAGCGCCATTACCGTTCCGGGAATGGCGGACAGCTGGGATGCCGTGCTTTCGGCGTACGGGCGTCTTTCGCTCGCTGAGGTGCTGAAGCCAGCTCTTGATTATGCGGCAAACGGATTTCCGGTCTCTGCCGACCAATGCGCCCACACAGAACGCAATCTCGCTCTTTTAGCCTCGACGCCTTACACCTCGGCCATTTATACGAGAAACAAAAAAGCGCCCATGCCCGGTGAACGGTTTGTCCAAAAGGATCTGGCGGCCAGCTTGGAGCAGCTTGCCGAGAAAGGCAGAAGCGCTTTTTATGAAGGAGACCTCGCTCAACGCATCACATCCTTTTTGCAAAACAACGGCAGCCGTCTGACACTTGATGACTTTAAAGCCCACCGCGGCGAGTGGACGAACCCGGTATCCTCCGATTACCGCGGGTGCAAAATCTATCAGGCTCCGCCGAATTCACAGGGTTTTACAGGCTTAATGACGCTCAATATATTGGAAAACTATGATTTTTCTCAGATCGAACACGGTTCCTTTGACTATTATCATCTGCTGATCGAGGCGCTGAAGAAGAGTTTTCAGCACCGGAATGAAGTGCTGACTGATCCGGCATTTTCTCATATTCCGCTGGATCGGCTGCTTGATAAACGGTATGCAAAGCAGCTTGCGGAAGAAATCGGTAACGTGGCTGCGCCGGCGGTAAGCCGGCCGGTCGGAAGCGACACAGCTTATGCCGCCGTCGCCGATGCGGAAGGAAATGCCGTTTCCTTTATTCAGAGCCTCTATTTCGAGTTCGGATCTGCCGTTACAGCCGGGGAGACGGGCATTCTGCTGCAAAACCGCGGGTCATTTTTTTCGCTGGACGAATCCCATGTCAATACACTTGAACCCTGCAAGCGGACGTTCCACACCCTCATGCCGGCGATGGCCTGTAAAGAAGGAAAGCCTCACATCCTGTACGGAACCCAGGGAGGAGAAGGCCAGCCGCAAACTCAGACAGCGATGATTACGCGCATCATTGATTACAAAATGGACCCCCAGCAGGCGATCAATGAGCCGCGCTGGGTCTGGGGACGGACATGGGGAGAGGAGTATGAAGGGCTGAGGGTTGAAAGCAGAATCAGCCCTGAGACGAGAGAAGCTCTAAGGCAGAGCGGCCACCGCGTCGAGACCGTTGGTGATTTTGACGGGCTTATGGGCCATGCGGCAGCGATCGCCATTGATGAAGTAGGCTTTCTCAAAGGCGGGGCCGACCCGCGCGGCGACGGAGCGGCCGCAGGAGTATAGAGCTAGGCTGACTGATGAAAAAAATAAGCACGCCAAGCGCGGCAGAAAGACCCGCGTAAAACGAATCGTACACATATTGCTTTTCCTCCCGCCGGTGCCGCCATTCCATTATGCCGCTGCAGCAAAATAGAAACAACTCCCGCAAATACGTACATTTCATTGAAAAAAGTCACCGCTGCGATGCCCGTAATAAGCAGTGTGAATTCGATTAATCGATATTGAGAACTTTGACGGCAAATACTTGAAACATAAGGCTGAGCAAAATAAATACGGCTGAAAAAATCAGTAACTGAATGAAATCCATCATCTGCCTCCTAAAAATGTGTCACTCGTTTCATACGGGTGATGGCCTTGTAAGTTTCGGCATTCTATAAGACATTAGGCTGAGTTATATGGTAAAAGACTCAAAAAGACCCCTTTCGAAAGGGGTCTTTTTGACTAGTTTCTTCTATTATAATGGTTCCTGCTTCAGGTCGGGCGGACAAGCGTATATGTCTTCCCGAGTCTGGCGTATTCATTCCCCGCGAGCCTTGCCGCAGGCTTCAGCTCATCTGTCCGTATGTAGCCTTTATCGGCGTCATATACTTGGTCATTCAAATGAAAACAAACGACTCTGCCGATGATGAGGTCTGTCGTCGTTTCTCCGCTGTCATTTTGGAACGGAAGATGGCGTTCGAGTATACATTCAAACCTCACTTTTGCTTCTTTTATACCGGGAACGCTGATGCAAGCGCTGTCTGTCACAGAAAGGTCTGTCATGCCAAGTTCACTGACATCAGGATCAAGCCTTGCCGCCGTTTTGTTAATGTCTTCAATAATGGACTGATCACTGACGTGCACCACGAATTCCCGATGAGCGAGTGCGTTTCTCGCGGTGTCTTTCTGCCGACCGTCCGCGCGGCTGACTGAGATGGCCAGAAGCGGCGGTTCTGCGGAGACAACGTTATAGAAACTGAAGGGCGCCGCGTTTACGGCGCCGTTGATGGATGACCGCGTAGTGACAAATGCGATCGGCCGGGGAACGACTGTGCCCGAAAGCAATTTGTAAGTGTCTTTTGCGTTCAGTTCGTCTGCTCGTAAGATATGCATGATTTCGGCCGCCTTTCTTTATCGTATGACCTGATTATACAGAAAGAAAATTCGGAAACACAACAAAAGAAAACCGGCTGCATATCTTATCACGTGGCATATATCTGATTGAGGAAAAAGGCTTCCGTTTAGCCGGCAGCCTATTTACGAATGGTGTTACTTGTAGTTTTTCTTTACAACCCAGATGTTCCCGTCTTTCCAGTACTCTGTTTTGCTGCAGTAATCGTCTTTTTTGCAAGGGTCTTTTTTCTGAGGACGATAAGGTTTTTTCTGCGTGCGTTTTTTCTTGCGGCGGCATGATTTCTTGTGGCTGCGAGATTTTTTGTGAGACCGGCATGATTTTTTACGGCTGCGAGATTTTTTGTGAGAGCGGCGCGATTTTTTATGGCTGCGAGATTTTTTGTGAGAACGGGACTTTTTATGGCTGCGAGATTTTTTGTGAGAACGGGATTTTTTATGGCTGCGAGATTTTTTGTGAGAGCGGCACGATTTTTTATGGCTGCGAGATTTTTTGTGAGAGCGGCACGATTTTTTATGGCTGCGAGATTTTTTGTGAGAACGGGATTTTTTATGCTTGCGAGATTTTCTCTTCTTACTGCTTTTTGGTTCTTGGTACAAATAATCTTCCAATCCCTCGGTGCTTGCGGACTTTACTGCTTCTTCGATATCAGAATGGGAATAGTGGCCCATTTTGAAACCTCCTCATGATATATGTTTTAAGGATGCGATCCTTACTACCACATAGTACGCATGAATGAAAAAAGTGTATGTGTGATTCGCTGAGTTTTATATAAAAAGCACAGCCTAAATTAATACAGGGAGGTTTACTGATGAAAGACCAATCAACATTGCCTCTATACCAGCTGTTTATTCACCCGAAAGACTTAATGGAGCTGAAAAAAGACATTTGGGATGATGATCCGGTGCCCGCGGTGCTGAGAGTGAATCAAAAACGGCTTGACATTGATCTGGCGTACCGCGGCTCGCATATAAGAGATTTTAAGAAAAAATCGTATCATATCGCTTTTTATTCGCCGAAAACATTTCGCAGGGCGAAAGAGATACATTTAAACGCTGAATACAAAGATCCGTCGATGATGCGGAATAAGCTGTCTCTCGATTTCTTCGCGGAGCTTGGGACGCTGTCACCAAAGGCGAATTTCGTAACCCTGCAAATCAATGGCAGACATGAGGGGGTGTATCTTGAGCTGGAGTCAGTGGATGAATATTTTCTGGCGAAACGGAATTTGGCGGACGGCGCTGTTTTTTACGCGGTTGATGACGACGCCAATTTCTCCCTCGTCAGTGATCTGGAGCGGGATACGAAAACATCGCTCGAACTTGGTTATGAAAAGAAAACGGGAACGAAAGAAGACGATTTATACTTGCAGGATATGATCTATAAAATTAATACCGTGCCGAAGTCAGAGTTCAAGGGGGAGATCGTCAAACACTTGGACGCCGATAAGTATTTGCGGTGGCTTGCGGGCATCGTGTTTACCTCAAACTACGATGGATTTGTCCATAATTATGCTTTGTACCGGAATCATGAAACGGGACTTTTTGAAGTCATTCCGTGGGATTACGATGCGACGTGGGGAAGAGACATTCATGGTGATCGGATGGAGGCCGATTATGTCAGAATACAAGGGTTTAATACCTTGACTGCAAGGCTTCTGGATGAACCGTATTTCCGCAAAGCGTACAAAAGGCTTTTGGAAGAGACGCTTCAGACCCGGTTTACCATTGAACATATGAAGCCGAAGGTCATGTCACTGTATGAGCAGATCAGGCCGCATGTCGCGAAGGATCCATATAAGAAAGAAGAGATGGATTGCTTTGACCGGGAGCCTGAAGTGATTTGCGAATACATTAAGGAGCGGTCAGCCTTCATCAGCAGTGAGTTAGAGCGGTGGAATATCTGATTTGGAAATGAAGAAAGATTTTTTACAAATAGGCTGGTGAATCAGTTCCCGAAAATAATCGTGATACGTATATATGCATTATGCTTTTTACATTATGAGAAAAATGACTAGGAGGACAATAGATGAAACGCAATACGAAGCGGCAGCGGTCTGATGACAACTTTTTGCATGCGATGGAAGGAAAAGTGATTACTGTCTACCGGGGAGGCCCGGAGTCCAAGACAGGGAGATTAGCAGACATTCAATCGGATTATATCGCTCTTCAGGTTGATAATAAAATCGTTTATTATCAATGGAAACACGTGAAAAGTGTGACGGAAAATACGAGTGAAACCGTATCGCCGGCCGAAGCGGCAGAATGTGAAAAAGCTGATGATTTTCAAGACCTGATCAGCCGGATGACCAATCGCACGGTGCAATTGAATCAGGGAGGTCCCGAATCGAAAAGAGGAAAGCTTCACGAAACAGGGGATGATTTTCTCGTGCTGGAAACGGAAGATGACGGAATTGTATATTTTAACGCCGACCATGTCAAAAGCATCAGCGCGGAACAAGAAGAGGACGGCCAAGAGGAGGAGCGCCCGGAATTTGAAATGGCTGATGATTTTCACGGCATATTTAAACGCCTGATCCACAAATGGGTATCCATCAACCGCGGAGGTCCTGAAGCAGTTGAAGGAATACTTGTGGATAATTCCGACGGCCACTACACTCTTGTGAAAGATAAAGAAGTGCTGCGGATTTATCCTTTTCATATCAAGAGCATCAGCGAAGGGGCAAAAGGAGCAGCTAAAAAAGAGGAGAATAAAGACGACGAGAATAAAGGTGAGAAAGAGAGCGCCGAAGAAGAAAAGCCGCATGAAGAAGAATCACGCGAAGAGCAGCGTACTTCCTCCAAAAAGTCGAAAAGATCATCAAGATCCGTTCGATCCTCAAAACGGGAGAAAGAGGTCTCTTATAGCTACGCCACTGTATTAAGGACAATAGATTATCGGTGGAAACGCGGCCGTAAATGATTGGAAAGATTGTCCGTAAACGCGGGAGAGGGGGGAATGAAATGGCTGGATTAAGCAGATTTCTGGATAAACAAGTCGATATTGAGATATCGGGGAATACGACATTTCCAGGAACTCTTTTGGATATCGGTCAGGATATCATTGTGATTCATGACGGCCGGACGTTTCTTTATATTCCGCTGCTGCACCTTCAGCGAATGACATTGACGCTCCCGGACGAAGAGAATAAAGAACCGTACGCAAGAAAAAAAAGTCCGCATCCCGAAAAACAGGAACATTCCTTTTCTTACCGGAATACCCTCCAGCATATAAAAGGCAGATTCACAGAAATATTTGTTACGGGAGACCGTTCCATTCATGGGTATGTGACAAGTGTTTTAAATGATTATTTTGTTTTCTTCTCTCCGGTTTATAAGACTCTTTTCATCTCGATGCATCATTTGAAATGGCTGACACCCTATTCCGATGAGCAGACGCCGTATACATTAAACAGTTCAGAACTGCCGGTTGTTCCCGCTAATGTGCCCCTTGTCCGGAATTTTGAGGAACAATTAAAAAGATATATCGGGAAGCTGATTATTCTGGATTTAGGAGATATACCGAATAAAGTGGGGCTGTTGCAGGATGTCTCAGATAATATTCTTGAACTGACCAATGCAGACGGCGATACTGTTTTTTGGAAATTGAATCATTTAAAAACCATGCACCTGCCATAAATGATAAAACTGCCTCTCTTATACAGCAGGCAGTTTTTTTTCATGGGAGCTAAAGGTAAATCCAACTGATCCAAACATATAAAACGGTAATGGTAAACACGACAGTGAGAGGGACAACGATAATGGTCGTTTTGATATATTCTGACCAAGAAACTTTTTCGCCGTGCTGTCTGATGATATGCATCCAGATCAGCGTGGCTAATGTCCCGATCGGCAGAAGCAATGATCCGATATCACTGCCGATAATATTAGCCAGATAAATGATTTTTACGGTTAATGGGTCGATGGACATTTCAGTTAATGTCAAAGTGCTGATCATTAAGGCGGGATGGTTATTGAACAAATTAGAGAGGACGGATGTAGCAATGCCCATAATAGATGCAGCGTGGGCAATGCTTTGTGAGACATAAGGCTCAATAGACTGAACAAGCAGCGCCGTCAGTCCGATATTATGCAGTCCGTAGATGATAATGTACATCGTGAAGGCAAAAATAAAGATATGCCAAGGCGCTTTCCTTAATAAATCTGCCGGTCCGATTTTTAAATAAAACCATCTCCAGCCAAGCAGGATGACTGAACTGATGACAGCCACGAGCGAAACGGATATGCCGTTGTAAGAAGCTGCAAACAGACTGATCCGGACGAACAATACAAATGCCAAAACACAAAACATGATGTTCGTACGGCTGTTTTGGGTCGGGTCTGGCGGAGGCTGAAGCGGATGATATCGTTTGTGTTCCAGCGAGTCAAAATGAACCGGAATATCGGGGAGCTGTTTCGGCAAACGGCGGTAAAAAACGGCAAACAGCAGAAAGGCCATAAACACCAGTCCCAGCGTGCCGGGGATAAACATCATATTGGTGTACAAATAAAGGTCCATGCCTATCATTTTGAGAGAAATTAAATTGACGATATTACTGACGCCGATCGGGGTGCTTGCCGCCGTCGCAATTAATACGCCGCTTATTAAATACGGTGTTTTCTGATGTCTTTTAAGTCCGAGATATTGTAAGACCAATAGTAAAATAGGAGTGGTGATTAAGACGCTGCCGTCATTATTCAGAAAGAGCGTCATTGAAAAACAGAGCAGGTTGGTCAGCCAAAAAAGCCGGATGCCCGATCCCTTGGCGCGGTGAAGCAGTTTGGCCGCCGCCCAGTTAAAAAAACCGAAGCTTTCCAGCGCGATCGCCATAATCATTGTGGAGATAATGGTTATTGAGGCTCCGGTGACTTTTGACCCTATATCCCCCAAATCATGAAAGGAAACGGTTCCGCATAACAAAACGAGAATGGCGCCCAGCGACGCCGGAACGGCTTCATTTAATCCCCCGGGTCTCCAAAATATAAAAATAATGGTCACAAAGAAAGAAATCAGGGTCAAAATGACGGTAATATGTGTAATGTGTTCTGCCTCCTTTTAGATGGGTCATTGCCGCCCCGTTATTTTTATCCCTCCTGATCAGTTGTACTGTATGTATACGGGTACAGGTCGTAAGGTGTACTGAGCGTTTCTACCAATTTAGTAAAAATCCATAAAAGCACAAAAAAAAGAGGCTGCTTTCGGCGGCCCTCTTTTTTATGCATTTTCCTTATCCGCCTGCAATAAAGCCTGGCGTTTATTCATAATATCCAGAAAATGTTTCAGGATCGGATTTTGATTATCCTTGCGGTAGGCAATGACCCATTCGGCCGTGAGCTGCACCTGATTAATGCCGCGGTAGGCGACTTCGAGATTAAACAGCTTTTTAGCAGAAGAAGGCACGAAGGTTACACCGATGCCGGCACTAACCAATCCGATCACCATTTGATACTCCGTCGCTTCCTGAACGATTTTCGGTTTGAAGCCCGCCTGCTCGCAGTAGTTTACAAACTCTAGGTATAAAGTCGGCCATGTTTCTTTCGACAGTGTGATAATCGGTTCATTTTTTAAATCCTGAATGTCGATTGTCTGTTTAGCGGTAAGCGGGTGCTGCTTCGGCAAAGCCAGAATGCACGGACTGCTCTGCACCTTTTCCATATGTAACGCGGAATGCTGTAAAGGCGGATGAAGGATGCCGATATCAATGTTCCCCTTCAGAAGTTCTTCCTGCTGTCTGAAAGAAGAAATTTCACGCAGATCAAGCTTGACGGAGGGGAATTTTTCGCGGAATTCCCGAATGATCGGCGGCAGAAATTCATATGTGGCCGAGCCGACAAAACCGACGACAAGGCGGCCGAGCTCTCCCCGCGCCGTTCTCTGCGCCATTTCAATCGCTTTGTCTATTTCTTCGATCGCGTTTCTGCTGTGTTTTAAAAAACTTTCTCCGGCAGCTGAAAGCTCTACAACCCGTTTCGTGCGCTTTAATAAGGTCACGCCGACTTCCTTCTCAAGCTGTTTGATCTGCTGGCTGAGAGGCGGCTGTGTCATATTTAACCGAAGCGCAGCTTTGCCGAAATGAAGTTCTTCGGCAACGGCAATAAAGTATTGAAGATGGCGAAGCTCCATCCTTATCCATTCCTTTCTCTTTGTTAATTATTCGTGAAACATATTAATCATACGGCGAATTGATATTGGAGGTCAATTTCCAAAGAGTGTATAGTGAATAATATCACAAATTACTTAAAATTTTATATTTAATATGCATAATAAGGAGTGAGGGTGTTGGCAAAAGCAACAAATGAACTAAAAACCTCTGGAAAAAATCGGGGGGCGGAGCTTGTTGTTGATTGCTTAGTGGAGCAAGGTGTCACACATGTTTTTGGCATTCCGGGTGCAAAAATTGATGCAGTATTTGATGCGTTAAAAGATAAAGGACCTGAACTGGTTTTATGCCGTCACGAACAGAACGCTGCATTTATGGCTGCGGCTGTCGGAAGACTGACTGGAAAACCAGGCGTTTGTCTCGTTACTTCAGGCCCGGGGGCATCCAACTTGGCGACCGGCTTGTTAACGGCTAATACAGAAGGTGATCCGGTAGTGGCGCTGGCGGGTAACGTAATTCGCGCAGACCGGTTAAAACGGACACACCAATCATTGGACAATGCGGCGCTATTTCAGCCGATTACAAAATACAGTGTAGAAGTACAGGAAACAGGGAATATACCAGAAGCGGTAACAAACGCCTTCAGGGCAGCGTCAGCAGGTCAGGCAGGCGCGGCTTTCGTGAGCTTTCCGCAGGATGTTGTGAATGAAATCACAAATGTGAAAAACGTACGCAGCGTGCCGGCGCCGAAACAAGGCCCTGCACCGGAAGAAGCGGTCAGCGCGGCTATCGCGAAAATCCAGACGGCGAAACTTCCCGTTCTGTTAGTCGGCATGAAAGGCGGAAGACCGGAGGCGGTAAAACAAATCCGCAAACTGCTTGCCAAAACAAAACTGCCTTTCGTAGAAACGTACCAAGGGGCCGGCACATTGTCCAGAGAGCTGGAAGACCAATATTTCGGCCGGATCGGACTGTTCCGCAACCAGCCGGGCGATCTTCTGCTTGAACAGGCGGATGTCGTATTAACGATCGGTTATGATCCGATTGAATACGATCCGAAGTTCTGGAACGTAAACGGTGACCGTGCTATTATCCATCTTGACGAAATCCAGGCCGATATCGATCATGCCTATCAGCCGGAATTAGAATTATTAGGCGATATCGCCGCTACGGTTAAACAAATTGAACACGACGCTGTGACATTTGATATGGGCAGCCGTGAACAAGAAGTGCTGAGCGAATTAAAACAGATGCTCACAGACAGCGAGAAGGCGCCAAGCGACCATAAATCCGACAGAGTGCATCCTCTGCAAATCGTCCAAGAACTGCGCAATGCAATTGATGACGACGTAACCGTCACTTGCGATATCGGTTCGCACGCGATCTGGATGTCCCGCTACTTCCGCGCTTATGAGCCGCTGAAACTGTTGATCAGCAACGGCATGCAGACATTGGGCGTAGCGCTTCCTTGGGCGATTGCCGCCACATTGGTGAATCCGGGTGAAAAAGTCGTATCCGTTTCAGGAGACGGAGGATTCCTGTTCTCTGCAATGGAATTGGAAACGGCAGTCCGCTTAAAAGCGCCGATCGTTCACCTTGTATGGAATGACAGCACATATGATATGGTCGCATTCCAGCAAATGAAAAAATATAACCGTACGTCATGCGTAGATTTCGGAAACATTGACATCGTAAAATATGCAGAAAGCTTCGGCGCCACCGGCTTGCGCGTTGAGTCACCGGAACAGCTGGCAGACGTGCTGCAAAAAGGCTTGAACACAGAAGGTCCTGTCATCATTGACATTCCTGTCGATTACAGTGACAATGTCCATTTATCAAGCGACATGCTTCCGAAGCAATTCAAAGAAAAAATGAAAGCAAAAGCTCTCTAGCACTCTGCGCACCATGACCTGTTTTCTAAAACAGCCCAATTTAAAAGGAGTGAAGGGAATATGAAAAACGCAAGCGACATCCATATGATGAGCCGCGGAGAAAAAGGCTCACCTGAGGATCAGATCTATCAAGTATCAACAATGACATCTCTGCTGGACGGAGTATATGACGGAGATTTTGATATGGCTGACATTCCGAAGTTCGGTGATTTCGGAATCGGCACGTTCAATAAACTGGACGGCGAATTAATCGGATTTGACGGAGAATTTTACCGTCTGCGCGGCGACGGAACGGCTACGCCTGTTAAAGGCGGAGACCTGTCACCATTCTGCTCATTCACATTTTTCACGCCGGATATGACGCATACGATCGACGGCGAAATGACCCGTGAAGAATTCGAGCAGGAAATCGCCAGCCTTCTGCCTAGTAAAAACTTATTTTATGCGATCCGTTTAGACGGCGTATTTAAAAAGGTGCAGACAAGAACGGTAGAACGCCAGGAGAAACCGTACGTTCCGATGATCGAAGCGGTGAAAACACAGCCTGTGTTCAACTTTGACGACATTCAGGGTACAATCGCCGGCTTCTGGACGCCGGGGTACGCAAACGGCATCGCTGTTTCCGGATATCACCTGCACTTCATTGATGAAGGACGCAATTCCGGCGGACACGTATTTGACTATGTCATTAAAGATTGTAAAGTGACCATTTCTCAAAAAATGAATATGAACCTCAAGCTTCCGAATACGGCGGACTTTTTCAACGCAAATTTAGATAATCCGAATTTTGCGAAGGATATTGAAACAACTGAAGGAAGCCCGGAATAAATTAAAAAAGAAAGCCCCATTTTTCTCGGGGGCTTTCTTTTTATTTGGCTGAACCGGCAAAGATTAGGTAAAATACAGTCAAAAGGGAAAGGTGTGGTAGCTGTGAAAGTATTGGTATTAGCGGTTCATCCTGACATGGACAACTCAGCGGTCAATAAGGCGTGGACAGAAGAATTAAAAAATCATGATGAAATCACGGTCCGTGAGCTTTATAAAGAATATCCGGACGGGAAAATAGATGCGGAAAAGGAACGGCAGCTGTGTGAACAGTATGACCGGATCGTATTTCAATTCCCGCTGTATTGGTACAGTGCGCCTCCGCTTTTAAAAACATGGATGGATCATGTGCTGGCGTATGGCTGGGCTTACGGCTCCAAAGGAAAGGCGCTGCACGGCAAAGAATTGCTGCTGGCTGTTTCCGTAGGTGCCGGAGAGGATGCATATCAGGCAGGCGGGTCTAACCATTTTTCACTGAGCGAGCTCTTAAGGCCGTTTCAGGCAATGGCTAATTTTACGGGTATGACCTATTTGCCGGCTTTCGCGATGTACGGGGTAAGCAGCGCCGATGCTGCGGCTATCCGTGACAATGCAAAACGCCTGGCGGATTACATAAAGAAGCCATTTTAGAGTCGTATGCATTCATCTTCATCCGACAATATTTCCTGAGAAATATTTCGAACCTTAGACGTTTCTGACTGCTCAAGAAAGAAAAAACGGATTTCGCGCTGAATTTGCGAAATCCGTTTTGATATTATGTCAGTTTTTGCAGATCTTTTGTGCTGATATATCCCGTTGCGCCCCCGTAATCGACAAGCGCCCAGCCGAAGTCAATGCCGCCGCCGGCTGTCTTTTTCCATCCGAGGAAAGAAACGCTTGTGTTTTTAGCAAGGGAAGCTTTGACCGCTTGTTTGTCTGTATATACTTTTGTTTTTGCCGTCGTTTTTACGGTTGTTGCTTCTTTAACAATATAATGAGTAGATACAAATCCTGTTTTTCCGTTTTTATAATGTACTTTTGCCCAGTCAGCGTTCTGGAATGAAACGATCTTTAAGCTGTCGCCTAAATGAAGGGTGTCAGCTCTCGGACTGGCTGCTGATGCTTTTGTTCTGACGTTCAATGCTTCCGCGGAAACGAGATAAGAGTCAAGCGGGTAGCTGTACAGATCGTCAATTTTGACCGCTTCCTGCGCGTGTGTCTCGGGAAGAGGCGTTATTCCGGCAGCTGAAGCCGCTGTTATTCCCGCTGCAAGGGTCAGAATGGATGCCGCTTTGGCTGTTTTCTTCATCTGTATCTCTCCTTTTACTTCATCCTTTCACGTTTTACCGGAAGTCTAAACATCGGCCGGTTATTTTTGTGTTTGAAGTTTCAATGGAGCGGAAATGGTTTTTTTGACTTTTTCTCCTTTGAGCACCTGCTCCGCCGCTTCGGCCGCCAGTTTTCCGATCAGCTCCGGCTGCTGGGCGACCGTGGCTGTCAGCTTTCCGTTTTTAATGGAAGAAATCGCATCTTTATTTCCGTCGAAACCGACGACCAGAATGTGTTTGCCTGAGCTGTTAATCGCTTCGAGCGCGCCGAGTGCCATTTCATCATTATGGGCGAACACGGCTTTAATATCCGGATGTCCCTGCAGCAGGTTTTCCATGACGGTCAATCCTTTTGTACGGTCAAAATCCGCCGCTTGCTTTGTTACGACATCCAGCTTTTTGTCGGCAATATGATGAAAGCCCGTTCCGCGTTCCCGTGTCGCGGATGCGCCCGGCACCCCTTGCAATTCCGCCACTTTGGCGCCTTTTCCGAGCTGATCGGCGAGGTAGTCAGCCGCCATTTCTCCTCCTTTGACATTGTCAGAGGCGACAAGCGTTTCGACTTTTCCGTGTTCGGCTGAACGATCAAGCGCAATGACGGGAATGCCGAGGGAATTTGCCGATTCGACGGCTGTTGAAATCGCTGATGAATCGGTCGGATTGATCAGCAGCGCATCGACTCCCTGCTGGATCAAATCTTCTACGTCATTTGACTGTTTAGATGAATCATTTTGAGCATCGACAATAATGACCTTCATGCCCCGTTTTTTGGCTTCCTTTACAACGCCTTCTTTTAATGAAACGAAGAACGGATTGTTCAATGTGGAGACGGAGAGCCCGATAGTGAATTCTTTTTTATGTTTTGTGTTTGACGGTTTTGCCCATTGTGGCGGTTCAAGTGAACAGGCGGACAGCAAAAACAGTGATAATGCCGCGATCGTGATGATGGCTTTCTTCATAATGGTCCTCCTACTATGCCGATTTTTTGCGGTCCAGCAGCACCGCGATTAAAATGACGATTCCTTTGACGACGAGCTGATAAAAAGATGATACGCCGAGAAGGTTCAAGCCGTTGTTCAGCGTACCGATAATCAAAACCCCGATCAGCGTACCGATGATGCGCCCTCGACCGCCGGACAGGCTCGTTCCGCCGAGAACGACCGCTGCGATGGCGTCCAGCTCGTATGATTCCCCGGCCGTCGGCTGTGCGGAATTTAAGCGTGATGTCAGAATCGCTCCCGCCAGCGCTGATAATAAACCTGTCAGAGAATAGATCATGATCTTGATGCGGGGCACTTTGATTCCCGATATCAGCGCCGCTTTCTCATTGCCGCCGATGGCGTATGTCCGGCGGCCGAACGGTGTTTTGTGCAGAAGAACCCACAGGGCCGCAAACGCAATCAGCATCGTAATGGCAGGTACGGGAATGCCGAGAAAATAACCGCGTCCGAATAATTGAAATGCGTAATTTGAACCGAGCCCCGTAATCGGATTTCCGTCCGTATAGACGAGGGTCAGTCCGCGAAAGACGGTCATTGTCGCCAAAGTGGCGATGAACGGCGCCATTTTTCCTTTTGTGATTAATAATCCGTTTATCATGCCGAGTACGGCGCCGATTACGCAGCCGATGATGACGGCTAAGATCGGGTCGATGCCTGAGACCATCATACCTGCGACCAATGCGCTCGATAAGGCGAGGATGGCTCCGACAGAGAGATCAATGCCTCCCGTTAAAATGACAAACGTCATTCCGAATGCAATCAGAGCGTTAATCGCAACCTGCCGAAGAAGGTTGAGAATATTGAGGGGTTCAAGAAAACTCGGGTTTAAAACGGAAACGATCAGCACAAGAATCAGTAAGCCGAGAAACGGACCGAGTTTTTGTGTGAAGGTGTGAATGGAAAATCGCTTTTGTTCAGTTGATGTCATTGGTTCAGTTTTCATACTGCTGCCCTCCCGTGGCAAGTGTCATGATGTGTTCTTGTGTTGCGCCGGCCGCATTGATTTCTCCGCTGATGCGCCCTTCGTGGACGACGATGATTCTGTCACTCATGCCGAGAATTTCCGGCAGCTCGGAAGACACCATGATGATGGCGACTCCGCGATCGGTCAGTTCATTCATTAATGAATAGATTTCCCTTTTCGCGCCTACGTCAATGCCTCTTGTCGGTTCATCAAGGATGAGAACTTTCGGGCCGATTCCGATCCATTTGGCGATGACGACTTTTTGCTGATTTCCTCCTGATAAATGCCGGGCGGCGGTTTCCGGAGATGCGGTCTTAATGGTCAGACGCTTGATGAGCAGCTCAACGAACTCCGCCTCGCGTTTTCGATCAATGATGCCTTTCGGAGAGAAGCTGGTCAGGTTCGGCAAGGAGATATTTTCACGAATGGACGTATCCAGCAGCAGCCCTTCATCTTTGCGGTTCTCCGTAATCAGGCCGAGTCCCTTACGGATGGCATCGTACGGACCCCGAATGCCGGTTTTTCGGCCGGAAATCCAGATCTCTCCGGAATCGAGCCTGTCAATTCCGAACAGCGCCCTCATGATTTCTGTCCGTCCGGCACCCATTAAGCCGGAAACGCCGAGGATTTCTCCGGCGCTCACATGGAAACTGATCTGTGAAAAGCTTCCTTTTTTTGAGGCGTTTTTCACTTCGAGCACCTTATCGCTGAGTGACGGCGTGCGAGTCGGATACCGATCGGTCAGCTCCCGCCCGACCATTTTTTTGACCACTTCATCAAAATTAGTGTCTTTCATATGCGCCGTATCGACAGTGAGGCCGTCCCGCATAATGGTGATCCGGTCGCAAATCGAAAATATCTCTTCCATTCGGTGCGAAATATAGACGATGGATACGCCGTCCCGCTTTAACGCCGTCATCACGTCAAATAGTTTGCTGATTTCCCGTTCGGTCAGCGCCGCGGTCGGTTCGTCCATAATAATGACTTCGGCGTTTGTCATCAGCGCTTTGGCAATCTCAATCATCTGCTGCTGTCCGACGGAACATTGTCCGGCTTCCCGGTCAAGAGGAAGAGAGACTCCCAATTTTTCAAGCTGTGATTTTGCTAGCGCTTTCATTTTCTTCGTTTCCAAAACGCCGAACGCCGTCGTCAGCTCTTTGCCGATAAAAAGGTTTTCAAGCACCGTCATGTCCGGCCATATATTCAGTTCCTGATGGATAAAGGCAATTCCGTGCTTTTCGGCTTCCTTTGGATTGGAGAAGCTCATATTTGTTCCGTTTATCGTAATGTTTCCCTTGTCGAGCCGGTAGAGCCCGGTGAGCAGATTCATTAACGTCGATTTGCCCGCTCCGTTTTCTCCCATTAAAGCGTGGATTTCTCCCGGCAGAAGCTCAAATGAGACGCCGGATAGCACTTGGTTTTTGCCGAATGCTTTATGAATGTCTGTCATGCCGATGTGCATGCTGGATCCCTTCTTTCTAGAAAATCACACCCGCCTGCAGGATGCAGTTGGCGTATG
The DNA here is from genome assembly GCF_036961585.1 of Bacillus sp. JHAA. Taxonomy (NCBI): domain Bacteria; kingdom Bacillati; phylum Bacillota; class Bacilli; order Caryophanales; family Bacillaceae; genus Bacillus; species Bacillus sp. JHAA. The sequence continues at coordinate 517,233 of NZ_JBAMDE010000001.1, read as the reverse complement.
GTGTCATTTCACCCGTTCGGATGACGGCTTTTGCTTTCTGTGTGAGCCGTTTGAATTCCTCATGGGACATGTACTCGATCGTCTGCGCTGAGAAATGGCTTTCTATGAAACTTGCATTCTCAGGATTTGCGTCTTTGATCTCGGAAGCGGCGATCACCTTTTCGACTGCCATCTCCCCGGCTACCAGGCTGGTCACGTCCCGAAAGGCGGGAACGCCCGCCGTTAAGGACAAATCAATTTTAGGGACACCGTCAGGGACGGGGAGACCCGCATCGGCGATTGCGATGAGGTCTGTATGCCCGAGATCAGCTAATACTTTGGCAATGTGGCTGTTTAACATTCCGTGTTTTTTCATGACAGCAGCTCCTCAACTTCTTTTCTGGCCGGCATCCCGCCTTGGGCGCCGAAGTGCTGCACGGACAGGGAGGCGGCGCGGTTGGCAAACAGGAGCGCTTGCTCAATGTCCCGTCCTTCCGCGAGTGCGACGGCAAGTGCCGCATTAAAGGTATCGCCGGCTCCCGTCGTGTCAACCGCTTCTGCAGGGAAGGCGGGAACAAGCCGTTCCGCGGTGCCGTCTGAGTAGCGCACGCCTTGTTTTCCTTCGGTAATGAACAGTTTGCCGGGATAGCCGGCGAGCGCTTCTTCTTTCGTCCGGTCAGGAAATAAAATGGACGCTTCATGTTCGTTCGGCGTAAGATATGCGGCATCCTCAATCGTCGATTGTTTCAGCGGCCGGGCCGGCGCGGGATTCAGGATAACCGGAATTTGCTGCGCGCGGCAGTAGCTGCACACTTCTTCAACGGTTTCTTCAGGAATCTCCTGCTGGATCAGCACGATATCAATGCCGGGAAGTTTTGCTAGCGCACTTTTGGCATAATCGGGGGAGATGTCATCGTTTGCGCCTTTTACGACGACGATGCTGTTGTCTCCTTCTGCGAGCACAATATGAGCCGTTCCGCTTTTTTTATGTGTAACCGTTTCCATATGGTCCGTATTGACACCGTTTGCCTTCAGGTTTTCAATAATCGCTTTTCCGTAGCTGTCATTGCCTGCTTTTCCTACCATATATACGTTTGCGCCCAGGCGGGAAGCGGCTACGGCCTGATTTGCGCCTTTTCCTCCGGGCACGGTTTGAAAGTCTGTGCCCAGTACGGTTTCACCGGCTTTCGGACGCCGTTCAGATGTGACGACAAGATCCATAGAACAGCTTCCGATAACACAAATTTCACTCATGGTGATCATCCTTTCTCGTCGTTTGTCTTCTTATGTAAGTCACGGGCATTTGAATGGCCGTCTCTTTCGGCGGCTCTTTCTTTATCAATTGCAGCAGCAGGTTTGCTGCTTGTTTTCCCATCTCATATGCAGGCTGGCGGATGGTTGAAAGCGGCGGAAACAAAAGCCTGCTCTGCGGAATATCGTCGTATCCGATGATCTGAATCTCCTCCGGAACTTTTTTGCCGAGCCGCAGCGCCTCATGGAGGACGGCAGCCGCCGCAATGTCGTTGCTGGCAATGACTCCGTCGGTTTCAGGGTATGCTGCAAACAATTCTTCTGCTAAAATGGCGGCATCCTTGATGGAAAATGAAGCGGCGGAGATGACATTGAACTGCGCGTTCGCTTTTTGCAGCACGTTAAGTGCGCCGTTAAAACGTTCCTGAGCGGTCGGAAGGTGGGCTGGGCCTTTGACAAGCGTGATGCTTGTGCTTTTGCCGCGAAGTATTTCCTCAGCCGCCCGTTTTCCGCCTGCCCGTCCGTCACTGAATACGGATGGGGCGCCTTCTTTTGTCCGGTCCAGAAATACGACCGGGTAAAGGCTGCCGCTGTATTCGGGAAGGTCGGGGTAATGGGTGGCCGCCAAAATACCGGCAACTTGATTTTGTTTAAATGTTTGCAGGTAGTCGAGTTCTTTTTCCAATTCTTCATCGCTGTTGCCGATGATCAGCCGGTATCCTTCCCGCTGCAACTCGTCTTCAGCGCCGCGGGCAAGCTGAGGGAAAAAGGGATTCGTAATATCCGGAAGCAAAAGCCCGACCAGTCTGGATTCTCTTTTATAAAGAGAGCGGGCAACTTCATTCGGATAATAATTCAGCTTCTCCATGGCAAGCATGACCTTCGTTCGTGTATCTTCATGCACGTAGCCGTTGTCATTGAGGACACGCGAAACCGTGGCAACAGAGACGCCGGCAGCGCCTGCGACATCTTTAATCGTTGCCAACAAACACTCCTCCTTCAACTATGTAACCGTTTACATAAAAAGAGTAACACGAATCATTTCGGTTGGCAACAAAAAAAGAGACCGCGGTCTCTTTTAGTTCACGATGCCGATTTGTGAGATACTCACTTTGATATCAGGGATTATCTCGATGGAAGGATAGACCCCACGCCAATTGAGCAGCTTGCCCCGCTCATAATAATGGGTTTGATATTTCCGGCCGATGCCGAGGATATCCGAGTTGTGCTCCTGAATATGGCTGATCACCGATCTGGCCTGGCTGTTCAAATTTGCTGAGGCTTGTTTGTTTATTTGGTCGATTGCCGTATAAGAATTCAGCTTGTCCTTTGGATATTCCAAGACGCGTGCATTCAGCTTTAAACGGATTTTCACTTTTATATGCTGCGGATCTGTATCTATAAATACAATCTTTCGCGTGGCATCCGTGATGCCGAGAGAAAGATAATTTTCAATATCCATTTTGTATTTGTCCCACAGCTTCAGATTAATATTAGCCGATTTATTAAATTGCCCGCTTAAAAGGGTCAGGAGGGTCGAATCCTGACCGAGCACCTCAGTCACTTTCCGCTGGCCGCTGAACAGGGCAGAACCCTCTACCTTTATCGTCTGTCCGTTAATCGATAAATAAGGAAGGGCGAAATCCTTATCAGCCGTCAGCATGCTTGAACGGATGGATTGCAAATTTTCCATGCTGATATTTGATTCCGCATTAGCGCTTGTTAATAAATTCGTTAAATACTTGCTGACGATCAATTTCTGCCGGACGATCAGCTTCAGCACTTCAATCGCCTCGCCGTCTTTTACAACCGCCGGATGAGCGAGAAGCGGGCTTTTCGGATCTCTGTAGAAGACATCGAGATAAGGAAAAAGCGGTTTTTCCGCCATTTTCTCACCGATTAATAAGACTCTTTGCTTGGACGTGTCAATGCGCTGATCGACAAGCTTATCCAATTGAAACCGCGCTTCACGGATGGTGTGCCCGGAAGCGCTGAGCACCGTCGTAATGAATGAGCCGCCCGTTTCCTGTTCCGCCTGGGAGGACTGAACCTTCCGATAGGTGATGCCGATTTTATTTTTACCGTCATGATCAACATCAAGGCTTGCGGTCAGCACGAGAGAAATATCTTTCAGCAAATTTTGATCCCAGCAGCCCGCAAGTGTCAGGCTTGCGCACATGAGACTGATAAGAACCGCTTTTTTAATGCGCATGGCGGACACCCTTTTTGCGTACAAGGACAATCAATACCATAAACAACGGAAACAAATACACAAACACAATATCGGAAAAGCGGAAAAACTGATCCAGCTGCTGTATCGTTTTATCTGTGCTTGTGGCCCAAATAGACAGAAGGAAGACGAGCAGGGCCAGCGGATAAACAAACCGGCTGTGATCTTTTTGATTGAACAGCTTGGCAATGCCGGTGCTTGCCAAGTAAAACACGTTGGCCAGCGTTGAAAAGACGGTCACGAACCAAAACGTCAAAAAGAGCAGATCCGTCCGTTCGATAATTCTGAATGAAACGGTTTTTAACAGGTACAGCACAGGCTCCGGGATCATTTTTATTTCTTCGGGGCTGATTGTGACAAAGCAAGTAAGGGTGATATACAGGTAATAAAGGATAATCAAGATGTTTGAAATCGTCAGTATTTTGTAGCGCTGGCTGACGGTGCAGTTGATTAGGGGCCCGATCACGAGCGCCGCCTGAAAGCCGGTAATGCTGACAAGTGTTTGCTGCACCCCGGTAAGCATGTCTTTTGCGGTTCCGTGAAAAATCGGCATAATGTATGTGATATCGGCTTTTCCCAGCGTGTATAAAAGCGGCAGAGAGATCAGCAGCAAAAACGGCGTTAAAATAAAGCTGAACCTGGCGATCGCATTCAGCGGAGCCTGGGCGATATAGACAGAACCGAGGATCAGCATTAAGCTGATCACCCAATTTGGAGTCTGAGGGAGCACCCAGATATCCAATATCCGTGTAAATACAGAAAGAATGAGCGTGCAGAGAAACGCGAAATATAAAATATACAGCACCTGCACCCCTTTGCCGGCAAGTGTTCCGAACACCTCCTCCAGCATTTCGTACAGGTTCAGCTTCGGAAACCGGTGAAATAATATCATATACAGGCTGAATGTAAGCTGGACGAGCAATCCGGTAAGCAGAATGGAAATCCATCCGCTGCTTCCCGATCTCATCATCAGTAAATGGGGAAGCGCCAAAATGCCGATGCTGATCTGCGTCTGATTAATGAAAAACACGCCTTGAAGCGGGCTTATTTTTTTAGGCTTCATCTTTTCTCCACCCCCGAACATGTTTCATCTGCTTTGAGTCTTGCGGTCTCAAATAAAAAGGCCTTCTTTTAATAAACCAAGCCGGCAGCCGGATAAATGCATCCTTCAAGTCACTGAAATGAAACGGCGTCAGAGATGATAAATAAGGAACGCCGAGTGATTCAAGCTTGCACAGGTTCATCAGAATAAGCCCGAAGCCGAGTGCGATGCCGATAAAACCGAACGAGGATGCCAGAAACATAAGCGGAAATCTGAGCGTTCGGATGGACGTGCTCATTTCATATGAAGGAAGCACAAAAGAAGAAACAGCTGTAACGGCTACGACGATAATCATCATATTAGAAATGAGTCCCGCCTGAACGACTGCGTCACCGATCACGAGACCGCCGACAATGCCGATCGTCTGACTGATCGGTCTCGGCAGTCTGATACCGGCTTCGCGGATCAGTTCAATCGTAATTTCCATAATCATGGCTTCTATCAGCGGGGGAAAGGGAATATCAACAATCGAATTTTTCATGGTGATAATCAGATCGTTGGGAATGACTTCAAAATGAAACGCAATCAGCGCGATATAAAAAGCGGGCAGCGTAATCGCGATCATAAAGGCGAAAAATCTCAGCACTCTTAAAAAACTGGCGGAAATCCATCTCGTGCTGTAGTCGTCCGGAGATTGAAAAAAGGAAAAGAATGTGATCGGCGCAATCAAAGCCGACGGACTCCCGTCCATCATGATCAGTACACAGCCTTCCATTACGCATGCTTTTGCTTTATCCGGCCGTTCCGTATGAATGATCTGCGGAAAAATGGAAAACGAATTATCTTCTATTGATTCCTCGATAATCCCGGGCGCAAGCACGCTGTCTATACGCAAGTATGACAGGCGCCGCTTCACTTCCTCCACAATCTCCGGATTGGCGATATTCTCAACAAAGATAACCGCAACCTTTGATTTGGCTCTTTCCCCGATATCCATATAATGAACGGAGAGATGGCGGTCCTGTATGTGAAACCGCAGCTGATGAATGTTCGTTTCCAAACTTTCCACAAACCCGTCATGGGCGCCGCGGACGATACTTTCAGATTCGGGTTCCATAATGGAACGCAGCGGATTCTGGCCGACGGAAAACAGCTTCGCTTTCCTCGATGCATCGCTGAGAAAAACAACCTGTCCTGCCAAAATCCCGTCAATGAGTTTTCTGATTTCATCCGTTTCCGCACTGCTGACGGCATTCATCGTTTCCTCAAGCGGGCCGTTCTGCAGGGTGTCGCTTAACAGAAACTCATTCAGCTTCTGTTCTTCTATCATTTGTTCAATATAAAAGAAAGCGGTATGACGGTCCTGCAGTTTAATCCTTCGTATTTTAAAATCACCGCAAACACACATCAGCTCCTGCATTTCCCGTACAGCCGATTCAAAATCGCCGGGAATCCGTTTGTTTTGTTTATCCGCAGACATCAGACCGCCTCCTTCCCTGGTTATCTGTAGTTTTCAGCGGGTATTCCTTTTTTATGCATTCTATAAAATAGAGGAGTTCCTCGATGTTTTACCAAGAACTTCACAATTATGGATGAATATTTCTTGAACGAATATAAAGATTTATTAAAATTATTTCAAAAGAGTGATAAACGTCCTGTAAATGGTTTAAAAGGAGAAAGGCTTTCCGCATATAAAATGTGTATTTCTTGTAAACACTCCGGACCCGTCTTATTCTGTGATGTACCAGTCATTCCGCTAGTTATTTTGGAATGGGACTGAAAGCAGGATACGGGGGAAAAATGAATGACTTTAAGACCTTATCCTTAACAAAACAGGCAGTCTGCACACAGCGGACAGAGAGTCCCGAAACGTATGCGCAGTGCGAAAAACGCTGATACAAGCGGGCTGGAAAAGATGGATTATCATTACATCTTTTTCTTCCGGAACGCGAATAGTTCCATTGGTCCAAATGAATTTCTGCGCGAAAATGTAAACGTATTCATTTTTCTTTTGAAAAGTTGAAGTAAGGTTGAAGTCCTGCCTATTCCCAAAAAAAGCAATTCGATAATAGGAAGAATAGCGTCACTAATAGAGAAGTTTGGCTCAGTGAAAGCGGGAAGATTATGTTACATAATGCCGATTGAGAATTCATAGTGAAGCTATATACTGATGAATGAATTTATCAATACAGAAGGAGATGTCAAAAATCAATGTGGTTACTCATTATAGCCTGTGCTGCCGTACTAATCATCGGAATCATTGAAAAAAGGCGGCATCAGAAGAATATCGATGCTCTGCCAGTACGCGTCAATATTAATGGTATCCGCGGAAAGTCAACCGTAACGAGGCTGACGACCGGAATACTGATGGAGGCGGGCTACAAAACAGTCGGAAAAACGACGGGAACAGATGCAAGGATGATCTATTGGGATACACCTGAGGAGAAACCGATCAAACGGAAACCGCAGGGCCCGAATATCGGCGAGCAAAAAGAAGTAATGAAGGAAACCGTAGAACGGGGCGCCAATGCCATTGTCAGTGAATGTATGGCGGTAAACCCGGATTATCAGATTATCTTTCAGGAAGAACTCCTTCAAGCCAACATCGGCGTCATCGTGAATGTGCTTGAAGACCATATGGACGTCATGGGGCCGACGCTTGATGAAATCGCTGAAGCATTTACCGCGACGATACCGTATAACGGTCACCTTGTCATTACAGACAGTGAATACACAGACTTCTTTAAAGAAAAAGCCGCAGAGCGGAATACCGAGGTTATTATTGCGGATAACTCTAAAATTACAGATGAATACCTTCGAAAATTTGAATATATGGTCTTTCCTGATAACGCTTCCCTTGCGCTCGGCGTTGCCCAGGCACTTGGGATAGATGAAGAAACGGCGTTTAAAGGAATGCTGAATGCGCCGCCTGATCCTGGCGCCATGAGAATCCTGCCGCTGCTCAGCACGAAGGAGCCCGGTCATTTCGTAAACGGCTTTGCCGCAAATGATGCATCTTCTACTTTAAATATATGGAAACGTGTAAAGGAAATCGGCTACCCGACAGATGAACCGATCGTTATTATGAACTGCCGCGCCGACCGTGTGGACAGAACGATTCAGTTCGCAAACGACGTGCTTCCGTACATTAAAACGAAGGAACTCATACTTATCGGCGAGACGACTGAACCGATCGTCAGAGCTTATGAAGAAGGCAAGATTCCTGCCGATACATTGCACGATCTGGAATATAAATCAACAGACGAAATCATGGACGTGCTGAAAACAAGAATGCAAAACCGTGTCATATATGGCGTCGGCAATATCCACGGTTCAGCGGAACCATTAATTGAAAAAATTCAAGAGTATAAGGTGAAACAGCTCGTTAGCTAGGAGGAAAAGGATAAATGTTCGGATCAGATTTATACATCTCACTTATTTTAGGCGTGTTAATCAGTTTAATTTTCGCGGAAAAAACAGGTATCGTACCTGCCGGTTTAGTCGTGCCGGGTTATTTAGGGCTCGTTTTTAACCAGCCGGTCTTTATTTTACTCGTATTGTTAGTGAGTCTTCTTACATACGTGATCGTCAAATACGGTTTATCCAGATTTATGATTTTGTACGGACGCAGAAAATTCGCAGCTATGCTGATAACGGGAATCTGCTTAAAAATCGCCCTTGATTTCCTTTACCCGATCGTACCGTTTGAGATATCAGAATTCCGCGGAATCGGTATCATCGTACCGGGTCTGATCGCCAATACCATTCAGAAACAGGGATTAACGATTACATTTGCCAGCACGCTGTTCTTAAGCGGCGCAACTTTTGCCATTATGTTTGCTTACTACTTAATCTAATGTAAGGTGTGTCAAACGATGAAAAAACAATTAAGCTTTCAAGAAAAACTGCTGAAGCTGACCAAACAGCAGAAAAAGAAGACCAATCTTCACGTTTTTATCGCGCTGCCGATCGTCTTTTGCCTGATGTTCGTCTGCATCCTGACAGGGAAGGCGGAAACGCCGAGTGTGAAAAGAAATGCCGATGACCTTGTATCTGCCTCATTCGTCGGAGATATTATGATGGGCCGGAATGTCGAGAAAGTGACAAAGCATAAAGGCACGGAAAGTGTCTTCCGTTACGCACAGCCATTCTTCGAAGCATCCGACTATGTGTCGGGGAACTTTGAAAACCCGGTTACATATAAAAAGAACTACAAAGAAGCAGAAAAAAATATCCACCTTCAGTCAAACAAAGATGCCGTAAAAGTATTGAAGGACATGAATTTCACCGTTCTCACGGCAGCCAACAACCATGCGATGGATTACGGCCCTCAAGGAATGCGGGATACGGTTGAAGAGTTTTCAAAGCAAAATCTTGAACTTGTCGGCGCGGGCCTCACGCTGAAGGAAGCCGAGCAGAACATTTCTTATCAAGATGTAAACGGAATCAAAATCGCAACACTGGGTTTCACTGATGTTTCCGGAAAAGGCTTTGCAGCTAAACGAAATGCGCCGGGTGTGCTTCCGGCCGATCCAGAGCTGTTTATTCCGATGATTTCTAAAGCCAAAAAGAAAGCCGATCTTGTCATTGTTCAAACACACTGGGGACAGGAATACGATAATGATCCGAATGACAGACAGCGCCAATTGGCAAGAGCAATGTCAGATGCCGGAGCGGATATTATCGTCGGACACCATCCGCACGTGCTAGAACCGATCGAAATGTACCACGGCACCGTTATTTTCTACAGCCTGGGCAACTTCGTATTCGACCAGGGGTGGACAAGAACGAGAGACACGGCGCTTGTTCAATATCATCTGCAGAAAAACGGCACGGGACGCTTTGAAGTCACGCCGATGAATATTCATGAAGCAACACCTGCACCGGTTAAAAAAGGCAGCATCAATCATAAAACGATCGTACGTGAACTGACGAAAGAATCGAATTTCGATTGGAGCGTCAAGGATGGAAAATTAACGTTTGATGTGGATCACAGCGATATCTTAAAAAAGAAAGCGGAGTGAAAAACAAATGAAAATCATTAAAGCGGGATGGCCGTTTGCCGCGATCATTATGGTATTTATGTTTATGTCAGCGTTTAAATACAATGATCAGCTCACAGATCAGGAAAAACAAAAAATCGACACGGAAATGCAAAAGATTCAGCAAGAGGACACAGCGGGCGCAAAATAAGCGCATGATTCCGCTTGCCGGCATATTGTTTGTTCCGAATCCAGTAAAGAATGCCCATATCGGGCATTCTTTTTTTGTGTGCTCTCCTAAACATTTGTTAAAAGTTACCGATGTAAAAACTACTAAAAATGAGGAGAGTGAATAGAAAACATGCTCACAAGCTGGAGGAAGTACATCCTTGCCGGCCTTATGATTTGTCTTGTGGCACCCGCAGTAACGAGAACGGAAATTGCTGAAGCGGATTCTCAAGTTTCTGTCCTGATGGTTTCAGACGCGCAAAAACTTGTCGGAAATAAATATGTTTACGGAGGCGAAGAGCCTGAGGACGGTTTTGATCCGTCCGGATTGATGCATTATCTTTTCAGCAGGCAGAACATCCATCTGCCGAGAACGGTCAGTGATCAATGGAAAGTCGGAGCCGCCGTCAAAGAAAATGACCTTTTACCGGGAGATCTTGTGTTTTTCAAAAAGTCAGATTCAACACAAAACGCACCCGTCCATGACGGTCTTTATATCGGAAACGGAGAGATGATACACAGTTCTCCGTCAGAAGGCGTAACCGTCACACGGTTTCAAAAAAGCAGTTATTGGATGAATTTATATCTTGGCGCAAAGCGGATTACAAAAGATCCGGAACTGGCTGATGACCCGATCGTTCAGGAGGCAGCCCGTTACCTTGACATTCCGTATGTATTCGGCGGAAGCACGCCCGAGGAGGGATTCGACTGTTCGGGGCTGGTCCAATATGTTTTTGAAAACAAGCTTCACATTTACCTGCCTAGATCAGCGGAACAGCAGTGGCTGGTCGGTGAGAAAATCAAACTGAGCGGCATAAAGCCCGGGGACGTGATTTATTTCAGCGACACGTATAAAAAAGGAATTTCCCATGCGGGCATTTATGCGGGAGAGGGAAGGTTCATCCAAGCAAGCCGCTCCGAAAAAGTCACCATTTCTTACTTGTCGGAAGATTACTGGAAAAAACATTTTACAGGTGTGCGCCGATTCAGCAATTTAGCCATTTCTAAAGAAAATCCCGTTGTGTCCACAGCGGCCGATCATATCGGAATTTCTTATCTGAAAGGCGGCGTTTTACCGGAAACCGGCTTTGATACGGCGGGATTTGTTCAATACATCTATCAAAAAGCGAAAGGAATCAGCCTGCCGCGTTATGCGGACAAGCAGATGCAGGCGGGCGTTCCGGTCGATAAACAAGATCTGAAGCCCGGCGATCTGGTCTTCTTTAAAGCGGAAAGCCTGAATCCGGCCATTTATATCGGGAGCGGACAAGTGATTCATGTCACCGTGTCCGCAGGCGTTACCATAACAAATATGAACACAAGCGCTTATTGGAAGGACAAATATGCGGGCGGGATCCGGCTTCCGTAAAAAAAGACGTCAGAGAGTGTCTCTGACGTCTTTTTCTTTTACCGTTTCGGCGCTCTGTATCCGGCCGCTACCGCATCCTCTATGGAACAGAACATTTCCGCGGGATCTGTCGTCCGGTCGTAGTATGTACTTCCCGGCGTGTGATAAATGCCGTTCCGGCTGCCTTTAATGTCGCATCCCTGTGAGGTGCCGGCTGCTTTCGTTTCGGCATGTCCGCCGGAGGAAGGGGCGTTGTTTTGCGCCGTTTCCGCGTTTTCGGATGTTTTTGTTTCTGCTTTCTGCCGCTTTAAAGTTTTATTTTCTGACTGAAGCGTTTCAGCGGACTTTTCGAGCTTCTTTTGTGAATTTTTTAATTTCTCATTGTCTTGTTTGAGTGATTTGTTTGTTTTTTTCAGCTCACTTATCTCTTGGCTGAGTTTGCTGAGTTTTTCTTCATTGCCGGCTTCGGCTTCGGATTTCTCCTTTTCGGCCGCGGCACTGATGCTTTCATATTTTTTCTCAAGCGCCTGGTGTTCCTTCGTCAATTTTTGATAAGCGGTATCAAGGGTGCTGTATTTCTCCTCTGCCTTCACGGCCGAGGCGTCCGGCTCTGCGAGGGAGGCGCCGGTCAGAAGCAGGATAAATCCGCCGATGAGAAGGGGCCAAAACAGCTTTTTTGAAAAACGTTTTTCTTTTTTGGCAGCTTTGCATATGAGGTGGAATATTCCGTATCCGACTGCGCAGAGAAAAGCTAAACATCCTATAATAGCGATTGCATTCGACATCATGAAACTCCTTTTTTCTTTATCTTACAATTTATTTTCATTTTTGGGAATTTCTTTTTTGGAAAACGTGAAAAGCCAGGCCGTGAAAGACCTGGCTTTTTCCTTTTATTGATCGTTGTCGAGAAGCCGGTTGATGAAATATGCGACGCCGTTTTCATCGTTGCTTTTTGTAATATACGTGCTTTTTTCCTTCAGTTCATCAATCGCATTGCCCATGGCGATGCGGTTTCCCGCCGCTTCAAACATGGAGAAATCATTCGGGCTGTCGCCGATGGCGTAAATATCCTGTTTTTCAATTCCGTACAGTGAGGCAAGCTCCGTCAGAGCACGTCCCTTTCCGGAACCGGCAGGGAGGATTTCGATAATGTGTTTTCCGGAAGATGTCTGGGATAATTTCGGATGATGTGTAATTTCTTCTTTGGCGTTTCTCAGTTTTTCCATATCAAAAGAGAAACAAAGAAGCTTGTAAACATGTTCGTCTCCGTTAAAAATCGCCTGTATATCCTGTACGGGTTTAATGCCGAATTGTTTGAACTGCGTCTTTGCGCCCTCCCATAATGTCTGAATATCTTCCTTGGGATTGGCGCTTTTCAGAATATCCAGTTCTGCCTGCAGTTTGGACTCGCCGTCAAATGGGGACAGCAGATGATCATCTGTATAGACCTCAAAGTAAATGTCTTTGTCCGTTAAATAAGCGGCGATATCCTTCCCGGCCTGCTGATCCATTAAGAGCCGGCTGACGGAGCGGTATCCTTTGTCATGGACTGTCCCGCCGTTTGCCGCAATGATCGGAATATCTAAATCCTTCAAGAGCGCTTTTACATCAAACGTGGCTCTGCCCGTGCAGATGGCCACGAGAATGCCCGCTTCATCCGCTCTTTGTAAAGCCGCTCTGTTTTCCGGAGAAATCACACTGTCCGAGTTCAGTAATGTGCCGTCTAAGTCAATGGCTATCAATTTCATATGTATGGATGCCCTCCTTAAAAATAAAGCTGCTTCATGTAGTATGTTCAGCTTTGTGTGAAATCAGCAGAAAGCCTTCAGTTAAAAGGCTATACCTTCATGTCCTTTTTTTCAACAGAAAAACGGCGGGGTTTCTAAAACCCCGCCGTGACGTCTTACGCGTCTAAATCATTTTTTAATTTTGTTTTTACTTCTTGAAGGTTTTCCTCATTCAGCTTGAAGTAATAAATATTTTTGCCGTACTGAGGAGTGTAAATATAGCTGTCTGAACCTGTCAGCTGCAAAGAATCCACCGATTTCAGCGATGTGATAAACGGGAACAGACCGATGGCGTCATTAAGAGATAAGTTCATTTTTAAGTTTTTCCCTAAGCTGTCGACGATATCGTCATAAGAAGGGATCGAGCTTAACGATTTAGATTTTTTAATAATGGCGCTCAGCACCTCCATCTGTCTTTGTCCGCGCATCAGATCGGTGTCCGCTTTGCGTGTTCTTACATAAGCCAGTGCCTGCTCACCGTCAAGCGTCTGGACGCCCGGCTTCAGCACGACTTTTCCTTTTGTATCGACTTTAATACGATCGGCAATTTTCTGGCTTTTCACATTTACCGTAACGCCGTTCAACTCATTGACGACATCGCGGAACGCGTCGAAGTTGCTCTCAACCACATAATCTACCGGAATATCAAGCATGTTTTCTACTGTTTTATAAGTTAAATTATAACCGCCGTAAGCATGTGCGTGCGCGAATTTGTCATAGCCGTGTCCCGGGATGTTGACATAGGAATCCCGCGGAATGCTGAGCATCGTCGCTGTTTTCTTTTTCCGGTTGAAGGTGACGAGCACGTTGGCGTCACTTCTTGCGTCATCTACTGATTCGCCCTTATTGTCACGGGCGTCTATTCCTAAAAGCAATACGGTGAAAGAATCCTTCTTCGGGTCAAATTCTTTGATCCGTTTTACGGACTGGTCGCCGCGGTCAAGGCTGACGTGCGCTTCTTTGGTCGCATTATTCAATTTCACAAATGCGTAGGTGCCGACGGAACCGGCGATCACCAATAAGAAAGCGGCGAATACCAGTACAAATTTCACCCATTTTCTGAGGCGTCTTTTCTTTTTTCTGCGTTGAGATCGTTCTTCCATATCATTACCTCTCGTTTCTATTCTTTGTGAAGCGTACCATGATTGTTGACTTGGAGCAACTCTGCAAATGAGAAAATTCCAAATCTTTCTCTCTATTTCGACAACATCTACTGTTATTTTTGCATCAGGTTCACATTATATTGGACGGCAGGAAGCGGGAAATGTTTCGTCGCTTTGTAAAAAATAATTAGTAAAATAATGGATATTAACGGTGCGGAAGGTTTGAAACGGACGGAAACAGGCAAAAGAAGCAGTAGAACAATTCCGCGCGGATACAGCGTTGGATGAAGGGAGTCTACATAACATGAAAAGCATACACTCGAATAAATGGCTCTATTTTTTCGGCGCACTCGGCGGCGCGTTATACGGATATGATACCGGAGTCATTTCCGGAGCTATTTTATTTATGAAAAAAGAACTGGGACTGAACGCCTTTACAGAAGGCCTCGTCGTCAGTTCGTTATTGGCGGGGGCGATTCTCGGATCGGGATTCGCCGGCAAACTGACCGACCGGTTCGGCAGGCGGAAGGCCATCATGGGAGCGGCGCTTCTGTTTTGTATAGGCGGTTTAGGAGTCGCTTTTGCCCCGAATACAGAGGTGATGGTTCTTTTCCGGATCATTCTCGGACTGGCTGTCGGAACATCTACAACGATCGTTCCGCTCTATTTATCGGAGCTGGCTCCGAAGCATAAACGGGGGGCGCTTTCTTCGCTGAATCAGCTGATGATTACGGTCGGAATCCTCGTTTCTTATATCGTGAACTATATATTTGCCGATGCAGGCGCTTGGCGCTGGATGCTTGGACTTGCGGTTGTGCCGTCAGTCATTCTGCTGATCGGAATCCTATTTATGCCGGAAAGCCCGCGCTGGCTGTTTACGATCGGCAAAGAAGAGAAAGCAAGAGAAATCCTTTCATCATTGCGGGGAACGAAGAATATTGATGATGAGATTGATCAGATGAAAGAAGCGGAAAAGGAAAACGAAGGCGGCTTGAAAGAATTGTTTGAGCCGTGGGTGAGACCCGCGCTGATTGCCGGCCTCGGACTTGCCTTTTTGCAGCAATTCATCGGGACAAATACAATTATTTATTACGCCCCGAAAACATTTACCAGTGTGGGGTTCGGCAATTCCGCGTCTATATTGGGAACGGTCGGAATCGGCGCCGTCAATGTCATCATGACGCTTGCGGCTATTAAAGTCATTGATAAGATCGGCCGGAAGCCGCTGCTGCTGGCCGGTAATGCGGGCATGGTCATCAGTCTGCTCGTATTGGCCGCGGTCAATCTTTTCTTTGAACATTCAGCAGCCGCATCATGGACAACGGTGATTTGTTTAGGCCTGTTTATCGTTGTATTTGCGGTCAGCTGGGGGCCTGCCGTGTGGGTCATGCTTCCTGAATTATTCCCGCTGCATGTCCGGGGTATCGGGACGGGTGTCTCCACTTTGATGCTGCATGCCGGAACATTGATTGTCTCATTAACCTATCCGATGTTAATGGAAGCAGTCGGCATCAGCTATTTATTTCTCATTTATGCCGCGATCGGGATACTGGCATTCCTGTTCGTCCGGTTTAAAGTGACCGAGACGAAGGGGAAAAGCCTTGAAGAAATTGAGCAGGATCTGAAAAGCCGTAACGGAGGCTCGGGATCAGAATCAAATCGGCGGACAGTTCATCCGTAATATTCAGTTTTAGGGGGCGGTTATTCACCGGCCCCTCAAAACGGATGCCGTGCGGGCGCCCGGTCACATAAATGACGGGGATATGTCATACGTTGTATAAAGTCACGATAAAGGCGGGGATGCCGGTGAAAACGAGTATTATTATCCTTACATATAATGAACTTGAGCTGACGAAAAAATGTCTGGCCAGCATTGAACGATACACCGACAAAGATAAGATTGAACTGATTATAGTTGACAACGGTTCCTCAGACGGAACGAGAGAATACATATCAAATCTGCCTGACGTCAAAGTCATCCTAAATGAAAAAAACCTCGGGTTCGCCAAGGGGTGCAACCAGGGAATCGAAGCGGCAGGGGGAGAAAATCTGCTGTTTCTGAACAACGATACGATGGTCACGAAAAATTGGCTCACCTCCATGCTGAGGGTGCTGTATCAATCTGAAAAAACCGGTATGGTCGGGCCCGTCAGCAACTATGTCAGCGGCGCGCAAATGATCCATGACGCATATCAATCGCTTGATGAACTGGAGTCATTCGCGGAGGCGTATTGCGAACGGGAAAAGCATCATACAAAGCGGGTGCTACGCCTTGTCGGCTTCTGTCTTCTGGTGAAAAGAAGCGTCATTGAAGACATCGGCCCGTTCGATGAACAATTCGGATACGGTTCTTTTGAAGATGATGACCTATGTCTGCGCGCCCTGCAAAAAGGCTACAGCCTGCACATCGCCCTCGATGCCTTTGTGCATCACCACGGGCACGCGACGTTTACGGCTAATCAGGATATCAATATCAATCAGTTATATTCGGAGAACCGCCAGCGTTTTACGGAAAAATGGGGCACTGATTTCACGTACTTTACTCATCCGAGACCGGAAATTGCGGAGCTCGTTCCCCGGGAGGCGAAACGGATACTTGATGTCGGCTGCGGTGCGGGAGCTACGGGGCTGGAACTTCAAAACAGACAGCCTTGCGAACTGTACGGAATAGAACTGCACCCGCTGGCGGCGCAAGCGGCAAAAGGACACTATGAAGCGGTGCTGCAGGAAGATGTCGAAGAAGTGAAGCTGCCTTATCCGGAAGGCTTTTTTGATTGCATCATTTTCGCGGACATCCTTGAGCACTTAAAAGACCCGTGGCGCGTCATTGAAACGTACTCATCCTATTTGTCGCCTGCCGGATCAATCGTTTGCAGCATTCCGAATATTTCCCACGCCGAAGCGCTGTTTCCGCTTCTGCTCGGTGACTGGACATACAGAGACGCCGGCATTCTCGACCGCACCCACTTGCGGTTTTTTACGCCGCAGACGGTGCGCACGCTCTTTCCGGAAGAGACATTTGCTGTGAAAAAGCAGTCCTATACGTATGTTCACGTGGATGAGCGGGTGCAGCTGTTTTTACAGGAAATCACACGAATGGCGCAATCGATGCAATTTCCGGTGACACAGCTGCCCGAACAAAGCCGGATTTATCAGATTCTCCTCCGTGTCGAAAAAACAGGCTGAAGGCTACCGTCCCATCGTTCCGAAGTTGGTAATCTGAATGGAAACATCATAGTCAAAAGCCGCTTCGGAGAAGGTCTCATCCCAATGATGCTTTACTTTCTTCCAATAGTCGGGATATTGAATGCGGACTCTGTCAGAAAAGAATACCGGGTCCGTTTCATATTGATTCTGCAGCTTATCGATGACTTCTTTCACATCGCTTTTCAGTTTTTTTTCAAAAATCTTTTCCAGCCCGTTTAAATAGTGCTGATCGAATGAATCTTCTCCGGCATATTGATCCTCTGACAAAAGTCCTTTTGTTTTTACCGCTACATGAAATGACAGCTTCCCGTTTTTCAGCCTGGGAGTGATGGCGGATGTTGATTTTTTGATCTCGAAGGTAATCGGGTGCCCCCCTTTATCCAAAGCGGGCAGCACGCCGCCCCGTATCGTCCCCATCAGCCAATTCAGGCTCTGTATTTCGTATGATGACAGAAATCCCGCCAATCTGTTTTGTTTTGCGTTTTTGATAATGGCCGCTCCGTCATACACCGTTTTTCCTTTTTGATTGCTGACGGCCTGAATGAGAAAACTGAGTTTATTATGGCAGTAAATCGAAGCTCTCCCGATTCGGAGCGGTTTTAAAATCTTCCCGTTGTAGCCGCCGTTGTTCGTAAGGTCGATCAGCTTTTCCGCGGCCATGGGCTGCTGCTGATTCGGCGTCGGCTCCGTCAGAATATCGGACGCTTTTCCTCTTGCCGCGAAGAGGTAGCTGCTCCGCCTTAATTCATCATCGCGGATAAAATGATTCATCATCTGCAGTATATTTTGGTCGGCCAGCAATTTGTCGCTGAATATCAGCACTTTTAAATGATCGCTGTAAACAGGCGGATCTTTTAAAGAGACTTCACTGACGGCTTCAAGAATGGTATCCCCCCGCGTCGTCACATTGACAAACACGGGCCGGCCGGAAGCCTGGCTGTTTTCGCTTTGGGGCAGCAGGTTTTGATAGGTTAATTTATATCGGCGGTCACTCGTCTCGTCTATCGCCAGCCCCCGGGCGAAAGACAGCTTTTCGACTTCCTTCGCGTCCCAGCATCCTGAAAGCGTCATCAGTATGAAAAGCGCCGCCGCCCATTTTATGAAAAGTGTCATGACGTCTGTTTCCTCCCGGCTATTTTTTTCATCCAGCTGACAAACCAGATGAGAAAAGGAATCATAATGACGGCAAAAAACGCATATCCGAGAATATTCGCGAATGCAAACACACTGTTGATATCATCGGGGTACATTGAAAGGCCGAATGTCACTGCCAATAAGCCTCCCAGCAGCCAGGCATTGTTTTTATTTTTCAGTTTGAAAATGGTGTTTAATCCGAGATGCGCCCCTTTAAAAGAACCGAGCATACAGGTGAACTGCTGGCATGTCCACGTAATTAAAAGAAAGATATCAAACCGCTCTATGAAAATGCCCCGGATTTCCAAGGCATGAATCAGGGAAATGGTCGGATACGTCACCGTTTTGGCTTCAGCGACCGACATACAGCCGATGACGACAAGCAGCGTAAAGCTGTAAAAAATGGTCGCGCCTGCGATGCCGAAGACAGCCGCCTTTTTCGCCTGCTTCGGGTTTTTCATAAACGGCACCAGATAAAGAATCACCTCAAGTCCCGAAAAATACAGAAGGGTCCGCGGAAACAGCTCAAAAAAGCTTTTGTAGCCTCCTTCCATGACCGGGCGGACGAAATCCAGCTTAAACAGTCTCAAACTGAATATGAGCAGCGTAATCAGAATGACGATCGCAATCGGAAACAGATAGGCATAAAGCTTTGAAATGGGATAGACCCCGCCGGTCACATGGTAAATGCCGACCGCCAGAAAGATGAATATGACGACACCCATCGGCGTATTTTTCAGTAAAAAGTAATTGATGACTTCACCGAGAAAACGGGCTTGAAAACAGACGGTGACGACAAAATAACAGCTGATGAATAAATTCAGAAGAGAACCGATGGCGCGGCCCATGATGCTTTGATTCAGCTCATAAATGGTTTCCCCGCTGTTTTTCTGCAAAAACGGCATAAAGAGCAGGACGATGCCGATAAACACGACACTCTGCACAAGAATAATGATCCATCCGCTCGGACTGTCCGCTGTTGCGGCGGAGCGCGGCAGTGTTAACACGCCCGCTCCGATCATTGTTCCGCTTACCATGAGAAGTGTCTGCATAAACGACAGCTTGTCTTCCGGTTTTTTCATGGGGATCACCTTTGCTTGATTTTATCTTTCGTCTCTTTTCTGGTCGGCCGTTTTTTCAAAAGAGGCGTCGGCAGTCTGACGATCGTATCCTTTAAGTCCTGGCCAGGCTGCGCCATGATCGGAATAAGATAGTCCTGACCGAAGCTTTTCAGACGCATCAGATGGCCGATGACAAGCAGATAGCACATGATCAGTCCGTATAAACCTAATATCGCCGACAAAATCATCGAAAAAATACGGATGAGCCTCAGCGGAAAATTGAACGCATAGGAGGGCGCCGTAAAAGAAGCCAACGCCGTAACGGATACGACAATGACCATCATCGCACTGACAATATTCGCCTGAACGGCGGCCTGTCCGATCACCACGCCCCCGATCAGGCCGATCGTCTGTCCGATCGGCTTCGGCAGCCTGAGTCCGGCTTCTCTGATCATCTCGATCGTAAAAATCATGATGAACGCTTCAACAAAAGGGGGGAACGGAACATTCAATCTGCTTCCGGCAATCGTAACCGCCATTCTCGTCGGCAAAAGCCCCGTGTGAAACGTAACGAGCGATATGTAAAGGCCGGGTAAATAAATCGTGATTAAAATGCATGTATACCGAAGCAGCCTGAGAAAGGTAACCGGAACCCACCGCTGATTATAATCGTCAGGGGAGTGGATAAATTCATCAACGGTAGCCGGCACCAAAAGGGTAAAAGGCGTTCCGTCTACAAGAATGGAAACCCTTCCCTCCAAAAGAGCGCCCATAACCCGGTCAGGCCGTTCAGTCGTCAAGACGGTCGGGAAAATGGAATACGTGTTATCTTCAATAAGCTGCTCGATCGCTCCTGATTCCGGGATGTCGTCAATGGTGATGGACTCCAGTCTTTTCATCACTTCTTTTACGACATCATCAGGCGCGATATCCCGAATGTAGGCAACGGCGATCCGCTTTTTTGTCCGTTCGCCGAGTGTGATCTCTTTGATCTGGAGGTTGGGATCACCGGACTGCTCGCGCAAAAGCGCCGTGTTCGTCCGAAGCTTTTCGACAAAACCTATCCTCGGCCCCCGTTCAAGCACTTCAGAAGACGGTTCTTCAATATCACGCATTTTAAATGTTTCCGTCTCAAACGAAAGGGCTTCCCCCCATCCCTCCGCCAGCAAAACCGATTTGCCGGAGAAAATGTCTGCCTCCGCGTCCTTAAGTGAAGAAAGCCGGGTATGACGATAGCCGAAAGAGATGGATGACGGCGGTATTTCAGCCGGTTCCTCTTGATGCCGGGCGGCCGCCTGCACGGGCGAAATAATATATTCCGCAAGCAATTGATTGTCGGTCAGTCCGTCTATATAGATAAGACAGGCGTCACATTTGCCGTTTCCGTACGTAAACGAATAAAACATCATGTCATCGCTTTGGCCGAACCGTTTTTTCAGCACTTCAAGGTTTTTGCTGAGCTCCGCATGTATCGTCACAATGTTCCCCCCTTTCCATCAGTTATTTTAATTTGCGACAAACAAGGCATTTTATTCTGGAATAGGAAATGACTGAGCATTCCGCCCCATCCGAATGGTATAATGAGCAGGTCAGCCATTTTATACATATTGTTTTTAACCGCGGCTCCCTCCGTGTTTTAAAAAAGACACAGGGGGAATGGGATATGAGCCGCTTTTTAAGGGGAGGGGAACGAACATGACGCAAGAGCCGATTTTTTTACAGCCTGTATGTAAAGAAAAACTATGGGGCGGCACGTTATTACGCGAACGATTCGGATATGACATACCTTCAGAAACAACCGGCGAATGCTGGGCGATATCAGCCCATCCGCACGGAATGAGCACGGTCAAAAGCGGTCCGTATCAAGGGAAAACCTTGATGGAACTGTGGGATCAGCATAGAGAATTATTCGGCGGAACGGAAGGGGACCGGTTTCCGCTGCTGACGAAAATACTGGACGTCAAACAACATCTGTCCGTTAAAGTCCATCCTGACGATTATGACGCTGAGGAGCATGGACTGGGCGAAACGGGGAAATCTGAGTGCTGGTACATTATTGACTGTAAAGAAAATGCGGAAATCATATACGGTCACACGGCCCGTTCGAAAGCGGAACTTGTCACCATGATTAACAGCGGTGACTGGGAAGGCCTGCTGCGCCGTGTGAAGATCAAACCCGGCGATTTTTATTATGTGCCGAGCGGAACCATCCATGCCATTTGCGCGGGGGCGCTCGTGCTTGAAACACAGCAGAATTCAGAGGCCGCCTACCGGATATATGATTACGGGCGTACAGATCAAACCGGCCAGGCGCGTGAGCTGCATATCCGCGATGCCGTCAACGCCGCCACCGTTCCTCATGTGGACGGATTTTTAGATGAATCAACTGAAACGAGAAAAGGCGTCACCATCAAAACCTTTGTGCAGGGAGAATATTTTTCTGTATACAAATGGGATATCAGCGGGACGGCGGAAATGACCCAGGACGCTCCGTTTATGCTGTGCAGCGTCACAGAAGGAAGCGGCTCCATCCTCTGTGAAGGCAAGTCCGCCAAGCTTGAAAAAGGCGCGCATTTCATACTGCCGGATCAGATGCCTGACTTTACGATAAACGGAGATTGCACGATCATCGTTTCTCATATATAAAACCAAACTTAATCCCAGCTCTGGGATTAAGTTTTTTTTATTTGGAAAATTGGGTGATTTCTCTCTGTAAAAATGAAGAAGGCCGGCCGATAAATAAACTAGTTTGATAGAAACCAATTGAATCAGAAAGAGGAGAAGGAATGAAAAAGAGATTCGTTGCACCTATGTTATTGTCCGCCGTTTTCCTTGTCTTTTGCACCCTTACACAGCCCGCTGAGGCCGCATACAGCGACTACTCCGTTTACGAGCTGGAAACGAAGCAGCAATTTGCTTCTGAGAACGAGGCGCTTCAAGCGGCAGCGAAATTGAAAAAGGATACGGGGTGGCAGGCTGACGCAAAGAAAGCCGGAAATACGCCGCTCACTTATCAAATCTCAGCTTCAGGCTTACACGATGAAACGGATGCGAAAACCGTGCTGAAAGATTTTACGAAGCAGACGGGCGTGTCCGGCACTTACAGCGCAAGCGGAAGCAAACAGCCGTACGTGACCGTCACATCAGGCGTCCTATCAGACGAGCGGCAGACGAAAAATCTTCTTGCCGAACTGACGAAAAAAACGGGCGTGACCGGCGCCGTCAAGCCGGCGGGGACAAAACAGCCGTACATGCAGGTCGTGACTGCTGAGATGGCGGCCGAAGCGGACGCAAAAGCGCTCTCGCAAGCGTTGACGAAGCAGACGGGCGTGAGAGCGTCATACCGTCAGATCAAACGGGAAACAGCCCGGTTTCAGATCCAATCAGGAACAATCTCCGGCGATCAAAAAGCCGCTCAAATCCAAACTGATTTTCAAAAGGAAACAGGATTGCAGGCGTCGCTGAAAGTCACGGCAAAGGCCAGTCCGAATATCACCGTGACAGCCTCTGACATTTCAAATGCAAATGATGCGGCAGGTTTAGCGAAACAGCTGCAGCAGAAAACTGGCGTCAAAGGGAATGTTCAAAAGTATGCCCAAAGCAAAACAGCAACCGTGTACAACGTGCAGTCAGGATATTTTAACGGAGTAGGGGCCGTACAAAATGCTATCACCCAAATCAAGAAGAATACGGGTGTGAGCGGAAGCTATCAAAAAGCCGGCAAGAAAAATAATTACACGGTCGGGATGAGCGGACTGACGGCTAAGCAGCTGCAAAGTGTTCAAGCTTTCTTTAAAAAGAAAAAATGGCATTGCGACGCATCGCCTGTCAAAAAGACAGCATCAGTGTCCGTTTATCGGATCACGGCAGGGCAGCTTACCGCTGCAAAGGCAGATCAAGCGGAGGCGTTTTTCCGCCAGCAGCATGTAAAGACGGCAAGAACAGCGGCGGGAAAAACAGCAGAAAACGAATATCAGCTGCTTTCTCAGCAGACGGCAGACCAGTCGAAGATAAAAAAAGGATTGAATCTGCTGGCGGGATATAAACTGACTGCTATTTCAAAAACGATATCCAAGCAGACGGACACAACGTACCAAGTCACAACCGAATCACTGCTTGATAAGGCAAAGATCAATCGTTCGCTGGACTTTTTCAAAGGGAAAAAAGTATCCGCCTCCGCACAGAAAACAGGTGAAGCAGCGTATACACAATTCAGAATTGAAACGGCACCGCTGCTTAAAAAGGAAGACATTGACCGCGTGACTGCTTTTTTCAAGCAAAACAAAGCGGCCGGCACTGTGAAGGAGACGGGGAAAACCGGCTCTGCACAGTACGTCATCAAAACCGATACATTCAGCAGTAAAACCGTTTTAAATAAAAGCATGAGCTTTTTCAGCGCCAAACAATTACAGGCCGGCTATACGAGTGAAAGCCATCCGGTTTATGAACTCCGCATTCGCGATCAATTCACGGGAGCGCAGTCAGCGGACGCCGCCTCCCAAAAGCTGAAAAAGCTGTACGGATGGACGATGGCTATTTTGAAAATAAAAAACGGACCGCAAATCATGAATACCAATTACAACATCTCGCTGGCAGATATGGTCAAAAAACAAATGACAGTCAGCCCGCAGACTGATGCCGCGGCTTATGCATCGCTTACGTACATCAATACGGCCTCCGGAACGGTCACAGCCGACGTCCTGAACGTCCGGTCAACCCCGGAAGTCAGCTCCGGCAATATTATCGGGCAGTTGAAAAAAGGCGATAAAGTCAGCATCACAGGCCAGACAAACGGCTGGGCCAAACTCAGCATGGGCTGGAGAAACGCCAGCAGTGACGAAGTCGGGCAGTATGTCAATCCGGCTCACTTCGCACAAGACAGCAAGTATTACTTTCAATTTCTGAAGCTCTCTCAGACAGCCGGACTGAACGCATCGGAACTGAATCAAAAAGTGCTGGTCAATAAAGGAATACTGACAGGGAAAGGCCAGGCCTTTATTACAGCCGCCGGCAAATACAGCATCAATGAAGTGTATTTGATTTCGCATGCTTTGCTTGAAACTGGCAATGGCACGTCAGAGCTTGCGAACGGCATTATGTATAATGGTAAAAAGGTTTACAACATGTACGGCATCGGGGCTTATGACAGCAACCCGAATTACTACGGCGCACAATACGCGTATAATCAAGGCTGGTTTACTCCGGAAGCCGCGATTATCGGCGGAGCCCAATTTATCGGTGCGTCTTATATTCACAATCCTTCATACGAGCAGGATACGCTGTATAAAATGAGATGGTCTCCAGCCGCGGCCCATCAGTATGCGACAGATATCGGCTGGGCGTATAAGCAGGTAAACCGCATGTACAGCTTATACTCACTGCTGGATGACTATACGCTTTACTATGATGTTCCCGTGTTTATGAAAGTATAAAAAAAGGGCTGAAGTGTATGCTTCAGCCCTTTCTTCATGCAAAAAACACCCGCCGTCGGATTCAGGCAGGTGCTTCAGCACAATTTTTCATTTTTGTTTCCGCAAATTTCAATAACGCTTCACTCGAATTCCCATCTGAATACATATTCCATTTGTCCGAGAACCGCTTCATTTCTTCTGCACGAAATGGCTTTTTCGTCATTTCCTCCAGAAGAGCTTCGCTGTCATGACAAGCCTTTCCGGGAATGACGGAAGTATAATTGTCGATTAAACCGCGTTTTCGATCATATTCCTCCAGATCATACGTGAAAAAGAAAATCGGTTTATTTAAGAGCGCGAATTCAAAAGGCACGGAAGAGTAATCCGTAATTAAAATATCAGCCGCTTTCAAGAGATCATGAAGACGCATGTCAGACACGTTCTTGATCAATTCGCTTTCAAACGAAGCCGAAATCTGATGCAAAACGGCAGGGTGAAGCTTTACAAGCAGCATATACTCTCCGTTTAACGCGTTTGTGAGCTGTTCTTCGGTGAATGGCAGCCGAAAGGACTGCATATCATAATCCCTGAATGTCGGTGCGTACAGGATGATTTTTTTCGGCCATTTGAGCTTCAGTTCCGGCTTGTGTTCTTCATAATAGACGTCAGTCAGGGGGATACCCGTTTTTAACAGCTGGCCGTCCCGTATGCCGAACGACTTTTTAAAAACGTCAGCCATCGCGTCTGAACCGACGGTGACAAAGTCAAACGATCGGTACACTTTTTTAAACCGGCTGATATCTGATGCCGGGCGGTTTTGATTCGTCACATCCTCAAGGCCGAACTTTTTCAAAGAGCCGTTCGCATGCCACACCTGAATGCATGTCGTTTGCGGCCGGCGGTTTAAGACGCTTGTCATGAGGAAATAGTTATCCGTTATCACCACTTTGCTCTTAAAAAGGATCAAAACAGCCTTCAAAAGATGCAGCGGATGTTTTTCGTTCAGATAAAAAGAGCCGATACCTTCCAGCTCTTTTTTCAGACTGACGGCGTGTCTCGTATACAAAACCGTCATTTCATAAGAAAGCGATTCAGCGTGCGCTTTGTAAGAACGGATGAGAGCCTGCGCATTCTCTTCAAAAGATACCAGCAGGGTCAGATGGTTCTTGGGCTTTACAGGCTTGAACAAAACGCCGAGAACAGACAGATATATAGAATAAAAAGCGGCGAATAAAGATCGCAAGTTCATAGATTACCAATCTCTTTTGCTGTTTTATTTGTTTAAAGCTGTTTCGTTTGATCTTCGGCCTGCTTGGAATACAGGCTTTTATTTGATTTATTATTTCTCAAAACGGTAAAAGCATACTTCGGAATGTTCAGCATCCTTTTCCATCTCCACGGATTCGTCACCAGTCTGTACAGCCATTCCAGATTCGTTTTGATCATCCATTCAGGGGCGCGTTTCACCGTTCCGCTGAACACATCAAAGCTTCCGCCCAAACCGATCGATACAGCCTGAGGGAAAAGATGTTTGTATTCATAAATAAATTGTTCCTGATGGGGATATCCTAAGGCGACAAACACGAGATCGGGTTTCGCCCGGGAAATCTGTTTGGCGACGAAGCGTTTATCCGCTTCATAACCGTTGCTGGCTCCGACAACCTCAATATTCGGATACTCTTTGCTGATCCGGTTCAAAACGGCGTCAAGCACGTCTTGCTTAGCTCCGTATAAAAATATTTTTTTAGACTGCCGGTTTGCGAGGCCGAGCAGCGCAAGAAACACATCGAATCCCGCAATTCTTGATTTCAGCGGGTGCTGCGTCAAACGTGACATTAACACGACGCCGATACCATCCGGCAGGACGAAATCCGCGGAAGAAATGACTTGATGATAACCTTTGTCTTTCGCCGCAGCGTATCCGATCTCAGGATTGACCGTCGCAATGACGGCTCCTTGCTTTTGTGCGATATAATAAGTGTCTAAATATGAAATAAACTCCTGTAAATTTCCATTAACGTAAGAAAGGTTGTGCACCATTTCAGTCTGCATCTGCCGTCCTCCTTTTTGTACGGGATTTTCTTTCACTTTTTCGTGACTTAGGCTAAGCTTTATTTTAACATAATACCTTCAGATAAACTTAACAATAGTTTTACAAAAATATAAATAAGATAACAATTTCTTTAATCATACGCGCAAAAACCCTGCTAAACTCCTATTGTAATAACATTTGTTAATAAGTGGATTTTAACTTCGTTTTACATTGGCTTAACCTTTTCAGGGCTATGTGATATAATGAGGTTCCATGAGTACGAAATTGGCACTTTAGTGATTAAGGATACAGCTGCGCAGCATTTCAGAGCAGTTGCTTGTTATACGTATGATGATAGAAAGGAGCTTTTGTTTCATGAAGAAGGTCATTACTTACGGTACGTTTGATTTACTGCATTGGGGTCATATTAAACTGCTTGAGCGCGCAAAGCAGCTTGGAGATTACCTTGTTGTTGCCATCTCAACAGACGAGTTCAACCTGCAAAAACAAAAAAAGGCCTACCACAGCTATGAACACAGAAAGCTGATTCTGGAAACGATCCGTTATGTCGACGAAGTCATTCCGGAAAACAGCTGGGATCAAAAAGTACGTGACGTAGCGGATCACAACATCGACGTGTTCGTAATGGGAGACGATTGGGAAGGCAAATTCGATTTCCTTAAAGATCAATGCGAAGTCATCTACCTCCCTAGAACCGAAGGCATTTCCACCACACAGATTAAAAAAGAAATTGCCGGGGTGTAATTGAAACATTCGGATATACAGATGATAAAGAAGTACTCCCTCCGGATAGGGAGTACTTCTTGTAATATAAGGTTATTTTCGCTATATTTGTTATGCGCTTTTGAAAAAAAGCTAGACAATAAGAGGAGAATTTAAAGATGAATCTTAGTAACTTTTTTAAGTTGAATAAAAAAGAGTCCAAGCCGTCCGTAGAAGAACGCGAATATACCATTTTAAACAAAGAAGCATTGGCGGAAGAGAAGAAGGTAGCGGTAGTCGTTCCTGTTTATAATGCAGAAGAATATGTAAGGAAAACAGTTGATTCAGTGATCCTTCAAAACATCGGCTTTCAGCATATTTCTTTAATTCTTGTCGATGATTGCTCTACTGATGATTCCAGAAACATCCTGACTGAGTACGCCGAGTTGTATGAAAATATTACAGTCGTCTTTTTGAAAGACAACACGGGGACCCCGGCTTATCCGAGAAACTTGGGAATTGAGCTGGCAAATGCAAAGTACATTACATTTTTGGATGCGGATGATTGGTTTGCGCCGAACGGAGTTAAAATCTTATTCGACATGCTTGAAAGAGATCAGGTAAATTATGCGGTCGGAAAAACGATCGAAATGCAGGTGAACGGTCAAAAAACGATCGGGAAACATGAGTCTTCTCTGAACAGAGCGAAGGTATCGCCTTTTTCAATCCGGCATATTTTCTATCATCTCGGCCCGCGGGCAAGAATGATGAACTTACAATTTCTAAAAGATAATGATATCAGATATCCGGAAATGAAATTTGCTGAAGATAAGCAATTTTTTATGGATGTTCTTTTGGCGTGCGGAGATATTTCAACGTCAACCGAACCGGTCTATTATCTGAACAGAATGGACAATAATGAGTCGCTGACAAAGCAGACTAATATAATGGAAAAAACCGACACGAACATAGCCGTAATGAAGTATATTCTGAACAAAAAATTAGATACTGAAAAAGAGAAGATGGCGATGAACCGCCTGATCGAATTCGATTCCATTACGCGTCTTTTCGATCGGATGCACTTCCTGAAAAGCGAAAACAAAGAAGCCTACTACAATAAATTCAATGAAATTCTGAATGTGTTAAAGAAGACGAAATACGATATTTCCGAGACATTTTTTCATCCGATTCATAAGACAGCCTTCCGTCTGCTGACTCAAAAACGGTATGATGAGGTCGAAAAGCTGTTCCGCTGGTCCAAAAAAGAGCCCGATAAAACCATCGTGACGCAAGGCGGACTGGCTTATTTAGAAAGCCCGCTGACGGATGAAGAAAATAAACTGGTCGAACTTCGCATGCACGGAGAAACGGAAAGCGCGGTGTTCGCCGATCATAAATTCACCGTTACGTTCCGCTTGTTCGGACAGGACAGAAATAATGCCCAATATATTCTGTTTCAGCACAGAGATAACATGAAAGTACACCACCAGTTTCCGGTTCAGTCACTGGGAGACGGGCGGTACGTCCTTGAAATCCCGTTACGTGACATTGAAAAAGTCGGACTTGGCGGTTATATTATGTATGTCATTTATAACGATTATGAACGTGTCATGTTAAACAGAGACGACGGTGAAAAGGTGACCGCAGAAGCGAACGGACTGCAATATCAATTCTACCGGACGGTGAAGGAGAACCTTTCGCTGAAAGTAACAAAATGATGATTGTGATTGGATATGTTTAATTGAAACAGAGGAGTAGACTTATTTTATGGGTATAGAAAATCCTGTCAGATACAAGTTAAAACATCTTAACATAAAGGAAGAGACATTCAGCATTACGATATCCTGTGAAAATGTCACTGCAGGGGAAGAGCCTTCTCTTCAGATTATAAATCGTAAGACAAAAGCGGAACTTTCCGTCCCTCTGAAACGGTTGGCCGGAGAAGGCGGGGAGTACCATGCTGTTATGAGCACGGATCTGCTTTCTGACCATACGGACGGCAAAGGATGTCTGGATTTCTATGTCTCCTTTATCAATGATGACAGTGATATCAGTAAAAAACGGTTAAAATCCAGCCTTGAACCTATTGAACTGTCTTCTTATAAAGATGAGGCTCATCATATGTTCTTTTTCCCTTACACGACGAAGAAAGGGAATTTCTCCTTAAAGCTGCTGCAGAAAAAGTTCGTCACGCGGATTGATGAAATGGAGCTCGAATCTGACGGCAGCTTACATCTGAAAGGTTTTGCATTCCGGCTGAATGCGGCAGAAACCTTAAAGATAAAAGAAAAAAACCTGATTCTGAAAATGAAAAAAGGAAAAGAAGAGGAGCCTCTCATTCTGAAGTATCCGCTTCACGACGTGCCGAGACACGACCTTGATGAATATGTTCAGGACACAACGATGCTTGACACGATAGGCTTTGATACAAAAATTGATTTGAATGCCGTTTATAAAGAATTGAATCAGCAGCTAATCTTTCAATTCCATATTCAATTCATTTTTGAAGATGCCGGGACGGGTGAAGAGATTATCACCAACAGCAAACCGTTAAAGGTTCTGAAATCTGAACAAGTAAACCCTAACCAATTCACGATCCTGAAAACGGAGAAAGGGCCTGCCAGATTTCACGTTTTCACGAAAAAGAAAACGAAAAATCTCCACCTGAGAATGAACGATTACAGCTTCAGCACCCGCGTGGAGTATTTTGTGAAAGGAAAGCTGAAACGGGGCGCTTCCTTTGTACGCAAGAGAAAGAATAAGCTGAAAAAGTTCATTGAGAAAAGAATACAAAACACTTATAAAGCGGGATTCAGGGTTGCGGGGAAACTGCCTGTCAAACAGAAATTTGTCATGTTTGAAAGCTTTGCCGGAAAACAGTACAGCTGCAATCCGCGGGCGATTTATGAATACATGAGCAAAGAGATGCCGGAATACCGTCTCTGCTGGAGTGTAAATCCCGCTTACTCACAGACATTTAAAGATAAAGGAATTCCTTATATCGAACGCTTTACGTTCAAATGGCTGTTTGCCATGGCAAGAGCCGAGTACTGGGTTGTCAACAGCCGTATGCCGCTGTGGATTCCGAAACCTGAGCATACGACATATGTCCAGACATGGCATGGCACGCCTTTAAAGCGCCTTGCCGTAGATATGGATGAAGTGCATATGCCCGGAACAAACACTGAAAAATACAAGCGCAACTTTACGACAGAGGCTTCAAAGTGGGATTACCTGATTTCACCGAACGCATATTCAACCGAAATATTCGCCCGGGCGTTTCAGTTTAATAAAACCATGATTGAATCGGGATATCCGCGGAATGACTTCCTTCAAACGGATAACAGCCCTTCTGTCATCAAAGCGCTGAAAGAAAAAATGAATCTTCCGCAAGATAAAAAAGTGATTATCTACGCACCGACATGGCGGGATGACCAATTTTATAAGAAGGGAAAATACAAGTTTGACCTTGATTTAGACCTTCATCAATTGAGAGAAGCGATTGGCGATCGTTATGTCATTATTTTACGAATGCATTATCTCGTGGCGGAAAACTTTGATCTCGGACCGTATGAAGGATTTGCTTATGATTTCTCCAGCTACGAAGATATCCGTGAGCTGTATATGGTCTCTGATTTACTCATAACGGACTATTCCTCTGTCTTTTTTGACTATGCAAATCTGAAAAGACCGATGCTGTTTTATGTGCCTGATATCGAAACGTACCGGGATAAACTCAGAGGGTTTTACTTTGACTTTGAAAAAGAAGCGCCCGGCCCGCTTGTCAAAGAAACAGGTGACGTTATCAAATGGGTCAATGAAACGGAATCAGATGATTATAAGCTTCCGGATTCATTCGGGCCTTTTTACGAGAAGTTCTGTTATTTAGAAACCGGAGAATCGTCTGAAAAAGCCGTAAAAGTGATTTTCGGGGACAAGTAAATAGGTGCAAAAAAGCATAATTTAACCACGTTAATTATGCTTTTTTGCTTAAGTGACGGCATGTTGCGCTCATGGGATTCAGGCTTGTTATGAAGTGAAAAATACATCGTAATCTGTTACAATTATGAGCGGTGCTTTTGTAAGTCAAAGCTATTACCTAAAACTTACGACTAAGGAAGATTAGAATGAATGCATTGGTAAAAATTCTGAAAGAGCAATTCAACTCATTTCCGCTGATTATGCGGCTTGCAGTGTACGAAACGAAATCAAAGTATCAAGTGAACTATTTGGGTATATTGTGGCAGTTTCTCAACCCTATGATTCAAATGCTGGCTTACTGGTTCGTATTTGGTCTCGGGATTCGCGGCGGACATGATATGGTGCTTGGAAATGGAGACAGCGTACCGTTCATCGTCTGGATGCTGGCCGGCTTAATTCCTTGGTTCTTTATCAGTCCGACGATACTGGATGCATCTAACAGCGTTTTTAAACGGATAAATTTAGTGTCGAAAATGAACTTTCCGATCAGTTCACTGCCTTCTGTAGTGATAGCATCGAATTTATTCAGTTACTTTGTGATGATGGCGATTTATATTATTGTGCTGCTGAGCAACGGACTGTTTCCGACGCTTCACTGGCTGCAATATATTTATTACTTGTTTTGCATGATCAGTTTTATGTTTGCTTTCGGCCTGTTTAATTCAACCATCAGCGTTTTAATCAGGGACTATCAGTTTTTGCTTCAAGCCGTCACAAGGCTGCTCTTTTTTCTTCTGCCGATTTTCTGGGACATTGCGGAGAAATTCGGAAACAGACCTGAAGTTTTGACCATCTTGAAGTTAAACCCTCTTTTCTATATTATCGAGGGCTTTAGAGACAGCTTTATGGAAGGGCAGTGGTTTTTCCACGATGTGAAATACACGCTGTATTTCTGGTTCGTCACACTGCTGTTATTAACAGTCGGTTCACTTCTTCATATGAAATTCAGAGATAAGTTTGTTGACTTTCTTTAATATAGTAAGGAGATTATACGATGAAACTAAAAGTTTCGTTCAGAAATGTTTCAAAACAGTATTTTCTATATAAAAAACAGTCTGACAAAATTAAAGGACTGTTTTTCCCAAACAGAAATCAAAAAGGTTTTTTCGCTGTCCGAAATGTTTCTTTTGACGTCTATGAAGGGGAAACGATCGGATTCGTAGGGATCAACGGCTCGGGAAAATCAACGATGTCCAATTTGCTTGCAAAGATCATTCCGCCGACAAGCGGGGAGATTGATATGAACGGGCAGCCGTCTTTAATCGCGATTTCTGCCGGATTAAACAATCAATTAAGCGGTAAAGACAACATTCGTTTAAAATGCTTGATGATGGGTCTCAACAATCGGCAGATAGACGAGCTTTATGAAAAAATCGTTGAATTCGCGGATATCGGCGACTTTATAGATCAGCCTGTTAAAAGCTATTCAAGCGGTATGAAATCCCGTCTCGGTTTTGCCATATCGGCGCATATGGATCCTGACATCCTTATTATTGATGAGGCGCTCTCAGTAGGGGACCAGACTTTCTATCAGAAATGTGTGGACCGCATTACGGAATTTAAAGAACGCGGCAAAACGATCTTTTTCGTCAGTCATTCCATCGGACAGATTGAGAAAATGTGTGATCGGGTGGCTTGGATGCATTACGGCGAAATGCGCATGTTCGACGAAACGAAAGCCGTTGTGAAAGAATATAAAGCTTTTGTGGATTGGTTCAACAAGCTTTCAAAGAAAGAAAAGAAGAAATATCAAAACGAGCAGATTGAAGGCAGAACGCGGGCAGCCGAGGAACAGAAAATCAGTCAGGCGCAGCAAAAGAAAGCGAAGCCTAAATTCATTGCCAATACGATTCAGATTACGCTGCTTGCATTGCTGGCTGTCGGCGCGGGCGCTTCGATGTTTTCAGACAAGCCTCTGCGTGCGATTACATCTTTCGGTGACGTCAAACAGAGCGATGCCGGCCTTTATGAGTCTGTGAATAAACCTGCTTTGGTAAAAGCTGAAAAGGCGGACCTTTATACTGAAAAAGATATAAAAGGAAAAGCCTCCGCAAGTGTAAGTTTCGGCACGAAGGTGCAGGTAGAAGCCGAAAATAACCAGGCGGCCAAAGTGAAATTAAACGATAAAGAGTACTTTATGAAAAAGTCTGATCTGTATAAAGTGAACGCTTTAAAAAAGACGGATGTTCAGCTTAATGATTTCAGCGGCAGTTTATCAAGCCAAACAGCAGAAGAGTTTCTCTCATATCTCAATAAAAGCCGGGACGATGTACAGAGTAAATTGAAAAATCCAGCTGCCGGACAAACGGCTGACGGACGGAACGTATTAAAAACATCCGATGAAAAAACGGATGTAGTGATTGACAAGGATACAGTCTCCGAAGTGGTTTTTCATTTATCGCGTCCCGCAGACATCCCAGCTTTAAGTGAAAAAGGCGGCAGCAAAATCAATCAGAATTTGCTCATGCTTAAAAACCAGGAATATACTTTTTCTGTGAACAATGCTGATCAAACACTGACCGTAACGTCTAAAAAGTAAAGATCACATAAAAAAGCTGCCGGATTCGGCAGCTTTTTCTATTCGTCAGCTTCTTCTTTTTCAAGAAGATCCTTCATGAACGGAATTAATTTATGGCGGATATCCTGATCCTGTAAGGCAAATTCAAGCGTCGTCTCGATAAATCCGAGTTTTTCACCGACATCGTAACGTTTTCCTTCGAAATCATAAGCGAAGACACGCTGAATGTCATTGAGCTTTTGGATGGCGTCCGTTAATTGAATTTCTCCTCCTGCACCGACTTCCTGCTGTTCCAGGTACATGAAAATTTCAGGAGTGAAAACGTATCTTCCTAAAATAGCCAAGTTGGAAGGAGCTGTACCCGGTTCAGGCTTCTCTACAAAATTTTTGACCTGGTAACGGCGGCCTTCATTTGTTAACGGATCGATAATTCCGTAGCGGTGTGTGTCGTTTTCAGGAACTTGCTGAACACCAATGATTGAAGACAATGTTTTTTCGTATTCATCCATCAGCTGACGAAGTCCCGGTTTTTCAGCCTGGACAATATCATCGCCGAGAAGAACGGCGAAAGGTTCATCGCCGATGAAGTTGCGTGCGCACCAAACGGCATGACCGAGTCCTTTTGGCTCTTTTTGGCGAATATAGTGGATATCCGCAATATTTGACGATTTTTTCACTTTTTGAAGCAGTTCGATTTTCCCTTTTTCTTCTAAATTACGTTCCAGTTCAGGGGCATTGTCGAAATGGTCTTCTATTGCTCTTTTTCCTTTTCCGGTTACGATAATAATATCTTCGATGCCGGATTCGACAGCTTCTTCGATAATATACTGAATTGTCGGCTTATCAACGATTGGAAGCATTTCTTTAGGCATTGCTTTTGTGGCCGGCAAAAAACGAGTGCCTAAACCTGCTGCCGGAATAATGGCTTTGCGTACTTTCTTCACTGAATAACACCATCCTTGTTTCTGCAAAATCTTTTTTTCAGAACTATAACCTAGTCTTTTTCCACTTTACCACAATTGATTAAAATTCACACCTTTTAATCCGCTTTCAAAGAGTCTTGGAACGGTTTTTGCTTTGTTTGCCATTAAGCTTTACAATATCTAAGAAACGGCATAAATATGTTAACATGAAGGGATATCCGACATATAAAACGAGGTGCAGACAAACCGTTGAAAAAACTAAAAGTAATGACCGTATTCGGTACAAGACCTGAAGCAATTAAAATGGCTCCGCTTGTATTAGAGCTTGAAAAATATCAGGAAATTGATTCGCTGGTGACTGTAACCGCACAGCACAGACAGATGCTGGATCAAGTGCTTGAAGCATTCAGCATTACGCCTGATTTTGATTTGAATATTATGAAAGAGCGTCAAACGCTTTCAGAAATTACATCTCATGCTTTGCTGAAACTGGACAAGCTGTTCCAAGAAGTAAAACCAGATATCGTTTTGGTCCACGGAGATACGACGACAACGTTCGCCGGAAGCCTTGCCGCCTTTTACCATCAAATCGCTGTCGGCCATGTGGAAGCCGGTCTGCGTACGCATAATAAATACTCTCCTTTCCCCGAGGAAATCAATCGGCAGATGACGGGCGTGATCGCTGATGTGAATTTTGCGCCGACAAGCCAGGCCGAGCAGAATCTGCTTTCAGAAAATAAAAAGCCGGATTCTATATTTGTCACGGGAAATACGGCGATAGACGCGCTTCAAACGACAGTGCGGGAAGATTATTTTCATCCGATTTTTGACAAGCTGGAAGGAAGCAGGATGATTCTTTTAACAGCGCACAGACGTGAAAATTTAGGCAGGCCGATGGAACAGATGTTTAAGGCCGTCAGAAGAGTCGTTGAAGAGTTTGAGGACGTACAAGTCGTTTATCCCGTTCATTTGAATCCCGCAGTTCGTGAGGCCGCAGAAGCCCATTTTGCTGATTCGGACAGGGTGCACTTAATAGAACCTCTGGAGGTCGTGGATTTTCATAACTTCGCTGCGAAAGCAAACTTCATTTTGACCGACTCAGGCGGGGTTCAGGAGGAAGCGCCTTCTCTCGGAAAGCCGGTCTTGGTGCTTAGGGACACAACCGAGCGCCCCGAAGGAGTGAAAGCCGGGACATTAAAGCTGGCGGGTACAGATGAAGAAACGGTGTATCAGCTGACAAAACAGCTCTTAACCGATCAGGCTGAATATGAACGGATGTCAAAGGCGTCAAACCCTTATGGTGACGGATCGGCTTCAAAACGGATTGTGGAAGAACTGCTTTATCGGTACGGCTATAGAAAAACCCGTCCGCAGCCTTTTACAGAATAAAAAAACTCTGCATCATATGCAGAGTTTTTTTATTATTTCAGGCTTTCTTTTAATTCTTTTTTGACTGAAGCGAGGCTTGCTTCATCTAATTTGTAATAATAGATATTGTTGATTCTCGTTCCCGTTCCCTTCAGTTCATGCTGAGTGACTTTGCTGCGGGCGTTTTTATAGTCAGTCATAACCG
This sequence comes from Bacillus sp. JHAA, assembly GCF_036961585.1. Taxonomy (NCBI): domain Bacteria; kingdom Bacillati; phylum Bacillota; class Bacilli; order Caryophanales; family Bacillaceae; genus Bacillus; species Bacillus sp. JHAA. The sequence continues at coordinate 480,720 of NZ_JBAMDE010000001.1, read as the reverse complement.
TCCACATATCATCGAATGACATGTTTGTTTTCATATTGTTTTCAATGACCTTAAACATATCTCCGAATTTCGTGACAGACGAGATGTTTGCCCCTTTAGAAATAATCCCTTCAATCACTTGGCGCTGGCGCTGCTGCCTGCCGAAATCCCCCCTGGGATCTTCTTTTCTCATACGCGTGTAGGCAAGTGCTTCTTCGCCGTTCAGGCTGATGTTCCCCGTTCCGAAAGAGTGCCCGTCGTAGTTGAAGGCAAACGTGCTGTTCACCGTAATCCCGCCGAGTGTATCCACGGTATCTTTGAAGCTCTCCATGTTTACTTTCACAAAATAATCTACCGGCACGTCAAGCAGGTCCTCGACGGTATCCGCGGCCATCTGCGTTCCGCCGAAAGCATAGGAGTGGTTGATTTTATCCATCGTACCTTTGCCGGAGATTTTCGTATACGTATCACGCGGAATGCTGACCATTTCTGTTGTATTCGTTTTAGGATTGACGGTCATATAAATCATCGTATCCGCGCGCCCCTTGTCATTTTTCCGCTCATCGACGCCCATGATTAAAACAGAAATCGGATCCTTCTTTCCGAGATCTATATCCGTGTCACGTTTGTCCGATTTTTTCAAGTCTTCCTGAATGCTTGCCACCGTTGAAGCCGCTTTGTGCCACAAGTAGTAGACGTAGCCTCCTGATGATAAAACTAACAGCCCGATGATTGTTACGATTGTCAGAAGAACTTTTTTCTTCTTTCTTTTTCGTTCAGCTCTCATTTGTCATCACCTTTTCTATTAACTTTCCTGATACAATTTACTAATCTTTATAAACCCAGTCATATTTTTACTTATAACCATGTAATAGACGAAATTCTTAAAAAAAGGTTACAAAAAGACCTTAAAATTACCTTAAAAAAAAGTTAGTATAAGACGATACATAAAGATGAGGTGAAAAAAATGAAAAAAACTATTGCAGCTTCGTTCTTAATACTGCTTTTTTCTGTTGTATTGGCAGCGTGCGGAACGGCGGATCAATCAAAGAAGGGAAGCGGTTCTTCGGAGAACCAGGCTCAAAAAGAAACGGCATATTATGTCGGTATGGCGGATACGCACACAATTGAAGTAAAAGTGGATGATCAGCCCGTCAGCTTTGAATTTTCTGATGACTTCTCTGATGTTCTGAATAAATTCAGCGAAAATGACAAAGTCAGCATTACGTATTTCACAAATGATAAAGGCCAAAAAGAGATCAAGGAAATCGAGAAAGCAAAATAATACACCATGATCAGCAAAAGGCGGGATAAAAATTGAAGAAAACAATATGGGCTGTCTGTTTTTCTGTGATATTCAGCCTGGCTTTATTACCGGAAAGCACTTTTGCGTCCAGTTCTGATATCTCAGTAAAACTGACGAATTATATTGGTAATAAATCGACTCTGAATATCGAACCTTCAGGAACTTATAAACTGACGGGAAGCGATGTCTCCTCCGTTGCCAGATTGGGAGGCGCGTCCAAATATGATACGGCTAACGCCGCGACATCCAAGTATTGGAAAAACCCGTCCAACATAGTTGTCGTTAATACGGATGCTTATTTTGCGGACACGCTTTCCGTCATTCCTTTAGCGAATAAACTGAAAGCGCCTGTTCTGCTGACTGAAGCGAAAAAACTGAGCAGCAGCACAGAAGCGCAAATCAAGAAATTCAGTCCGGATAATATTTTAATCATCGGCGGGACGAACAGTATTTCGTCGGCCGCGGAAAAGACATTGAAGAAATACGGCCGCACGAAACGGATCAGCGGAAAAAACAGATATGATCTGTCCAAAAATATTGCGGCCGAAATGGGCAGCTATGACCAGGCGGTCGTAGTAACGGGGGATGTATATACGGATGCGCTGGCAATCGCGCCTTATGCTGCGCAAAACGGCTATCCAATTCTCCTGACGAAAAAAGACTCCCTTCCGAGCTACAATCTGCCTAAAAAAGTGATCATCATGGGAGGCACTTCAAGCGTCAGCAAAGATGTGGAGAATCAAATTAAAAAGAAGGCCTCGGTCACCAAAAGAATTACCGGATCAAACAGATATCAAATATCAGCAAACGCAGTCACTTCGCTCGGCATGGATGCAAGCAAAACGGTGGCTGCCAACGGGACTAAATTAGCGGACATCGTTGTCGGATCAAATATTGCCGCCGCAAATCACATGCCGCTTGTATACATCAAAAAAAGCGAAACACCCGCCGACGAGGCCAGCCTTTTTAAAACGAAAGGCACCTATTCTTATACATTAATAGGCAGCGCGAATTCAATTGCCGATTCAGTTAAGGCTGCTTACGCAAAAGAGTTTTATCTCGTAAACGGAAAGACGTACCGTATTGAAACGTCCGGCGGCAAATTAGGCGTTGCAGGCATTAACAGCGGAAAAACGTCTTTCAAGGCGGTTCCTGCAAAATATTCAACAGCAAACACAATCAGCATTGACGGGAAGCCATATCTGGGGAATATGAGTTTCACTGCGGAATCCGGCAAATATGTAAGACCTGTTAATGAAAACATTCCTTTTGAGGATTATCTGAAAGGTGTCCTGCCGAATGAAATGCCGGGAAGCTGGCCGACAGAAGCGCTGAAAGCCCAGGCTGTTGCCGCCCGCACCTACTCTATCGGCAAGATGGGACAAACAGTCGCGGATACAACGGCCTTTCAGGTTTACGGGGGATACAGCTGGTATCCAAACGCCACCGCAGCCGTTAACGGAACAAAAGGGAAAGTGCTCACTTATTCCGGCAGATTGATAGATGCCACTTACTCATCAAGCAATGGCGGTTACATGGAAGCCGGCGATGAAGTGTGGGGATCGAAAGTGCCGTATTTAGTAGCCAAAAAGGATACAAAAGATCCGGAAATCAGCTGGTCTTTAACATTGCAGAAGCAGCAGCTGCCAGCGGGTCTGGATATGAAAAATCCCGCATCCTGGTGGTCTAAAACAAACGAAGCAAATGCTGCGCAGCTCAACGGAATAAAAAATTGGCTGATGAAAAATAAAGAAACCAATGCAAGTTCCATAAAAATTGCAAGCATCTCTGATCTCTCGCTAACCGGAAAAACAAAAGGCCAGCGCGCGGAAGACGCCGCGGTGAAGGTCACGTACCATGTGAATGACAAGTCGAAGGGCTATGTCATGAACAAGACTGCATCTGTTGAGGTGAAAGCGTCTGAACTCAGGACGATGATCGGAGCTTCATCTTTTAAAAGCACATACGCCAGTGCGTCCGGTAATTCTTCGCAAATCACGATATCAGGAAAAGGATACGGTCACGGCGTAGGAATGAGTCAATACGGAGCAAAAGAAAGAGCGGAGGCCGGAGAGCCGTATACTTCTATTCTTGCGTTCTATTACCCTAATACAGCACTTACAAACTACTAAACTTCTGTGGAGGAGATCGGATTGAAATTCATCATAAAATGTCTCCCCGTCTTTATTCTCGGGGTCATTCTATTTGTCCCTTCCGCTTTGGCTGATAACACGGTTAAAAGGATCGGCGGAAGCACCCGGTATGATACGGCTGTACTGGCGGCAAAACAATCATGGGGTGAAGCGAAAACGGTAATTATCACCGGCGGAACTTCATATGCCGATGCAATTGCCGCTGCGCCGCTTTCATATCAAAAAAATGCGCCGCTGCTGTTTACAAATAAAGATCAGCTGTCTGCCGGCACAAAAAAGGGATTAATTGATTTAAAAACGAAAAATGTGATTATCGTAGGCGGCACACCTGCCGTTTCGAAAAATACTGAAAATCAAATTGCTAAATTAGGCATCAGTGTCAAACGATTATCAGGGAGCACGAGATATGCCACAGCCGCAAAAGTGGCGGGTGAAATGACAAGATCTTCTACAGCCCTTGTGGTCAACGGGTTTGTTGATGCAGATGGAATGGCTGCGATTTCTTATGCGTCCGCTAAAAAATATCCGATTTTATTCACTAATGATTCGACATTAAATGGTTCTACGTCCAATGCGATCAAAAGCTTAGGGATTAAAAACACGATTGTCATTGGCGGGACAAGCAGCATCAGCAGCTCACTTTATAATAAGCTGCCGAACCCTTCAAGAATCAGCGGCAAAAACCGCTATAACCTGTCTGTGAATCTTGCAAAAAAGACAGGCTTAAGCACAGGCTATACGTTTGTTACCAATGGTTTTAAAGAGGCGGATACCATCGTCGGAGGCGTGCTGAGCGCCAAACAGGGAAGAGTTCACCTGCTGACGAATGGAGACAGTCTGTCAAAAGACGTCCGGACGTATATCGGAAGTAAAAACATCACCAGCTTCACCGTCATAGGAAGTGCTTCATCTTTAAGCAACAATGCCGCGTCGCAGCTTAAAAATCCCGTTGTCGGCAAAACGGTCTTTATTGATCCGGGGCACGGCTATCAGGATTCAGGAGCAACCGGCAACGGCTTGCTTGAGAAAAATGTAAATCTTGATATCGCTACGCGTCTTAACAATCAATTATACGGCGCGGGCGCGCTTACTGTAATGTCGAGGAAGGGCGACACCTTTGACTCGCTTGAGGAGAGAGTGAACAAAGGGGCGAAGGCGAACGCCGATATTTTCATCAGCGTCCATGCGAACGCAAATGATAACAGCAGTGCAAACGGTACGGAGACGTATTATGATAAAACGTACCAATCCGCAAACAGTCTGAGGCTTGCCCAAAATATTCAGCCGAGAATGGTTTCTGCTCTCGGCACGCGTGACCGCAGTGTGAAAACTGCCGGATTTTACGTCATTAAGTATTCTAAAATGCCGAGTGTCTTGTTAGAAACCGGTTTTGTCACAAGCCCGATTGATGCCAATATTTTAAAACAATCAACGAAAAAGGACAGACTCGCGGCGGGGATCACCCAAGGCGTTTCCTCCTATTTCCGATAATTTTTTCATGGAAACAGACCGGTTCATACCGGTCTGTTTTTTTATTTTTCATTATGCTTTGTCTCAAATATGGATATGAATAGATTTACAATAAAAAAACAATAATCGAAACATTCTAATAAACATTAACGCTTCCTTTACTTCCAATTAACATCCATCTGCTAAACTCACGGCATAGGTCATCAAACATCCCAACAAATCGTGAGGTGTGTGTCAGTGGGAGCAGAGAAAAGCATGAATGTAAATAATAACTATGCAGTGCGGCAGGGGACTTCCGCTGCCGTTACGGAAAGAACGGCCCGTTATTTGGCTTTTAAGCGATTCATGGACATTGTGTTTGCGCTTGCGGGGCTTTTGGCGGCGCTCCCGGTGATGGGCCTGTTCTCCATACTGATTCGTTTGGAGTCGCCCGGCCCGGCTTTTTATAAGCAGGAGCGGGTAGGCAAAGACGGGAAGCCGTTTTATTTGTATAAGCTCCGCTCTATGAAAATAGATGCTGAAAAATCGGGGGCGGTCTGGGCGCTGAAAAAGGATCCCCGCGTGACAAAGGTCGGCGCTTTTATCAGAAGGACCCGTATAGATGAGCTGCCGCAGCTGGTAAATGTGCTTCGGGGAGAAATGAGCCTGATCGGCCCGCGTCCCGAGCGTCCCGTGTTTACGGAACAGTTTCAGGCTGAGATTCCGGGGTTTACGGAGCGGCTGGCCGTTAAGCCGGGATTAAGCGGCTGGGCGCAGGTCAACGGGGGATATGACATGACACCGAGGGAAAAACTGATGTTTGACTTATATTATATCCGCAACCTGACCTTTTCATTGGAACTGAAGATTATGCTCAAAACGTGCAAAGTGATCTGGACCGGTGACGGGGCGCGATAAAAATTCTGGTCAGCAGACAAAAAAGTAGGGAAAACGATGCCTAGTATTACAAATCAAATCTTGAGCGGCGCCAAATGGACAAGTATTTCGACAGCGTGTATTACGGTCATTCAAATCGTCCAATTCGCCCTGCTCGGGCGGGTCATGTCACTGGCTGAATTCGGCCTTGTCGGCATGATCACAACGGTAGTGGTGTTTGCCCAAATCGCGCTTGATATGGGTTTTGGCGCCGCGCTCATTCAAAAAGATCATGTGACTGATAAACAGATGTCTTCCTTGTACTGGCTGAATATCATAACGGGGCTTGCGCTGTTTGCGCTGCTGTTTTTCAGCAGTCCGCTCATCGCCGATTTTTATCGGCGGGAGGAGCTTGTCTATTTAATCCGCGTGCTGGCCGTCATGTTTTTAATCGCGCCGATCGGTCAGCAATACCAGTATATGCTGCAAAAAGCGCTGGCATTTAACACGTTAAGCAAGATTGAAATCTTTTCAAATGTGTTGTCCTTCGTGTATTTGGCGGCCGCGGTTTTTTATACGGACCCGATTCTCGCCTATGTGATTTCCCAGGTGCTGCTGCAATCGTCAAAAGGGATTCTGTACTGGATGTCCTGCAGAAAAACATGGAGACCGGCGTTGGTTTTTGATCTGAAAGGAATGAAAGGCTTCTTTTCTTTCGGGGCCTTTCAGCTGTCTTCCCGGCTTGTGAACCGGCTCGGAGCGAATATTGATATGATTCTGATCGGCAGTTTTATCGGCGCCGAGGCGCTCGGCATTTACAATCTGGCCTACCAGATTGTCACGCTTCCGGTATTAAAAATTAATCCGATCATTACGAGAGTCGCGTTTCCCGTCTTTGCGAAAAACAAGCATGAAAACAGCGTTATCAGAGAAGGATTTCTCAATATGACCAAAATACTCGCGCTGATATCCTTTCCGCTTTTGCTCGGTTTGGTTTCAGTGTCGGATGCATTCGTGGCTTCGGTATTCGGAGAAAAATGGCTGGCGGCTGTCCCGGTTTTAAACGTTCTCGCCATCGTCGGGATATTAAGGGTTCTGATGAATCCGAACGGATCTGTGCTGCTCGCAAAAGGGCGGGCCGATCTGGCGTTTTATTGGGACGCCGGGGTGATGCTGCTGTATGGTGCATCTTTGTACGCCGCCGTGCTGTCCGGAAATCTCTTGACGGTAGCCTGGACGTACGCTTTCATCAGCATCCTGAATTTCCTGATCGGGCGCTGGCTGTTGGCATATGTCATTAAGCTGCGGCTGTCGGCTTACTTCAAAGCCGTGGCCAAACCGTTTCTGCTTACGGCGGCAATGGGTGTCATCGCTTTTACAGCCAGCTTCGGCACGGAGCGGATCAGCCTTGATGTCAAGCTGCGGCTGGCGATCTCCGTAGCCTGCGGCGCGTTGTGTTATTTATTCCTGTTAGGAAAAGCTTATCCGCATATGAAAAGTAAATTAAGAAAAGGACGTTTGCTATGAAGGTATTGTGGATGACAAGTGTCTATCCGAGCAGTGAGAAGCCGGGAGAAGGCGTTTTTCATGAGACGCAGGCCCAAGAACTGAGAAAGCTTGGCGCGGAGATGACCGTCATTTGTCCGCGGCCGAAACTCGCCGCGCCATTCCGGGTGCTGAAAAAGACATATCGGCAAAAGGATATCAGGCCGGCGCATGAATGGCGGAAAGGCGTGTCCGTCCACCGGCCGTTTTATCAGGCGGTTCCCGGGCAGCTGAAATGGGCGCAGCCGCATAAAAGAATGGCGTCATCGGTTCTTTCCGCGATTAAAAATCATGGCCTGAAGCCCGATCTGATTCACGCGCATTTCGCCATGCCGTCAGGCGGAGCGGCCGCCATTGTGTCAAAGGCTTTAGGCATTCCGTATGTGCTGACCTTGCATGGCAGTGATGTCAATGTCTATCCGCATTACAGCAAAAGCGCTCATCGCGCATTTACATTTGCGGTGCGGGAAGCAGCCGATATTTACGCTGTGAGCGGCAGTCTGCGGGAACAAATGAAAAAGCTTATCGAAGCGGAGTGCACCGTGCTTCCGATCGGCATCACGCTTGACGCCTTCCGAAAAAGGAACGAGACGAAAGAAGCCGTCAGAAAACGGCTCGGCCTTCCTCCGGATAAAAAACTGATCGTGTTCATCGGCAGGCTTGTCAAAGAGAAAGGCGTTTTCGACTTATCAAAAGCCGTTCAATCATTGGATGAAAGGTATGAAGCCGTCTTTGTCGGTGACGGTCCCGCCGCATCTTCATTGCGTGAAGCCGCTCATATCGTCACGGGGCAATTGCCGAACGACAAGGTACAGGACTATCTGCTGGCTTCGGATGTAATGGCGCTGCCGTCCTACAGCGAAGGCATGCCGACTGTGGTCATTGAGGCGCTCGCTCTGAAGGTGCCGGTGATCTGCACCGATGTCGGAGGATTGGCTTCTTTATTCGGGAAACACCGGGGGTTGCTGATCAAGCCGGGTTCACCTGAGACGCTGGCAGAATCGATTCTGCAATATGACGAAGGAGAGGCTTGGACGCCGCAAACAGCCGAGGAACTTTATCAAACCGTCCGCATGTATTTTGACGCAAGCCAAAACGCGAAAACGCTGAAAGAGAAATACCGATCCGTAATGAACCGGGCCGGGCAAGAGGAGAACCTTTCGAAAGAGGGATGAAGCTGTGAAAAAAATCGCTGTATTAGGAACAGGGTATGTAGGTCTTGTATCTGGAACTTGTTTTGCGGAAATCGGCCATCATGTGACTTGCTGTGACATCAATGAAGCGAAAATCAGAAGCTTGCAAAACGGAGTCATCCCGATATATGAACCGGGACTTGAGGAATTAGCCGAAAAAAATGTCAGTGCCGGGCGCTTATCCTTTACGGCCGGCATTGAGCCGGCTGTGAAAGCCGCTGATATCATCTATATCGCCGTCGGTACGCCGATGTCAAAGACGGGTGAAGCCGATCTGACCTACATTAAGGCAGCGGCGCAAACAATCGGAGAACAGCTGAACGGATACAAAATCATTGTCACCAAAAGCACTGTTCCGGTCGGGACGGGAAAGCTCGTTTACCAAATCGTCAGCGAAGCGTCAAAGGGAAAATATCCGTTTGATGTCGCGTCAAATCCTGAATTCCTCCGTGAAGGTTCGGCGGTGCGGGATACGATGCAGATGGAGCGGGCGGTCATCGGCGCCACAAGCGAACATGCCGCTTCGGTCATTGAAGAGCTTCATAAGCCGTTCCGTACGAAGGTCGTAAAGACGAATCTTGAAAGCGCGGAAATGATTAAGTATGCCGCAAATGCTTTTTTAGCCGCGAAAATATCTTTTATTAACGATATCGCCAATATTTGCGAACGTGTCGGGGCGGACATTTCCCACGTGTCAGAAGGCGTCGGTCTTGACAGCCGGATCGGGAATAAATTTCTCCAGGCGGGCATCGGATTCGGCGGATCCTGCTTTCCGAAGGATACAACGGCTTTATTGCATATCGCAAACGCCGCCGGCTATCCGTTTCAAATGATGGAAGCCGTCATTGAAACCAATCAGAAGCAGCGGGTCCGTATTACGGAAAAATTGAACCGCGCCATCGGTCCCTTAAAAGGGAAAACCGCGGCCGTACTGGGGCTGGCCTTTAAACCGCACACAAATGACGTCCGCTCCGCCCCGGCTCTTGATATCATCACAAGCCTTAAAGAGCAGGGCGCTCATGTGAAAGCGTATGATCCGATCGCGATTCCCGAAGCGTCAGCGATATTAGGAGACGGCGGCATTGAATATCACACAGAGCTGTACAGTGCCATCAAAAACGCGGACGCATGCCTGATTACAACAGATTGGCCGGAAGTCAAGGAGATGGATCTTCAGAGAGTGAAGCAGCTGCTCAAACAGCCGGTTATCATTGACGGCAGAAATATGTTTCCGCTGGAGTATATGAGGATTTCAGGATTCACTTATCATTCCGTCGGACGTCCGGCGGTTCATGCCGATCGGCAAATAAAAGAACTGGCAAGATAGAAAAAGATTTGTCTTCAGGCTCTCGGCAGCCCGGCTCGGCTGCTGTTTTGGAAAGGGGTTTGCCATGTGAGTATCAAACGTTCAGCGGCACATGTTCTTGTGCTGCTTGCCGCTCTCATTACAGGAGGATTCATCACGCTGGAGGCGGTCAGGACGGATGCCGGATTCGGAAAAATCACCGTGCTGCTGCTTGCCGCCATGATCGGTATTGCCGGACTTGCTTTGCTATCCGCCTTTACAACAAACGGTCAGATGTTTATGGGGCTCATTTATATACTGATCGCGTGTACATTTTTAAACCAGGCCTTCTTTGCGGTCCATCTCGGATTTTTCAGCTTATTTATATACCGGCTGTTATTAATCGGAGCGGGCGCCCTTCACGTCGCCGGCATCCTGACAAACCGTCATCATATTGACAGATGGAATCGGGTGAATGTAAAAGGGGTTCTGATGTTTTTCGCCTTATGGTTTACATACGGTCTCCTATCGTTATTGTGGGCAAAATCCGTGACGTACGGGATTAAATATTTAGCTTTAATGGGAATGGGCATGTTTCTGATTTATCTTATTGTCATGTTCATTCAGCGCTTTGATCAGCTGATGGTTTTTTACGGCATATGGCTTGTGATGACCATTTTTGTGATGGCGATCGGCTTTTACAATCATTTTACACACCACCATCTGCCGAGCTCCACGCTTTATAACGGCCCGCAGTACAAACAGCATTATCCGACGTCCGTTTTCTTTAATCAAAATGATTTCGCAACGTTTTTGTGCATCAGTTTCTTTCTGTATGCGGCGGCGGTGAAAAATATGAAAAACGGCTATGTGAAGGCCGTCAGCCTGCTCTTTGCGATCTGCGCTTTGTATTTAATCATTTTGACCGGTTCGCGCGCGAGTCTGCTGGGCATATGCGCGGGGGCGGCTGTATACGTCTTCATCCTGCTGCCTTCCCTGTTGAAAAAACTCGCGCTGTACGCAGCGGGAGCGGGTGCGGCGCTGTTTGCGGTTTTATTTGCGGGCCGTATCACCAATGCCGTCTTGAATCTGTTTTCAGCTCCGCAGGCGATGCCGGGACAGCATCCGCTTCCTTCCAACCTCGCGAGGGCGAATCTTTTAAAAAACGCCTTTCACTATGTGATTGATTCCTGGGGGTTCGGAGTGGGTGCCGGAAACGTCTCTTACTATTTAAAAGCAGAGCCCGTTTATGATACGGGCGGCGTAGTTGAGGTGCACAACTGGCTCGTCGAGATTATGGCGAACTTCGGCGTTCTTACGATGCTCGGTTACCTGACAGTCTATTTGTTCCTTTTTTGGACACTTTATAAATGTCATGAAAGAAAATCGGAAAATCAGTCAAGACTGATCACAGAAGGACTTATCACGGCGATGGCCGGTTTTTTGGTAAGCAGCATCAGCCCAAGCTCCGTATCAAATTTATTTTTCCACTGGGTATTTCTCTCGCTCGTGATCGCGGCGGTCAATATATTGAGGCGTTTACAAAAGGAGCCTGCCGTCACGGCGTACTATGAAAAACAGGGAGATGCGAGATGAAGGATATGTTGACAAGAATAACCCAGCGTATCAAAAAGAATATCATTTGGATCATTGCGCTGCCCGTTGTGTTAGGGGCAGCGGGATATGTATTGCCGTCAAAAATCAGCGGGGGCAGCAGTTTTACATCAGAAGCCGCGATCGCCGCGGGAAATTATGATCATCCGCTTTATAACAATACAAAAGAAATCCCGCTCCTTTTGACGAGCGATGCCTTTTTAAAGCAGGCTTTGCCTGATAAAACAGACGAAGAAAGAGCGGCCGTGAAAAGTAAACTGACTGTCGAAACACAATCAGATTCATTGATCACGGTCAGCTACAGCGGCCAAAACAAACAGGAGACCGAATCGGTGTTTCAAGCCGTCATAAAAACTTTTCTGAAGAATGATCAGGACCTGTTTGAAAAACGGGCAAAAGTAGTGCGGCAGAGTATTGCTGCGCTTGAAGGAGAAACCGTCAGCGCGGACGCCAAAGTGGATAAGGAACGATTTTTATACGAATTGAAAAATACGCAGCTGAACCTGAAAGCGGCCGGCATCATCAATTCAGAGCCGATGAATGAAACGGCGGGACAAGGCATGCCGCCGAAAAAGAAAGCGGTTCTGGGCGTTTTAATCGGCATTGCAGTTGCATTTATGTTCATTGTCATTCCTGAGTTTTTTAGAGAGTCCTTGTAAAAATCTGCGATGGAGATGTGACCATGACAAACTGGAAACCTTTCGTATCTGTCATTACACCGTCTTATAATGCAAGTGAATATATCGAAGACACGATTCAGTCTGTTTTACATCAAAGCCACCCGCATTGGGAAATGATTATCGCGGATGATTGTTCAACGGACGGAACGAGAGATATTTTACGGCAATATGAACAAAAGGATGAGCGGATCCGCGTCGTTTATTTAGAGAAAAACGGGGGAGCCGCGGCTGCCAGAAATACAGCCCTTAAACATGCCAAGGGCCGTTATGTCGCATTTCTGGACAGCGATGACAGATGGAAAAAGGAAAAGCTTCAAAAACAGCTTGCGTTTATGGCAGAGCGGTCCTGCGCTTTTTCATTTACGGGCTACAGCGTCATGGAGCAGGACGGAACGCCGACGGACAAAACGATTCAAGCCCCTGAAAGCCTGTCATATGATGAAGCTTTAAAAAACACGATTATCGGATGTTTAACGGTCATGATTGACAGAGAGCAGACGGGGCAGATTCAAATGCCTGATATCAGAACGCGGCAGGATTTAGCGACATGGCTTTCCCTGCTGAAAAGGGGATTTACGGCTTACGGCCTGAATGAGTGCCTTTCAGAATACAGGCTTGTGCAGAATTCGATTTCAAGCAACAAGTGGAAAGCCGCAAAAAAAACGTGGTTTGTTTATAGAGAAATTGAGCGCCTGCATTTTATCAAGGCTTCGTGGTGTTTTATGCAATATGCAAAAAACGCGGTCTTGAAAAGACTGTAGGCGTCAGAGGAGCTGGGTGATGAAGGTGGAACCGATTATTCACGTAATCGTCGGAGCGGCGGAATGGGGGCATGACCGGCTGAGATACAGACGGCACCGGCTGGCTGAATTTCTCGCCCGGCAAAAAGAAACGAAAAGCGTCATTTGGGTATGCCCGTCTCCGCGAGCCAATGATGGTCAGATGGCCGGGATCGCCGAGGGAATCCGGCAGTTCACTGTAAAGGATCTCATGCGGCAAAAAGCTTTCCGCTTCGGCAGGTATACAGACATGTGCTACAGGCATAAGCTTTCACCATTGGTGAACATGCTGAAGGAAGAAGGTGAAGGGGCCCGCTGCTGCTTATGGTACACCTTCCCCGGTTTTCCGCTGCTGGCAGATCTGTTTCCTTGGGATGAAGTGATTTACGATTGCAGTGATCTGTGGGCCGCTCCGATCAGCGGCCGGTCCGGGGTGCTGTCAAATGTTAGAAGAAACATCATTAAACAGGCGGAAATGAGAATCATTCAGCGTGCCGATTCCATTACGTGTACATCTGACTGTCTGCACCAGGAGGTCGGAAAAAAGCTGGAGAACCCGCACCAGAAAGTGTTCACCATTGAAAACGGAGTGGAATATGACCTGTTTTCACGGGAAAATAAACAGCCGGATGAAGACATTTTACGGGGACGGAACGGAACGGTTCTCGGTTTTATCGGCGGAATCAAACCGAAGCTCGATTTTGCGCTTATGGCGGAAACGGCAGATGTGAGGCCTGACTGGACGATTTTATTGGTAGGCCCGAACACGGCTCAGGACGATCCGGATTTCAAGTCGCTTCTGGAGCGTCCGAATGTCATCTGGACGGGACCTGCCGCGCCGAATGAAGTGCCGTCCTATATGCAGCTTGTCGACATCGGCATCATGCCTTATAAAAATTCACCTTATAATGACGCGGTATTTCCGCTCAAGCTTTTTGAATTTTTAGCCGCCGGAAAACCGGTTGTCGGCTGCAACCTTTCTTCTACGTCAAAAATCAAAAGGCCTTTCGTTTATGAACACGTTGAAGGCAGTGACCCCGCAGATTTCATCGCGGCCTGCGACGCGCTTCTGGCAGCGGACCGCAGCGGATCATACGAGGCTTTGCGCCGTGAATTGGCCCGGAGACGGGATTGGAATGTTTTATTCGGCCGAATGCTCGAATGCACGGGTATATTGAAAAATGCGCAATCCCATTAAAAGGGAAAGCGCATTTTTTCATTTGCGTGTTTCTTTTTGATGATGCTTGTTATAATAACTAGTAAGAATTATAATGGAAGGAACGGTTCAATATCAGAAAAGACTTCATATAATTCCAAAGGAGACTTCTTTATGCTTGACGAACGCATGTTTCGCATAGTTGTTGCGTTTTTTGTCTCTCTGCTAACGGTTTTAATCCTAACTCCTATCGTAAAAAAAATTGCGATCAAAATAGGTGCAGTTGACCAGCCCAGCAACCGAAAAGTACATGATAAAATAATGCCCCGTATGGGCGGCCTGGCCATCTTTATCGGCGTAGCGGCGGGTGTGCTCGCGGCCGGCATATATAATGAAACAAAAATGACCGCCATTACAGTGGGTGCGTTTATTATTGTTATTTTAGGAATCCTCGATGATAAATACCAATTAAGCGCAAAGGTAAAGTTTTTCGTCCAGCTGGCCGTGGCCATTATGATTGTGAGCACGGGACTGAAAATGGACTTTTTCTCCGTACCGTTTTTAACGGAACGTTTAGAATTGGGATGGGTCGCTTACCCGCTGACTGTGTTATGGATCGTCGGAATTACGAACGCGATGAACCTGATTGACGGTTTGGACGGACTCGCTGCCGGCCTGTCGGTCATCGGACTCTCCACTATCGCCGTTATGGCGTTATCCGGAGGGAAAATCCTTATTCTGTCACTTTCACTTGTCGTGATAGGAAGCACACTCGGATTTTTATTTTATAATTTTCACCCGGCAAAGATATTTATGGGAGATACCGGATCGCTCTTTCTCGGATACGTCATCTCAGTACTCTCATTATTAGGTCTTTATAAAAGTGTTACTTTATTCAGTATCATCATTCCGATCATCATTTTGGGCGTGCCGATTTTTGATACGACATTCGCCGTCATCAGGCGGATTTTAAACAAACAGCCGATTTCGGCGCCTGATAAGTCACATATACACCACCGGCTGATGGCCTTCGGGCTGTCACACCGCACGGCTGTCATTATCATTTATTTAATCGGCTTTATTTTCAGCGTCAGTGCCATCCTGCTGAAAAGCGCGACCATATGGCTTTCGCTGTTTATTATTTTTGTATTGATTGTATTTATGCAAATCATAGCAGAGGTCACAGGGTTAGTAAATGAACAATTTAAACCATTTACCAAGTTTTACAAGAGACTGGTAAAGAAAAATTAAAAAGAGCAGATCATGCGAATGGTCTGCTTTTTTGTGGATTCTGCTATTCTCTTATTATATAAAAAAACCCGATCCTGCTCAAAGGATCGGGTTTACTCTTAATAGCCTGTTGTGCCGCCGGACTGTGTGCTGTCCGTACCGTTTGCACCGGCAGTACCGTTGGTTGAATCAGTGGTACCGCTTGTTCCTGCGCTGCCGGAAGTCGAATCAGCCGTACCGCCTGTTCCTGTGCTGTCAGAAGTCGAATCAGTCGTACTGTCCGTTCCGGTGCTGTCAGAAGCAGGATCGGACGCCGTGCTGCTTCCGGACGGGTAATCCAGGTGTTTCTGCAATTCCTGCCGTACTTTTTCGAGATTGGTCGGATCGGGCTGGAAATAATACGTTCCGCCCGTAGACGCGGTTCCGCCGCCGCCTAAATATAAATCTGATCCTGTTATGGTCAGTGTATCAATCTTTTTGCTGGTAAAGCCGTTGTAAATCTGCTGAAGGGCGAGTCCTTCAGTGATTCGAATATTCGTTTGGACATTATTGCTTGCTGTTTCAGCGATTTTATCGATTTTAGCAATATTTCCAGCCTTAGACATTTGGTCGATCAGTGCATTTAGGATTTGCTTTTGGCGGTCATTACGGCCGAAGTCTCCGCGTTTATCCTGCTTTCTCATGCGTGCGTAAGCCAGAGCCTGCTCACCGTTCAAATGCATGTTTCCTTTCTTGAAGTAGATCCGTTTCTTTTTACTGACGTCACTCATCTCGTCGAAGTCAAAAGGCACTTTTACATTGACTCCGCCGACTTCATCAATAACATCCTTAAAGCCGTTAAAATCGACAGTGACATACTTATCAATCGGTATGCCTAATAAGTCTTCGACGGTTGAGACGGTTTCATCCGCCCCGCCTTTAGCAAAAGCCGCATTGATTTTTGATTTTTTACCGGTTGTATCGCCGGCAAGCGTCACCCGCGTATCACGCGGAATACTCAGCATTTTCATTGTTTTATTTCTCGGATCAAGGGTAACGACAATAAGAGAGTCTGATCGTCCGCCTTTTCCGCTTGTGGCATAATTTTCGATCCCCATAAACAAAATGGAGAACGGTTTTTTCTTCATATCGATGACTTTATCCCGAAGTTTTGATTTGTCTCCGCGGGAAAGGGCATCATATGCATTATCTGCCGCATTGATCGTTTTGTATACTTTGTATCCGCCAAACCCGGCAGCGACTAACAAAACGAGGGTAAGCAGCAGCAAAATTCGTTTGAATATGATCTTTCGTTTGCTTTTCTTTTTCTTTCGAACACGCACTCTTACACGTTCAGCCATTACATTAGTCTCCTTTAGGGCTGACGTCTGTTTCTAAATACGTCAGTTCTCCCTCTGTATTCTTACTCTTGCCGTTCGTCAGTTCTGTCATCCATTTGATAAACGCTTCTTTGTCTTTTTCTTCAACGTACGTTTCAAATTCGACATGATCCGCATAATGGATATCTTTCAGTAAAAAAACTGACTCTCTCAGTTCGTTCTCTATCTTGCCGAGCCACGTATAATCCGCTGATGTATGCATAATCCGCATCAGCTTCCGCTCCGTAACTCCTATATGATTTAAGCCTTCAGACACTGACTTCCCATATGCACGAATCAATCCGCCTGCACCGAGCTTTATTCCGCCGAAATACCGGGTAACCACCGCGCAGGTATCTTTCAGACCGCGTTTTTTCAGCACTTCCAGCATGGGGACGCCGGCTGTGCCGCTTGGTTCTCCGTCATCATTCGCCTTTTGTATATGGTCGGTTTCGCCGATCAGATAAGCTGAGCAGTTATGAGTCGCATTCCAGTGCTGTTTTTTTATCTTTTGTATAAATTCCTGCGCTTCCTCTTCAGAAGCAGCACGGCTCAGGTGACACATAAAACGCGATTTTTCAATCACAATCTCATGTTCACCCGTTTCTTTAACTGTTAAATAGCTGTGCAGCATGATTGCTGGACCCTCCTGACAAGCATTAAAAGACTTGTTTCTACAAATTCGAACAGACTTTAGAATTTTTGCGCATATTTTGGTATCATGAAAGAGTAAGATACTATATAAAAATGTTTTTTTCTAGAATATACGCATTCTTTCATTATAATTCGACATAAATTGCAGTTCAATTACATTTATAATAAAAATACATAACAACACCGTTACGGAGGGAGACAGATGAATAAATCGAAGATGGACTCCAAAGTTTTGGATTCTATACTTATGAAAATGCTGAAAACCGTGGACGGGAGCAAGGACGAGGTTTTTCAAATCGGAGAGCAGTCGCGCCAGCAATATGAGCAGCTGGTTGAAGAACTCAAACAGATCAAACAGCAGGTCTACGAAGTCATTGAGCTGGGCGACAAACTTGAAGTTCATACGCGGCACGCACGAAACCGCTTGTCTGAAGTAAGCAGAAATTTCCATAAGTTCAGCGAAGAAGAAATTCGCAACGCCTATGAAAAGGCGCACAAACTTCAAGTGGAACTGACGATGATCCAACAGCGTGAAAAGCAGCTGCGGGAGCGCAGAGATGATTTAGAACGCCGGCTTTTGGGGCTTCAGGAAATCATTGAACGGTCAGAATCATTGGTCAGCCAAATAACCGTCGTTCTGAATTACCTGAATCAAGACCTTCGCCAAGTAGGGCTTCTTCTTGCCGATGCGCAGGCTAAACAAGATTTCGGTTTAAGAATCATTGAAGCCCAAGAGGAAGAAAGAAAAAGAGTTTCCAGAGAAATTCATGACGGTCCCGCGCAAATGCTGGCAAATGTCATGATGAGATCGGAATTAATTGAACGGATCTTCCGCGACCGCGGCACGGAGGACGGATTTCAGGAAATCAGAAATCTGCGGCAGAATGTGCGGAATGCCCTTTACGAAGTCAGAAGGATTATATATGATTTAAGACCGATGGCATTGGACGATCTCGGGCTGATTCCGACACTGAGAAAATATCTTTATACAACTGAAGAATACAACGGAAAGGTGAAAATACATTTTCAGTGTATCGGAGACACGGAGAACCAAAGGCTTGCCCCGCAATTTGAAGTGGCGCTTTTCCGTCTCGCTCAGGAAGCCGTCACAAATGCACTCAAGCATTCAGAATCAGAGGAAATTACAGTAAAAGTGGAAGTAACCGCTGATTTTGTCGTTCTCATCATTAAGGACAACGGAAAAGGCTTTGATATTAAGGATGCTAAACAAAAGAAAAACAAGTCATTCGGCTTGCTGGGAATGAAAGAAAGAGTAGATCTGCTTGAAGGAACGATAACGATAGACTCTAAAATAGGTCTTGGGACATTTATCATGATTAAGGTTCCGTTATCTCTCGGCCTATAATTTGTTAAATAGAGCCAAAAGACATATTGACCGAACAGCGGCGTATATAGAACAATAGGATAAGGAGGCGTAGCGTGTGACTAAAGTAAATATTGTTATTATCGACGACCATCAACTATTCCGTGAGGGTGTAAAAAGAATATTGGATTTTGAACCTACCTTTGAAGTGGTAGCAGAAGGTGACGATGGAGATGAGGCGGCTCGAATCGTCGAGCATTATCATCCCGATGTTGTCATAATGGACATCAATATGCCGAATGTAAATGGAGTAGAGGCTACTAAACAGCTTGTTGAGCTGTACCCTGAATCTAAGGTGATTATCCTCTCCATCCATGATGATGAAAACTATGTGACTCATGCTTTAAAAACAGGTGCAAGAGGCTATCTCCTGAAAGAGATGGACGCAGATACTTTAATCGAAGCAGTGAAAGTGGTAGCCGAGGGCGGTTCTTACCTTCACCCGAAAGTAACCCACAATCTTGTCAACGAATTCCGCCGTCTTGCGACAAGCGGAGTTTCTGCTCATCCTCAGCATGAGGTTTACCCGGAAATCCGGAGACCATTACATATATTAACGAGACGGGAATGTGAAGTGCTGCAAATGCTTGCAGACGGAAAAAGCAACCGCGGAATCGGTGAATCATTGTTTATCAGTGAGAAAACAGTGAAAAACCACGTGAGTAATATTTTGCAGAAAATGAACGTTAATGACCGGACACAAGCCGTTGTCGTGGCCATTAAAAACGGCTGGGTAGAGATGCGTTAGCCATGTGTGAGAAGACTTGCCTGTTATGGCAAGTCTTTTTTTACAGCTGCATATCTATTAAAATACTTATTAAGTACTTAATAAGGCAGGTAAAGTGATGAAGATTGCAGTTGTAACAGACAGTACAGCATATATTCCGAAAGAGATGAGAGAAGAACATCATATTCATATGATTCCTCTCCAAGTGGTTTTCGGTGAAAAAACATTCCGCGAAGAAACAGAACTCGACTGGAGAAGTTTTTATAAAGAAGTAAAAAATCATGATGAGCTGCCGACTACGTCTCAGCCTTCTTTCGGTGAATTAATCGCATTGTACGAAGAACTGGGCAAAACATATGATGCAGTCATAAGCATACATTTGTCCAGCGGAATCAGCGGAACATATAACAGCGCCGCCTCGGCAAACACTATGGTTGATCATATTAAAGTTTATCCCTTTGATTCAGAGATCAGCTGTTTGGCACAAGGTTTTTATGCATTAAAGGCAGCACAGCTCATTAAAGACGGTGTTGACTCACCGGAAGAGATTATAAAAGAGCTGGAAGAAATGAAAAAAACAGTCCGTGCGTATTTTATGGTGGACGATTTATCACACCTCCAGCGGGGCGGGCGTCTAAGCAGTGCTCAGGCTTTTATCGGCGGTCTGTTAAAGGTAAAGCCTATTCTTCATTTTGACAATAAGGTAATTGTTCCTTTTGAGAAGATTCGGACACGCAAAAAAGCGATTTCGAGAATTTTTGAGCTGTTTGGGGAGGATGCAAGTAAAGGAATCCCGATGCGGGCCGCTGTCATCCATGCAAACAGGGAAGAAGAAGCGGCGGATATTATACAGGAGTTAAGCGGTAAATATCCTCATGTCGAATTCTATAACAGCTATTTCGGTGCCGTGATCGGAACCCATTTGGGCGAAGGCGCCATCGGAATCGGCTGGTGCTTTAAAAACTAAGTGAAAATCTCCGTTTTCAAGGGCGGAGATTTTTTTATTTTTTAATTTTCGCAATTCGACAAGTGGGTTCCCGACAAGGCATACTTTGAGCAGAAAGGAGGCAGGGAGATGTCCGAAGGTGCTTCAGAATTTTCAAAGGTGCGGGATTTCTTTTACGGCCGGCATTTATTGAGATCTGAGATACCGTTTTCAGATCAGCGCATCAAGCGTTTTACAGAAAAAGAATATATAACGGACGAGCCGTCAATCATCCGCCGGAAAAACCGTTACGTCTGCCAACGATGCGGTCAGTCTGATCAAGCCAGCTTTGCGGCATTTTGGGCGCCCTCTGCCAAAAGGCAGATTACCTATTGCCGTGCCTGTGTCATGATGGGAAGGGCTGATGAACTGACATCATTATATTATTGGAATCAGGCCTATGAAAACAGCTGGGAACCTGTAAAGCTTTCTTGGGAAGGAACACTGACAGACGGACAGAAGCGGGCGGCCGCCGCGCTTACAGATGCGATAAAAGAGAGACAAGAGCTGTTAGTATGGGCGGTTTGCGGATCGGGGAAAACAGAGATGCTGTTTCCGGGTATCGAGTTTGCTCTGAATCACGGTTTGCGCGTCTGTGTCGCGACTCCGCGTACAGATGTCGTACTTGAACTGCTGCCGAGACTGAAAAAAGCATTTGAGAAAGTCGAAGTTTCTGTTTTGTACGGCGGCAGCGAGGACAAAGGCCGTCTGACTCCGTTAATGATTTCAACCGCTCACCAGCTGATGCGCTACCGAGACATTTTTGATGTCATGATAATAGATGAAGTAGATGCGTTTCCTTTTTCAGCCGATGAGACATTAAGATTCGCTGTTGATAAAGCGAGGAAGAAAAACAGCGCCCTTGTTTATGTAACGGCAACTCCTTCAGACACATTAAAAAAGAAGGCTGAAGCCGGTTTGCTGAAAAGCGTCCGCATACCGGCCAGATATCATCGGAAACCCCTCCCGGAGCCGCGTTTTTTGTGGTGCGGCAATTGGAAGAAGAAGCTTCAGAAAGGAAAACTGCCGCGCTCTGTAACCGATTGGGTCCGCCAAAAACTTCAATCACAGCTGCCGGTTTTCTTATTCGTTCCGTCTGTACATGTATTGAAAAAGACAACGGATTATTTTCAGAAATTAAATGTAAGGGCAGAAGGCGTTCATGCGGAAGACACATTCAGAAAGGATAAAGTGAAACGGTTCAGAGACGGCCGGCTTGACCTGCTGGTAACGACTACGATTTTAGAAAGAGGGGTTACCGTGCCCAAAGTTCAGACATGTGTCCTCGGCGCAGAAGCACCTATCTTTACTGAGAGCGCGCTCGTACAGATCGCGGGCAGAACAGGAAGGCATTATAAACATTTCAGCGGTGATGTCGTCATGTTTCATTTCGGAATCACAAGCGGAATGAAAAAAGCAAAAAAACATATAGAACATATGAACAAATTGGCACAAAAAAGTAAATTGTTGGACTAGTTAATTTCAGAAAACGTGATACAGTATACTCATACTTTCCTATGAGGAGCTGTCAGCATGCTTGTCAATTCAAAAGAAATCGTATTAAAGGAACTTCTCGACCGCCATATGTCTCAGCTTCATATGAAATGCACATGCCGGGTATGCAAAAATGATGTACTGGCACTTTCATTAAACCGGGCTGAGCCGGCATATGTTACAGATAAAAAGAAAGTTGCTTATGCAAAAGCAGAGATAGTTGATAAACAGAAAAATACGGCACTGCTTGTCATTCTGGCTGAATCAGCGGCGATTGTTTCGGTTAATCCAAGCGAGTTCTGTGAAACTCGGGAAGGAGCGTAATATCTCTGAATTGTTTATTGTGTGACTCACCAATTTCAAGTTCATTGACTTGGAGATCTCTGTTTTCTCTGGCGCCCGAGCAAGAGGTATGCAGCATATGCAGCAGCCAATTCGAAAAAATTGAAGGCCCCGTATGCAGTATATGCGGGAGGCCTCAGGAGTCAAATGAAAAATGCGCTGATTGTGCGGCCCGGGAATCAAAAACGGAAAAGCGCTTTTTGCTGCGGCGAAACCGTTCGGTATATTTGTATAATGATGCGATGAAGGACTCATTGGCCCGTTTTAAATTCAGGGGTGATGCGAAAATCATTCAAGCATTTGAACGTGACTTTGCTGCCGGCTTTAAAGCGGCATATCCATCAAATACACATACTCTCATCCCTATTCCGCTGAGCGGCGAACGGCTGGCGGAACGCGGATTCAATCAATCCGAGCTGCTGGCCTCTCTGCTCGGAATGCCCGTCATTTCCCCCCTCATCCGACTGAACAACGAAAAACAATCCAAAAAGAGCAAAACAGACAGGCTGTCTGCAGAAAAAAAGTTTTCAGCAGCCGAAAACTCCGCCGAAGGTATGAACGTCATTTTAATAGATGATATTTATACGACGGGCGCCACACTTCACCAAGCCGCCGAAGTCCTGCTGACAGTGGGTAAAGCGTCATCGGTCTCCTCTTTTACTTTAATCAGGAGCTAAATCATTTTTTTTTTCTGCCGATATAATTGATAGAAATATAAGGCAGATTAAAGAAGGAATAGGAGTTAATACGATGGGTGAATTGGCGAATTGTCCAAAATGCAATGCTTTATTTTTTAAAACGAACCTGCAGACCGTGTGCCAGGCATGTATTAAAGAAGAAGAAAAAGCATTTGAAACCGTCTATAAATTTTTGAGAAAGCAGATCAACAGACAGTCGACGATGCAGCAGATCACTGAGGAAACAGGTGTGGATGAAGAGCTGATCCTCAAGTTTATCAAACAAAAAAGAATTCAGATCAGCCAGCTTCCGAATTTGGCATATCCTTGCGAAAGGTGCGGAAATCCAATCAGGACGGGGAAATTTTGCAAGTCCTGTCAGACAGATATTGAGTCGCAATTAGACCATATGAACCAAAAAACAGCCGCTGAATTCGAAGATAAAAACAGTACAAAAGACACATACTATGCCTATAATACCAAAAACACCTGATTCCCTAAACTAACTGATAACGCAGTCGATAAAAGAATTAGACTGCGAACAGAAAGCGAGAGGAATCCTATGAAAATCAATCAGTACGGAACACAATCCGTTAATCCATACCAAAAAAATTACGAAAAGCAAGCCGTACAAAAAGAGGCTGCAAAGCCGAAGGACAAAGTGGAAATTTCTTCTCATGCAAAAGAGCTTCAAAATGCGTCAGATGCGGTCACTAAAACACGACAGGAAAAAATCGCTCAGCTTAAAGCGGATATAGAGAGCGGAACATATAAAATAGATTCAAACAGCATCGCTGAAAACATAGTGAATTTCTATAAAAAGCAATAAAAAGGAGAAAGCCAATGTCAGCAAAGCCAATTATTGATCAACTGAAGCGACTTTGCGCACTGCATGAACATCTGCTCACGCTGTCTGAGGAGAAAACGGAAGCGCTGAAAGCAGGTAAAACAAAAGAGCTCTCCAACATATTGACCAAAGAGCAAAAGTATATTCAGGCAATCGGGCAGACTGAGGAAGAACGAATCAGGTTAACTTCTCAGTTTCTCAGCCGCGGTGAGGACAATACAATTGCTGCATGCATCTCCAGAACTTCAGGCAGTGAAAAACAGGAGCTTGAAGGGTTATTTCACTCTTTGTCTGCGCTTCTTGACCGTCTGAAAGAAGTGAATGAGATGAACAAACAGCTCACGATTCAGGCTTTACAATTCATCTCCGGGGCATTCGATATGATCATGCCGGGTGAAAAAGAGAATATGAATTATAAAGAGCCGCAAGCGGCGCGCAAGCCTGTCAGCCGTTTGACATTATTCGATTCAAAAGCTTAGAACGGAGGATTTTCAATGCCATCGACTTTTATGGGGCTGGAAACAGCAAGGCGTGCATTGAGTGCGCAGCAGACTGCATTGAGCACAGTTTCAAATAACGTTGCAAATGCAAATACAGAAGGATATACGAGGCAGCGCGTCACATTACAATCGACAAGCCCTTATCCCGCTGTATCAAAAAACAGTGATCTGACGGCCGGCCAAATCGGAACAGGAGTAAAAGCCGGTTCAGTTGAGCGCGTCAGAGACAGTTTTTTAGACTATCAGTACAGAACTGAAAATACAAAATTAGGGTACTATACAGCCCGTTCCAATTCATTGTCGCAAATGGAAGGCGTCATGAAAGAGCTTGACGATAACGGATTAAACGGATCGCTCAGTTCGTTTTGGAATGCCCTTCAGGATCTGGCGACGAATCCGGAAAATACGGGAGCGCGCTCAGTTTTGCAGGAGCAGGGGAAATCTCTTGCCGAAAGTTTTAACTATATATCTACCTCTTTGACTAACATTCAGGGTGATATTAAAAAGAATCTGGATAACACAGCGGATCAGGTCAATTCCATTCTCAATCAGCTGAATGACCTTAACAATCAAATAGCGGCAGTTGAGCCGAGCGGTATGCTCCCTAATGATTTGTATGACCAAAGAGACAGATTGATTGATCAATTATCTTCTATGGCAAATATTAAAGTTTCATATAATAAGTCGGGCGGACATGCCTTGGCGACTGCTGAGGGCACGGTTAACGTTGAATTGCTGAACGGAAACAACAATTCTCTCGGTACGCTGCTCGACGGTAACACAAAAACAGTTTCAGAAATGAAAATCAACTACGATAAGGACAGCGGCCTCGTGTCGAGTGTGTCAGTCGGCAGCAATACGGTCAATGCGGATGCATTTACCGGAAAAGGCTCACTCTTAGGTCTTATTGAATCATACGGCTATATGTCAAATGGAGAAGAAAAAGGTCTTTATCCTGAAATGCTGACGGCTCTTGACAATATGGCGCTGTCCTTTGCTGACGCGTTTAATGCAGTTCATGAAAAAGGGAAGACCTATACAGGCGAACAGGGTGCAGCATTTTTTGATTTCAGCGGCGGTGAAGCGGTGCCGGCAAAAGGTGCGGCAGCGAAAATAAAAGTCAGTGACAAAATCCTTGCGTCTACTGATAATATCGCAGCGTCGTTAAACGGAGAAAAAAGTGACGGCACCAACGCGACAAATCTTGCAGCCGTACAGAACAGCAAGTTGACTATTAACGGTGAAACCACTACAATTAATGACTTTTATGAATCCCTTATCGGAAAGCTGGGCGTTAATTCACAAAAAGCGGCCAATCTTATGAACAACTCTGAAAGCAACACCCTTTCAGCCGATGAACGGAGACAATCAGTCAGTGCAGTGTCTTTAGATGAAGAAATGACAAATATGATTCAGTTTCAGCACGCTTATAATGCTGCTGCGCGGATCATAACGATGCAAGATGAAATATTCGATAAAATTATTAACGGTATGGGCACCGGAGGAAGATAGGAGATAAGTAAATGAGAGTAACTCAAGGGATGATCGCAAAAAATTCTCTTCGATTTATCGGCTCAAGTTATGACAAGCTCGATCGGCTTCAGCAGCAAGTGTCTACGGGGAAAAAAATCACGAAAGCTTCTGATGATCCGGTCGTTGCAATGAAGGGAATGCAGTACCGTACTCAGCTTGCGCAGGTAAACCAGTATCAGCGGAATGTTTCGCAAGGCTTTACATGGCTGGAAAACTCGGAATCAAGCGTAAACTCGGAAACGGATATTATGGGGAAAATCCGGGACTTGATGGTTCAGGCGAAAAGTGATTCGAACGGTGAAACAGAATTGAAAGCAATCGGTACAGAAATCGGCCAGCTGAAAAAGCAGCTCGTTTCTGTCGCGAATACTCAGGTAAACGGACGTTATCTGTTTAACGGAACAAATTCAGACGTCCCGCCGATCACTGAAAATGCCGACGGCACATATACGTACAACTATGAGAATTATACAGGTGCTTCGGATGTTAACATCAACATCTCGAACGGAGCAGTGCTGAAAGTGAATTCTGATCCAAACTCAGCTTTCGGAGGCGTCGCACAAAATGGAGATAATGTTTTTGAATTTCTTAACTCCTTAGAAGCTTCTTTAAGCAAAGGCACGCTGTCCGAAGCAGATTCAGATCAAATTCTGTCAGATATTGACGGTTTTACTGATAAAATGAATGCTGAAAAATCCAATATCGGCGCACGCACAAACCGGTTGGAACTCATTCAGACAAGATTGGAATCACAAGCGGCAACCGCTGAAAAAGTATTGTCCGATAATGAAGATGTAGAAATGGAAGATGTGATTGTTGATTATTTATCTCAGCAGACGGTCCATAGAGCAGCGCTGTCAGTGAATGCGAATATCATTCAGCCGTCACTGATCGACTTCCTGAAATAATAGAACTGATCGTCTTCAATATATAAAAAAGCGACTCACACCAGGGAGATCGCTTTTTTTACTAAAATACTATAAACAGGAGGGGTCTCTGTGCAGATGCCGAGATTGATTATTGACAGTGTGCCTGCTAAAATCGGTATAACCTTTCAAAAGGAAGAAATCGAGATGGAACAGCCGCCCGCTGACCTGAAAATCGAGCAGCCGCCGGCAGAGCTGAACATTGAAAGTACGCCGGCCAAACTGACGATTGATCAGACGAGGGCTTGGGAGAACTTGAATCTCAAATCATTTGAAAAGCTGAACGCTGAAGCCGCCCAGAAAGGTGCGGAAGCCTGCAGTGAGTTTATTGCAAAAACAGTCAGGGAAGGGAAGGAAATGGCGGCTATCGAAAAGAAAACGGGCAATGTGATGGCCCGGCAGGCAGCAGATGTCAGACCGCCCGATCCATTCGGCGAATTCAGCGACTTTCTGCCTGCGCAGTTTCTCGTCGACATTGACTGTATTCCTTCAAAGCTTACGATTGATATTGAAGCCCGCAAACCTTCAATTGAAGCAGCCGTCAATAAACCTGTATGGAATTATACGCCGGGGAAAGTTCAGATTGATATGATGCAAGATCCTAAGGTGACGATTTCGGTTGACGATGGCAACGCAGAATAAAAGATGAAAGTGGTAAAGGATTGTGAAGCATGATAATTAAAACAAAATATCACGGAGAAATCAGAATAGACGAAGGGCAGATTATCTCATTTGAAAACGGCCTGCCGGGATTTAATGACGAGACTCAATTTGTTGTTCTTCCTTTGTCGGAAGATTCACCGTTTTTGGCGCTGCAGTCTGTCAAACAGGAGCACATCGCTTTTATTGTCGCCAGTCCGTTTATTTTCTTTAAAGGGTACGAATTTGACATTGACCATGCGACGCTTGAACTTTTGCATATTGAAGATATAGAGGACGTCGAAGTGATGGCGATTTTAACGCTGGAAGAGCCTTTTGAAAACACGACCGCCAATTTAAAAGCGCCGATTATCGTCAATAAAAAGGAAATGAAGGCGAAACAAATCATTTTACATGATGCTTCCTATGAAACAAAACATCTGATAGGAGGAGGATCATGCTAGTTCTCTCAAGAAAAGTGAATGAGTCCATTCAGATCGGGCCGGATATTGAAATAAAGGTGATCGCCATCGAAGGAGAACAAGTGAAGCTGGGAATTGAAGCGCCTCAGCACGTAGATATTCACAGGAAAGAAATCTACTTGTCGATCCTGGAAGAGAACAACAGAGCTGTATCTTTTAATACTGATTTATTACTTAACCTATCCTCACAAAAAAAGTGAGGATTTTTTTATTTTCAATATAAACAATAGAAACGGCCATCCGATATATATAGTGTAGCCAATGAGAGGAAAAATTTTCTTCAGAATGACGCTGCGCAAATGCACAAGGACGTGCGAAAAACAATTCAGGGAGGAAATACAAAATGAGAATCAACCACAATATCGCGGCTCTTAACACTAGCCGTCAGCTGAATGCAGGTTCAAGCTCTGCTGCAAAAAACATGGAAAAATTATCTTCAGGTCTTCGCATCAACCGCGCTGGTGATGACGCTGCGGGTCTTGCGATCTCTGAAAAAATGCGTTCTCAAATCCGCGGTTTAGACATGGCGTCTAAAAACGCTCAAGACGGAATCTCTCTTATCCAAACGGCTGAGGGAGCATTAAACGAAACTCACAGCATTCTTCAGCGTATGAGCGAGCTTGCTACACAAGCGGCGAACGACACGAACACTACTTCTGACCGTGACGAGTTACAGAAAGAGATGGATCAGCTTTCTTCTGAAGTGACAAGAATTTCTACAGATACTGAGTTTAACACAAAGAAATTGCTTGATGGCACGGCTGACAAACTGACTTTCCAAATTGGTGCTAACGAAGGTCAAACTATGAGCCTTTCAATTAACAACATGAACGCTGATTCTTTAAAAGTTATTGGCCAAGTTGGCGAGAAGACAGCACTTGATGGAAACTCTGAACTCGAAGTAAGAAACGATCAAGGTCAAGCCGTGAAAATTTCATTCACTGCGGCTGGAAGTGCTGATGTAGATAAAACAACTGCGTCTTATGATGAGACTAGCAAAACAGTAACTGTAACATTAGCGCAAAAAGCTGATGGTACTATTACTGCATCACAAGAAGACGTTCTAAATTCTTTAAATAAAACAGGGGCTGTTAAAGCTACTGCTATTGATGGCGCAGACTTAACTAAAAAAGCTACTGTAGGAGCTGACACTACAACTTCTACTACAGTAAATAAAGACGCTACAAAAGGTATCGACATCTCATCTTCAGCTAAAGCTGCGTCTTCAGCTCTTACAACAATCAAAACAGCTATCGACACAGTATCAAGCGAGCGCGCTAAACTTGGTGCGGTTCAAAACCGTTTAGAGCACACAATCAACAACCTTGGTACTTCTTCTGAGAACCTGACTTCTGCTGAATCACGTATCCGTGACGTAGACATGGCTTCTGAGATGATGGAGTACACGAAAAACAACATCCTTACTCAGGCTTCTCAAGCTATGCTTGCGCAAGCTAACCAACAGCCTCAGCAAGTTCTTCAATTGCTGAAAGGTTAATGACGGAAAGATCCTGGTTCTCCAGGGTCTTTTTTTTATTTCTTCAGCTATCTCCCCCTTCAGCAAGCCAAAGAACCCTATTGACAAAATGAAACATTATATTTTGCAGTTAAATTATTGAAAACCTTTTAATATGACCGATATAAGAATAAGATCATACATTTATGGAGCTGTGATATGATAAACAGTCGGAAACTCACTGTTGTCATAGAGCCGTATACGACTAAACGCCGAAAAGGAGAGGGTACATATGGTCACAAGAATCACAGGCCTTAATTCCGGTCTTGATGTAGATTCTCTGGTGAAAAAAATGATGGATGCCGAAAAGCAGCCGCTTAATAAATTAAACCAGCAAAAGCAGACGCTTGAATGGAAGCGCGATGCTTATCGGGAAGTGAATACCCAGATTGCCGACATGTATTCTACGACATTTAATAATATGCTGATGTCCACAAACTGGAATAAAAAAACAGTAACAAGTTCGGATTCCAGTGTCAGCGCGGTGGCTGTCAGTGCTGAACAGAATATTTCAACGAGCATGTCTGTACAGCAGCTGGCCACACCGACGACTTATAAATCATCAGGGGCCATCAATTTCACTTCGGGTCAGAGCCAAACATTGAAATTCAATGTCACAAATCCGGGTGAAACGAAGCCGACTGAGGTAAACGTCACGATCGCCGCGACCGATACGATTGACGATGTCATTTCCAAACTGAACAGCTCGGGCCTTGGGGTGACGGCTTTAAAAGAGAAAATCTCCAATGGCTCGGATTATGTGGATACGATTGCGTTCACTTCCAATAAAACGGGGGAAGGATTTACCCTTTCAGCAGGTGATGACGCAACCAAAAGCTTTCTGAAAGATCAGCTCGGTTTTGCCGTTGATGATGCAACAAATGAACTGACGGCCAATGCCGAAGGGAAAAACGCGAAGTTTACGTTCAACGGGCTTGAAATGACAAAAACGTCAAATAACTTTACGATCAACGGCATCAAATACACGCTGAACAGCGTGACGGACAGCAATAAAACGGTTACGATTAACAGCACGACTGATACGGACGGCATTTTTAACAACATTAAAGATTTCGTTGATAAATACAATACGTTAATTAAAAGTGTAAACGAGAAGGCGTCGGAATCAAAATACCGTGATTATAAGCCGCTAACCGATGAACAAAGAGAAGCGATGACCGATAAGCAGATTGAGCAGTGGGAGGCAAAGGCCAAAAGCGGGTTATTACGGAGCGACAGCACGCTGCAGAACGGTTTGGCGGAGATGCGGCTTGATCTGTACTCAACGGTTACGATTGACGGGAAAAAATATCAGCTTGCAGATTTCGGAATTGAGACGTCTGATAGTTATACGGATCAAGGAAAGCTTGTCATTAAAGACGAAGCGAAACTGAAACAGAAAATTACCGAGAATCCTGCTCTCGTGGCTAAACTGTTTAATGCAGACAGCCCTGATACAGCGAAAACCAAAAACCCGGAGGAACAGGGGATTGCCCGGAGATTAAAAGACACTTTAAACAAAATGCAGACCCAAATTTCAAAACAGGCGGGTACGGAAAGCTCGGTATCAACCAGCTTTGCCATCGGAAAAAGCCTGGATGAAATAGAAACAAATATTTCCAATATGAAAACGAAGCTGGATGACATCGAAACGAGATATTATAAAAAGTTCAGCGCACTGGATACGGCATTGGAGAAATTGAACAGCCAATCTTCATATCTCACGTCAATGTTAGGATCTTCAACATCATAACCTTGGAGGTTTTATAAAAATGGCAATAAATAATCCTTTTGCTGCTTATCAGCAGACATCCGTCTTTACAGCCGCTCCGGAAGAGCTGACCCTTATGCTTTATAACGGCTGCCTGCGATTCATTAAGCTGGCAAGGCAGGCGATGAAGCAAAACAACCTTGAAGCCAAAAATGAAAATATCGTAAAGGCGCAAAACATCATTCAAGAGCTCAGCATCACGTTAAACCGGGAGATTGAGATATCTGAACAGATGTCATCCATTTATGATTACATCCGCCGCCGACTGATCGATGCGAACGTGCAGAATAACGAAGAGTTTTTAGATGAAGCGGAAAAGCTCGTTACTGAATTTCGCGACACGTGGAAGCAGGCCATGCAGAGTGAACGGAAAAACAGCCACGGCGCGGGCGGCCTTGCCTGATGAACAGCAATGTCTTTTCTTTGTATAACGAAACGAAGAACATGTACGCCGCACTGAAGGACGCCCCGGAAAGCGACGGTCTCATCAGCAGCGTTACGGCATTTACGGAGAAAAGGGAGGAGATGCTTGCGGGCATAAAGCCGCCTTTTTCCGAAGAAGAAAAAACGCTGCTTCAGCAGGTGGCCGCGATGGACCGCCTGATTACCGGCGAAGTAAAACGGATTCAGGATGGTATCCGAAATGAAATAAAAACGCTTAAGAAAAAACGAATCTACCATAATACGTATTTCAATCCGTATCATCAAACGACAAGTGACGGCCGTTTTTACGACAAACGCAAATAGGTGAGTGTTTTGAGAAGTTTGAACGATTACCATTTGGTGTCAGCCTACTACCAGCTTCTTTTTACGATTGATGAGGGGCTTTGCTACCTGTTGGACACGCAGGATGATTTTTTTAAGACGGAGGGCGAGCGGATTTACAACGATTTGATTCAGGCTTTTTTTCATCTCGATTCCTCTCATGCGCTTCTGCTGTCTATCATTGAGTGCCGATGCGTGGAGACGGCGATCCGCTCATTTGACGAGATCTTTCAGGATTTCAGCATGTTAAATGATTATGATTTCCCGTCCGCCCCTTTTCAGGAGTTTTTAAAAACCATCTTTCTGCCGCATTATAAGCTGTGGATGGAGCAGACGCACGACTGCATCAAACCGTATGTTCTTCACTAGACCTGCTGCAAGCGGCAGGTCTTTTGCCTGCGTCCTCCGCATATACTTATAATCCTGGCGGAAGCTGCCGGATAAAACCGACACCATTCGTCATCGTTCACCGAATTTACACATTATTTTAACGTTTCAGCAGGGATCAGAAGGGGTAAAAGAGAAATAGTTACATATCCTTAGATAAAGGGAGGCGTTCTTTGATGAACTACAATATCAGAGGAGAAAACATTGAGGTTACACCTGCGTTAAAGGATCATGTGGAGAGAAAAATCGGCAAGCTGGAGCGATATTTCGAGCAGAGCGTCAATGCCGATGTGAACGTCAACTTAAAATTCTATAATGATAAGGAATCCAAAGTTGAAGTCACCATTCCGATGACTGATCTGGCGCTTCGTTCTGAAGTGCATAACGAGGATATGTACAATGCAATTGATCTCGCAACAAACAAGCTGGAACGTCAAATCCGAAAGCACAAAACAAAAGTCAACCGAAAATTCCGCGAGCAGGGTCTTCCGAAACATTATTTCGAGAACGGCAGCGCTGCTGATACGGGCGTAGCGGTTCAGGACGAAATTGAAGATGACAGCCCGGAAATTGTCCGTCAAAAGCGTTTTAATTTAAAACCGATGGATAATGAAGAAGCGATTCTCCAAATGAATATGCTCGGACATAATTTCTTCGTATTCACCAACGCGGAGACGAATCTCACAAACGTCGTTTACCGCAGAAATGACGGCAAATACGGATTAATTGAACCGACTGAATAAACCCATCCAGCCTTCCGTGAACGCGCGGAAGGTTTTTCTCTATCTTTACCTGCAAATTCTTTGGAAATAGCAAAAGGTATGTTATGATAATGAGAGGTATACATGGACAGAAAATTATCATTTATTCCATGCAAAATCTGCATGTGAACATAGAGGAGCGTTATAGATGCTTGGGATTTTAAATAAAATGTTTGATCCGACCAAACGTGCGCTGAACAAATACGAAAAAATAGCAAATGACATTGATGCCGTAAGAGGAGATTATGAAAATCTCTCTGACGAGGCGCTTAAACATAAAACGGCAGAATTTAAAGAGCGGCTTGAAAAAGGAGAAACGACGGATGACCTTCTTGTCGAAGCGTTTGCCGTCGTTCGTGAAGCTTCCCGCCGCGTAACCGGCATGTTCCCGTTTAAAGTACAGCTGATGGGGGGCATCGCCCTTCATGAAGGGAACATCTCCGAAATGAAAACAGGGGAAGGGAAAACGCTGACGTCCACGCTTCCTGTGTATTTAAATGCGTTGACGGGAAAAGGCGTTCACGTCGTAACGGTCAACGAATATCTGGCGAGCCGTGATGCCCAGCAAATGGGAGAAATTTTTGCGTTTCTCGGGCTTACAGTCGGCCTGAACCTGAATTCGATGTCAAAAGACGAAAAGCGTGAAGCTTACGCAGCCGATATCACGTATTCAACGAACAATGAACTCGGCTTTGATTATTTGCGTGACAACATGGTGCTCTATAAAGAACAAATGGTACAGCGCCCGCTTCATTTTGCCGTTATTGATGAAGTCGATTCAATTTTAGTCGATGAAGCGAGAACGCCATTGATTATTTCCGGACAAGCTCAGAAGTCCACAAAACTTTACGTGCAGGCAAATGCGTTTGTCCGCACACTCAAGAAAGATCAGGATTATACGTATGACGTCAAAACGAAGGGCGTTCAGCTGACGGAAGAAGGAATGACGAAGGCTGAAAAAACGTTCGGCATCGACAACCTGTTTGATGTCAAAAACGTGGCCTTGAACCACCATATCAACCAGGCTTTAAAAGCCCATGCGGCGATGCAGAAAGACGTGGATTATGTTGTTGAGGACGGCCAGGTCGTCATCGTTGATTCCTTCACCGGCCGTCTGATGAAAGGACGCCGCTACAGCGAAGGTCTTCACCAGGCAATTGAGGCGAAAGAAGGCCTGGAGATTCAAAATGAAAGCATGACATTGGCGACGATTACGTTCCAAAACTATTTCCGTATGTACGAAAAGCTGGCCGGTATGACCGGTACCGCAAAAACGGAAGAGGAAGAATTCCGCAATATTTATAACATGCAGGTTGTATCCATCCCGACCAACCAGCCGGTCATCCGTGACGACCGTCCGGATTTGATCTACCGCTCAATGGAAGGAAAATTCAAGGCGGTGGCGGAGGATGTCGCCCAGCGCTACATGACCGGACAGCCGGTTCTTGTCGGTACGGTTGCCGTTGAAACGTCTGAATTGATTTCTAAACTTCTGAAAAACAAAGGGATTCCGCATCAGGTGCTGAATGCCAAAAACCATGAGCGTGAAGCTCAGATTATTGAAGAAGCGGGACAAAAAGGCGCTGTCACGATTGCGACCAACATGGCGGGACGCGGAACCGACATTAAACTCGGCGAAGGCGTAAAAGAGCTTGGCGGCCTTGCAGTCGTCGGTACGGAACGCCACGAATCCCGCCGGATTGACAATCAGCTCCGCGGACGTTCAGGACGTCAGGGAGACCCGGGCATCACACAATTTTATCTTTCAATGGAAGATGAATTGATGCGCCGTTTCGGAGCTGAACGGACGATGGCGATGCTTGACCGGTTCGGTATGGATGACTCCACGCCGATTCAGAGCAAAATGGTGTCACGCGCCGTGGAATCATCTCAAAAACGTGTCGAAGGAAACAACTTTGATTCACGTAAACAGCTTCTTCAATATGACGACGTGCTCCGTCAGCAGCGCGAAGTCATATACAAGCAGCGTTTTGAAGTCATTGACTCTGAAAACCTGCGTGACATTGTGGAAGGCATGATCAAGTCTTCTCTGGAGCGTGCGATTGCCGCTTATACGCCGAAAGAGGAGCTTCCGGAAGAATGGAATCTTGACGGCCTCGTGGAGCTGGTGAATTCAACGTATCTTGATGAAGGCGCACTTGAAAAGAGCGATATCTTCGGAAAAGAACCGGATGAAATGCATGAGATGATCATGGACCGCATCATGACAAAATATAATGAAAAAGAAGAGAATTTCGGCACAGAGCAGATGCGTGAATTTGAAAAAGTCATCGTATTGCGTGCCGTTGATTCAAAATGGATGGATCATATTGATGCGATGGATCAGCTGCGTCAAGGGATTCACCTCCGCGCTTATGCGCAGACAAATCCGCTGCGTGAATATCAAATGGAAGGCTTCGCAATGTTTGAGCACATGATTGAGTCCATTGAGGACGAAGTTGCGAAATTCGTCATGAAGGCCGAGATTGAAAGCAATCTGGAACGCGAAGAAGTTGTTCAGGGCCAAACGACGGCTCATCAGCCGCAGGACGGCGATGAGGCCAAACAAGCGAAAAAAGCGCCGGTGCGCAAAGTTGTGGATATCGGACGCAACGCGCCTTGCCATTGCGGCAGCGGAAAAAAATATAAAAATTGCTGCGGCCGGACAGAATAGTCTCGACTGTATGAAGCGAACATGACCGGGTCTGCGTCTTATGGCGCCCCGGATCTTTTAATGAGGTGAATGGAATGGAATTATCAGAAATCAGGGCAGAGCTCGAAAATATGGCTTCTCGTTTAGCGGACTTCAGGGGGTCTCTTTGACCTCGAAACAAAGGAAGCCCGCATTGCAGAATTAGATGAAAAGATGGCGGAACCGGAATTCTGGAATGACCAGCAGAAGGCCCAAACCGTCATCAATGAAGCGAACGGTCTGAAAGAATACGTGAACTCCTATCATCAGCTGAGCGAGTCTCACGAAGAGCTGCAAATGACACATGATCTTTTAAAAGAAGAACCTGACCAGGACCTTCAGCAAGAGCTTGAGAAAGAGCTGAAGTCATTAACGAAGGAATTGAATGAATTTGAGCTTCAGCTGCTGCTCAGTGAACCATACGACAAAAATAACGCGATTTTAGAACTTCATCCGGGGGCCGGCGGTACGGAATCCCAGGACTGGGGTTCCATGCTGCTCAGAATGTATACCCGCTGGGCGGAAAGACGCGGTTTCAAAGTTGAAACGCTTGATTATCTCCCAGGAGATGAAGCAGGAATTAAGTCAGTCACACTGCTTATTAAAGGCCACAATGCATACGGCTACTTAAAAGCGGAAAAAGGCGTACACCGTCTCGTGCGGATTTCTCCATTTGATTCATCAGGCCGCCGTCACACGTCATTCGTGTCATGTGAAGTCATGCCTGAATTCAATGAAGAAATCGACATTGATATTCGTACCGAAGATATTAAAGTTGATACGTACCGGGCGAGCGGTGCCGGCGGACAGCACGTCAATACGACTGATTCAGCCGTTCGGATCACCCACCTCCCGACAAATGTAGTCGTCACGTGCCAGACGGAACGTTCACAAATCAAAAACCGCGACCGGGCGATGAAAATGCTCAAAGCGAAGCTGTATCAGCGCAGAATTGAAGAACAGCAGGCGGAGCTTGACGAAATCCGCGGCGAACAGAAAGAAATCGGCTGGGGCAGCCAAATCCGCTCGTACGTCTTCCATCCGTACTCCATGGTGAAAGATCACCGCACCAATACGGAAATGGGGAACGTGCAGGCGGTTATGGACGGAGATATCGATATCTTCATTGACGCCTATTTACGTTCTAAACTGTCGTAATCCGGGAACACACCTGCCTTTGGCAAGGTGTGTTTTTTTATCCGTTCTCTTTTTCCATTTTTCACAACAGCGCTTTAGCAAATTAATACGGTATTTGGCTGTTATTTACTTCTAAGCCGGGAAGACTTAAAATGCTATCGAGAGAAAATCGGAGAACGGAGGATTTTGCATGGATGTGAATCACAATAAGCCGCTCCGTCTGATCAAAGATTATATATACATCATGATCGGCGCGGCGATTACGGGGATCGTGTTTAACGTATTTTTGCTGCCGAACCGTATAGCAGCGGGGGGAGTAAGCGGGATCAGCACCATTTTAGAAACGTTTGGTTTTGAACCGGCTTACGTGCAGTGGATTATTAACATCCCTTTGTTTATCGCCGGAGTGATCATTCTCGGCGGGAAGTTCGGAATGAAGACACTGGTCGGTTCCATCGTTCTGCCGCTCGCCGTCTATTTAACAAGAGATCTGCCTGCCGCGACGACCCATGAACTGCTGGCGGCGATTTTCGGAGGCGTCGGGATCGGAACGGGAATCGGCATCGTGTATCTTGGCAAAGGCTCCACGGGGGGAACGGCTCTGGCGGGGCAGATCATTCACAAATACACGGGGCTGTCGCTGGGAACGTGCCTTGCCATCATGGACGGATTAATTGTGCTGAGCGCGATGCTCGTTTTCGGAGTGGAGCAGGGACTGTATGCGATGCTCGGGGTATTTATTTCAAGCAAAACGATTGATGTCGTGCAGGTCGGGTTCAACCGCTCCAAAATGGCTTTAATCATTACGCAGCATGAAGAAGCCGTCAGATCGGCCGTGTTTAAAGAAATCGACAGGGGCGTGACGAAGATTTCCGCAGTCGGCGGGTATACGGAACATGACCGGCCGATCTTAATGTGTGTCGTCGGCCAGACCGAATTCACAAAACTGAAACAAATCGTCAAACAAATTGATGAGTCAGCCTTTGTCATTGTCGCAGACGCAAGCGAGGTGCTCGGCGAGGGTTTCAAACGCGCGTAAACGGGGTTATAATAGCGAAGGGGTGCATCTTACATATGAAATCAAAATGGGCGCTGCTGGCGCTGGTTCTGACCATGTCCGTCCTGCTGGCGGCATGCGGCGGATCCAATGAATCGAAAAAAGAAAGCTCTGACAGCTCAGGCGGATCAAAAGCATCTGCGTCAGCAGGAGAAGAGCTTTATCAGCAAAGCTGTATCGGCTGTCACGGAAAAGACTTAGAAGGCGGCGGAGGCCCGAATTTACAGGAAGTCGGCGGGAAGTATGATGAAGCTAAAATTGAAAGCATCATTAAAAACGGACGCGGCAATATGCCGAGCCATCTTGTAAATGATGAGGAAGCCGCGAAGATCGCAAAATGGCTGTCACAGAAAAAATAACAGAAAAACCTTGCCTGTTATAGGGGCAAGGTTTTTTCACGGTCTGGGAATGAAAAGAAACTGTAATAGTAATATGTCTAAATTTGACGTATAATGAAGTGTACTGAGGAAAAGGAACTTTCAGATTTTTCATCTGTTTCCTGGTAAATCGGCCATAAACCGCAGTATTTTTACGAACTCTATGGCTGCAAGACATAATTAAAAGATTAGGTGATTTCATGATAGAGATGAAAGAAGTATATAAATCCTATCCGAACGGTGTAAAAGCGATTAACGGGCTGTCAGTCATGATTCATCCCGGAGAATTTGTATATGTCGTAGGACCGAGCGGAGCCGGTAAATCTACTTTTATTAAAATGATTTACAGAGAAGAAAAACCGACAAAAGGGCAAATATTGATTAATCATAAAGATCTCGCGTCTGTAAAAGAAAAAGAGATTCCTTTCGTGCGGCGCAAAATAGGCGTTGTTTTCCAGGATTTCAAACTTCTTCCGAAACTGACGGTATTTGAAAACGTCGCGTTCGCGCTTGAGGTGATCGGAGAGCAGCAGTCAGTCATTAAAAAACGCGTGCTCGAAGTGCTCGATCTTGTGCAGCTGAAGCATAAAGCGCGGCAGTTTCCCGACCAGCTTTCCGGAGGAGAACAGCAGCGTGTTTCCATCGCAAGATCCATCGTTAACAATCCTGACGTCGTGATAGCTGACGAACCGACGGGCAACCTTGATCCGGTAACATCATGGGAAGTCATGAAGACGCTGGAAGATATTAACAACCGCGGAACGACCGTCGTGATGGCGACACACAATAAAGAAATAGTAAACACCATGAAGAAACGGGTCATCGCGATCGAAGACGGAATTATTGTGCGTGATGAGTCAAGAGGGGAGTATGGTTCTTATGATTAAAATTCTCGGGCGCCATTTGCGTGAGAGTTTTAAATCTCTCGGAAGAAACACATGGATGACATTTGCATCCATCAGCGCCGTTACCGTTACATTGATTTTGGTCGGCGTGTTTTTAGTCATTATGCTGAATTTAAACAACATGGCTAAAAATGCTGAAAAAGAAGTGGAAATTAAAGTATTAATCGATCTGACGTCTAATAAGAAAACGCAGGATACGCTGCAGAATGAGATTAAAGACATCTCGGGAATCCAAAGCGTAGAGTTTTCATCTAAAGATAAAGAGCTTGATCAATTGGTCAAAAGCTTCGGCGACAGCGGAAAGGCCATGAAAATGCAAGATCAGGAAAACCCGCTGAACAACGCGTTTATCGTCAAAACGACAGATCCGCATGATACGCCGAAAGTCGCGAAAAAAATTGAGAAGCTTGATCATGTGTATAAAGTGACATACGGGAAAGAAGAAGTCAGCCGTCTGTTTAAGATCGTCGGGGTGTCACGCAACATCGGGATTGCGTTAATCATCGGCCTTCTGTTCACGGCGATGTTCTTAATTTCAAATACGATTAAAATCACGATTTTCGCCAGAAGAAAAGAGATTGAAATCATGAAGCTTGTCGGCGCGACAAACTGGTTTATCCGCTGGCCGTTCTTCCTGGAAGGGCTGCTGCTGGGGGTATTCGGTTCTATCATACCGATCGCTCTCGTGCTGAGTACGTACCAATCGATGGTCGCTTGGGTGGCCCCGAAAGTTCAGGGCTCATTTGTTTCACTTCTGCCGTACAGTCCGTTTGTGTTCCAAGTATCACTTGTGCTCATTCTGATCGGCGCAGTTATCGGAGTATGGGGAAGTCTGACTTCCATCCGGAAATTCCTTCGTGTATAAATACAAAAGCCAGTCTGATATAGACTGGCTTTTTTTAATGGTTTCGTTACTGAATGACGGGAAGGGCCGGTGATCCGGGCTTTAATGTAAAGTCATAAGACGATTCGTCACGGTACAGCGGGTCCGCATAAATGGAATCCGAATCGTTTGCCGTTCCTTTTTGGTACGCTGTGAATGAATCATATTCTCTGTTCTTCCAATTCCAAATGCCGTCTTTTCCCGCTTCTTTGTGATAGACGTTATGATTAACGGTATTGCCTTCGTTTTTCGTATAATCATTTGCGATAAAAATCCGTGAACCGCTTGCCGTCATGATGTTTTTTTCGATCGTGTTCCCTTTTGTGCCGTACTGCAGCAGCAGCTGGCCGCCGTCAAGGTCCTTCGTGTCATTTCGATACATAATGTTATGAGCGATCACCGAATTGATGGTGCCGCCGCGTTTCGTGTCATAGCCTCCGATTGAAATACCGGTGTAAGCATTGCCGTACACCTTGTTATCCGTAATCCGGATATCTCGTGCGTATTTCCCTTTATGCTCAGAGGTGGCTTCAATCCCAAGATCATTGTTGTAAACGGTGTTCTTCTTAATGTCCACATGTTCTGCGCCGTCAACGTAAATACCGCCCGCTGAATATTCATCTCCGTAAGCGGGATTTCCGTAAGAAGAGTTATGGCTCACCGTATTGTTTTCAATGACGCCGTTTCGCGCATAGTCGTTTTGCTTGGACGTTCCTTCGTATCCGATCACGTCAATCCCGATATTGTTATTGTCCCGGATGGTATTGCCGGCAATCTTAAATCCGTCAACATTCCCGTTCAGCACGACCGCTTCGCTTGCGCCGAGCGTCAGTTTTTCAACCGTATTATTTGTGATGCTGACATCCTTCATGGCGCCTGTGCCGTAAAACGCGATACCGTGTGCATTTCCCTCATCAGCCGTGGTTTTAATGTTTCGGATATGGTTGCCGTCAATGTTGATATGACTGCTTGATCCGGTGACGCAGATCCCCATGGCCGTCGCATCTTCTGATGATACGGAGAGATTCTCAAGCGTAACGCCGTGAATGGTAATGTACTGTTTATTGCGGATTTGAATTAACGGAGTTTCAGAATCGCTTTTTGGCGCAGATTTGCCGCTGATTGAGACATGCTCATTCTGATAGTTCCGAAATGTAATCGGCTTTTCGGCCGTGCCGCTATGCTTTACTTCAAACGTTTCATCGTACGTCCCTTCCCGAATCAATACGGTTGTTCCGGCCTCTGCCTTTTCAGCCGCATGTTTTAATGTGCGGAACGGCTTTTCTTTCGTTCCTTCATTTTGGTCGCTGCCTGCGGGAGAAACATACAGGGCGTCCGTCTGCATTTTTTCATTGGCCTCTGTTCTTTGCCAGACAAAGGCGGTAATGCCTGCGGCCAGAACCGCCGCGGATAAAATCGATAATTTTATTTTCATATCGCATTCTCCTGTATATTTAATGAATTGCATACAAAATATTATACGTTACCCATATATATGTAACAATCTCGCGTTTTCATTTTTTTGTTGCCGTTACATGAATTCTTTGCAATTTACACATACTATCTCCAGGTTTTCGTAAAAGGACTAAGAGGAGGTAAACGATGAAGCAGAAAATGATCGCAGTGATAGCAGCCGTCAGCATCATGTGCGGCGGAGCTCATATTGCCGGGGCAGTACAGCCGAATTCATCAGACGCAGAAAGAAGCCGGGCAATGGAAAAAATCGAAAAAGCATATGAGCTGATCTCGAACGAATACGTGGAAAATGTAGATAAAGAAAAGCTTCTTGAAGGAGCGATTCAGGGGATGCTGTCTACATTAAACGACCCTTATTCCGTTTATATGGACAAGCAGACTGCTAAGCAGTTTTCCGATTCTCTTGATTCTTCTTTCGAAGGGATCGGCGCTGAAGTCGGTATGGAGGACAATAAAATCATTATCGTATCACCGTTTAAGCAATCTCCGGCGGAAAAAGCGGGACTCAAGCCGAATGATGAAATCATCAGCATAAACGGCGAGTCAATGAACGGGAAAGGTTTAAACGAAGCCGTGCTGAAAATCAGAGGAAAAAAAGGATCGAAGGTTTCTATTAAAATACAGCGTCCGGGTACTGATAAACAGCTGTCATTCCGGATTAAAAGAGCGGAAATCCCGCTTGAAACCGTATTTGCTTCCCGCAAAGAATCAGGCGGTCATCATGTCGGCTACATCGGAATATCGACATTTTCCGAGCATACCGCCCAGGACTTCGCCGCGGCGCTGAAAAAGCTTGAAAAACAAGGGATTGACGGTCTCGTCCTTGATGTAAGAGGGAATCCCGGCGGCTACCTTCAAAGCGTTGAACAAATTTTAAAGCATTTCATCACAAAAGACATGCCGTATATCCAAATTGCGGAGCGTAACGGCGATAAAAAACAATATTTCTCAACCTTAAAACATAAGAAGCCGTATCCCGTCAATGTCATCACGGATAAAGGAAGCGCCTCCGCTTCAGAAATTCTTGCGGGTGCGTTAAAAGAAGCGGGACATTATGACGTTGTCGGTGACACTTCTTTCGGTAAAGGAACGGTTCAGCAGGCCGTGCCTATGGGAGACGGGAGCAACATTAAATTGACGCTTTACAAATGGCTGACACCGAAAGGCAATTGGATCCACAAAAAAGGCATTGCTCCGACAATCGCTGTGAGCCAGCCGGATTATTTTGCGGCGGGACCGCTTCAGCTGAAACAGCCGCTTCAGCCTGATATGAACAGCGCGGATGTCAAACACGCCCAAATCCTGCTGAAAGGCCTAGGCTTCGACCCGGGCAGAGCAGACGGCTATTTCAGCAAAACAATGAAAAAAGCCGTTCTGGCGTTTCAAGACCGGTACAAACTTGATAAAACAGCGGTCATTGATAAAAAGACAGCGGAAAAAATGAATCAGCTGATGAATGAACAGAAATCTGACGAAAAAAATGATTTACAGCTGCAAATGGCGTTAAAATCATTATTTGTAAAATAAATGAAAAGGAGGCGTTTTTTACGTCTCCTGTTTCTTTTGTCACACTCTAAAAATGAACTAAAAGACATATAATTATGTCGGTTTTGACAAGATATTAAAAAAATTTTCACATTTAAACATTTATAAAGGACAAACATTACCCGATATTTATAGAGAAGAGAGACTTTATGCCGAGTTAATATGTATTCAAAATGAAACTTTTGAAAGTTGCCTCAGTCAGTTTTAGTTCTTACAATAAAAGAAGGTTCTAATAGAGAACAGTTTTAGTTTGGCAGCTGCATTTCAGTATCGAAAGCAGAAGTGTTTGCGGCGCTTCAGCACGGCAGCTGTAATCACCCGTGCTTATCTGGATAAAAAAATGGGGGTTCACAATTGAAGAGGGCAAGTATTGTGCGTGAAAAAAAATATTATGAATTAGTGGAACAACTAAAAGACCGAACAAAAGACGTTACATTTTCATCAACAAAAGCACTAAGTCTTCTTATGCTGTTCAGCAGATACCTGGTCAATTACACAAATGTTGAATGTGTTCACGATATCAATGAGGAGTGTGCAAAGCATTATTTCACCTACTTAATGAAAAACCATAAACGTTTAGGAATCAATCTGACGGATATTAAACGGTCCATGCTTTTGATCAGCGGTGTAATCGAGGTGGAAGTCGACCACTATCTGAAAGATTTCTCTCTCTCGAATGTGACGTTGTGGATGACGGAAGAGAGATAGACGTTTGAGATATTCAAGCCAATGATTATTTGGTAGAATAGAATTAAAATGTTTGGCTTGAGGCGGTGAAAGCAATGTCTGTTCAATGGGGAATTGAACTTCTGAAAAGTATCGGTCTGTTTTTTTTGCACCCGATGTTTTGGTTTTTTATCATCATAAGTCTCGCCTGCGGATATTTGCGGATTAAACGTGAACGCCATACGTTTCATACAAAAATCGCAGATATGTATGACGAGCTTATCTTTACATACATAAAAGGACTTATACCGGGTATTCTTCTCTCCATATTATTTTTTGGACTGGGAATTTCGATTCCATTCGGTCTTCTCGGCATAATCGCGGCCGTGACGGCTTTAGCTTCGCTGACGTTCCGTATGAATTGGCTGTCCTCAGCTTATATTGTCAGCGCCGGCATGTTCATTGCGTTTCTCCTTCAGTATACCCACACAGTGCCGTTTGCGGATCGGTTTCCGCAGGCATTCGGCGTGAATTGGGCATCGGCGGCCGTGTTTATGGGCCTTTTGATTATCACGGAGGGAGCGGCTGCCTGCCGTTCAGCGCATCTGAAAACATCTCCGGCGCTTGTCGTCAGCAGCAGAGGCCTGCCCATCGGCCGTCAATTGGCGAATCGCGCATGGCTGCTTCCGCTTTTCTTATTGGTGCCGGGCAGCGGGCTTGAGTCACACCTTTCTTGGTGGCCTGTCTTTACCGTGCCGGGCGGCTCTTTCCATTTGATCTGGATTCCTTATATCGCCGGCTTCGGACAGCGTGTGCAGGGGTCACTTCCGGAAGTCAGCATAAGGATAACGGCGAAACGTGTCATGATTCTCGGGGTTATCGTGACCGCATTCGGGGCAGCGGCCCTTTGGTGGACTCCGCTTGCCGGAGCTGCCGCTTGTATTGCGGTGCTCGGACGCCTGTTTTTATCAT
This sequence comes from Bacillus sp. JHAA, assembly GCF_036961585.1. NCBI lineage: Bacteria > Bacillati > Bacillota > Bacilli > Caryophanales > Bacillaceae > Bacillus > Bacillus sp. JHAA. The sequence goes on along the minus strand of NZ_JBAMDE010000001.1, from coordinate 436,017 downwards.
TAAGACAGCGGCTGAACGATAACGCGGCTCCGTTTTATTTCTCTAAGCGGGATCAGGGCTTAATGGTGCTCGGCATCATTCCGAATACACCCGCGGACGATCTTGAGCTGAAGATCGGTGAGATTATTACGAAAGTAAACGGCATCCCCGTGAAGCATGTGTCGGATTTTTATGAAGCACTTCAAAAAAACCGCGCATTTGTAAAAATGGAGATCATCGGCCTGAACGGTGAGATCCGGTTTGATCAGCGCGCGTCCTATGAAGGCGAACATCATGAATTAGGTATTTTATTCGTGCAGGATGAACACGAGCACGAAGAAATGACAGCATTATAATGTGATTTTTCATAATTATTCGGAATAGTTTCAAGAACTCCTAAACTAGATTTCAAAATAAAACAGCTAAGAAAATTATATTTTCTTAGCTGTTTTATTTTGAAATAATAAAAAAATAAATGAAGGAGAGGTATGGCTTATTGGAAAGGTTATTGCTAACTCCAAAACCTTTAGAAGATGAATCTTTAGCAGGATATATATTAAGAATAACTGATTATAATGGTTATGTTGGATAGGGGGAGTACATTATAAAAAAGCTTTTACTTAAGAGATTACCGTTGATCTCACTTGGAGTTATAGCTTATATACTGACAAAATACGCGCAGAACCATCAGGATTGGGCGGAGAAATACAGTAGGTCTGTATATCCGTTATTGTCAAAAACAGTAGGACTTGTACCTTCTTGGGTCACATTTTCTGTTAGTGAATGGCTCGTCGTGTTGGTTGTGTTACTATTTCTATTTTATATCGTTTATTATGTGCGCAAGGTCATCATGAGTAAAGGTGCACGTAGGATGGTAGTTTATCGTGGTGCTCTAGGAATCGTTACGATCTGTAGCGTGATATATTTTTGTTATACTATTTTGGGTGGAATAAACTATCACAGATATTCTTTTTTGTCTCATACCGAATATAAAGAAGAGAACTACAGCAAGGAAGAACTGGTTAAATTGAGTAAGTCACTTGCCGTTGAAATGGAATTGGCAAGGGAAAAGTTAGCGGATACTGATCTTTTGGCTCATGTACCAGAGGTTTTTGATTATTATGCACAACACGCAGTGTTCTCGATGCAAATGTTATCAAAGAAATATCCTGTTTTGGAGCATTCATATTCAACACCAAAACCAGTGGTGATGTCAAAACTAATGTCGCATGCAGGGATACATGGTATTTTTGTCCCTTTTACTTATGAATCCAATATCAATGTTAATGTGCCAGTTTTTTTGGTGCCTGCTACTATGGCGCATGAATTGGCACATCAGAGTGGTTTCATGCATGAGGATGAGGCTAATTTTATAGCTTATCTGGCATGTAAGCAGCAGGATGATCCAATGATACTATACAGTGGTTTATTTCTGGCATTTGATTATTCTATATCTGAGCTAAAGAAAGTGGATCCAGATAAGGCGTCTGATATAATGTCCAGTCTGTCCAAAGCGGTGCGGCATGATATAGAACAAAATGAGCAGTACCGGGATAAGTATGAGGGTGTTATTTCAAGTATTTCAAGAAATGCAAATGACGTATATCTGAAGGCAAATAATCAGACAGACGGTTTGAATAGCTATAGTGATATGGTGAATTTGTTGCTGGCAGAGCAGCGAGAGATAGAGAAGTACAATTAAATGTATCTTGAATACTTATAGGTTTATATAGTAATGATAGTGGGCTCAAGTTGAACATAGGAGTGAGTGAAATAAATAAAATAAAAGTATTTCCTATTCCATATGCTGGAGCGTCGGTAAATGCATATTATGAATGGAAAAAACTACTGCCGGATAGATATGAATTGTGTATATGTGAATTGGCTGGAAGAGGAACTCGATTCACAGAGCCTTGTTACCAGTCTGTTGGTGAAGCAAGTGAAGATATCGCCAAAAGAATAAGTGAACAATTAGAATATGACGATGAATATGTTATATTTGGACACAGCATGGGAGCCTTATTGACTTATGAGATATATTATAAACTTAAGCAAATGGGAACTAAGGAACCAAGGCATCTGTTTTTTTCTGGGCGAGATGCTCCACATATTTTTGAAAAGAGAGAAGACATTGAAAATATGACTAATGAAACTTTCTTGACAAAGGTGGAACAATATGGGGGAATACCAGAGGAGTTTTATACAAAAGAGATTATGGATATGTTTCTTCCGATTTTGCGAGCAGATTTTATAATTTTGGACAATTATAAGTTTCAGCCCAAAGCAGAAAAAATAAGTTGTGGAGTAAGCGTTTTTTATGCGGATAGCGATTTTTCGACTCATATCAATGAAATGCATAAATGGAGTGAAGTTGTTGAAGGAAACGTGAAATTTCATAAGTTTAAAGGAGAACATTTTTTTTTGAATCGGTATCCTAATGATATTGTAAATACTATTGTTAAAGATACAGAGACTCAAAATATTTACCAGGCCACCCACCTGGATCGCCTGGAAATACGGGGGTAATCTCCCCCATTAATTCTATTTTGAATTAATTCAAATGAGAGAAACGTTAAAGTCTCAAGTAGTGGTGTAAAAAAGAACTGTGCCTTTTGACAAGGGAAGCCACGGTATGATTCTACTAAAGTGACGCGACTCAACTTTAGAAGGAGGATCAATGTGTTTTGAAATATTATATTTAAAATAAATTTTATCAGTCTGAGAATCCTTCAATGATTGTTACTTAATTTTGCTTAATTATAAAAGTAATATTCAATAATTGTTTTAGGTAGGTTTTAGTAAGGAGAATTATGAAAAAAATTAAGAAAAAACATTGGAAATAATAAGCTTTCAGTTTTATTAATTATGAAAAATCACATATAAAAAGCCTGGTGCCGCTAACAACACGGCGGCCGGGCTTTTTTTACGGCCGGATTACGGCGCAAGCGGCCGAACTTGATCTGAGCTCTCAGCCATTTACATTCACCTTTTCTCTTGTAAATCAAAAGATTCTCATAGAGCAAACGGCATTGCGGTGACACTTTGAGAGAGAAAATGAAGAAGGAAAACTAGAAAAGGTTCCGGAAAGCAGATGCTTACGGAACCTTTTTCGTTATGCCGAATGGCTTTTTTTCGTCTGAACGGTTTCCCCGGACTTGATACCAAGCGATACGAACAAGCCGATCACAGAAACTCCGATCAATATGATAAACAGAATATGAAACCCGGAGATTAAACCGATCAGCGCTGAAGAAATAATGCTTCCGAAATAACGGAAGGTGGAGAAAATCCCGGATGCGATGCCGGACATGCCCGGTTCTACCGTCGCAAGGGAAGATACCTGCATGCTCGTCAGCCCCGCACCTGACGCGATGCCTCCGACTATAAGCGATGCCATAAGAAACGGAACGGAATGGGAATAAACCAAAAGCAAAAATAAGAGATTGGCTACGGCCATCAGCCCGAAGGACAGAAAAATCATTCTTCGCGCGCCCCATTTCTGATGCAGCTGAGCTCCGCCCCAGTTGCTGGCGGACATGAAAACAGAAAAGACTGACAGCGCCATGCCGCTGTGCGACGTGTTCATGCTGAAGTGGCCGGTCATAAAGAGCGGCATAATCAATAACAGGGCGTACATCATTAAATTGCTTAACAGAACCGACAGATTGGCGCTCGTAAAGGTCGTGTTTTTAAACAGGTCAAAATCAATAATCGGATGTTTCGTGCGCAGCTCCCGCCTGAAAAATAGCGGAACAAATACGAGAATGAGCAGTGCGTACACCCAATAGCCCAAAGAGCTTTCATTTTTCGTCAGAAGAATAATAGATACAATGCTTCCGGCAAGCAAAACGGACCCGATGATATCAAGCGGAGCGTCAGACGTTTCTTCTTTATATTTAGGAAACATCACTAATGCCGTCACAAGTGCGATTGCAAGAAACGGAATGTTGACCCAAAAGATCGAATGCCAGCTGAAGCTCTCAATTAAAAGAGAGCCGATAAACGGACCGAGAGCCGCACCCAGCCCGGCACCGAGGCCGAAAAAGCCGAATACTTTCGGAAGCCGTTTTTCAGACACGACATGGCGGATGATGGCGATGCTGTTTGGCGTAAGCAAAGCGCCGCCGGCAGCCTGAAGCGCCCGGAAGAAAATCAATAAGAAAAGACTTGGCGAGAGGGCGCACCCCAATGATGCGATGAGAAAAAGGCCGACGCCCCATAAATACATTTTTTTGTTTCCGTACATATCACCGAGTTTGCCGGCAATGGGCTGTGTCACGGCCATCACGATTAAATACACGGTCACTACCCATGTGATGCTGGCAATTGATTCGCTGAATGAGCGGGAAATGGATGAAAGGGCGACTGCGATCATCGTAGAATTGATGGGAACGAGTATGGCTCCCAGCAAAAGCGAAACGATCAGCGCCCATTCTTTCTTTGAACCCATCCTTCATCCTCCTTGGAGCCGGAAAATGACCGGCCGGTAATGCCTTTCATGAAAATCTCAGTGCTGTGTTTCAGCATCGTTTCCTCAGAGAGAGTGATGACTCTTTTCCCCAGCTGCAGCCGGTGTATAAAATAACCGAAAATCATCGTCATAAAGACGTCTGCATTAGCTTCTTCGCTGCCGGGGCTTATCATATTTTTCTTTGTCAGCTCCTTAAAGTAAACGATTAAATGCTTTTTCACGGATTGCGGATATACGACAATATCCTGCAGGACGTCTTCGAACAGTTCCGGTTCGCGCAGGCAGATGCGGAACACTTCTTTTTTTTGTTCCAATTGCTGAAGAAGGGTCTCCGCGAAATGAAGAAGATCCTCATACAGATCGCCTTCCGCCTTAGTGATCATGCTTTCCGGAACCGGCGTCTGCTGTTCAATCATGGCTTTCATTAATCCTTGTTTGTTTTTAAAATTACGGAAAATCGTTGCTTCGCTTACTTTTGCTTTTTCTGCGATTTCTTTTGTTGTCGCTGCGCGGTATCCTTTTTGGATGATCAGATTCATCGCGGCGTCAATAATTCTCTTGTTCGTCGTTCTCAACATGTTTCACCTCGCGTAAATACTGGCAGGACAAGTATACACCCGCCCTGCCCGTCAATAAAGAGGGAAACCTAGCATGAAGCGCGTTTGACAATCGTAATCTTGCCGTTTGTCCCGTCCACCGTGACGATATCTCCGTCGTTGAGCCTGTCAGTCGCGGCACGTGTGCCGAGAACGGCCGGAAGCCCGTATTCCCTCGCGATGATCGCCGCATGTGACAGGATGCCGCCCGTGTCCGTAATGACGGCCTTTGCATCCTGGAACAGACTGGTCCACAGCGGTGTCGTCATTTTGCAGACAAGCACGTCTCCTGTTGAAAAACGGGAAAATTCACTTGCGTCACGAATGACTTTCACCGGGCCGCTTGCGATTCCGCTTGACGCCGCAAGTCCGTAAATTTGATGTTCAGTGTTTTTTTCATCTTCTGTGATGGAGCCGGTAATCTGTTCAGCCGTTTTCAGCTGTTCCGAAGTCGGAGTCCCGAGATAAGCGGGGGCTTCAAGCAATTGATATTGCTGGAAGAGCTGTTTTCGTTCAGCGGCTTTTTCCTGCATCGGAACCGGCGACACGAGCGCTTTCTCGACTTCATCGCTGTACAAGTACCACATATCCTCCCGATCATCGATTACGCCTTGTTTTTGAAGCAGCTCGCCGATTTTCAGAAGGCAAAGGCGCGCTTTGGCGTCCAGCATCGCATCAATATAAAAATGGTGATCATCTTTGATGACGGATGAAGACAATGTCCACTGATAATAGCGGTCAAACGTCTCCCGGAAGCCGTCATCTTCAATTCTATCCATAAAGTCGGCGTAGAGCTGTTTTCGTTTTTCTATCGTTTTATGAAACTCACTGTCAAAATCGTATCCGTTCCGGACATAGTTCTGAATGTTGGCCAAAGCGAAATAAGGGTTTTCCGCCCAAGTTTCTTCAATGAGATCATGACTTTTCACAGATCTCCAGCCGTATTCCTGTAAAAATTCACCGACTTGTTCGAGAAAGCGTTTTCCCTCATTTGATTGCAGAAGCGTCTGATGCAGCTCATCGGCATGAGAAACCGTAAAGACGCGCCGCAGCTCAGGGCTGTCTTTTACTTGTCCGGAAAGCAGCCAGAGCTGTCTGTCGGTCTCCAATGACTTATTCATGACGCCAGCCAGCATTTCGTACAGAAGGGATGTGTTTTCTTTCTCAACCTGTCCGTACATGGATTCCAGTATCATGTTTAACGCAACCTGCGGAAAGACAATATTGAAATGTTCTGCGTATCCTTTTAAATAGAAGTCTTGCAGGTTTCGGAACGCATCAAGGGCAGTCTCCGGCGTATGGTCTGTATGCGCCAGTTCGTCCAGCTTTTGATAAAAAGGCAGAAAGGTTTCCTGAATAATATCGTACATGCGGTCAGTCAAGACGGGGAAAAGCGCTTCTAACTGTTCTGCAGGCAGCTTGTCGTCCGTCTTATGCTGTCTGGAAAAAACACGGCCCTGATGAAGTTTGACACGCTCGATTTCGATGCCCATTACAGGGAATGCCTTCGTGCTCTCTTTGAGGCCGTATTCCAAAGCCGGCACAATGAGTGAGGCGAATAACGGGCTGACGGGGCCTTCTATATTGGCCTCCATATTGAGCCAAAAATCTTTCTGATCCCGGGGCGTCATGATAAATTCCCGTTCTTCGTCTGCCGCTTTCTGATCCTGCACGATCGTTGTAATCGGCCTGGCCTGAAGCAGATACAGCTTATTTTCGGCAAATCCGAATTCAAGATCCACGGGATAACCGTACAGTTCTTCCGTCTTTATCGTCAGCATGGCAAGCTCTTTGATGCTCTCGTCATCAAGGCAGAAGCGGCTTCTCATGTCAGCGGTCGTCTCTTTTTCCGTCACGCCTTCGTCTTTAGAAACGATATACATTTCTTTTAAGCCGATTTCTTTTTCAATCTGAAATGTATCTTTATTGACGATAAATGTGTCGGGCGTCACGCTGCCGGAGACGATTGCTTCTCCGAGACCGTAGCTCGCGCTGATCATCAGTTCTCCGTCATCGTGTGTGACGGGGTTGCGGCTGAAAATGACTCCTGAAACCTCGGAATTGATCAGCCCTTGCACGACAACGCCCATTAACGGTTCTGCGGTGTCATTGTTCATTTTCTCTTTATAGCCGCTGACCCGCGCCGAGAAGAAGGAAGCCCAGCATTCTTTCACTTTTCCGAGAAACTCTTCTTCTGTTTTGATATTTAAATAGGTTTCGTACTGGCCTGCGAAAGAAGCCCCTTCAAGATCTTCGGACGCGGAGGAGGAACGTACGGCGACAGAGGCGTATGATTCTCTCAATTCATAAAACGACGCGGTCAGTTCCTCCCGAAGCTCTTTTGAAAACGTGCCGTTCATAATGGCGCGCTCCATCTGTTCCTGATCTGCTTGAAGCCCGTTGTCTTCCATAAAACGTGTCAGGGCATTCGTCTGAATGATAAAACCGCCGGGAACGGGCAGCCCGTTTTTCGTCAGTTTAATCAGGTTCATTCCTTTTGCTCCTGCAGAGCGGCTCGATTCTTCCGCTTTTTGAAATCGCACTGAATACATGCGGTATGACCCCCTTTTTTTCTTCATCCAAGAAAATGATAGTAAACACTATCATTACATTGTAAAGAGGGAGGAAGAAACTGTCAAAGATACAAAGACCTAAACCTTCTCATCCTTTCGGCTGAAGAAAGGTAATTCGATTCATCTGGTTAATGGTTCAATGGATTTATATTCACAATTTTTTTGACAGATGATTGAAGACTGCTGAAAAAGGGTATTGTGATAGCAGGGGAACGATTGTCCGATTCTTCATTTTTTACTATAATCAGATGAGATGAAGAATTCCCGAGGAGGGTTTTTGTGATTACAAAAGCCGTTTTTGCATTATGTTTCCCTTTTATGCTGGTCGTCCTTTTTACGCGCGTCACGTTTAACCACTATGTGGCGATCGCTCTCACAGCCGCACTGCTTTTCGCATCCTATTTAAAGGGTTACACCGAAACGTATTTTATCGTTGGATTGGATGTCGTATCGCTGGTGGCCGGAGGGCTGTACATGGCCAAAAAAGAAGCAGACAAAAAGAAAGACAATGCCTGACATGGTGAATATGAAATAGAATGCCTGCTTTTACGCCATAAAAGCAGGTTTTTTATACAAAAATTGACTTGGTAAAAATAAACCATCGAACTTTAGTTCGTATTTTTAGTGATTTTGCCCGTCATTGTGTTACTATATCAATAGGAAGATTTCGTAAAGAAACGGAGGCTTTTTTGTGAAAGATCGTTTTGAGTTAGTCTCGAAATATCAGCCCCAGGGAGATCAGCCGCAAGCGATTGAGAAGCTTGTCAAAGGAATACAGGAAGGCAGAAAACACCAGACTCTCCTGGGTGCGACAGGGACGGGCAAAACCTTTACCGTGTCCAATCTGATTAAAGAAGTGAATAAACCGACACTGGTCATTGCCCATAACAAAACCCTTGCCGGACAGCTGTACAGCGAGTTTAAGGAGTTTTTCCCGAACAACGCTGTCGAATATTTTGTCAGCTATTACGATTACTATCAGCCGGAGGCGTACGTGCCTCAAACGGATACTTTTATAGAGAAAGACGCAAGCATTAATGATGAAATTGATAAACTGAGACACTCCGCGACATCCTCTCTGTTTGAACGGAGAGATGTCATTATTATCGCGAGTGTGTCATGCATATACGGTCTCGGTTCGCCTGAAGAATACCGGGAGATGGTTGTGTCGCTCAGACCGGAAATGGAAATTGAGCGGAACGAGCTGCTGAGAAAGCTTGTGGATATCCAGTATGCCCGCAATGATATCGACTTTCAGCGCGGGACGTTCCGCGTGCGCGGAGACGTTGTGGAAATCTTCCCGGCTTCCCGTGACGAACATTGTATCAGAGTGGAATTTTTCGGAGATGAAATTGAGCGGATCAGAGAGGTCGACGCTTTGACAGGAGAAATTCTCGGCGACCGTGACCATGTCGCGATTTTCCCGGCTTCCCACTTCGTCACCCGGGCGGAAAAGATGGAAAAAGCGATTCTGAATATTGAACAGGAGCTTGAGGAGCGCTTGAAAGTGATGCACGAAAACGGCAAGCTCCTTGAAGCGCAGCGGCTTGAGCAGCGGACGAGATATGATCTTGAAATGATGCGGGAAATGGGTTTTTGCTCAGGGATCGAGAACTATTCAAGACATTTGACACTCCGTCCGCCGGGCTCTACGCCATATACGCTGCTTGATTATTTTCCGGACGATTTTATGATTGTCGTTGATGAATCACATGTGACGATTCCGCAGGTGCGCGGCATGTTCAACGGTGACCAGGCGAGAAAACAGGTGCTTGTCGATCACGGGTTCCGCCTGCCGTCAGCGCTTGACAACCGTCCGCTCCGATTCGAGGAATTTGAGAAACACATGCACAATATCGTGTACGTGTCGGCGACTCCGGGACCGTATGAAATTGAGCATACGCCGGAAATGATCGAGCAGATCATCAGACCGACGGGACTCCTCGATCCCCTCATTGACGTCCGTCCGATCGAAGGACAGATTGACGATCTGATCGGCGAGATACAGGCGAGGATTGAACGGAATGAACGCGTTCTCGTGACGACTTTAACGAAAAAAATGTCAGAGGATCTGACCGATTATCTCAAGGAAATCGGTATCAAGGTCAATTATCTGCATTCCGAGATTAAGACGCTTGAACGGATTGAAATCATCCGTGACCTCCGCCTCGGAAAACATGATGTGTTAATCGGCATCAACCTGCTGAGGGAAGGGCTTGATATTCCGGAAGTGTCACTTGTCGCCATTCTCGATGCGGATAAAGAAGGCTTCCTCCGTTCTGAACGTTCGCTGATTCAGACGATCGGACGGGCGGCACGAAACGCGGAAGGCCGCGTCATCATGTATGCCGATAAAATCACGAATTCGATGGAGATCGCGATTAATGAAACGAAGCGCCGCCGGGAACAGCAGGAACGCTTTAACGAAATTCACGGCATTACGCCGCAAACGATCAATAAGGAAATCCGCGATGTGATCCGCGCGACGCAGGCCGCTGAGGATAAAGAAGAATATAAAACAAAAGCCGCGCCTAAACTGGCGAAGATGACGAAGAAAGAACGCCAGAAAGTCGTTGAGCAAATGGAGCACGAAATGAAAGAAGCGGCCAGAGCGCTTGATTTCGAGCGGGCGGCAGAGCTTCGTGATTTACTGTTAGAGCTTAAAGCGGAAGGATGATGAACACATGGCAATTGACCGGATCGAGGTGAAAGGCGCAAGGGCGCACAATTTAAAAAACATTGATGTAACGATTCCGCGGGATCAGCTCGTCGTCGTGACGGGGCTGTCCGGATCGGGAAAATCATCCCTTGCCTTTGACACCATTTACGCGGAAGGACAGAGGCGGTATGTTGAATCGCTTTCTGCCTATGCGCGCCAATTTTTAGGGCAGATGGATAAGCCGGACGTTGATGCGATCGAAGGGCTTTCTCCGGCGATCAGCATTGACCAGAAAACGACAAGCCGCAATCCGCGGTCAACCGTCGGAACGGTAACGGAGATTTATGATTATCTCCGGCTGCTGTACGCGAGAGTCGGGAAACCGCACTGCCCGGAGCACGGCATTGAAATTACGTCGCAAACGATTGAACAGATGGTTGACCGGATTCTTGAATATCCTGAGCGGACGAAGCTTCAAGTGCTTGCGCCGATCATCTCAGGCAGAAAAGGCGCCCATGTCAAAGTGCTTGACCAAATCAGAAAGCAAGGTTACGTAAGGGTGCGGATTGACGGAGAAATGGCCGAGCTTTCCGACGATATTGAACTTGAAAAAAACAAAAAGCATTCCATTGAAGTCGTCATTGACCGGATCGTTGTCAAGGAAGGGGTTGCCGCCCGGCTTTCCGACTCGCTGGAAACCGCGCTCCGCTTAGGGGAAGGCCGTGTCATGATAGATGTCATCGGTCAGGAGGAGCTGATGTTCAGCGAGCATCACGCCTGTCCGCTGTGCGGTTTTTCTATCGGAGAGCTTGAACCCCGGCTGTTTTCGTTTAACAGCCCGTTCGGCGCCTGTCCGACTTGCGACGGTCTCGGTTTGAAGCTGGAAGTGGACCCTGAGCTCGTCATCCCCAATCCCGAGCTGTCATTAAAGGAACACGCCATCGCGCCGTGGACGCCGATCAGTTCACAATATTATCCGCAGCTGCTTCAGGCGGTCTGCCGCCATTACGGCATTGATATGGAGACTCCGGTCAAAGACCTGCCGAAGCATCAGCTTGATAAAGTGCTGTACGGCAGCGGCAATGAACGGATTTACTTTAAATACGAGAATGATTTCGGACAAGTGCGCGAAAATGAAATTGAATTTGAAGGTGTGCTGCGTAATATTGAGAGACGGTATAAAGAGACAAGCTCCGATTATATCCGTGAACAGATGGAGCAGTACATGTCACAGAAATCGTGCCCGACGTGCAAAGGCTACCGGCTGAAGAAAGAAGCGCTTGCCGTTCTGGTCAACGGGCGTCATATCGGGACCATTACGGAGCTTTCCGTCGGCGATGCGCTGGAATTTTTCAAAAACCTGACGCTGTCTGAGAAAGATATGCAGATTGCCGATTTAATTTTAAGAGAGATTGTGGAACGGCTCAGCTTCTTAGATAAAGTCGGTCTTGATTACCTGACGCTGAGCCGGGCGGCGGGAACGCTGTCAGGCGGAGAAGCCCAGCGCATCAGGCTTGCGACGCAGATCGGCTCCCGTTTGTCAGGCGTCCTGTATATTCTTGATGAGCCGTCCATCGGCCTTCACCAGCGTGACAATGACCGTCTGATCAGCGCGCTGAAAAACATGAGGGATCTCGGCAACACACTGATTGTCGTGGAGCATGATGAGGATACGATGATGGCTGCCGATTATTTGATAGATATCGGTCCGGGCGCCGGCATTCACGGCGGCCGCGTCATATCGGCGGGGACGCCTGAAGAAGTGATGAATGATGCGGACTCTCTGACCGGACGCTATTTGTCAGGGGCTCAATTCATCCCGATGCCTCCGGAGAGAAGAAAGCCTGACGGCCGGTTCATTGAAATCAAAGGCGCTTCAGAAAACAACCTGAAAAAAGCGAACGCCAAATTCCCGCTCGGCACTTTTACGGCGGTGACAGGTGTGTCCGGTTCCGGAAAAAGCACGCTTGTGAATGAAATTCTGCATAAGGCGCTTGCGCAAAAGCTTCATAAAGCCAAAGCGAAACCGGGAAGCCATAAAGAAATCAAAGGCCTTGACCACCTTGATAAGGTGATCGACATCGACCAGGCGCCGATCGGCCGGACACCGAGATCAAATCCGGCAACTTATACGGGCGTGTTTGATGATATCCGCGATGTATTCGCGCAGACAAATGAAGCAAAGGTGCGCGGCTATAAAAAAGGCCGGTTCAGTTTTAATGTAAAAGGCGGGCGCTGTGAGGCCTGCCGCGGCGACGGCATCATCAAAATTGAGATGCACTTCCTTCCTGACGTGTACGTTCCGTGTGAAGTGTGCCACGGCAAACGTTACAACCGGGAGACGCTGGAGGTCACATACAAAGGAAAAAGCATTTCTGACGTTCTGGATATGACGGTGGAAGATGCTCTGTCTTTCTTTGAAAATATCCCGAAAATCAAACGCAAGCTTCAAACGCTTGCCGATGTCGGACTCGGGTATGTGACGCTCGGTCAGCCGGCAACGACGCTGTCAGGCGGAGAAGCGCAGCGCGTCAAGCTTGCTTCCGAATTGCATAAGCGTTCCACAGGCCGGACGCTGTATATTCTGGACGAACCGACGACAGGCCTCCACGTTGATGATATCGCAAGGCTATTGGTTGTGCTTCAAAGACTCGTCGATAACGGTGATACCGTTTTGGTCATTGAACACAATCTCGACATCATTAAAACGGCGGACTACATCGTAGACCTGGGACCTGAAGGCGGAGCGGGCGGCGGCACGATCGTAGCCTCCGGGACGCCTGAAGAAGTTGTCGAAGTGAAAGAATCATATACGGGCCGCTATCTGAAACCGGTAATGGAACGTGATAAAAAACGGATGAAAACATTGCTGGCTGAAAAAGAAACGGCAGCCACATAATAGATCAATAAAAACAGCCCAAAACTCACCGGTTTTGGGCTGTTGTGTTACAGGCTTTTTTCTGTTGGGGAAGCTGTTTGCTTAAATGCATTAAGTCCTGCAGAATATGGGTGCTGCTGCTGTCCAGCAGCACTTTTATATATTGGATATCATGGGAAATGGGAAGAGGGGCTGCTTTGATCTGTTCCAATTCAGCCAGCATTTCGCTGTTCATTCTTTTCTGTTCGCGAATTAAATTTCGCAGACTCTCTTCCATTACTTGGGCGTTTTCGGGATCTTTCTCCATTTGTATGTCCTCCTTGCATACGGTCAGGCTTTGTTACATATTGTAATCGGTTCGGGGAAAAGATTCTATAGTGAAATCTCTGAAATCAAAAATTACGTATAACGAAGCATGTCCTTAGCATGAAAATGAAACCCGCCCATTCGTCATACGTATGTATAAGGAAGGGTTTTTACATCAAGGCACAGGGAGTGTTTTTATTGAACCGAAATCAAGCGATTATCGCATCAATCTGTTATTTCAGCGTGTTTCTCGCGCCGCTCATTCTTCCGATTGTGGCTTACTTTGTCGTCGATGAAAAAGAGACGAAGCGGCATGCCATGCGCGCTCTGATTTCCCATATCATTCCGTTTGCGGGATTGCTGATTGTGACCGCGGGTGTTGTCGGCGGATTGATTACGGCTCAGGGGGAGAGTATGGTGCCCGTTTTTGTTATGATAACAGGAGCAGCTGTTTATTTTCTGATCCTCATCGGAATGGTCATTTGGAATATCGTGCAGGGGATTAAGGTGTTACGCCAGGTGTAAGAAAAGTCGGGGGAGGAGTTTTGTATGAAACAGGAGAAAGAACGGATTTTAAAGCTTGTGGAAGACGGCATGCTGACGGCGCAGGAAGCACTGACGCTCATTGAAAAACTGGATCATGAATATAAAGAAAAAGAAGAGCAGATCACCGCATTATCTGCGGAGGTCCAGGAACCTGCGGAAGATTTCGAAAGCGGGGCAAAAGGAAGCCAAAAGCCGTCGCTCGGGGCGAAGCTGTTCGACTGGATTGATTCTGCAGTCAAAAAAGTGAAGGAAGCGGATCTTGATCTGAATTTCGGCCACGCACACGAAGTGCAGCATATTTTTCAATTTAAAGACAGTGAATTCTCGGCCATTGATATGCAGATCGCAAACGGCAGCGTCAATATCGTGCCGTGGGCGGATGAAGATATCAGAGCGGAGTGCCAGGCGAAAGTGTACCGGGCGGACAGTCAGGAGGCGGCGCGCACCGCATTTCTTCAGCACATTGAGTGTGAAGTGAAGGGCAATAAGTTTTTTGTCCGCACGGAAAAGAAAACGATGAAAACCAATGTCACGCTTTATGTTCCCCAGAAAGAGTACGATAAGATAAGAGTGAAGCTGTTTAACGGACCGATCAGAGGGGAACATTTACATGTAAAAGAATTCTCGGCGAAAACGACAAACGGCGTTCTGTCATTCTCTCATTTGACGGCTGATAAAGCGTCGGCGGAAACGGCTAACGGACAAATCAAGCTGGCCGGACATCAATGCGGCGCGATTGAAGCGGAAACGATCAACGGCTTGATTGATTTGCGCGGATCGAGTGAATCCATTGACGTTCAAAGCTTTAACGGCAATATCATGCTTACCGTGACAGCGCCGCACTGCCGCTCCATCTACACGAAAACGACGACCGGAAACGTGGATATCGCTCTGCCTGATGATTCGGCGGTGAAAGCGGAGCTGAAAAGCAATCTCGGCTCTCTCAGCCATGAGCTGATTGATGCGGAAATTTTAAAGGAAAAGAATGATACCATTCAAAAAGAACTGATGCTGGCATCAAATCAAGGCCATGATCAGCATCTCTCGATTTTCTCAGAATCGTTAACAGGAGCCATCAAGCTCAAGCATACTCAGAGGTGATTGGATGAAAAGACTTTATCGTTCAGAAAAAAACCGTAAAATCGCCGGCGTCGTCGGCGGTTTGGCGGAGTACGTCAATATGGATGCGTCGCTTTTACGCATTATCACCGTTGTATTAGCGCTTGTCACGAGCGGAATCGTGCCTATTGTATATATTATCTGGTGTTTTGTTGTACCTTTAGAAGGAGATTTGAAATAAATGATCAAATGGGCAGTCAGCATTTTAGTAAATGCTTTATTATTAATCGTTATCGCGGGATATTTTGATTCCGTCCATATCAGCAGTATCGGAGCGGCTGTCATCGCCAGTGTGATTCTTTCTGTGTTAAATGTACTGATCAAGCCGATCATCGTCATATTGACATTGCCCGTCACGGTTGTGACCCTCGGCCTCTTTCTGTTTGTCATCAACGCCATTACGTTAATGATGACCGCAGCCTTGATGGGAGACAGCTTTCAGATTGATGGGTTCGGCACCGCCATTTGGGCATCCGTCGTGCTGTCCGTTTTCCACTTGCTGATCCAAAAAGGCATATTGGAGCCGCTTAGAAAAAGGTAAAAAACGAGCTGTCCCGAGAGGGCAGCTTTTTTATGTGTGATTTACATAAGCGGCAGCCTCCTGACGCAACATAATGTATAGGGAGGTAATGAGATGAAACTTGTGATGACGCTCTTTTTTCTGATTGGTTTGCTTTGTGTGAGTCCTTCTGCGGATGCGGCGCGCAAAGAATCGGCAATCCCCGTGAATCAGCAGGAATTCGGACAGCCGCCTCATTACATACCGCTTCTGGAGAATCCTCCCCAAATCGAAGTAAAGGCGGAAATGAAAAGAAACCTGTTCATACAGGCTCATGTACGGAATGCTGACTATCAAGCGTTTTCGGCGTTTCTTTTTTATAAACAAAGCAATGAGCTGGGGTTTAAAATGGTGCCGATGGAGCCCGCGCCAGGCGCAATCCGGCTGTTTACGGCCCAGGTTTCAAAACGGGATATCTGGAATGGAGAATTGGAATATTACCTCGTTTTCACCAACGGCAGACAGCGGGCGGAATCGGAGAAAAAGCGGCTGAAGCTGGACGGCTATCAAGCCGATTTGAATCATATTCCCGAGCTGATGATTACGGAGCTTGCGGTTGATACGAAAAATGAAGACGGCGCTGATGCCTATGAATTTATCGAGGTGTATAACACGACGGACAGGCCCATTCATTTTAAAGACTATCACATCCGCTACCGCTATCCGAAGGAAGGGCCGGAATCAGACATGATATGGAGGCCGAAAGAAGATACCGTCATTCCGTCAGGCGGGACTTACGTGTTTTGGCTGAGGCGCGCCGCATCAGAACTGACGATAGATGATTTCAACCGCTATTACGGGACACGCCTGAAGGAGGGAAAACATCTCGCCGTCATCGAAGGGACGGACGGAATGTCCAACGGCCGCCCGCGTACGGTGGTGCTGTCGGCAAATACCGGAAAGGGTATCGCCTCAGCGCATTACCGGAAGCACGCTTTCCGCCGGCTGACTTCTTTGCTGTACAAATATCCGCTGAACGGAACGGGAGAATTGCTGAAGATCTCCACGAGCGAGCATAAGCCGTCACCGGGCTCTGTTTTTCAGGCGCAGATCCCGCAGCAGAAAAGGGTGATAAAACCCGACAAGGAAAAACCGGTCATCGAAGACCTTACAGACAGAAAGCCCGTCCGGCCCGCTGAAAGCATTGAATTAAAGGCTGACATAAAAGACAAAAACCTTGTCAAAACAGCCGCGTTTTATTACCGGACCAATGAGAAAAAACCATTCAAACGAATTCTGGCCGAAAAAGACCGCAACGACAGCTTATACCATCACATTCTTTATTCCCCGGAACTGCTCGGCCAGGATCAGCTTGAGTATTATATCGCAGCCAGTGATGGAGAAAATGAAGCAAAAACGCCCGTCAAGATGATTGACATTGAACAGACGAGCAAATCACACGGACTCAGAATGAATGTTGAACCCGAAGATACGATATCCGGCACCTATCTGCTCAAAGCGACTTCCGACGTCAGCGCCGATAAGATCAAGCTGTGGATTGACGGCAAGCGGCAGGAGACCCGGCCGGCGCTGGAAAAAGAGGTCTATTTCGCCTTCGATGCCCGGAAAACGAATCTTTATTTTCAAAACACCGTCATAATGGAAAATGAGGTGCTGCACATTTTTGACGATCCGTCTCACCGCTACAGAACGCACTCGGTTCTCCTTCCGGAACGTCTGCTGCAAAAAGGGGGCAAAACGCAGAAAGTATCCATCCGTTCGGGCTCAAAGGTTTCTCCGTATGACACAGGAGAGAATCGGGATGATTTTGTCGTGAAACATGCCCGTCTGGTGCTTTCGGACGGAACGGTGATCAAAGACGGGAAGACGGATCCGGCTGAGCAGCTGTTTATCGGTGACGGCAGGCGGGCGAATCAGCAGAAGACCTTCTCATTCAGCCTGCCGGATCATTTGTTTACGTCACGGCTGCTGCCGTGGAACACGGCGAAGCTTTCTGAAGGCTATCACCATATTTTTGTTAGCGACGGTGAGGAGCAGCTGAGCCAATCTGTGCGGGTGGACAATACGGGGCCGAAGATTGTCCCGGGTATCAAAGAAGGCGCGGCGCTGAAAGGTAATGTTGAGCTGAATGCGGACATCCGTGACAAATGGAGCAAAGTGGAAGAGGTCAAAGCGTTTTTGGACGGAGAAAGCATTACGCTCCCGCATCACACGTCATCAGCCGATCTCAAGCCCGGAAAACATACCCTTACCATTATTGCGGCAGACCTTGCCGGAAATGAAACAAGGTCCGTCCGCACCTTCCATATCAAACGGGAGGAGCCGAACCAGCCGGAGCTTGCCGATCAAAAAATCGGCGCCCACAAAGCAAAGCTGTCCGTCCGGGTAAAAGACCCGACGAAGGATGACATGAATGTATCATTTTATCGCGGCTTCCGTTATACCGCGCGGAATCCGGGCAGCGTGAAAGTGTATAAACACGCCTCATTAACGGAACCGCCGAGGGGCATAAAAGAAAATGAAATGCCGTTTACCCTGCCGGAAATGAACCGCATCTCGGCAAATGACGGAAAAACCGTTTCGGCGGAAAGTATGGAGCGTTTTCCTTATCACCGGTTCGAAGTCTCCGTTGACCCGTCTATCGACGAAACGGATCTGGCCGAGGCGGTCTGGAAAGGAAGCTCTCTGCCCGGCCGAAAGGTAACCATGTATATTTGGAATTACCGGACAAGCCGCTGGCAGGAGGCGGACAGCGTTCTTGCCAAAGATAAAAAGCCGTTTACATTAAAAGCAGCCGTTTCCGCAGTGGATGTGGTGAAGAACTCAAAAATGAATGTCATCGTGCAGGATCAAATACCGGCGAAAGGCAATTACACGTTTGTCTGGATGTCGGATACACAGTATTACGCACAAGGGCACCCGCACATTTTTGACAAAATGACGGAGTGGATCAAAGAAAATAAGGAAAAGCACAATATTAAATATGTCTTTCATACCGGTGATATCGTCGATGATTCAATGGTGATGAAACAGTGGAAAAACGCCGATCACTCCATGCGGACGCTTGACAAGGCGGGAATTCCGTACGGAGTGCTTGCAGGCAATCACGACGTCGGCCATAAAGACGGCACATACCGAACATTCGGGGATTTCTTCGGGAGCCGCCGGTTTGAACAGAACATGCATTACGGCGGATCATACAAAAATAACCGCGGGCATTATGATCTGCTGTCGGCAAGCGGGAACGATTTTATTATGATTTATATGGGCTGGGGCATTGCGGAACAAGAGATTGACTGGATCAATCAAGTGCTGAAGAGGTATCCGGACCGAACCGCCATCTTATGCTTTCATGAGTACTTGCTTGTGAGCGGAAATCGAAGCCCGATCGGGGAGACGATCTATCGAAAAGTCGTCAAGCCGAATCGCAATGTGGCGATGGTATTAAGCGGCCATTACCATAACGCCATGAAAAAAACCGATGCGCTTGACGATGACAGGGACGGAAAACCGGACCGCCTCGTCCACCAGATTCTGACCGACTACCAGGACGGTCCGGAAGGGGGGCAGGGCTTTATGCGCATGATGCAATTCGATCAGGCCGCCAATCAGGTTCACATGTTCTCCTACTCGCCGTACACGGATGACATCAATTACTATGACACCGATCTGTTCGCTGATAAAGACGAATTCTCAGCAGAAATGGATTTACAGCCGAAGAGGAAAAGGGTAGCGACCGATTATTTTGAATGCAACGTCTATACGAACGAACTGCTCGGTCATAAAAAACACGTAAAAAGCGGAAAAACCGCAAATTGGGTCTGGGACGGCCTGCAGCCTGATTCCGTTTATTACTGGTACACCGTTGTTAAGGACCCTTACAACGGCAAAACAATATCACCGCTGTGGATGTTCAGAACGGGAAATACGCCGTATCGCCCGGCTCCGGATCAGTTTGATTTCAGGCATGCCTCAAACCCATAACGAAAACATACAGCCTGCTGATCGCTCAGAAGAAAATCTGACGGTCAGCAGGATTTTTTCTGTGCGTAAATGGCGGCGCCCTGCTGTGATAAGTGCTTTTGACTTTTTTATGTCCCTTTTCTATACTAAAATCGATTGGTTTTCGTAATATGCAGGAGGAAACATAATGAACAGTAAAACCGGGACAAAAGAAAGAATTATTCAAACCTCTGCATATCTTTTTCAGATTCAGGGATACCATGCGACTGGTTTGAATCAAATTATAAAAGAGAGCGGAGCACCCAGGGGGTCTGTGTATCATCACTTTCCAAACGGAAAAGCAGAACTCGCCATTGCGGCGATCAAATATACGGGAAGATGCGTTGAAAAGCAAATACAGAATAGTATGTCTCAATTCGCGGACCCTGTAGAAGCGATTCAGCACTTTATTCATGTAACGGCTGAACAGTTTAATGATCCGCAGAATATTGAGGGCGTGCCGGTTGGATTGCTGGCGGGTGAGACCGCTCTGATCAATGAAACGTTAAGATGCACATGTGTTGAGGTGTTCAAGAAGTGGACGGATGTGTTTGCGGCAAAATTTCTTGAGCATGGGTTTGAACAAGAGGAAGCGGAGAAGCTCGGGGTGACAATCAACTCGATGATTGAAGGCGCAATCATGTTTTCACTGGCTCATAAAAACAAAGAACCGCTGCTGCTGATTTCAAAGCAGGTTCCGTATATTGTCCAAAACAGAGGGTAGCATTTTATTACTCTTTTCTTTATAAAAATAGATACCAGAACCCCAGCCTCTCCGTTTTGACAGAGTCATAGAGAATATTCCCCGGCTTGATTTGAAAATGGCAGATCAAAAAAACATCTCCAACCCGTAACGGTTGGAGATGTTTCATTTCACCCTGTCCATATAGTGCACGAATGTGTAGCGGTCGCCTCTGTAGGCGGATTTGACGTGCTCAAAGGCAGTGCCGTCCTGCAGATAAGTGGTCCGCTTGATATAGAGGACGGGGGCGCCGGGCTGGATACCGAGCAGCTCAGCTTCTTCCTCGGAAGCGGCTCCCGGTTCAAGCTCTTGTTTTGCCCGTGAGATCGGCATCTGATTGTACGCTTCAATATGCTCATACATGGATGATTGAAAATGGGAGGCGTCCAGTTTTCCCGCCTTGTCAAACGGGATGTACGAGGCCTCAATCGCCATCGGGATATCATTTGCCAGCCGGACGCGGATGATTTTATGAAGCGTTGCCGGATAGCCGCATCCCAGGATAGAAGATAATTCTTCCGTCGCCTGAATCAGCTGGTATTCGGCAAGTCTGCTCCCCGGCTTCATGCCCCGGCTTCTCATATCTTCCGTAAAGCTTGTCAGCCCTTGAAGCGGCTGTTCCATCTTCAGTTTGCTGACGAACGTTCCCCGGCCTTTCTGCCTGTATAAAAATCCTTCATTCACCAGATTGGAAAGCGCCTGGCGGACCGTCATTCGGCTGATGCCGAATTGTTCGGCGTATTCCCGCTCCGACGGAAGCAGCGCATCCGCTTTCAGCTCGCCGTTTTTGATTTGTGTTTTTAATTGTTCCATAATCTGAAAGTAAATCGGAATCGGAGATTGTTTATCAATCTGCATAGGTCAAATCCTTTCAATCGCCGCCCGCAGCCTTTTCATCAATCAAGACCGTCACATCCGGATGCGCGTGCAGGGCGGAGGCGGGGAATGCTTCGCTGATGCGCCCGTCCAGAAGCTGCTTCACCGCTTGGGCCTTGCTTTTTCCGGATGCCATGATCAAAATCCGTTTGCCGGACAAAATCGTCCCGATCCCCATTGTCAGGGCTTTTACAGGGACTTGATCAATTGACGGAAAGTACCGCGCATTCGCCTGTCTTGTCTCTTCATTCAGCTCAACGACATGGGTTCGGGATTCAAATGGCGTCCCGGGTTCATTAAAGCCGATATGGCCGTTGTGTCCGATGCCTAAAAGCTGTATATCCGCTCCGCCGAGTGTTTGAATCAATCGGTCATATCGTCCGCATTCGGCATCAAGATCGTCTGCCCGTCCGTCAGGGAGAAAGTGGCGGTCCTTTCGGCTGTCGATATGTGCAAAAAAATGTGTATTCATATAATAATGATAGCTGTTTTTGTCCTCAGGAGAAAGCCCGGCGTATTCATCAAGGTTGATCGTCGTGACATTTCGGAATGACAAGCCTTCTGAGCGGTGCATCCGCACAAGTTCTTTATATACGCCTTCAGGAGTGCCTCCCGTCGCAAGGCCGAGAACGGCATCCGGCTTTTGTTTCACTGTTTCAGCGATAATCGATGCGGCTTTTTCACTTAATTCTTCATAATGTCTGCATGTGATAACGTTCATGTCCAATCAGCCTCCCTTGAGATATATGCGGTGTTTCCGCGGCAAATCGTGGCCAGCACGCCGCACTGTCCGTCCGTCAGAACAACGTCGGCGTCTTTTCCTTCGGCGATGCTTCCTTTACGGTCGAATATTCCGAGGCGGCGGGCCGCATTTGCCGATGTCATATTTGCTATATCCAGCCATGAGCAGTTTGTAAACCTGCGCATGAGCGCCGCGCCTTCATTCATTTTTAAAATGGAACCGGCCAGCGTCCCGTCAGAGAGAAGCGCCGTGTCCCCGCGAACGGTGACTTTTTGTCCGCCGAATTCGTATTCTCCGTCCTTAAGCCCTTTTGCCCGCATGGAGTCTGTAATCATGATCAGGTTTTTGCTTCCTTTCGCCAAATAGGCAAGCTTTACAGCCAAAGGATGGGAATGAATGCCGTCGGTGATCAGCTCCGCCGTGATGCGGCCGCAGGCGAGAGCCGTACCGATGCCCCCCGGCTCACGATGATGAAAGGAGCTCATGGCGTTGAAGAGGTGCGTCATATGCACCGCCCCGGCATCCGCCGCTTTTTGTAAAAGCTCGGCTCCCGCGTCTGTGTGTCCCATTGAAGGGATGATGTTTTGGTCTTTTAAATAACGGATCAGGCTGAAATCAGGATCTTCTTCCGGCGCAAGCGTCACGATTTTGATCAGCCCTCCCGAGAGCCGCTCCCATTTCTGAAAGAGCCCGGCATCAGCAGGAGTAATCCATTGTTTCGGCTGTGCTCCCGCCTTTTTCGGAGAGACAAACGGTCCTTCTAAATGAATGCCGATCAACTCAGCGCCTTTTTGGGCCTGCGGTGAGGAAGACGTCCATTCTTTGGCGTTGACGAGCGCTTTTTCAATGTTTTCGTGCCGTTGTGTGATCGTTGTCGCTAGAAAAGAGGTTGTTCCTTCTTCGGGCAGCCGGGCGGACATTGTATCAAGAGCTGCAACATCAGCATCCATCGTATCCGCGCCGTATCCGCCGTGAATATGAATATCAATCATTCCGGGAAGCGCATATGAACCCTCGGGCGCCTTCCATTCCTTCTCATACGTTTCTTGCGGTCTTGTTTTCCCCGCGTAAGAAATGATGCCGTTCTTTATACCAAGAAATCCGTTTCGGATGATTTCTTCTTCTGTTACGATGTCCGCACCGCTGATTAACAAGCTTTCAGCCACTTTAAAACACGCCTTTCTGGTTAGTTGTTAGTTTTATTTTACTCTTTTTCAGACTAGTTATCTAGACCAGTTATGCCGGAATTGTATAAATCTGTTTTGGTTCAGACGGTAAAGTGATAAAATATAACTGTTCAAAGCTCGGAACATCCCAGAACAGGAGGAACATATCTTGGCAAAGGTTCGGACCAAAGACGTAATGGAGCAGTTCCATTTAGAATTGATCAGCGGAGAAGAAGGGATTAACCGCCCGATTACGATGAGTGATTTATCACGGCCCGGTATTGAAATCGCCGGTTATTTTACATATTACCCGAGAGAACGGGTGCAGCTTTTAGGAAAAACGGAGCTGTCATTTTTCGATCAGCTTCCCGAGGAAGATAAGAAACAGCGGATGAAATCGCTGTGCACCGATGTGACGCCGGCTATCATACTTTCCAGAGATATGCCGATCCCGCCGGAGCTTGTAGAAGCTTCCGAGCAAAACGGCGTGCCTGTGCTCAGATCCCCTCTGAAAACAACCAGGCTGTCAAGCAGGCTGACGAATTTTCTTGAGAGCCGTCTCGCGCCGACAACGGCCATTCACGGCGTGCTTGTGGATATATACGGCGTCGGCGTGCTCATTACGGGAAAAAGCGGCGTCGGTAAAAGTGAAACGGCGCTGGAGCTTGTCAAACGAGGCCATCGTCTTGTCGCGGATGACTGCGTTGAAATCCGGCAGGAGGATCAGGATACCCTTGTCGGGAACGCGCCTGATCTGATTGAGCATCTGCTCGAAATCAGGGGGCTCGGCATTATAAATGTCATGACGCTGTTCGGAGCGGGCGCCGTCAGAAGCAATAAAAGAATTACAATCGTCATGGACCTTGAGCTTTGGGAGCAAGGGAAACAATACGACCGTCTCGGACTTGAAGAAGAAAAAATGAAAATCATTGATACGGAAATTACAAAACTGACCATTCCTGTCCGCCCGGGGCGGAATCTCGCCGTTATTATCGAAGTTGCGGCGATGAACTTCAGATTGAAGCGGATGGGCTTAAATGCTGCCGAGCAATTTACGAATAAGCTGGCGGATGTCATTGAGGACGGCGAACAAGACGAATAGGAGTTGGCAATGATATGAACGAAGCAGGAACACCAATCAATCCGATTGCCTTTCAGCTCGGGCCATTATCCGTGCACTGGTACGGAATCATTATCGGCGCGGGCGCGTTATTAGGGCTTTGGATGGCCATGAGGGAGAGTGAAAAGCGGGGGCTGAAAAAGGACATTTTTATTGATCTTGTTCTTTTCGCCATCCCGATCGCAATCATTTGCGCAAGGGCATATTATGTGCTTTTCGAGTGGAGCTATTACTCGGAACACCCCGGGGAAATCATTAAAATTTGGAAAGGCGGCATCGCGATTCACGGCGGATTAATCGGCGCGATCGCGACGGGAATCGTCTTTTCAAAAGTAAGAGGCATCTCATTCTGGAAGCTGGCGGATATTGCCGCGCCGAGTATTCTGCTCGGCCAGGCCATCGGGCGCTGGGGAAACTTTATCAACCAAGAGGCTCACGGTGAAGCGGTCAGCCGGTCATTTTTGGAAAGTCTGCATCTTCCGGATTTCATCATTAATCAGATGTACATAGACGGACAATATTATCACCCGACGTTTTTGTATGAATCGCTGTGGAGTTTTGCGGGCGTCGTGATTCTGCTTCTGCTCCGCCGCGTGAACCTGCGCAGGGGCAATCTATTTTTGACGTATGTGATCTGGTATTCGATCGGCAGATACTTTATTGAGGGAATGCGGACGGACAGCCTGATGCTTACGAGCCAGCTTCGGATCGCGCAGGTCATTTCCATTGTGCTGATTGTACTTGCGATTATTTTAATGATTTTCAGACGCATGAAGGGGTATGCCGATAAGCGGTATGCCGACACGGACTGACGCCTGAAATCGGAAAGGACATAAGATGACTGATAAACGTGTAACCGCCATTTTATTTGATCTCGACGGCACGCTGATTGACACGAATGAACTGATTATCGCTTCTTATCTTCATACGCTTGATCATTATTGCCCGGGGCAGTTCAAAAGGGAAGATGTGCTTCCGTTTATCGGCCCGCCTCTGTATGAAACGTTTTCAGGCATTAATGCTGAAAAGTGCGATGAGATGATCAGCATGTACAGAGCATTCAACCATGAAAAGCACGATGAGCTCGTCACGGAGTACGAAACGGTTTATGAAACGCTGGATGAATTGAAAAAAGCGGGATATCAGCTCGGGATTGTCACCACGAAGCTGAGGGATACAGTCAATATGGGATTGAAGCTGACAGGCATCGGGGCGTTTTTCGATACTGTCGTCACGCTTGATGATGTAAAGCATCCGAAGCCTGACCCCGAGCCTGTGCGGCTTGCTCTCAGCCGGCTTGGGTGCGATCCGTCGGAAGCCATAATGGTCGGTGACAATTATCACGATGTCATGGCGGGAAAAAACGCCGGCACGAAAACAGCCGGCGTCGCGTGGACGATTAAAGGCGCACAGACGCTTTCCGCCTATGAACCCGATTATATGCTCGAGAAAATGAGTGATTTATTGCACATCACCGGAGTGAAGTAATCCGTGAGAAAAACAGACCGCCATCCGGTTTCAGGTGCAAATTCATTGTGGCATGTTTATCAGACGGTTCCCTTTCTGAAGGTGATGAAAAATTTCATCATCATTCAGATCGCAAGGTATACGCCGTTTTTAAGCGTGAAAAACTGGCTGTACCGAACCTTTTTGAAAATGAATGTCGGAAAACAGACGTCATTCGCGCTGATGGTGATGCCGGATATCATGTTTCCCGAAAAAATCACTGTCGGAAAAAACAGTATCATCGGCTACAATACGACGATTTTGGCTCATGAATATTTAATACATGAGTACCGGACCGGTTTTGTCACAATCGGTGACGAGGTAATGATCGGGGCAAACACAACGATTCTGCCCGGCGTCACCATCGGGAGCGGAGCCGTTGTATCAGCCGGCACGCTGGTGCACAAAGATGTCCCGGCCGGGGCGTTTGTCGGAGGAAATCCGATGCAGGTGATCTATACGGACGAAGAAATGAAAGAACGAATGGGAAAACCCCGCTGATTAACGTCAGCGGGGTTTTTTTATGACTTGATCACAATGGCCTGGCTGCCCATCTGCTTCCAGGCTTTTTCAAAGTCAGACCGATCTGTTTTTCTGTTTTTATAGCCGTAAGGATCATTGACGTATACATAATCGTGATCATAACCGGTGACGGCTACGCTATGCATGCTGAACGTAACGTCGATCTTTCCGTTCGGCGTATTCCAAGTCTGCATATTATCAACCGGCTTAAAGGATGTGGTGGTAATCACCCAGACCGGCCGCCCTTTTTCAAGCTGGCGGTACACTGAAGAAAT
Organism: Bacillus sp. JHAA; assembly: GCF_036961585.1. Taxonomy (NCBI): domain Bacteria; kingdom Bacillati; phylum Bacillota; class Bacilli; order Caryophanales; family Bacillaceae; genus Bacillus; species Bacillus sp. JHAA. Next base: position 409,419 of record NZ_JBAMDE010000001.1, on the reverse strand, counting down.
GTCTTTTCCCGTCAGATCGTATACTTTGTTTCCCGCATATTCTTTGGCAAGTTTATCAATCGGCTCATGATAAACGCCTAAACCCGGGCCGTTTTCCATATCTCCGGCAAATCCTTCATTCGGATCTCCCTTCAGCCCGCTGCTGTATGTGAGCGGAACTTTATTGATTTTATCCGCCAATGTATTTTTTGACACATGATATCCGGCATTGTTCAAAATCATGGCAAGGCTTGTCACCTCACAGCCATTGTACAGTCTGGGAGAATCCATCTGTCTGTACAGAACGACATTCAGCGGTGACGCGCTCCCTTTTAACGGTGTTTTCTCATCAGGCTCGTCGGACTGCTGATTGAAAAAATTCAAATGAATATCGTTTGTATAGATGTTATATCCCAGATAGACAAGGACGGCTGTCAGAATCAGCACACATAATGTTCCAAGCGTCTTCATTATCAATTCTTCTCCCTTGTTTCTGTTGAAGCTATTCTATGTATTATAGCACTTCTGCTCAATATGATTCGATCGTTCCGATATGTTTACAGGTTTGTTCATTCTTTAGCCATGTTTATGGAAAAGAATAGGCGGACATTGGGCGTTGCAATTCATTCTTTTATCTGCTAACATATTATCATATTAGCGAACTAAAGGATTTGGAATTTTCCTTCAGACAAAGCGGAGGTGTAAAAGGCAAATGTTTATGTTTGAGAAACCGCATGGCATGAGAGATACGCTGCCCGGTTTATACGAAGCCAAGAAAAAAGTCCGTTCCACACTGACGGATTTAATTGATAAATGGGGTTATCAGTTTATGGAGACGCCGACCCTTGAATTTTATGAAACAGTAGGCGTCCAGTCAGCCATTGAAGAACAGCAGCTGTTTAAGCTTCTCGATCAGGACGGGAAAACGCTTGTGCTTCGGCCTGATATGACCGGACCGATTGCCAGGGTGGCGGCGTCTAAGCTGCACAAACACAATCATCCGCTCAGAGCGGGGTACGCGGCAAGCGTCTACCGCGCTCAGGAGCGGGAAGGCGGACGTCCGGCAGAATTCGAACAGGTAGGCGCGGAGCTGATCGGCGACGGATCAACAAGCGCGGACGCCGAGGTGATTGCGCTGGCGGCCGGCGCTTTGAAAAACGCGGGATTGCACCGGTTTAAAATCGCGATCGGCCATGCCGGACTCGCTGATGAGCTGTTTGTCGAGGTTCTGGGCAATGCTGAGCGGGCGGATGTTCTGCGGCGCTTTCTCTTTGAGAAGAATTACGTGGGATACAGGGAACATGTCAAATCGCTTCCGCTTTCTTCAATAGACAAAAGCCGGCTGCTCGCACTTCTGGAATTGCGAGGCGGGAAAGAGATATGCGCCAAAGCGGAGGAGATCATCGGCATCTCCGGACAAAGCTTGATTCAGGAGCTGGAAGACCTGTGGGACATTCTTGAGGATTACGGATGTGCCGAGCATATTCGCCTTGATCTGAATATGGTAAGCCATATGAGTTATTACACGGGAATTTTATTCGAAGTGTATGCGGCAAATGTCGGTTTTGTCATCGGAAGCGGCGGACGCTATAACAATCTTCTCGGCCATTTCGGCAGTCCCGCTCCCGCCACGGGTTTCGGGCTCCGTATCGACAGGCTGATTGAAGCGCTCGGCATCCAGGAAGAAACTAGTGAAGCGGATGCCGTGATTTTCAGCAAGGAGCAACGGGCGCAGGCCATTTTATTCGCGGAGGAAGAAAGGGCGAGAGGCAGAAAAGTCGTCCTGCAGGATCTGGCGGGCATTGAAAATATCGATCATATGACAAAATCATTCGCAAACGTCACATACTTTATCGGTGCCAGAAAGGAAGAGCAGAATGGGTAAGGTACTCACAATGGCAATGCCAAAAGGACGGATATTCGAAGAAGCGGCCGGGTTGCTGCGGCAGGCCGGGTACAGGCTGCCCGAGGAGTTTGAAGAATCGAGAAAGCTGATCATTGACGTTCCTGAAGAAAATCTCCGCTTTATTCTGGCAAAGCCGATGGATGTCACGACTTATGTCGAGCATGGCGTCGCTGATGCCGGTATTGCCGGAAAGGATGTCATGCTTGAGGAAGAGCGTGACGTGTATGAGGTGCTCGATCTGAAAATCAGCAAATGCCATCTCGCCGTTGCGGGGCTTCCCGGAGCGGATTGGAACGGAGTCGCCCCGAGGATTGCGACGAAATATCCGAATGTTGCGTCAAGTTATTTCAGAGAGCAGGGCGAGCAGGTGGAAATCATTAAGCTGAACGGTTCGATTGAATTGGCGCCTTTAATCGGGCTTGCTGACAGAATCGTAGATATCGTATCAACCGGGCGGACATTAAAAGAAAACGGTCTCGTTGAATCAGAACATATTTGTGACATCACATCGCGTTTTATCGTCAATCCGGTCAGCTACCGTATGAAGGATGATGTAATCGACGAAATGGCGGCCAGGTTGGCCAGGGTTGTGGAAGGAGAAACGGCACAATGAAAATAACCGCAGTAAAAAGAAGCGAGCGGTTCTCACTGAAGCGTTCCATCGACAGCGGAACCGAAGAGCAGCGGAAAACCGTCAGGGGGATTATTGAAGACGTCAGACAAAACGGTGACAAAGCCGTTTTGGCCTATACAAAAACATTTGACGGCATCAGCCTGAACCAAATGGCCGTGAGTGCAGAGGAAGTCACCGAGGCGTACCGTCTGCTTGATGATCAGCTGCTGGAAGTGATCAGACAGGCGATTGCCAATATTAAAGAATATCACGAACGCCAGCTGCAATCCTCGTGGTTTTACCATCGCAAAGACGGCTCGATGCTCGGGCAGAAAATAACGGCGCTCGATTCCGCGGGCGTATACGTGCCGGGCGGGACGGCCGCTTATCCGTCTTCCGTTTTAATGAATGTCATCCCCGCTCTCGCTGCGGGAGTGGAACGGATCGTTCTCGTCAGTCCTCCGGGAAAAGACGGCCGCCTTTCGCCGGGCGTTCTGGCGGCGGCGTCTGAGCTCGGCATAAAGGAAATTTACAAAGCGGGAGGCGCGCAGGCGATTGCCGCGCTCGCTTACGGAACCGAAACGATACAGCCTGTTGATAAGATCACGGGTCCCGGCAATATATTTGTAGCACTCGCGAAGCGCGAAGTCTTCGGCGTTGTGGATATTGACATGATTGCCGGGCCCAGTGAAATCGTGGTCCTTGCAGACGATACGGCGGTGCCCAAAGAAGTCGCCGCTGACCTGCTTTCACAGGCCGAACACGATACGCTCAGCTCAAGCGTGCTTGTCACCGACTCACGGAAGCTTGCCGAAGCCGTATCAGATGAGGTGGATAAACAGCTTCAGACCCTGCCGCGCAAAGAAATCGCCGAAGCGTCGATCAAGGATCACGGCCGCATTTATATCGCGGAATCGATGGAAGATGCAGTGGACACGGTGAATGCGCTGGCGCCCGAGCATTTAGAAATCATGACGCATTCGCCGGAGGCTTTGCTTGGAAGCATCAGACACGCGGGGGCGATTTTCTTAGGGCGATACAGCGCTGAACCGGTCGGCGATTATTTTGCCGGATCGAATCACGTTTTGCCGACAAACGGAACGGCGCGGTTTTCAAGCCCGTTGAATGTAACAGATTTTCAAAAGAAATCGAGCATCATCTCATACAGCCGGAAGGCATTTGAAACGCACGCGGACAGCATTTCCGCCTTCGCGAGACTGGAAGGGCTTGAAGCGCACGCAAGATCGATTGAAGCGAGAAACGGAGGAATGACCGATGAGAAAAGCGGAACGCGCCAGAACAACAAATGAGACCGATATTAAGCTGGCTTTCGAAATAGACGGAGAAGGAAAAGCCGACATCAGCACGGATGTGCCGTTTATGACTCATATGCTTGATTTGTTCACAAAGCACGGGCAATTCAATTTAACTGTTGACGCAAAAGGCGATACGGAGATAGATGATCACCACACGACTGAAGACATCGGCATCTGCTTAGGGCAGGCTTTTTTGGAGGCGCTCGGTGATAAAAAAGGGATCAAACGGTACGGATCAGCGCTAGTACCGATGGACGAAGCGCTCGCCCAAGTCGCCGTAGACCTGAGCAACCGGCCGCACCTTGAGATGCGCGGTGCATTTCCGCAAGCGAAAGTCGGAACGTTTGATACCGAGCTGGTACATGAATTCCTATGGAAACTGGCGCTGGAAGCGAGAATGAATCTGCACGTCATCGTTCATTACGGCACGAATACGCATCATATGATAGAAGCCGTGTTTAAGGCGCTTGGCAGAGCGCTTGATGAAGCGTCATCCATTGATCCGCGCGTCAAGGGTGTGCCGTCTACGAAAGGAATGCTGTAAATGATCGGTGTAATTGATTACGGTATGGGCAATTTATTCAGCGTGTCGAAGGCGCTGGAACGCGTCGGTGTCCCGTATGTCGTATCAGACCGGCCGGAAGAGCTTGAAAAAGCGGATGCTTTTATTCTCCCCGGTGTCGGATCATTCAGTGACGCCATGGACAATTTACGCAGCGCAAAGCTTGATCAATTCATACACCGTATGGTTGACGAGGGTAAGCTGCTCCTCGGCATCTGCCTCGGCATGCAGCTCATTTTCGAAGAAAGCACCGAAAACGGCTCTGCAAAAGGACTCGGTTTATTAGCCGGAAAAGCTGTGAGACTCAAAGACAGAGATGCCGAAGGAAACAAGCTGAAGGTGCCGCATATGGGCTGGAACCGGCTGACGTTTCACCAAACGTCTCCTTTGCTTTCGGAAGCGGAAGAAGGCTTCGTTTACTTTGTCCATTCCTATTATATAGACGGGATGGAAGACGGCGATCTTCTGGCAAGCGCTGAGCACGGCGTTCGTGTTCCGGCCGTCGTCGGGAAACGCAATGTCTTCGGTGCACAGTTCCACCCGGAAAAAAGCGGTACGGCCGGAATGGCGATCTTAACGCAATTTACAAAAATGGCAGCGGAACAGAAGGTGAAGAAATGAACGCTTTTACATTATATCCGGCAATCGATATGAGAAACGGCAAATGCGTCCGCCTCATCCAAGGCGATTACGGCAAGGAAACGATATACGGTGACTCTCCTTTAGACATGGCGGCGCAATTTGCAAACGAAGGTGCCGAATGGATTCATCTCGTGGACCTTGACGGCGCGAAAGCAGGCAGGAAAGTAAACGACAGGCATGTTCTTGACATTGCGCGGCAGCTTGATGCCAAAGTCGAGATCGGCGGCGGGATCCGTTCTGAAGCGGATGTGTACGGTTATTTATCACAAGGTGTTGATCGCGTTATTCTCGGCAGCTCGGCCGTTTCCGATCCGGCATTTGTGAAGAGCATGCTGAAACAATACGGCGGCAAAATCGCGATCGGTCTTGATGCAAGGAACGGATATGTCTCGACGGAAGGCTGGCTGGAAACATCCTCGGTAAGAGCGGCCGATCTGGGCCGTGAATTGGCGGCCGAAGGAGCGGAAACCTTCATTTTCACGGATATTGCAACTGACGGCATGCTGTCAGGACCGAACATCGAAAGCACCGTTCAGCTCGCAAAAGCAACGGGAAAAACCGTCATCGCTTCAGGCGGAGTCAGCTCAGTCGCCGACCTCAAAGCACTGGCCCGCTTCAAAGACGCCGGCGTATCGGGAGCGATTATCGGAAAAGCGCTGTATACAAAACAATTTACATTGGCTGAAGCGCTCAGCGGGGTGAAGGACGCATGATCACGAAACGAATCATTCCGTGTCTCGATGTGAAAGAAGGCCGCGTCGTCAAAGGCATTCAATTTCTCGGGCTGAAAGATGCGGGCGATCCTGTCGAGCTGGCCGAAGCTTACGACAGGGAGGGCGCTGACGAACTTGTTTTTCTCGACATTTCCGCCTCTCACGAAGGCCGCAAGACGATGACAGACGTCGTAGAACAGGTTGCGGCAAAACTGGCGATTCCGTTTACGGTCGGCGGCGGAATTAATCAATTAAGCGATATGAAACGAATGCTTCGCGCCGGCGCTGATAAAGTATCCGTTAATACAGCGGCCGTTCTCCGCCCCGAGCTGATTACGGAAGGAGCGGATTTTTTCGGCTCGCAATGCATCGTAGCGGCGATTGACGCAAAGTATGACGAAGATTCGAATTGCTATAAAGTGTACACACACGGCGGCAGACAGAAAACCGAGTGGGAAGTCACGGCCTGGGCAAAAGAAGCCGTCAGCCGGGGAGCGGGTGAAATCCTGCTGACAAGCATGGACGCAGACGGTGAGAAAACAGGCTTTAATCATACGCTCACACAGCTTGTCACACGTGCCGTCCCGGTGCCCGTCATTGCGTCAGGGGGAGCCGGAAGCGCGCGCCATATGCTTGAAGCCTTCACGATCGGTGAAGCGGACGCCGCGCTTGCAGCTTCCATTTTCCATTACAAAGAGACATCTATAAAAGAAGTGAAAGATTATATGAAGAAACACGGGGTGAATGTGAGATGAAACGGGCAGATGAACTGCGGTTTGACGAGGCCGGACTGATTCCCGCCATCGTGCAGGATGCGGCAAGCAAAGAAGTACTGACACTGGCTTATATGAATCGTGAATCCTACGAAAAAACGATAGAAACGAAAGAAACCTGGTTTTACAGCCGTTCACGCGGGGAGCTGTGGCATAAAGGAGCGACATCGGGGAATACCCAAAAGGTGAAAGCCATCCGCTATGATTGCGATCAAGATGCCCTCATCGTGCTTGCGGAGCCCTCAGGACCCGCATGCCATAAGGGAAGCTACAGCTGCTTTTCTCCGGAAAAAGCGGATGCGCAGGATCGTTTCGGCATCTTAAATGAACTGGAAAGCGTAATCGCCAAACGGCAGGCGGAGATGCCTGACGGAGCCTACACAACGTATCTGTTTCGGGAAGGCGTCGATAAAATCCTCAAAAAAGTCGGCGAAGAAGCCGCAGAGGTTATTATCGCCGCGAAAAACCGCGACCAAGAAGAATTAAAATGGGAAGCGGCGGATTTGCTGTATCATTTGCTCGTTCTTCTGCGTGAGCAGTCGCTTCCTTTGGACGACGTGCTTGACGTCCTTGCGAAACGCCATTCAGCATCTGAGTAAAACAAACCTCACGGAGAGATCCGTGAGGTTTTTAATCTGTCAAACTTAAACATTCAATTAAATATTCCTTATTTCCGCAACCGGAGGCAGATGAATTTGATAATATTGACTAATAGAGTTTATTTTGGTTTTTATCAAAAATATACGTTTTGTTCATATTCCGTTCATGCACATCCGTTATAGTATAAACAGTGATATAGGAGGAAAACATATGCCGAATAAACAACCAAAACCTAAAGGGAAATTCAGCTCATTCTTTTCATTAGTCAAAAAAACAAAACCATCATACGGTATGCTGGCCTTCGCGCTGTCTCTCAGTATTGTGACAACGCTCGTCAGCCTGCTGATTCCGCTGTTGACAAAGCAGCTCGTTGACGGCTTTTCCATGTCGTCGCTGTCAGGCGTGCAAATCGGAATCATCGCAGCCGTGTTTATCGTACAGGCCGCATTAAGCGCCTACGCCACCTACGCCCTGAACTACAGCGGCCAGAAAATCATCTCGGGACTGCGTGATTTGTTGTGGCAGAAATTAATTAAACTGCCCGTCTCTTATTTTGACAAAAACGCCACGGGAGAAACGATCAGCCGTGTCACCAATGACACAATGGTGGTAAAAGAGCTGATCACAAACAATATCAGCGGATTTATTACCGGAATCATTTCCGTTATCGGGTCACTGACGATCTTATTTTTCATGAACTGGAAGCTCACATTGCTCGTGCTGATCGTCGTGCCGCTGGCTGCGGTGATTTTAGTGCCGATCGGCCGGAAAATGTTTAAAATTTCTCGGGAAACACAGGATGAAACGGCGAGATTCACCGGATTATTAAACCACATCCTCCCGGAAATCAGGCTTGTAAAAGCGTCAAACGCTGAAGAAGCGGAATACGGACGCGGAAAAGCAGGCATCATGGCGCTCTTTAAACTCGGGCTGCGTGAAGCGAAGGTGCAGTCGCTCGTAGGCCCGCTTATTACACTTGTATTAATGGCGGCGCTGGTCGCTGTCATCGGGTACGGCGGGATGCAGGTGTCATCCGGTGAACTGACAGCCGGCGCACTCGTTGCCTTTATCCTGTATTTGTTTCAGATCATTATGCCGATGGGCCAGATCACTTCATTTTTCACACAGCTTCAAAAATCCGTCGGCGCAACGGAACGGATGATTCATATTCTTGCAGAAAAAGAAGAAGATATCCAAACCGGAAAAGCCATTGAAAACGCGGATCAGCCGATTAGGCTTGAACAAGTCTCATTCGGCTACAAAACAGATCAAACCATCTTAAAAGACATTACGGCTACGATTGAGGCCGGCAAAGTCACCGCGATCGTCGGACCGAGCGGCGGCGGAAAAACAACGTTATTTAAGCTGCTTGAACGATTCTACAATCCGACTGCGGGCAGCATCCTGCTCGGAAATGAACCGATTGATGCGTATTCCCTTGAGTCATGGCGGGAGCATATCGGCTACGTGTCGCAAGAAAGCCCGTTAATGTCAGGCACCATCCGCGAGAATATCTGCTACGGATTAAAACGCGAGGTGACTGATGAGGAACTGAGGCAAGCGGCTGACATGGCCTACGCCCTGCAATTTATTGAAGACTTACCGAAGAAATTTGAAACAGAGGTCGGTGAGCGGGGAATTATGCTGTCAGGCGGACAGCGCCAGCGCATCGCCATTGCCAGAGCGCTCCTTCGCAACCCGAGCATTCTGATGCTTGATGAAGCGACATCAAGTCTGGACAGCCAATCTGAAAAATGGGTGCAGCAGGCGCTCGAAGTCTTAATGAAAGGCCGCACCACGATTGTGATCGCCCACCGTTTATCCACGGTTGTGGATGCAGATCAGCTTCTCTTTGTCGAACAGGGTGAAATCACCGGACGGGGCACACACCATGAATTAATGGCATCCCATTCGCTGTACCGCGATTTTGCGGAGCAGCAGCTGAAGCTGAATGCCGACTTAGAAAACAAAGCTGTGTAAAGCAAGACTTTATGAATAAAAAGCAGCTGAAAAAGCTGCTTTTTATTTTGCAGCCGGAGTCCTGTTCTTACGGGTGTACGGTCGGTAACGATGAAGAGCCAAGCCATAAGCGTGTATGCCGGTACAGGAGACAATGAAAAAATTCGGTTTATAGACATCATGTCGATTCATGAAAAGAAAAAAGCAGAAGGAGGGATTTTCATGGCTGTCATATTGGTTGCGGATGATGACCGCCATATCCGTGAGCTTGTCCGCCTTATGATGGAGCAGAGCGGTTTTGACGTCGCAGAAGCGGAAGACGGGGAAGCGGCGGTGCGGCTGATCGAATCAGCACCTATAGATCTCATCATACTGGATGTGATGATGCCGAAAATGGACGGGTTTGAAGTCAGTGAAGCCGTCCGCAGCTTTACGGACATTCCGATTTTGATGCTGACGGCAAAAGGCGAAACGCTGGACAAAGTGCAAGGTTTTACTTCCGGAGCGGATGATTATCTCGTCAAACCGTTTGAGCCGCTTGAGCTGGAAGCAAGGGTCAAAGCATTGCTGAAACGGTACCGGATCACCGCTGAAAAACTGCTGACCATCGGAACGGTCACATTAGATAAGCAATCCCGCACCGTAACGCGCGGCGGCGGAGCGGGATTGACATTGCCCCGGCGTGAATTTGAGCTTTTATTTAAGCTCGCCGGTTATCCGAATAAGACGTTTTCAAGAGAACAACTAATAGAAGATATTTGGGGCTTTGATTATGAAGGTGACGAGCGTACCGTCGATGTGCATATTAAAAGGCTGAGAGAACGGTTTCCGGAAAAAGACTATCCGTTTGCCATCCATACGGTGCGGGGGCTCGGGTATCGGTTTGTGGTGACAGGATGAAACGGATCTTCAGAACGGCTGGGAAAATCATCATCCTTCTCACTGTCACCGCATTCTTATGGCTGGCGGCTCACCTGATTGTTCAGGGATTCGGTCTCATATGGCCGATTTTGCTTGTGCCGTACGCCGAGCAGATTCTGACGCTTTGGCTTGTTTTCGGCCTGCTGTTCGTAACGATGTTTATTTTTTCAAAGTCAGCACGTGAAAGGCATCATGCGATCTGGGATTCGCTGACCGCCACGATCAAGCAAATGTCGAGCGGCAACTTCACAGCGGCCGCTTCCCGGAAAATGGAGAAGATTGAGCGGAACCATCCCGTGACGAAATTGGCTGATGAACTGTCGACACTCGCCGCGGAACTGAGTGAAATGGAAAAACTGAAACAAGAATTTATTTCGAACGTTTCCCATGAAATCCAAACCCCGCTCACTTCATTAAAGGGCTACGCGCACCTTCTGAAAAAACCGGATTTATCATATGAGGAGCGGGGGCGCTACTTACACATCATCGAAACAGAAACAGAACGATTATCAAAAATCAGTGAAAATCTGCTGAAGCTCACTGCGCTCGAACGCCAAACCGAACCGATACAAAAAAAACCGTTCCGCATTGACAAACAGCTGCGGCGCACCATATTGACCTGTGAGCCTGAATGGTCCGCCAAACAGATTGAGTTTCTCATTGATTTACAGGAGTCGTATGTGTACGGAGATGAAGCGCTGCTCAGCCAAGTATGGATGAATCTGATTCACAATGCCGTAAAATTTACCGGTGAAGGCGGCCGCATTTCCGTTAAAATTGCAGATCTGCCGGGAGCGGCGGCTGTCGAAATCGCCGACGACGGAATCGGAATGGAGCCTGAACAGGCGGAGCGTGTATTTGAACGGTTTTATAAAGCGGACAAGGCGAGAAACGAAGGAGGAAGCGGGCTCGGCCTGTCCATCGCCCAAAAAATCGCAGAGCTGCACGGCGGTTCGATAGAGGTTGAGAGCAAGCGCGGCGAAGGAACCCTTTTCCGTGTCATTCTTCCAGCCGAGCCTCGTGAAAAAAACAGCTAAAATCTGGTCGAACCAGCCAGTAAAAAACGAAGCCGATCCTGTCTTTTGAACTATTGAGGTGAAACCGTTTTATGGTATACTACTGACGGTAATACGTATAAAACGGAGGATATTTGTGGGAAAACACACTTCTGAACAGAAAAAGCACGCGCAAATTGTCCAGCTGCTTCAGGATGGACAATATTTTTTTCATAAAGGCTTAAAAGCATATAAAGAGCGGAATTTAAAGCGGGCCAGCAAACTGATTCAGCGGGCCGTCCACCTCGAGCCGAATGATTCCGAAATGCTGTCCCGGCTGGCCGTCATTTATTCTGAAATGGGCCACTACCAGCAGTCAAATGAGCTGTTCGACTTTATTTTGGTGAACCTGAAAGAAGAAATGCCCGAGTGTCATTATTTTAAAGCGAATAATTTCGCGCATTTGGGGCTCTTTCAGGAAGCATACAAAGAAGCGGCGGCTTATTCAGATGCCGATCCGGACGGGGAATTCAGCGAAGAGATTGAAAATCTGATGGAGCTTTTGGATTTCGGCGAAGCGGGTGAAAACGAATCGCTCTATGACCAGGATGAGCTGCTGATCAGGCAGGATCGGGCAAAAGCGCTTCTTGAGAGCGGCCAGCTTCATGAAGCGGTTGTTATGCTTGAAGAGATTACGGCCGATTACCCCGAGCTTTGGTCTGCATACAACAACCTGGCGCTCGCTTACTTTTACTCAGGCAATGTCACAAAAGCGAAACAAACAGTATTCGAAGTGCTTGAGAAAAATGAAGGCAATCTCCATGCCCTGTGCAACCTCCTTGTATTCTGCTATTACGAGAGGGAAGATGAAAAAGTCGGAGAATTGAGCGGAAGACTCGCCAATGTGTATCCGATTTTATTCGAACAGCGCTATAAGCTGGGGGCGACGCTTGCGCTTGTCGGCAGACATGATCTCGGTTATAAATGGCTCCGTTCTCTTTACAAAAGCGGATTCGAAGGCGACGAAACGTTTTATTACTGGCTGGCCGCCTCAGCCTACGGGACAGGCCGCACAGAATTTGCGGAAACCATTTGGAAAAAGGCCGAAGCCGAATTTCCCGAATCAGACCGGCCCGCGCCTTGGGCGGAGCGGCAGGAACCGCTGCCTGCTTCACTTGAACAGCGGCTTGCCGCCTATTATATCAGCAGCGCTGAAGGAGAGCGGAACCAGCTTGAAAAAGTTCTGACGGCAAAACGCGCCGTTTCACCGTTTGAACAAGATTTCGTCAAACTGCTGCTTTCCGGTGAAAAAGGCGCTTCAGGCGTCTCCGGTGATGCGCTGTTCACGTATCGGACGGTCAAGCTGCTGGAGAAAGCGGAAGCCGACAGTTTAAAAACTGACGTCATGAGCTGCTGGGTTTTTCACGTCATTCAGCATATCCGGGCCGCCGCTGCCGTACAGAATGAGCGGGCATGGGCCGCAGCCATCGCATATGTATGGAAAGAAGCAAACGGCGAAAAAACGACGAAAAAAGAAACGGCCGCCGTTTACGGTATAACCCCGGCAACACTTTCGAAATACATCAGACAAATAGATGATATTTTAGAATAAAACCGATTCTTTCTATATAAAGAGTCGGTTCTTTTTTTATCAGAAAGGGGCAAAACAGAACTTTACCGCCGAAAAAAGAGGTATTCATACGTATTTTTTTGCTTTTCGAATCGAAATCAGGCCGTAATCACCGTTTATTTTGCAAAATATGAGATTTGCAATCACATTGAAATATAACTGTAATAAAAATTGTCGAAACATGATGGTATAATGAGTCTCGTACATAAGAGATTAGTTTATTTTACATGTGCTGTATAATCTATACCAATTTAAAAGATTTAAAGATTTATACATAAAAATCATCAGCCTCACGGGTATGTGAGGGAGCGTAACTTTGATGTTCATAATAGAATTCCAAATGAGAACAGGTTTAAAGTAAAAGGGAGGAAAGAAAAAGTGAAAAAGAGTTTATTAACACTTGGTTTGGCTTCCGTCATCGGGACAAGCAGTTTTTTGATCCCGTTTACAAAAACTGCATCGGCGGAAACATTAGACAGCAAAAAAGCAAAAATTGAAAGCAAGCAATCTGAGGTGGCTTCAAGCCTTGAAGCAAAAGAAAGAGAATTGTCTAAGCTTCAGGACAAGCAGGCTAAGATTGAAAAAGAACTGAAAGACATTAACGCTAAAGCGTTGGATACAAGCAATAAAATCGAAGATAAAAAAGCTGAAAACGAAAAAACGAAAAAGCAGATCGCTGATTTGAAAAAAGAAATCAAAGAAACAGAAGCGCGTATTGAAAAACGCAATGAAATCCTGAAAAAACGCGTTCGTTCTTTACAGGAAAACGGCGGTTCTCAAGGATACATAGATGTTCTTTTAGGGGCGACAAGCTTCGGAGACTTCATTTCCCGTGCGACTGCGGTATCTTCTATCGTTGACGCGGATAAAGACCTGATCAAACAGCAGGAGCAGGATAAAGCGAAACTCGAAGACGCAGAAGCTGAACTTAACGTGAAGCTGAAAAAAGTTCAAGATGATCTTGCGAAACTCGAGTCTATGCAAAAAGACCTGAACAAACAGCTTGATCAGAAAGACAAGCTTTTCGACGAAGCGAAAAACGGCCAGAAAAAAGCGGCTTCCGCTATCTCTGATCTGAAAAAAGAAGCATCAAAGCTTGCAAACGAAAAAGCTGACACTGAAAAAGAACAGAAGCGCATTAAAGCTGAGCAGGCTGCAGCGGCTGCCCTGATCAAAAAACAGGAAGAAGCGCAAAAAGCTTCTGAAGACCAAAACCAAAAAGATGACAGCCAGCCGGCACCGGCGGTTAAAACTGTGAAAAAAGCGGCTGTTTCAACATCATCTGATTCATCTGACAGCTCAAGCAAACCGAAGAGCACTTCAGGCGGATCATCTCATAACAGCGGCGGTTCAGATGATTCTGACGGCGGATCTGTTATTTCAAATTCAGGCGGTATTGAAGGCGCCATCAGCGTAGGATCAAGCCTTGTGGGTCAATCCCCGTACAAGTTCGGCGGCGGACGCACTCAATCCGATATTGACAACCGTATTTTTGACTGCTCTTCATTCGTACGCTGGGCTTATGCTAACGCAGGCGTTAATCTCGGACCTGCAAGCGGCACAAACACAGATACATTAATCGGAAGAGGTAAAGCAGTAAGCGCGTCTGACATGAAACGCGGAGACTTAGTATTCTTCAACACGTATAAAACAAACGGCCACGTCGGCATCTACTTAGGTAACGGAACGTTCCTGAACGATAATACATCACACGGTGTATCCATTGATTCTATGAGCAACCCTTACTGGAAGAAAGCATTCAACGGCAATGTAAGACGTGTCGTGCAATAATGAATAAGACAAGGGCCTTCTATCCCGGAAGGCTCTTTCTTTATTTGTATACCCGCTCAGGAGCTGCCTAATCACGGTTTTTTAGAAAAATGAGCAAAAAAATAGCGAATTGCCTTCAGATTTAATAGGATATGGGTAAGGAATACGATTGATGGGGATTCTTAGTCATATAGGGTGCGCCCCATTTCGAAAAGGAGTGAATCATGGTGTCAGAAGAAAAAATTTATGATGTGATCATTATCGGCGCGGGTCCGGCGGGGATGACCGCTGCTGTTTACACATCACGAGCGAACTTATCCACATTAATGATCGAAAGAGGAATTCCGGGCGGCCAGATGGCCAACACGGAGGATGTTGAAAACTATCCGGGTTTTGAAAGCATTCTCGGCCCTGAACTTTCTAATAAAATGTTTGAACATGCGAAAAAATTCGGTGCGGAATATGCGTACGGCGATATTAAAGAAATCGTTGACGGTAAAGAATATAAAACGGTCAAAGCCGGTTCAAAAGAATATAAAGCGCGTGCCATCGTCATTTCTGCCGGAGCGGAATACAAAAAGATCGGTGTTCCCGGCGAAAAAGAACTGGGCGGCCGCGGCGTATCGTACTGCGCGGTTTGTGACGGCGCGTTCTTTAAAAATAAAGAGCTTGTCGTTGTCGGCGGCGGAGACTCCGCCGTTGAAGAAGGCGTCTATCTGACACGCTTCGCTTCAAAAGTCACCATCGTTCACAGACGTGACAAATTGCGTGCGCAAAGCATTCTTCAGGCGCGTGCCTTTGACAATGAGAAAATTGACTTCAAATGGAACAAAACCGTAAAAGAAATCCATGAGGAAAACGGAAAAGTCGGCAGACTTACTCTTGTGGATACCGTGACGGGAGAAGAAGAAGAATTCAAAGCTGACGGCGTCTTTATTTATATCGGTATGCTTCCGCTTTCTAAACCGTTCGAGAACTTGGGCATCACAAATGAAGAAGGCTACATTGAAACAAACGCTCAAATGGAAACAAAAGTTCCAGGCATTTTCGCCGCGGGAGACATCCGTGAAAAAACGCTCCGCCAGATCGTAACGGCGACAGGCGACGGAAGTATTGCGGCTCAAAGTGTTCAGCATTATGTGGAAGAGCTTGAGGAAACGCTCAAAACCGTTAAATAATCACTGTAATGTTCAGTTTTTGAATCGTTACTGTGTTTTAATTACGCTGTAACACGGGTGAAATACTGATGTTTTAAGATGAATGTAGTAATTGACCCCCTTTTTAATGAATACACTTTGGCACGGATTCCAGTATCCGTGCCCTTTTTTTGCGATTTTCTGTTTTCTGTCAAATAAAAGAAAAGGATGTCGGTGTCTCTGCATTGTGAGAGACATGCCGAAACGGTATAATGAAGAGACGATGATTTGTTGAGAAGGTTAGGTGACGTACTTGTGCAAAGAGTGACAAATTGTGTGCTGCAGACAGATGATCAGGTTCTCCTTCTCCAAAAGCCGAGACGGGGCTGGTGGGTCGCGCCCGGCGGGAAGATGGAAAGCGGCGAATCCGTCAGAGATTCCGTCATCAGAGAGTACAGAGAAGAGACGGGCATTTATATACTAAATCCGCAGTTAAAAGGCGTGTTTACCTTTATTATTAAGGAACAGGAACAAATCGTGTCAGAGTGGATGATGTTTACTTTCGTCGCCGACTCGTACACGGGGCGAAATGTCGCTGAATCAGAGGAAGGCGTTCTGAAGTGGCATGACGTAAAAGATATCCACAGCCTTCCGATGGCCCCCGGAGACGGGCATATCCTTGATTTTATGATCAAGGGCCAAGGGCTTTTGCACGGCACCTTTACGTATACGCCGGACTTCGAGCTGCTCAGCTATCGTTTAGATCCGCAGCTTATCAAATAAAAGAAAGACCGCAGGGGGGAGAAAGATGAGTATGAATGAAAACCATGATATTCAGCTCGTCATCATTACGGGAATGTCTGGAGCGGGGAAAACCGTCGCCATTCAAAGCTTTGAGGATCTCGGCTATTTTTGCGTCGACAATCTGCCGCCTTCCTTGCTGCCGAAATTTTTGGAGCTGATGAAAGAATCAAGTTCAAAAATGAGCAAGGTCGCGCTTGTCATGGATCTGCGGGGACGTGAATTTTTTGACAGGCTGATTGAGGCGCTGGATGAAATGGCGGAAAATCCGTGGATTACACCGCGCATTCTCTTTTTAGACGCTAAGGATTCCATCCTTGTGACGAGATACAAAGAAACGAGGCGTTCTCACCCGCTGGCCGCTACCGGGCTTCCTCTTGAAGGAATCGCGCTGGAACGCCAGCTGCTTGAAGAATTGAAAGGGCGCTCTCAGCTGATCTATGACACATCGGATATGAAACCGCGTGATCTGCGTGAAAAAATCGTGGCGCATTTCGCCACGAACCAAGGTGAAACATTTACAGTGAACGTGATGTCATTCGGTTTCAAATACGGGCTTCCGATAGATGCCGACCTCGTGTTTGATGTAAGGTTTCTGCCGAATCCGTTCTACATTGAAAGCATGAGGCCGCTTACGGGGAAAGATGAGGAAGTGTCATCCTATGTGATGAAGTGGAACGAAACACAAAAGTTTATTGAAAAGCTTGTTGATCTGCTCGGCTTTATGCTTCCGTCTTATAAGCGGGAAGGTAAAAGCCAGCTTGTCATCGCGATCGGCTGTACGGGCGGCCAGCACCGCTCCGTCACGCTCGCTGAATATTTGGCTGACTATTTTAAAAAAGATTTCTATACTCATGTCACTCACCGGGACATTGAAAAGAGAAGCCGGAAATGAATAAGAAGCCGAAAATCGCAATCTTCGGCGGCGGAACTGGTCTGTCCGTGCTGCTTCGGGGGTTAAAGCATAAGCCCGTTGATATTACGGCGATTGTGACAGTTGCTGATGACGGCGGAAGTTCAGGCCGTCTGCGGGATGAACTTCAAATTCCGCCGCCGGGTGACATCCGTAACGTACTGGCTGCTTTGTCAGATGTTGAGCCGCTCGTTGAAAATCTGTTTCAGCACCGTTTCAACAAAGGAAGCGACTTAACCGGACATTCGCTCGGCAATTTGATTTTGGCAGCGATGACAAATATAACCGGTGATTTCTTTCACGCTGTCACCGAAATGAGCAAGGTGCTGAATGTCCGCGGCAGAGTGCTGCCGGCTGCCAACACCAGTGTCGTTCTTCACGCTGAAATGGAGGACGGGCAGGTCGTCTCCGGAGAATCGACAATCCCTTCTTACGGCCAGCGGATTAAACGGGTGTTTCTTACGCCTGAAAAAATTGATCCGCTCCCGGAAACGATTGACGTCATCCGTCAGGCCGATTTAATCATTATCGGTCCGGGAAGCCTGTACACAAGCATTCTTCCGAATCTGCTCGTACCGAAAATCGGAGAGGAA
The DNA here is from genome assembly GCF_036961585.1 of Bacillus sp. JHAA. Taxonomy (NCBI): domain Bacteria; kingdom Bacillati; phylum Bacillota; class Bacilli; order Caryophanales; family Bacillaceae; genus Bacillus; species Bacillus sp. JHAA. Next base: position 391,597 of record NZ_JBAMDE010000001.1, on the reverse strand, counting down.
GTCGTCAAGGCTGCGGCCAAAAAAGTATATATATGCAACGTCATGACACAGCCCGGAGAGACGCTGCAATACAGTGCGGCCGACCATGTCAAGGCGCTGAACGATCATATGGAGCAGCCGTTTATCGACACGATCTTAATCAACAATGAGGAGATCCCTGACGAAATCAAAAGCAAATATGCGAAAGAGCTGGCCCGGCCCGTCGACTTCAATGTTGAAAAGCTGAAATCCATGGGGCTTGAGGTCATCAGGGATCAGATTATCACGTATAAAAATGGCGTAATCCGTCACGATACACATAAAGTGGCTTCTCTTCTTGTCGATTTATTAAGGGACTAGAGGCCTTTTGAAATGAGGTGGCTAATATGTCATTTGCATCGGAAACAAAAAAAGAACTGACGAATCTGGAAGTGAAGGACTGCTGCGCCAAGGCGGAGCTGTCCGCGCTGATTCGGATGAACGGTTCACTGTCATTTTCAAACCGCCATCTCGTGCTTGACGTTCAAACCGAAAATGCGGCGATTGCCCGCCGTATTTATACATTGCTGAAGAAACAATATGATGTATCGGTCGAACTGTTAGTCAGAAAAAAAATGCGGCTGAAAAAAAACAATGTTTATATTGTGCGCTTTTCTGAAAATGCAAAGCTGATTTTAGAGGAATTGAAAATCCTCGGAGAGAACTTTGTATTTGAACGGAATATTTCTGAGGAACTGGTGGCGAAACGCTGCTGCAAACGTTCTTATATGAGAGGGGCGTTTTTGGCGGGGGGATCTGTGAATAATCCCGAAACATCGTCGTACCACTTGGAAATCTTCTCGCTTTATAAGGAACATAACGATTCATTATGCGCGCTGCTGAATGAATTTCATCTGAACAGCAAAACGCTTGAACGGAAAAAAGGCTATATTACGTATTTAAAAGAGGCGGAAAAAATCACTGAATTTCTGAATGTCATCGGCGCTCACAATTCACTGCTGCGTTTTGAAGATGTGCGGATTGTCAGAGACATGAGAAACTCAGTGAACCGCCTCGTCAATTGTGAAACAGCAAACTTAAACAAAACCATCGGTGCTTCTCTCAGACAGGTGGAAAATATTAAATACATTGATGAACGGATCGGTCTTGAAGCGCTCCCGGAAAAGCTTCGCGAAATTGCGCAGCTGCGGATTGATTATCAGGAGGTCACGCTGAAAGAACTGGGGGAAATGGTTGCAAGCGGGAAAATCAGCAAATCCGGCATCAATCACAGGCTGAGAAAGCTCGATGAAATCGCAGAACAGCTGCGTACAGGACAAAGCATCACTTTGAAATAACCGTACAGAAAAGGGGAGATCTTATGGTTCAGGAGAAAGTGGAAGTGCGTTTAAAGACGGGTTTGCAGGCGCGTCCCGCTGCATTGTTTGTACAGGAGGCAAATCGTTTTGCATCAGATGTGTTTCTTGAGAAAAACGGCAAGAAAGTGAATGCCAAAAGCATTATGGGATTAATGAGTCTGGCGGTCAGCACGGGGACGGAAGTCACTCTGATCGCTGAAGGCGACGATGAAAAGGAAGCGCTGGAAAAGTTGTCCGCTTATGTGCAGGAAGAAGTGTAAACACTTTGTAAGGGGGACGGAACGATGAATGAGTTTCTGAAAGATTGTTATCAAACGATAGGCTGGGAAAAGGATTCCCTCGATTTTAGCAACCTGCCGGAGTTTTTAAAGGCGCTCGCATATCGGTTTCCGTTTGAAAATCGCGCGGTTTTGTCCAAAAAAGAATATGACGTCACGAAAGAAGGACTGTGGCGGCACATGGTGAAGGAACCTCATGGCGGCCTTTGTTATGACTTGAACGGACTGCTTTATTTCATCCTGAAAGATGCCGGATTTGATGTCAAATTGATCCGCGGAACGGTCTGGAAAAACGGCTGGGCGCTGCCCGGCACACATGCGGCCGTACTTCTTTCCGCCGGGGGGAATGAGTACATCGCTGATGCAGGCTTCGGCCTCAATCTCGCCATGCAGCCTGTGCCGATGTCGGGAGACGAGACGGTATCAGCGGCCGGAGCGTTCCGCGTGAGGATAGAAGAGACGGAATTCGGGACATACCTGCTTGAAATGAACAAAGGGGACGGCTGGCAGACAGGTTACGCATTTTCGCTTGAAGAAATCGATGAAAAGGACCTCAAGTCTATGAAACAAACAATCTTTGAACATGAACGCTCTCCTTTCAACAAACGCCTGCTTGCTTCTAAGCGGACACCGGAAGGGCACATGGTTCTGTCTGAACGCAATATAACAATAAAAAAACACGATGGCACGGCGGAGAACAGCAGAATAGACCGATCAGAGTTTGAAGAAAAATTTACTGCTCATTTTATATGAAGCTCGCAGGTTCTCTGCAAAAAAAACGGCCTCCGCAGGGAAGCCGTTTTTTGTATGTGTTTATCTCATTTTTGTAAAGGTTTTATAATGATCTGTCGTCTTATAAATCAGCCAGTCGCTTGAGTAAAGAATCCGGTCTGAATTTCTGAAGCCTGATGTATAGTTAATATCCGCTTCACGCCACGTCCGTCCGCTTTTGGCAGGGAGTTTGCCTTCCCTGTTTGAGAAGATGTCTCCGCCGATGCTTTTCCCCGGAGCGACGTCTGCAAGATTCCCCTTTGATGCAACCCAGCCGAGGGCCTGCGCTTCTGACTTTGTAATGTAATTATCAGGAAGCTTATGATAGGTCTGAAGATAATCCGCAACCCCGTCAAACGTGTTGATAACCTGTGCTTCAGTGTGCGCCTTGTGAGAAGATGTATCCGTCTTGGCAGCCGTGGAAAACAGCATCCCCGCCGCGGAGAACAGCACCAGCAAACAAACGGAAATCCACGATAATCGTTTTTTCAAAGCAATACCTCCCATTTTTATCATGTGAAGCTGATTCCTTTTCATTGTATCAGCATCGAGAGAAAGGAATAGAAAGAATTTAAAAATAGTTCTTTTGATCTAGCAAAAAATAAACCCCGGCTGAAACGGCCGGGATTTTTCATCTCATTGAAATTCCTTCGTGAGGTTTTTCGGCGTTTTTCCGTATACGGCGTCAATCATGTTTTGTGCGGCTTGCTTGAACATATTCAAACGGATTTTTGCCGTTGCTGACCCGATATGCGGAAGCAATGTGACGTTTTCCAGCTGCAGGAGCGGATTGTCTTCGGCGATCGGCTCTTTTTCAAACACATCTAAACCGGCGCCTTTTATCCAGCCCTCCTGCAATGCGCGGATGAGCGCTTTCTCATCAACCGTCTTTCCCCGGGAAATATTGACGAAACATGCCGTATCTTTCATCAATTTAAATTCCCGCTCTCCCATCATATGATACGTTTCGTCAGTAAGCGGCGTAATTAACAGCACAAAGTCTGATGTTTTCAGCAGTGTATCTAAGTCGGCATATGTAACCCCGAGTTCCTTCTCAGCGTCCGGTTTTCTGCTGCGATTATAATACAGCACGTCCATATCGAAGCCGAATTTTGCCCGTTTGGCAGCTTGTTCACCGATTCTGCCCATGCCGATAATTCCTAATGTCTGATGGTGGACATCCATACCGAAAAGAGATTCTTCCTCAACGGTTCCCCATTTGCCGGCGCGGACGAATCGATCCAATTCGGCAACCCGTCTGGCGGAAGACAGGATTAATGAAAAAGCCAGATCAGCGACAGTGTCATCTAAGGTGTACGGCGTATGCGTGCCGACAACCCCCCGTCTTTTCATTTCTTCAATATTAAAATTATCATAGCCGACAGAATTATTGCTGACGACCTTCAGCTTCGGCGCGTGATCCAGTAAATCACTGTCAATCGCCGTTCCGGATGTCAGCAGCCCTTCAGCATCTTTCATTTTTTCGTACAGTTCCTCTTTTGGAATGGTATCTTCTTTCCAGATGTCATAGCGGCAATGCTCGCCTATCATTTGCTCGACTTCCGGCGGTACCGGTTTCGCGATGAATACATAGGGTTTCAACGGGCTTCTCCTCCTTTGTCTTTCTTCTCTATTTTATTATATAAGAGAAGCGGTAACGTGAGAAATATTCAAACGCATCACGATAAATTTCTGGTTCTTTTGAACTTAAAATGAAAGAAAAAGAAATGTACATGCTTGATTTCTCCAAACAATAACAGAATCCGCCTATATTTCTGAAGGCAAAATGAGCGGAACCGCTGTTTTCAAAAGCTTTATAGGTTGGTGTAAAGATAAATTTTATTATTTTTGAAAGATATAAATGAACATAATCTGAATTTACAGTCAAATTATCGTGTCTTTTTTTGAAAGCGCTTTTGAGGCCTTTTTCTGTGCTATAATTCCTTACTGTAAGCTGGGTAAGAAGGCTTGCAATACAATCGGATGGGAGATGAATAGAAAAATGGTTTCTTTATCAAGCATTTTGGAGCACAACCAGCAGTTTGTCCAAGAAAGGAAATATGAACCTTACCAAACGACAAAATTCCCGAAAAAAAAGCTTGTCATCGTATCCTGCATGGATACAAGGCTGACGGAGCTTCTGCCGCAGGCGATGGGACTCAGAAACGGCGATGCCAAAATCATAAAAAACGCGGGAGCCATTGTTTCTCACCCATTTGGAAGTGTCATGCGGAGCATTTTGGTTGCCGTTTATGAACTGCAGGCAGAGGAAGTCTGCATCATAGGTCACCGCGAGTGCGGAATGTCGGGATTAAATGCGGCTTCCATATTAAATAAAGCGAAAGAGCGCGGCGTGGAAGACAAATGTCTCAGCCTTCTGCAGCATGCGGGAGTCGATTTGGAAACATGGCTGACCGGCTTTCACAGCGTCGAAGAAAGCGTGGCCCACAGCGTGAATATGGTCAGGCATCATCCGCTCTTGCCTGAAGAAGTGCCGGTGCACGGGCTGGTGATTGATCCGGGGACGGGGACGTTGGATGTTGTCGTTGACGGTTATGAAACAGTCAAAGGAGGATGCAGCTGACGATGCAATTTACCGGCAGATATCAGGGATACAATTTGCAGAAATTTCAGAAAGACCTAGTCGCGGGAATTGTGGTCGGAATTGTAGCGATTCCACTGGGAATGGCCTTTGCCATCGCCTCGGGGGTCGGTCCGGAATACGGGCTTTACACCGTTATTGTGGCCGGAATTCTAATTTCGCTGTTGGGCGGCTCTAAATATCAGATCGGCGGGCCTACGGGGGCGTTTGTTCCCATTTTATTTGCCATTGTGATGCAGTATGGTTTTGAGAATTTACTCGTAGCCGGTTTTATGGCAGGCGTCATGCTCGTCCTGTTTGGCGTATTTAAGCTCGGAAAGATTATGAAATTCGTGCCGAAGCCGGTGATCGTCGGATTTACGGCCGGAATCGCGGTGCTGATTTTCTCGGAGCAGATTGCCCATTTTCTCGGTCTGCGCGATATCCAAAAGCATGAAAGCTTTATCCTCAACATTGCGGAAATCGGCAAGAAGCTCGGAACCTTTAATTTGTACAGCATCCTCATCGCGGGAATTGCTTTGGCCATTTTGCTGTTATCAGCCAGGCTGATGCCGAAGATTCCGGGCGCGCTTGTGGCGCTGCTTGTCTCTACAGCCGCGGCGGTCGTGTTTTTTCCTGACAAAATGGCGACAATCGGTTCTGCTTACGGGGAAATCCCGCGGCAGCTTCCGGCTTTCCAGCTTCCTGATTTCTCAATCGATAACATGATCATGATGTTTCCGTCGGCTCTGATCATTGCGCTTCTCGGCGGACTTGAGTCCATATTATCGGCGATGGTCGCGGACAATATGAAAGGATCAAGGCATGACAGCAATAGGGAGCTTGTCGGGCAGGGCATCGCCAATATGGCAGCGCCGCTTTTCGGCGGTATACCGGCAACGGGAGCGATTGCGCGGACCGCAACAAATATTAAAAACGGCGCAGTTTCTCCGATTTCCGGTGTTGTCCACGGAGTCACCGTCCTCCTCGTCCTGCTCGTCTTCGCCCCGCTTGCCGTTCACGTACCGCTGGCAAGCATGGCGCCGGTATTGATGGTTGTGGCTTGGAACATGAGTGAGCGGAGGGAAGTCGCCAATATGATGCGGCTGAAAAACACTGATTCATTCGTACTGGCGGCAACCTTTTTGCTGACGGTTCTGTTTGATTTAATCATCGGCGTTTCTGCCGGTCTCGTGCTCGCTTTTGTTTTCTTTATCAGAAAAATGAGCGAATCAACACGTATCAAAACACCGCATGCCGCTGTCAAATCGGTTAAAAATGATTCGTCCGTCAGCACATATTCCATTGAAGGGCCGCTGTTTTTCGGTTCAATTGATTCACTGGAAACATCGCTGCTGGAGAGGCTTCAGGAAAAGCCGAAGACGCTTATTCTGCTGATGAATAATGTACATTACATGGATACCTCCGCAGAAGCGGTGCTGGGGAATGTGATGAACCGGATCAAACGGCATAACGGGAGATTGATGATCGTCGGATTGCAATCACAGCCGAGAGAGCTCATCCGGAAGACGGGGCTGTTTCATAAAATCGGGAAACAGCATTTCTTTGAGCATCAGGACGAGATAACGGGATAAATTCAGATACGGCCTGTCCATGAAAAAGCGGACAGGCCGTGTTTTTATTCGGTTTCAAAGCGCTTGATCAGTTTTTCCTGATGGGCTTTCATCGCATCTTCTAACGTGATGCCGTACTTATCAGCAAGGATGGCCAGATTTCCGAGGACGTCACCCATTTCTTCAATCAGCTCCTGCCTGCGTTCAGCCTGGGTCGCGTCTTTTTCATCCGGCCGGTCTCTGCCGATTTCATATGCTCTTACCGCCCGGGCGAGCTCACCCGCCTCTTCCATTAAAAAACCGATTCTGATAAATGGCCCGTACGCCGTCCATCCTCGTTTTTCATAAAAATCTTTCGTCCATTGTTCTGCTTCAGCCATCTGCATGTGAAACACTCCTTATGTCCTGTATGATTCTTATTGATATTATCATATAGAGATGGGACAATATATAGTGTATTTTGATTTATTGATGTACATATATAGATATGGAGATGAAAAAATGAAAACCATTTGTGTATTTGCGGGGTCAAACCCGGGGGTAAATGAAGAGTACAAACGCAAAGCGGCCGAACTGGGTGAATATATGGCGGAGCAGGGAATCGGCCTTGTTTACGGCGGTTCACGGGTCGGTCTGATGGGAACCGTCGCCGACGCGTTAATGGCAGGCGGCGGAAAAGCTGTCGGCGTCATGCCGAGCGGGCTGTTCAGCGGAGAGGTTGTTCATCAGAATCTGACGGAGCTGATTGAAGTCAGCGGCATGCATGAGCGGAAAGCGAAAATGAGTGAACTTGCCGATGGGTACATTGCCATGCCCGGCGGCTTCGGAACATATGAAGAGTTATTTGAAGTGCTATGCTGGGCGCAAATCGGCATTCATCAAAAACCGATCGGACTGTACAATGTGAACGGGTATTTTGAGCCGATGATGAAGATGGTCAAGTACAGCATTCAGGAAGGATTTTCGAATGAGTCTCATTTGAAGCTGATACACAGTTCCTCCCGGCCGGATGAGCTGATTGAGCAGATGAATCGGTATACATACCCGATTTTAGATAAGAAATGGCGGGAATTGTAAGTCAGAGGTCTGAAATATGTTTCGGCGGTTGCATCTAATCTATTCTGATGGAAAATTCTCCGCCTATAGAATACCTTTTCTTTCTGGAAATCGTTTTCTCTTTCTCATACGTATCACACCTTTCTTCAGGATAAGACATATGTATGAGAATAAGATGAGAAAGAGAATGCTGTTGGGGTTGAAAGAAGAACATCCATTTCCTCAGAGGAGATGGATGTTTTGCGGTTTGCAGACTGTATGCGTTTACAACTTTTGTTGCACGAATGTTTCCTCCGATATGAAATCATCCTGCTGCATCTTTTGTTTTTTTGAACTGATTCCAAATATACCGACTGTCAGTGCACAAAGAAACCAGCAGCCTGTAAAAAACAAGAAAACACTTAAAAATCCGTAGCCTGAATACAGGAAACTGACGACAAAGGGACCGGCTACATTCGCAAGACGTCCTACGCCGTAAGTGAGGCCATTTCCAGACGCCCTGGCTTCAACCGGATATAATTCCGGCGTATAGGCATATGCGATCGAACTGAAAGTACGCTCAAACATATGCATGAGAAATCCGCATATGACAATGACCATCGGCAAAGGATTGATGCCATAAAAGAATCCAAGCGCCATAATAATTAACGATAAAACAGAAATGGCCCACTTTCGATCCACACGGTCAGAGATTTGCGACGCAATGAGAGCGCCCAGCGGGGCACCGATCGTTCCCAGAGTGACGTATACGATAGACTCATCCATTGATACGCCTTCTTTTACCAAAAGGGTGGGAACCCATGTGCCAAAGCCTTGAATTGCAATCGTGGAAGCAGCCCACATCGTCATTAAAACAAAAGTTCTTCCTGCCAAAGGCTTTTGAAATAACGTCCGATATGGTACGGATTTTACAGCGGTTTGTCTGCTTCGCAGAGCCGGAGCTGGTTCAGGCAGTTCACCCTTTTCTTTTTCTGCTTTTGCCTCCAGTTCAAGCAGAATGCGGTGTGCTTGTTCGCTTTTTCCTTTCGTGTCCAGCCATTTCGGTGATTCTTCCAGTTTTCTGGCGATCAGCGGAAAAAAAATACCGACCGCGCCGAATAGAAAGATAAACCGCCAGCCGTAAGAGGCGGACGGCACGACCAATTTAGCCACCCAGCCGGCTGCAGGAATTCCGCATATGCCGATTGTAATACAGATTGCCTGGTACTTACCCTTAGTTGCGGATGGGAAAAATTCGCTGATATACGTACTTGCCACAATCGTTGTGGCGCCGATACCTAAACTCGTAAGAAATCTAAAAACACCGAGTATTTCTGGGTTCCAAGCCAGAGAAGAGAGGAGGGAGAAGAAAGAGAAAAAAGTGACAACCAGAATTAAACCTTTTTTCCTTCCGAAACGGTCTGAAAACCATCCTCCGGCAGAGGCGCCGATAAACATTCCGAAATAGGAGACAGACGTAATAAAAGCGATGGTATGAGTCGAAATGTTCCATTCCTTTAAAAGTGAAGGCGCCGCATATGAAAACGTATTTAAATCGATAAAATCAAAAAAGTAAGCGAATGAAAGGATAACGAGCACTGCTTGATGGGCCCTTGAAAAAGGCAGTCTGTTTAATCGATTAGACGCATTTACATTGATCATCTCGTATTCCTCCGTTTATCTTTGACTTGTCTGAAGACTGGTATTAACCAATGTGATTCAGCGTATTCAGGTTGTAACTTTGCTTTGTAAACACATAGCCTTCAGAGATTTTTCTTGCTGTGCGTACTACTTTAATCGTTGTTCCATCCGGATCAACATCTGCCTCGGTTTCTAAAATGCCGCTTGGATGTCCCAATCGAATCGTTCTGCCATAGAATGAAAATTCAGATAATATTGTATCCTGCAATAGCATGCCGGCAGTCGTACAAACCGCCCCTGTAATGGCTAAAGCTTGATGCGGTTTTTGCATGGACATCATACGAATGACAAGATCCATCTCTTCTGCGTGTCTCTTTATCCCTTTTGTATCGATATAATCCGCTGGAGATGAGATTAATGTTAGTTTTGGTACGGCCGGTGATTTTGCAGCAGCCTCATGTCTCGGAGCGAATCTGCATTTCTCGGCTGCAATCGATCGGATCATTTCGAGCTTTTCCAATATATCCGGAGTATATTCATCCGGAAGTTCTAAGCCGGTAAGCCCCGTGGCCTCTGCTTTTACAAAGACAAGCGGATTAGCGTAATCAATAATCGAGACCGAGATATTTCCATACGGTGTATCGAGAACATCAATAGGCTGACCAGTGGGAAACAGCTTACCGGTCACCGCTCCTTCAGCCTGGTGAAATGAAAGATAAATAGGAGAAGCTGTACCTGGAACCCCGGGGATAGAGCAGTCCCCCTGGTAATGAAATGTTCCATTTCTGACTTCAACTTCTGCTACGATCACTTTTTGAGTGTTTGTATTTAACATTCTGACTTTTGTAACCGGCTCTTCAGCTTGAACGAGCCCTTTATCAATAGCATAAGGGCCTACGGCAGAAGAGATATTTCCGCAATTGCCTTTGAAGTCGGTAAAATGGTCAGTCAAACTGACCTGAGCAAACGTATACTCAACATCTGCATCCTTTCTGGCGGATTTCTTAATAATGGCTGCCTTGCTTGTGAGAGAATGGCCGCCGCCGAGACCGTCAATTTGTCTCTCGTCAGGGCTCCCCATAATGTCTAAAAGAAAATCGCTCCATAGGTTTGTATCGTCTGGCATGTCTTTTTGATGAATAAAAACGCCTTTGCTGGTGCCGCCTCTCATGACGGTTACAGGAACTTTTTCCATGCTGTCTCATCCTTACATCATTTTGTGTGGATAAAAAGGTACCGGTCCCTTTGGAAAATATCGTATGATAAATAAGGATTATAAGTAAAACATATAATTTTTATAAAGTTGAATAAAAAACTTTTATAATAGGAGGAAATTTTATAGCAGAAAAATATTTTGGGGGATTTCATATGGATGAAAAGGATTGGATTGTGCTCATTACATTATTCGAAGAAAAAAATATGACGAAGGCGGCAGAGCGATTATATATGACACAGCCGGCGTTAAGTTATCGGCTCAAAAACCTGGAAGCACAATTCGGAGTGCGCCTTTTTTATAAAAGAAAAAAAGGGATGGAGTTCACTTCAGAAGGTGAACATCTGGTTGATTATTCGAAAGAGATGCTGCAGGAATTCAGAAGAGTGAAGGATGATATGCTCAATATGAGCCATGAAGTCAGCGGGGTTCTCAGATTAGGAGTCTCAAGCAATTTTGCTCAGTATAAGCTCCCGGCGATTCTAAAACGGTTTTCTGATCAGTATCCGTCTGTTCAATTCCACGTCAATACGGGATGGAGTGCGAAGGTGATGGATCTGCTTCATCATTCGGGGGTACACCTTGGGATTATGAGGGGAAATTATGATTGGCAAGGGGAAAAACAACTGCTAAATGAAGAGCGGCTGTACCTTATTTCAAAAACTGAAATCAACAGTGAGGACCTTCCCAAATTGCCGATGATTTATTATCAAACTGATGCTTCTTTGAAAAGTTTGATTCAAAAATGGTGGAATAACCAATTTACTGAACCGCCTTTCATTGCGATGGAGGTAGACAGGCAGGAAACCTGTAAAGAGATGGTGAAAAACGGTCTCGGTTATTCTGTTGTGCCGGAAATCTGTCTTCAGCCTTCTGATGAATTATACACATTGGCGCTATCCTATAAAAATAACGAGCCTGTGATACGCGATACTTGGCTTATGTATAATTCTTCAGCGTTAGAATTATCTGTCGTCAAAGCATTCATTACTTTTTTGAATGGGAATAAAGCATAAAAAAACCTGCAAGAGACATCAGCTCTTGCAGGTTTTTTTGGCATTACTTCTGGTCTTCTGTATTGCGTGTCAGCACTTTATCGATTAAGCCGTATTCTAAGGCTTCATCAGCTGATTTGAAGTTGTCGCGGTCTGTATCGCGCTCAATGACTTCAAGCGGCTGGCCGGTACGTTCAGCAAGCACTTTGTTTAATTTGTCGCGAAGCAAGAGAATGCGTTTTGCCGCGATTTCAATTTCTGTCGCCTGTCCTTGCGCTCCGCCAAGCGGCTGGTGAATCATAACTTCACTGTTAGGAAGCGCGTAACGTTTGCCTTTTTCTCCGGCTGCAAGTAAAAATGCTCCCATAGAAGCGGCCATACCGATGCAGATCGTGGATACTTTCGGTTTAATGAACTGCATTGTATCATAGATTGCCATACCGGCAGTGATTGATCCGCCAGGGCTGTTAATGTAAATGGAAATATCTTTTTCAGGGTCTTCCGCTTCAAGGAATAAAAGCTGTGACACGATGGAGTTCGCAACGTTGTCATCAATCGCAGATCCAAGCATGATAATACGGTCCTTCAAAAGACGGGAGTAAATGTCATAAGCTCTTTCTCCGCGGTTCGTTTGTTCAATGACTGTAGGTATTAAATTCATAATGCTCCTCCTTCACCTTTTAGGTAAGTATGTATTTACATGATACATTTTTGGTCAATAAAGGTCAAACAAAACGCTGACCAAAATGCCAACCTTTTCTTCTAACACCATTTTTCCCATAAAACAAAAAGTTCAAACAGCAAAGTGGAAATGAGGATGATCAATGCCGGAGCCTTGAGAAAATGATATGGCCGGAGCGCTCAAAATAGACCGCAATCGCGTCGCTACGTACGGCTTTTGGAAGGGTCTGACTACGTTGTCCGCCCTTCCAAAAGCCGTACCGGCAAATACGTTTCCAGCGGCAAATCATCAAATTCGCCTTCAATTTCTTTTGCTAAAATCTCGATGGCTGTTTTGGAAATCAATTCAATCGGCTGCTGGATGGTTGCCAAGTCCGGCAGAACCGATTGAACGGTTTCAGTGCCGTCATAACCGATCACTTTTAATTGATTCGGGATGTCTATTCCCCGTTTTTTGGCCTCGGTCATCACTGCAGCCGCCATGATATCATCGCTGGCAAAAATTCCGTCGGTGTCGGGCTGTTCATCGAATAATGTTGAAATAATGTCATGGTAATGCTGATAAAAGGGTACTTCATATGTAATAGGCTTCCGTCTGTGTTCATGCATGACGTCTTCGTATGCTTTTCTTCTGAGGTTTGCCGGTGTTTCGAGTTCAATCGGGCCGTTGATATGGACAATGTGCCGGCACCCTTTTTCAATCAGCAGTTCTGCCGCCTTTTTTCCGCCGTCATAGTTGTCTGAGCCGACGACGGGAATCGTGTCCGATAAGTAATGATCAATGGCGACAATCGGCAGATTTTGCTTGTGATAATTGAGAATTCCCCGGTTGTAAGTCACGGCGATCACGCCGTCCACTTGGTTTCTTATCAGCATCTCCAAATATTTTTCTTCCTTATCCTTTCGATGTAAACTGTTGCAAAGCAGCAGTTTGTAGCCCATGGACGTACAAATGCTTTCAATATGAAAGGCGAGTTCGCCGAAAAACGGGTTGCCGGAGTTTGGGATGATAAGCCCTATTAAATTGGTTCGTTTTCGGAATAAAGAGCGGGCCAGATCGTTTGGAAAGTAATTGATTTCTTCCATCGCCTTGTACACTTTTTCTTTTGTTTTTTCGCTGATATAGCCGCGGTTATTTAATACCCGCGAAACGGTTGTAGATGAAACTCCCGCTATTTTCGCAACATCATGAATGTTAGGCTTCATTCCCGTGCCCTCCTGCTTACTGAAATGGCTTACAATTTCCGTCACGCACTTATTTTAGAGAATCAGGCTGACATGTGCAAGGACATTCCGTGTTTCTGTTTTCATATAAAGAGGGTGCGTTTTGTTTGATTAAAATAATCAGAAAATTGTATGTCAACCGATTGACATATGGAACCGGTTGACATACAATTCTTTTTGAAAGCGCTTTATTTACGGAGTGAAGGGAAGTGACGGGTATGGAGAGATGGCTGGCGGCAATAAAGTGAAAGAATTAAGCAGCGATAGAAAGTAAGCGCTTACTCAGAGATCGCATGTATGTGATGAAAATGAAGAAGGAAGTATGCGGCTCTAAAACGGCTATTAAAAGGTCCTATTAAAGGAGCGGTGCAAATGAAAAGCTCAAAAAGTCTGTATTGGAAACTGAGTGCTTATTTCTTCTTTTTCTTTTTTACTTGGTCTTCCAGCTATTCTTTATTTGCGATTTGGTTAGGGCAGGAAATCAATTTAAACGGATCAGCGACAGGCATTATCTTTTCTGTAAACGCCGTATTTGCTCTCTGCATGCAGCCTCTTTACGGTTTTATCTCTGACAAATTGGGGCTGAAGAAAAAGATATTGTTTATGATCAGCTGTCTTCTCATATTCACGGGTCCGTTTTATATCTTCGTCTATGGGCCGCTTTTACAATACAACGTCTTTCTTGGCGCCGTTGTCGGAGGCTTATATTTGGGAGCCGCTTTTTTGGCAGGGATAGGCGCGATTGAAACGTACATTGAAAAGGTCAGCCGTAAGTATGATTTCGAGTATGGTAGATCAAGAATGTGGGGCTCGCTGGGCTGGGCGGCGGCTGCATTTTTTGCAGGGCAGCTTTTCAATATCAATCCCAATATCAACTTCTGGATCGCGTCTGTTTCAGCCGTCATATTAACGGCCATTATCATGTCTGTGAAAATAGAAATGACCGATCATGAGAAAAACAGAGCGGATTCGGTCCGGTTAAAAGACGTGGGGCGGCTCTTTTTACTAAGAGATTTCTGGTTTTTTATGCTGTACATTATCGGGGTGACTTGCATTTACGGCGTATATGATCAGCAGTTTCCGATCTACTATGCGTCTTTGTTTCCTTCAGTGTCGACGGGTAACCAAGTATTCGGCTATCTTAATTCATTCCAGGTGTTTTTGGAGGCCGGCATGATGTTTCTTGCGCCTTTTATCGTCAATAAGTTCGGGGCGAAAAACAGTTTGATTTTAGCGGGGTTTTTAATGGCTTTCCGCATCGTCGGGTCCGGAATTGCAGTTGAGCCTGTAGGCATTTCATCAATGAAACTCATCCACGCACTGGAATTGCCGATTATGCTGATCGCCGTTTTTAAATATTTGGCTGCCAATTTTGATACGCGTCTGTCGTCCGTCCTTTATCTCGTCGGTTTTCAATTCGCATCTCAGGCAGGCGCGTCGATTCTGTCGCCGCTTGCGGGAGGATTATATGACAGTGCGGGGTTCCGTCAAACCTATCTCATCATGGGAATCGTCGTCTTCGGTTTTACCGTCATCTCCATATTTACTTTATTGGGCCCGAAACAAAACAGCAGGCGTGTCCAGCGTCTGCAAAAAATCGGATAGAGAGGATGTTACAAATGGATAGAATTCAGCAGGCGGAAGAAGCTCTGAAGGAAGCCGAGGGTAAAGTGAAACAAAGATATCGATTGGGGTACCATATTATGCCCCGGGCGAATTGGATCAATGATCCGAACGGGCTTATTCAGTTTAAAGGAGAATACCACGTCTTTTTTCAGCATCATCCGTATGATGAGCATTGGGGGCCGATGCATTGGGGACATGTAAAAAGTAAAGATCTCATTCATTGGGAGCACCTGCCGGTTGCCTTAGCTCCGGGCGATGCATTCGACCAAAGCGGCTGTTTTTCGGGAAGCGCGGTCGATGATCATGGAAGATTAGCCCTCATCTATACAGGACATAATATAATTGATCAAGAGAAAGACCTATTCTATCAAACTCAAAATATCGCTGTCAGCCAAGATGGAATCGTGTTTGAAAAGCTTCAGGAAAACCCTGTTATTGCGGAACCGCCGGAAGACAGCGCCCGTCATTTCCGCGATCCGAAAGTATGGAAGCATCGCGATGTTTGGTATATGGTCATCGGCAACTCTTCAAAAGAAAACGTCGGACGGGTCGTTTTATACCGTTCACCTGATTTGCGTGATTGGGAATACGCGGGTGTTCTCGCCCAAAGTGACGGTAATCTCGGCTATATGTGGGAATGTCCTGATTTCTTTGAATTAGGCGGCAAGCATGTCCTGCTGATTTCGCCCCAGGGGATCGAGGCGGACGGTGATTCCTATCAAAATTTACATCAAACCGGCTATTTAATCGGTGACTATCATGATGAAACAAACAAATTTACACACGGCGCTTTTAAAGAACTGGATCACGGCCATGACTTTTACGCCGTGCAAACATTATTAGATGATAAAGGACGCAGAATTGCTATCGGCTGGATGGATATGTGGGAATCTGAGATGCCGACAAAAGCGGACGGATGGTGCGGTGCACTGACTTTGCCGCGAGAACTGACTTTGCGTGATGATCATAAACTTTTGATGAATCCCGTGGAAGAAACCAAGCAGCTGCGGAAAATGGAATATCGGGAATGTGCCGGACGATCGGTTTCAGGGAGTTACTTGGCAAAGACGTCGGAAGATCTGCTTGAAGTCCGAGCCGTGTTTGATGTAAACGATTCTGATGCCGAAACGGCAGGTTTTAAGATTCGCGGCCTAGACGAAGAAGAACTTGTGCTGACATACAATCTAACGGATAAAAAGCTGACACTTGATTGCACCAAGATGGGGAAAGCGAAAGACGGTGTGAGAAGGGTGCAGACGGATACAAACGGCAAGCTGGCGCTGCGTATCTTTATTGACAGATCCTCGATTGAAGTATTCGCCAATCATGGAGAAACAACGATGACAAGCCGTATCTATCCGAATGAAGGCAGATTGGGGATTGAGCTGTTTTCTGAGAAAGGCGCCGTAAAGGTTGAGGAATTCACCTATTGGACGTTAAAGGACATTTGGAAAAGAAGCTGAAACGGGTGATTACCGCTTTTTCTGCAGTGGGTGGAAATGTACCGAGCCGGGGGCAGTCCGCCTGAAATAAGTTTTTTGTGAAAATCAATGACGTTAAACGATGCAGGATTATGCTGCATGAGGACGCTGCATAATCCTGTTGTGCATTATCAAAAAAGAGTTGCTTTCTGCGCGTTTCTTTATTATAATATAAAGGTATCTGATTGAAAAAACGTGCGCTCGTAGCTCAGTTGGATAGAGCGGTGGTTTCCGGTACCACGTCTGTCGGGGGTTCGAATCCCTCCGAGCGCGTCCAATACGTTATAACCCCGTCATATCAACGTTTTCCGACGGTCCGTTAAGCGTTAAGTGTACGAAAAGTGTCCGGAAGGGCGCGAACCGGTAAAGAACGGGCCCGGCTTTAATCGGTCAGCTCGCTTCTCCTAAAACGAAACAGTCCGATTCAGCAAACGTAACCTCACGGATAAATAAATCCGGGAGGTTTTTTGTTATGGCGATTTTAAAACGTAGGCAAGGCGTCAGGAATCGGCGCGAGACTGACGGAATAGTAAAGAGCTTCAAAGCGACGAAATCCGTTCACGAAGCGTTAGGGATCGTATACGAGCTATTTGAAACGGAGAACTATCGCGATAGAACGATCAATGATTATCGGAAGTATTGGGCCAAATTCACGGAGGTAGTCGGTATCATGCCGTCTGATAACGTGACGGACCTCACGGAAAGATCATCTGCGGTCTTATATTACAACGATGCTCAACGTACGCGATCTTTCGCCAGTAACGATAAATATCCGTTTAGGCGGCATAAAGTCGATCCTTAGCCGAATGACTAAGCGCGGACTTCTAAACGAGAATCCAGCGAAAAGAGTAACGAAGCTGCAAGTCGATGAAAAGACAATAAAAATGCTCACGGATAGTCAAGTGCGGCGTTTCTTTAAAATGATCGATAAAGATACGTTTCCGGGCTTTCGCGATTATGTAGCGTTCCTTATTGCGCTGAAGTGCGGGCTTCGCTCGCTTGAAGGACTCAAGCCGGAAGATATCGACTTTGACAACCTCGTTATTATGCTGCCGGGCGCCGTCAACAAGAACCGTAAGAACAGAATGGTACCGATGACTGAACAGGTCGCGGAAGAGTTGCGGCAATTACTAACGGAAATGACGGAGTATTTCGGTAAATTTACGCATGTCTTCGTTAATCAGTACGGGGAGAAGATTGCGAAAGATCACTTGCGGAAGAGAGCTGCGAAGTACGGGGAAATGGCGGATTTAAAAAAGGAATGCCGACCGAGCCTTCATAGCTTACGACATTCCTTTGCGATTAACTATCTGAGAAACGCTACAAAAAATAATGGGGCACGCTGACCTCGCTTCTACAGAAATATATCTCGATTATGTAGACGATATCGTAATCGAGCAATACAGAAAAGCAAGTCGAAACGACACGTTAAAGATTTAAAAACAAAAAAAAGAACGCCATCCAGCGGAAATAAATCCGAAAGAAAGAACGTCCTAGCCTACGTCTATTATATCGGAAAGCTAAATTCCCCGAACTCCACACGCTACAGATACCGGATGGCACAGTATTATCAAGACCTAAATTATAAAAATCCTCAAAAATAAAGGAAAGCATAAAGCATATATTATTCATGACTAATATGTGCTTTCCTAAGACTGATAGTAAGACCATCTTCAAAAAGTTTCCTTTAATACTCAAACTGAACAAAATTAGTTAATCCAATGGGAAGGTCGTTGTATATGAGAGGGGAATGTTGTCTTTACATCACCTTTAGCCGAATTAATTTGCATTTGAGTTAAAAACATACTCGTAGATAAGTCTGCTCCCCTTAAATCAGTATCACGCAAATCAGCGCCAATAAAATCAACACCTCTTAAATCTGCATTCCTCATATCTGCAGCAATTAAATATGCTCCCCTTAAATCTAACGCCCTTAAATCTTTACCTCTTAATTTTTTGCCAATCCAATCGGCTCTTTCGTAATTATAATTCTTGGCATTTTTAGTGTCAGGTAACTTTGAAATTAAGCTTTCCCGAATATACTCGCTGGTTTCCGAAAGCAATTTGTTTAATGGAAATCTGTACACCACTAGATCAAGAGATAATAATTCTTCAGCATCGAGTTTTGTTAAGTTCTGCAATTCTTTTAACTGCACACTCAATTTATCAGACAAAGCATGGGGAATGTCATACGACAAGGCTTCTGCCGTGTACGCAATCATTTCATGTATTTGTTCCATGATCGGAAACACTCGGAACATTTTTTCTCTAATTTCAGGATTATCTCGCCAACTTTGACCTTTAAAAGTAATTTGAGAAACAACTTGTCCAGAACCTAAACAGTCAAACACTGTACAGCCCTTAAAACCTTTCTCTCGTAAGTTGCTGTGAATTTGACAACCATAATCAGATTGTAAATTAACACAAGGTGCACCTGCTGGCTTGTTAATTGGAAAATCGCTTGATGCTACAATATTAAGCGCTGTGCAGCAAAGTCCAAAGCACTTCGTACAATCAGCCGTTAAACTTTCTCTAATATTTTTGGCTGTTTCATTATCCATTTTTATACCCTCTTATCTTTAGTTAAATAACTTTTGAGTTTAATATACAAGATTCCTAAACAATCTTGATTGTTAAATAATAAATACCTTGTCAACTAGAAATTTTTGTAGACTTCTGCTACGCTACTTTTAATTGGTTTCAAAAATCTTTGTTCATGCTCTAGTCGATTAACTTTCCGCTTTAATGACTCGATAATCACATCTTTATTATTTTCGTTCATTTCATACTTAACTTGCTTTGCAGAGGGGCTTTTTATCTCGTTTTAAAGCTATTAACGAAAGTTTCTCCGTCGTTCTCCACATTAACAATAAGCTTGGCACTTTCACTGATCCGCTGCGCGAGAGCTTTTTGCGCCTTACCTTCAAAGCTGTTCAATAGTGCTGAATACACTTCATATAATTCATCTTTCAACGTATCCAGTTCGAATGTCGGTTTCAGCGTTCGGCGCACTGTCTCCAGTTTTGTCCCCGCTGCCTGCGTCATCCCTGTTTTCAGCATCTGCCGCTGCAGCCTTTTCTTCATCGGGTCGTCCTTGTGTTCTAAAAGTTCGTCTAATGTCGGCATTATGTATCCACCTCTATCATCTTAACCAGTTTGCGAGCATCTGGTCTTTTTTCTGAAATTCGTCTGCTATTTTATGTAAGAATCCGCCGATCTCTTCTAGGTCCGTGATTGCCGCCTGCAAAGAATCAATAAACGCCTGCTCAGCCTGAGTGTCGTAAAAAATCGGGCCTTTCTCGTAAGATAGCGCAATATCTTCAATGGTATTGGTCACGTCCTGTGCTTGAAGCTGGTCAAACAAGCCGTGTCCGACTTGACCGTAGAATTCTGTTTTCAGCTCGGCGATTTTTTCATCGTGCTCCTGATAGGCGTTCTGCGCTTCTTTTTTCATCGTCCGCAAATCCTCAGTCATAGCCTGCACCTTTTCAGCCAGCTTCTTTGCGTTTGTCGGCGTTACTTTTATCGCGTCTCCGCTTCCGATCGCACCGGCCGGCAGAAGAGCGCCGAGGTTTTTGTCAAAGACTAATTCATCTCCGTTCGGATTTGCGATAGTTCCGTTTCTATCGAACACGAAATTTGCTTCGTTTAAGCCGTGTGTATCCGGATTTCTCAGAATGACAGTAGTGAAGAAATAAGCGAGATTTTTTCCGATCTGCTCGCTCAATTTCCCATCAAGCCGCTGCTTCCGGCTGAACTGTGAGAGCGAGGGGTTTTTCGTGTAAATTGTGGTCCCGTTGTGGCGGTCGTATTCGTTCCAATAACCCGCCCCGACCATGTCGTCCGGATTGATAATTGACCGGATGTAAGGATCGTAAATGCCGCTGTTGATGTCTTTCTGTGTTTCCTCATCGTGCAGTTTCACGACGGAAGGACTGTTAAACGCGACGGCATACACATCATTATTCACCGCGCTGTATTCGGCCTCAGCGCCGCCGAGTGAATGGCCGGTTGTTGAAATAATCGTTGACGTTCCGGCATACTTTTTCTTTACGCTGCGTACCAGCTGATCGGCTTGATCGATTTGCGATGTTTTCGTTATCAGCTTATACTTTCCGGTTGTGAGCATGGCGTCTTGAGAGGGCGTTCCGTGATAGGCTCCGAGTGTTTTTGATGTATCCTTTGCGTCTTTTTTTACAATATAATGTACTTCTTTTTTCGGATCATTTCCGAAAACAATATTGCCGCCGTCCGCTTTTACGCCGTCATTGATCGGGTCTTTTCCGATATCGGTTCCTGCAAATGCGACGACCACGTTTTCGGGGTTTTTTGATTTTGTCCATTTTCCGTTTTTGGACTTGATGCCTTTTGAGAATACAAAGGCATCAAGACCCGTATCAGAATCCTGCTTCACTTTCTCAACGTACCAATATGACGTCTTACTTATTTTATAAGGAGTTTTATATTTCATATGCAGGGCTAACATTTTATAATTGTAAGCTGCTTGACTCAAACGGTAATATTCTTTATCTGTGACATTAGAGACGGTTATTTCTTTTCCTTTTGGCATATATACATCACCTTTCTTATATTGTAAAATAGTTCCGAAAGGATGATACGCATGAGAAAATACATTATTATCCTAATTGTTATAATTATAGCAGTGGGAGGTTTTTTCGTGAAGCGTCAATATGATAAACATAAAAACGAAGAAAAACTTGTGATTGAGGCGCAAGAGCACATGAAGAATTACTTAAAAAAAGACTATAAAAATGTACAGGAAGTTCATTTTTCAAAAGACTACAATATCGATCCGACAGGCGGAGTTGAAGTTTCAGGCTACATAAATAATAATAAAGAAAAAGAATTTTCCGGTATATATGATCCGACGAACAAGGAGATAGGTATTTCAGTGGTCAATGCCGAAGAAAGGTAAAATACCCACCTCAGGGATGAGTGGGTATTTATTTTGTTTAATTATCTTACAAAATTCGTGATATGTTTCTCATACAGTTCAAACCTATTCCTGAGATCAATCGCCTCTACCGTCTCATTTGTCGAGGTATCCCCGATATTAACAGTAAACGCGTACAAATATCATGACAACTCAGCGATAGGAAAAACGTCAGATAGCATTTTACTCGCTTTAAGTTCCAATCTTAACTTGTCAGCAACAATCGCGATGAATTCTGAATTGGTTAGCTTTGCTTTTGACATGCTGAAAGTATATTCATATCAAGTTTTCGCTCATTTCGTTTACTTAAGAACGACAGTTATTTATAGGAAAGGGTTGATTTCCAAATGAAAAAGTACATAATTATCTTTATTTTAATAATTGTAGCAGTTGGGGGACTTTTTATGAAGCATCAGTATGATCAAAAGGAAAAAGAGATTGCATTATTCGAAGAAGCCCAGAATCATATGAAAAAGTTTTTAACAACGAACTATAAAAATGTGAAAGATATCGATTTTTCTGAGGATTACTATATTAACCCAATGGGCGGTATTAGTGTTAAGGGTTATACTAACGGAAAAAAAGAGTTTGAAGGTCTATATGACCCAGGCAATAAAGAAATATTGTCATATACGGTTGATGCCGAACCAAAAGAAGAATGTAAAGATAAGCTTTGTACAAGATAAATTAGCCTGCTCAATCGAGCTGGACTAATTTTGTTGTATTGCTCTTCCTCTAATTTAATAATGAATAGTGTTGTGATATCATATCTTGTATTTGTTTTAAACCTGCTTATCGTAACCTCAGTTGAACCAACTAAATCAGCCAATTCCTTCTGGCTTTGAATTCCCTTCTCCTTCATAACTTCATTAAATCTAGATCTAACTATAAGCTTTTGTAGAAATTCGCACACTTTTAGGATAGTCTAACTAACGCTTATATAAAAGTAATCTCGATCACTGATATTTGATACATTGATGTTTTTTTAGACATGTACAACACTCTGAGGTTGATGTAAATTTAATCTAAGAAAGGATGAGTCTGTGAAGAAATACATGGTTGTCCTGATATTTGTAATAACTATAGCGTCAGGAAGTATCTACATGAAGTACCACCATGATAAAAAAGAAGCAGAGCAAGAACTTTTTAACCAAGCGAAAAATAAAATGGAAAGCTATATAAAAGCTAATTACAAAAATATAAAGCAAATTACATACATTAACGATTATAAAATAAATCCTATGGGTGGTATTTCCGTGAAGGGGTACTTGAATGGTAATAAGGAAAAAGAATTTTTCGGACTTTATGACAAAACGAATGCTGAAATAGGAGTTTCGTCAGTCGATGCAGAAGAGAAACCCGAATGTCAGGAAAAAGAATGTGAATACTAAAAGACGCAAAATAAAGAAGTTCTCTTGTTTGCCGGTTTATATGATCCGCTGTGAACATTGAAGAAAAACTTTAAGTCGCCTAAATAGCGTCTGTTTTTGTATGAATTAATGCACCGGATGTCACCACCATTTTTCTAGTCCGCGAGTTTCATCATAACTCATGGAAAGGATGAGTTCTATGAAAAAATATATTATTATCTTCATTATCTTAATAGCAGCCGGAGGTTTTATAATGAAGAGTATGAATGATAAAAATGTTCAGGCTGAAGAGATAAAGATTGCTCAAGAACGAATGGAGAAATTTATCAAAGCGAACTACGACGGAATACATAACGTTACATTTAAAGATAAATACGAAACAGATCCAATGGGCGGGATAGAGGTATTTGGCTATTACAACGATGATACATCGAATAAATTCGATGGTATTTATGATAAGGCCAATGACAAGATCATGGGGCACTCAATAGACGCTGTAAGTAAGAAAGAATGCAGAGATAAAGATTGTGATTACTAAGAAGACGCTCGTCTGGCGTTTTTTGATAGGAGCATACACTAAACGAAAAAGACAAGGGGTCGGCATTTGCCGCCCTTGTCTTTTTTCATTGAACATTGGAAAACATAATCAGAAACAGCTCATTATTTGACAGTCCATTTTAACAGCGTTACAATTAAACGTGTAAATAGTTACATGTTTAAATAAACATAATACCTCGGGAGGTGATACGTCTTGAATGAACCTTCTTTAAAAAAAGTCATTTATGAGTCAGTGAACCGCATCATTGATCCCGAGCACGTGTATTTCCGTACTGTGCCTGTGTTTGAAACAAGCAGCGAGGCATATCAGCATCTGCAGGACCGGCTGTTTATCGGGGCTGCGGTCCGATTGCCGGATGACATTCGGTTAGATATTTATGAAGTTCAATAATAAGATGGAGAGTGAGTCAACATGGAAAACTTTATCGGAAGCCATATGATTTACACGTATGAAAACGGCTGGGAGTATGAAATCTATATTAAAAATGATCATACGATCGACTATCGGATTCATAGCGGAATGGTAGGCGGCCGCTGGGTGCGCGACCAGGAAGTGAATATCGTCAAGCTGACAGAAGGCGTATACAAAGTGTCATGGACTGAACCGACAGGCACAGACGTTTCCTTAAACTTTATGCCGAATGAAAAACGGATGCACGGAATTATTTTCTTCCCGAAATGGGTGCATGAGCATCCGGAAATCACGGTGTGCTACCAAAATGATTACATTGACGTGATGAAAGAGTCACGTGAGAAATATGAAACGTACCCGAAATATGTTGTTCCCGAGTTTGCGGATATTACCTATCTCAACAATGCGGGAATCAATAACGAAGCACTGATTTCAGAAGCGCCGTACGAAGGAATGACCGATGATATCCGTGCGGGAAAATTAAAATAAGAGAAAAAACCCGGCAGCTTGGCCGGGTTTTTTGTATCCTTTTACGACAGGGTTTTGGTCATGATAAAGTCGACTTGCTTATCATCCCCCATATAAAAAGAGTGTTCTCCGGTTTGGACAAACCCCATTTTTTGATAAAAGGCGATTGCATTTTCGTTTTTTTCCCATACGCCCAGCCAGATTTTCTTTTTATTGTGTGCTGTTGCGATTTTCACAGCTTCATTCAGCAGATATTTGCCGAGTCCGTGTTTCTGGTGGTTTTTTCTTATATAAATTCGCTCAATCTCAAGAGAATCTTCACCCATTTTTTCTGATTGTGCTTCGTTCATGTTGACTTTTACATACCCCGCAAGGTCATCGTGATAATAAACAAAATAGAATTGAGAAGACAGATTGGATAATTCCTTTTTCAGCTGTTCAGAGCGGAATGCATTTTCCAAATAAGCTTTCATATTTTCTGGTGAATTTTGATCCTTAAATGTATCATTGAATGTTTCAATGCTTATCTCCCGGAGCTCTGTTATATCGTTAAGGCTGCACTTTTTTAATTTAATACTCATGGTCAATACAGCTCCTTTCTTCATTTATCATATCAGCTGATTTTTTGTTGTATTTGCAATGAAAATACCGTATAGTAAACATACCGTATTTTTGTTGTATTTGCAACATAAAATAAGAAAATGAGGACGATAAAGTGAAATATGTTTTTTATGTTTTAGGAATCATGATCTTGACCTTTGGTATTTCTGTCACGATTCAATCAGATCTTGGAACGTCTCCTTTTGATGCGCTTATTGTGGGATTATCCGTCCATGCAGGGCTTACCGTGGGAAGCTGGGAAATCATCATCGCTTTCCTGTTAATTTGCTGTAATTCAATGTTAAAAAGACAAAGACCGGAATTTACAGGGATGATTACGGCGTTTATAACGGGAATCGGGATTGATATGTGGCTTTTTTTTCTGCACCGAATCATAACGCCTGAACCATGGTACGGAAAAGCGGGCTGTTTTGCAATCGGTTTAGTTGTGATAGGGATAGGAACCGCAACCTATCTGCACACAAATTTCGCACCGATCCCGGTTGATCGGTTAACGTTAATTGTCCGCGAATTAACCGGGAGAAGCATCTTTTTTTCAAGAACGGTCATTTACTTCATATTTTTCATACTGGCCGTGATGCTAAAAGGTCCGGTAGGCATCGGAACGTTATTAACCGTTTGTTTAGGAGGGGTCATTCTCCATTTCTTTATGCCGATTACCGGAAGATGGATAGACGGCATATTAACAGCATCTCCAAAGCAGGAAGAAACGAAAACCCGGTAACGGGGGTTTTTACCCGATGCTATCATTTTTCATTTCATCCGCATGTTCAAGGTATAATAAAAAAGGGGGAGGGATTTTTATGAGCGGTCAAAGAAAGCTCGTTTTTTACGGAGCTGTCAGCGCAGATGGCTATCTTGCGCGGGAAAATCACTCTTTAGATTGGTTAATCGGAACTGAAGGTGAAGACGGCACCGATTATGAAGCTTTCTATGAATCTGTCGATACGATCATCATGGGCAGAAAAACATACGAGGACATATTGGTTTTATTGCCTGAGGAATTTCCGTACAAAGGTAAAGAATGCTATGTGTTTTCGCGGACATTGACCGGGGGCACTGAACATGTGCGGTTTATTCATGAAGAGCCTGCCGATTTTATAAAAGCATTGAAACGCCAAGAAGGCAAGCGGATTTGGATTGTCGGCGGGAGTGAGCTGCTGCACCCGGTTTTGGAGGAAAAACTTGTCGATGAGTTTATCATTCAGATCGCCCCCGTTCTGCTCGGCCGCGGAATTTCTTTGTTCAAACCCGGAGACCGGGAGACAGGGCTGAAGCTGACTGATGTCAGGCGCTATAAGCAATTTGCGGAGTTGCATTATGAAGTGAGATAAAATGAAGTGTATGAAAGAAACCCAGTAAAGGTTACCGGGTTTCTTTTTCATGTTTGTTTTTATGTTTTGAAATGGTGTGGGCCGGCCCGCATGAAAACCCTGCAACCATGATAACAACCCCTATCCACCTCACGGCATAGAAATCAGTGTCGCGCAGGAAGATAAATGAAACTAAGGTCATAAGCGCCCCGATTATAACGGCAGCTGTGCCGATAATACTTGATTTCTCCATATAAAAACTCCTTTATGAATGTTTGGTTAACGTATTGGGTTAGAATATAACATATCAGGGTAATGCGGAAATGGATTTTCTGCGATGTCTGAAGTAAGATGAAAACGAAACGCCAAGGGAGCCGGCTCCCCTGGCGTTTTTTATGCTTGAAACAAGATGCGGCGTTTTGCTGAATCGGGATCACTTTCGACAGCGGTATCCGTGTTGAAAAGCAAAGTTTCGCGTGAATCGGTATCATATTCAGGCCAATTGAAGTGAGAGGTGTTCGGGTTTCCGGTTTTTGCAAAAGCGAGCCATGCGGATTGGATTTGTTTGGAAAGCTGTTCTGCGTCATCACCGAGCGGTTCTTGCAGCGTCTTTCTCAAAGAATCAAAGTTTCCGAACACAAACGGCAATTCCAGAGCGTGAACGGCTTTATGAAACGGCGGTGTTTCGCCATGCCAATCAAAGCGGTACATCCAGACCGGTGCGTGCTGCGACTGTCCTTGTGCGAAAGCGACAGCCGGCCGCCAGAAAATCAGATCCGTCATCATATCGATTTGTCCCTTTAATGAATGCGGATATAAATCTGCTGCTTGCTCGGTGCAGTTCTCTCCGAGGTGATAATGCAAATAATCTTGCTGCTTTTTCTCGGAATGAATGTCTGTATCAGGGGTGAAAAACAAATATGCTTCATCACGATTGGTTCCGATGATCATAGGTATGCCTTCTGCGGCCCCGTCTGCTATGGCTTTCACCGGTTCCGCAGGCAATGTGGCCGGATCGATGGCGGGCTGAAACAAAAGCTGAAAAATGTTTTGATCTAGTGAGCGCCGCACTTTATCCGCAGTCTTAAGCAGGTCATTAACGGAAAGCTCCTGCAATTGATCAGTGCCGGCTTCATGAATAAATGCCGCCGCGATGTCTTTTGCCATGTCCGCCGGGATCGTATGAGAGGCGCCGCTTTCTAAAATGGCTTTATGAAACAGGCCTTTTGCGTCAGACATTGCCATAAGCGCAGCGATGCTCATGCCGCCTGCCGATTCACCAAATATCGTGACGTTATCCGGGTCTCCTCCGAATTCGGAGATATTGTCCTTCACCCAGCGCAGCGCGGCGATCTGATCGAGCATCCCGATATTGGCGGAATACGCGTCATGAATAGAAGACAAATGTAAAAAGCCTAACGGTCCGAGCCTGTAATTGAGTGTGACTACAATGACATCTCCGTCAGCGGCAAGGGCAGATCCGTCGTAAAGCGGTTCGCTTCCGGCACCTAAATAAAATGCCCCGCCGTGTATCCATACCATGACAGGCTTTTTTTCGCCCTCTGAATCGGGGGCGAAAACATTGAGGTAAAGGCAATCTTCAGATTGAGCCGGTATATCTCCGGAAAACGATATAGACAGCATATCATCCGGCTGCGGACAAACCGGTCCGAACGAATCGGCATGTTTTACGCCGTCCCAAGGTGCGGGCGGCTCCGGCGCTTTAAATCTGAGCTCTCCGACGGGCGGCTTCGCGTACGGTATGCCCTTCCATATGCGGGCACCGCGGCCGGCAGTTCCTTTCAGTGCGCCGGAGCGGGTTTGAACGGTAAGTTTTGTCATGATTTCATCCCCTTTTTTCTTTTCATTATAAACAGAGATGAAGACATGAAGCGAATAAAAGCCTTTTCATCAGCATATCATCAGTAACGCTTCCGTTCTAAAAATGATCTGACTTCCTGAACGGACAAGCCGAGTTCTTTGGCTTCCTGCATCAGCGCTTTCCATTCCTCAATGTTGGATTCAGTCAGTTTTCTGTTGCGGTAGGGTGCGGGCTCCGGGCGTTTTTCAGTCAGTTTGTTCGTAAAGGTGAACAGTTCTTCTTTCGGCATGCCCGACTGCACGGCCTGCACAAGGTGGATGCGCCACTCATCTTCCGTGCCTCCCATGTGATGCAGCATCGTTTCGGCATCAAAAAGCTCCGTCAGATCGACCTGCAGGGTGGCGGATACTTTTTTCAGAAATTGGATGGACGGATTTGAGTGAACCCCCCGTTCTATCTTGCTTAAATAAGATTTAGAGACACCTGCTTCAACTGCTAGCTGATTAATAGAGTAGCCTTTTCTTCTGCGGTATAAACGAATTATTCTTCCAATCATTGTGCTGAATTCTCCCCTGTATACTGGCATTTTTTTGTTCATTATAAGAAATTTTTCGTTCTTTATAAAATTTAAAATTATAAGGTAAGTGCAGTAAATAAGAGGAAAATCATGATAATGTTCTTTAAAAAGAACTAAATGGCTTAATTTGAAATTTTCAAATTTCGACCTTTTCTTTTATAATCCAATCATTAACAGAAGGGGGCGTTTAAGCCTGATGCAATAAGGATGAGGCTGTAATTACATGAATGAGAATATGAGTTTTAAAGAATTATTTGACATTATTAAACACAGATTTTTACTGATTTTTATCATGACAGCAGTTGTAACGCTGGTGACGGGATACATCCAATTCCGGGTGATTTCGCCCGTTTATCAGTCATCGACCCAAGTGCTCATTCATGAAACAAGCGGTGAAAAAAATTCTAATCTCAGCGACGTTCAGCTGAATCTTCATTACAACAATACGTTTCAAACGATAATGAAAAGCCCGGTTGTGCTTGAGAAAGTGAAGCAGACGCTGCATCTTTCTGAGACGGCATCCGCTTTAAAAGCAAAGATCACGACAAGCAGCGAAACCGATTCAGAGATCATTACCGTAGCGGTGCAGGACGAGAATCCGAAACAGGCCGCCGCTATAGCGAACACGCTGATGAAGACATTTAAAAAAGAAGTCCGTGACAGGATGAATATAAAAGGCGTCATTGTTTTGTCTGAGGCAAAAGCATCGGAAAGCCCGATGGTCAAGCCTTCGCGCATCAGGAATATCATGATGGCGTTCGGTGCGGCTCTCATGGCGGGTGTGACGCTTGCGTTTTTTCTCCATTTTCTTGATGAAACCGTTAAAAGCGAGCGGCAGCTCAGCGAAAAAACAGACTTGCCTGTTTTAGGGGTTGTGTATGACATCAAAAATCAGCAGACACGGTCTGATGAAAAACATTTCGGGGAGTGAGGCGTTTGGGATTCAGAAAAAAGAAATCAAGAAGGGGACTGGCTCAAATATCCGTTTTACGTCACAAATCATTGGTGGCTGAACAATACCGCACCATTCGGACAAATATTGAGTTCTCCTCTGTTCAGACCCATTTGCGCTCTATTCTCGTCACTTCTTCCGTTCCGGGAGAAGGAAAATCATTCAGCGCCGCCAACCTTGCCGCGGTATTTGCGCAGCAGGAAAAAAAGGTGCTGCTCGTCGATGCGGATTTACGAAAACCGACGATACACGAGACCTATCAGCTTGAAAATGTACAAGGCCTTACGAATGTGTTAGTCGGAAACGCTTCCCTCGGCGAAACGGTGCAAAAAACGCTGATTGATAACCTTTACGTCTTAACGAGCGGGCCGACGCCGCCGAATCCGGCTGAGCTTTTATCTTCAAAGGCGATGGGAGAGCTGATTCAGGAGATGTACAGCCGGTACAGTCTGGTTATTTTCGATTCACCTCCGCTTTTGGCTGTGGCGGACGGACAGATTTTAGCGAACCAGACAGATGGAAGCGTTCTCGTCGTCTTGAGCGGAAAAACGAAAATGGATACCGTCCAAAAGGCGAGAGACGCTCTCCAGCAGTCAAAGGCAAAGCTTTTGGGGGCGCTGCTGAATAAAAAGAAAATCAAAAAAACGGAGCACTACTCTTATTGAGCGGTGCAGGTGATGTCTCCTTACCTTTATCAACGGAGGCACTCGGCTCTGCTGTGGGCGGCGTTTTTCGCCGCCTTAGATGCTGGTCGTCGGTGGCGGGGTGTGAGGACGGGTTAAATGCCCAATTTTATCTTAAGATGATGCATTGTTATCGGCTTAGCTGTTATGTCTGTTTTTACGAAAACCGTATCAGCTAAACCGATAAATGAGGAGGGGAAAGATTGACTTACCGGAGAAGACTTTCAATGATTTTTGCATTGGATACGTATCTCGTTTTACTTTCCGTTGTTATAGGATATCAATTTTTTGAGGATTCTTATCACTTTTATGACTCCGGAGCGTTGCTGCTGACTGCCGTGAGCATGCTGATCAGCCATCATGTATGCGCTTTTATGTTTCACCAGTATAAGCAGGTATGGACGTACACGGGAATAGGCGAGCTGCTTGCCTTAATGAAGGGGATCACGCTGTCAGCAGCTGTGACAGCCGCCGTCCAATACGGGGTGTTCCACACGATTTTGTTCCGGCTGTTGGCCGTCAGCTGGATGGTTCAGTTATTGTTCATCGGAGGAAGCCGGATGATTTCACGGGTGCTGAAAGAAACGATCGGCAGGAAGCAAAATGACTCTTCCAGGGCGCTGATCATCGGCGCAGGTGCGGGGGGGACGCTGCTCGTCCGTCAGCTTACCCAGAAAAACGATCTCGGAATCATGCCTGTGGCTTTTATTGATGATGATCAGACGAAGCATAAGCTCGAAATCATGGGCCTGCCCGTCATCGGCGGAAAAGAAAGCATTATGCCGGCGGTGCAGAGGCTGAGAATCCACCATATTATCATTGCCATTCCGTCTCTTTGCACCCATGAGCTTCAGACGTTATACAAAGAATGTGTGCAGACGGGCGCCCATATTAAAATCATGCCGCAATTTGATGAGATCCTGCTCGGAACGCAGGCTGCCGGACACATCAGAGATGTAAAAGCCGAAGATCTGCTCGGCAGAAAGCCGGTCACCCTTGATACGAGCAAAATTTCTGACAGCATCAAGGGAAAAACGATTCTGGTCACAGGCGCCGGCGGCTCAATCGGTTCTGAGATCTGCCGCCAGATCAGCGCGTTTCTTCCGCGGGAAATCGTCCTTCTCGGCCACGGGGAGAACAGCATTCATTCCGTACATACCGAGCTGTCCGCACGCTTCGGCAAAGAGGTGCTCTTTCACGCGGAGATCGCCGATATTCAGGACAGAGATAAAATCTTTACTTTGATGAAAAAATACGAGCCGCACGTCGTCTATCATGCGGCTGCCCATAAACATGTGCCGTTAATGGAACATAATCCGGAAGAAGCCGTTAAAAACAACATTATCGGCACGAAAAATGTCGCCGAAGCCGCCGACATGTGCGGAACGGAAACATTCGTGCTGATTTCTTCTGACAAAGCGGTCAATCCGGCCAATGTCATGGGCGCGACGAAACGGTTTGCGGAAATGGTCATCATGAACCTCGGAAAGGTCAGCAGCACCAAATTCGCCGCCGTCCGTTTCGGAAATGTGCTCGGAAGCCGCGGCAGCGTCATTCCGATTTTCAAAAAGCAGATTGAAAAAGGCGGACCCGTCACCGTCACGCACCCGGCGATGACAAGATATTTTATGACGATTCCCGAAGCGTCAAGACTCGTCATTCAGGCCGGGGCGCTTGCAAAAGGGCGGCAGATTTTCGTTCTGGATATGGGAGAACCCGTCAAAATTGTCGATCTGGCAAAAAACCTGATTCATTTATCAGGCTATACGACAGAACAGATTCCCATCGAATTCTCCGGCATCCGCCCGGGAGAAAAGATGTATGAAGAATTGCTGAATCATAATGAAGTACATACGGAGCAGATTTTTCCGAAAATCCATATCGGGAAAGCGGTGGACGGGAATTGGGCCGTGCTCATCCGTTTTATGGAGGAATTCAGCCGTCTGCCTGAAGAAGAGCTGAGAAAAAGGCTGTTTGAGGCGATCGAATCAGTACATGAAGAAGCGGCCGCAGGCGTGTGATGGGAGGACAGAAAGATGACGAAAAAAGTATTATTCTGCGCCACTGTCGATTATCATTTTAAAGCCTTTCATCTTCCGTATTTTCAATGGTTTCAGGATATGGGCTGGGAGGTGCACGTCGCGGCAGGCGGCAATATGAATCTTCCGTTCGTTGATGAAAAGTTTTCCATTCCGATCCGGCGCTCGCCGTTTCATCCCGAAAATCTTTCTGTTTACAGGCGGCTGAAACGGCTCATTCAGGACAACGGCTACGACATGATTCACTGCCATACGCCGGTCGGCGGCGTGCTCGCACGCCTTGCTGCGAGACAAGCGCGCCAAAAAGGGACAAAGGTGCTGTACACCGCGCACGGCTTTCACTTCTGCGACGGAGCGCCTCTGAAAAACTGGCTTCTTTATTACCCGATCGAAAAATTTCTTTCTTCTTATACGGATTGTCTGATTACGATTAATGAAGAGGATTACGAACGGGCCAAGCAAATGAAAAAAACAGATTACGGCGCGAAGAAAATACACGGCATCGGCGTGAATACAGACAGGTTTCGCCCTGTGAGCCGGGAAGAGAGTGAACGTCTGAGAGAAAAACACGGCTTCGGCGCCGGGGAATTTATTCTCGTATATCCCGCTGAATTAAACGGCAATAAAAACCAGGGACTTCTCATTGAGACTGCGGCACTGCTGAAGAACCGCATCCCGGAGCTGAAACTCGTATTTGCCGGAGAAGGCGCGATGGAAGAGCCGTACAGAAAAAAGGCTGAATCACTCGGTGTATCTGACATTGTGCGGTTTTACGGTTTTTGCCGCGATATTCATGAACTGATTCAGCTTGCTGATCTGTCTGTCGCCTCAAGCATCCGCGAAGGGCTCGGCATGAATCTGCTTGAAGGAATGGCTGCCGAAAAGCCGGCCGTTGCCGCGGACAACAGGGGGCACCGTGAGATCATCGAAGACGGTGTGAACGGTTTTCTCGTGCCGGCCGGGGACAGCGCGGCATTTGCCGATCGGATTGAAAAGCTGTACCGCTCCCCGTGTCTGCGAAAAGCAATGGGACAAGAAGGGCGCAGGACGGCGGAATGTTTTTCGGAAACACGTACGGTAAAGGAAATGGCGCACATTTACGCCGGTTATATGGATAAAAAGGAGAAAAGCGTATGAATGCAGGAGCACAACCGAAAATTTCCGTCATCATGGGAATTTATAATTGCGAAGAGACTTTAGCGGAGAGTATTGAATCCATCCTGAGCCAATCTTATAAGAATTGGGAACTGATTATGTGTGATGACGCGTCAACTGACGGAACGTATCAGATTGCGCGCCGTTACGCGGATCATTACGGCGACCGGATTACGCTGATTCAAAATCAGACAAATCAACGGCTTGCCGCTTCGCTGAACCGCTGTCTGACATACGCAACGGGGGATTATATCGCCAGGCAGGACGGTGATGACATCTCCAACCCGAGGAGACTGGAAAAACAGGCCGCTTTCTTAAACAAGCACGCCCACTATCAAGTCGTAGGCACGGGGATGCTCGTATTTGACGAATTCGGCGTAAGGGGCGCCCGGCTTTTGCCGCCCGTGCCGAAACCGGGAATTATGGCGAAAGGCACACCATTCTGCCACGGCACCATTATGATGCGGGCCGAAGCGTACAAAGCGCTTGGCGGCTACCGGTCAGTCAGGCGGACGCGGCGGATGGAGGATATCGATTTGTGGCTGCGCTTTTTTGAAGCGGGTTTCCGGGGGTACAATCTCCAAGAAACGCTGTATAAAGTCAGAGAGGACAGTGATGCGTTTAAAAGAAGATCGTTTACGTATTCCATTGATAACGCGGTCCTCGTTTTTCAGGCATGCAGACGGCTGAAGCTGCCGCTTTCCCATTACGCGTATATCGCAAAACCGCTCATCCGCGCCATTACGCCGCCCGCGGTCATGAACCGTTATCATAAAAACAGGGACATCCGCCAAAAAGAAGGGCTTGCCGAACATGACTGACAAACCGATGCGGGTGCTGCACATCTTCAGCGGGATGAACAGGGGCGGCGCAGAAACGATGATGATGAATTTGTACCGGAAGATGGACAGAACGAAGGTGCAGTTTGATTTTTTAACCCATAGGAACGATCCGTGCGCTTATGATGAGGAAATTCTCGCTCTCGGCGGACGGCTTTTTTATGTGCCGAGCATCGGCAGCACAAACCCGATTACATTTGTGAAACAGGTCAAGCGGGTGATTCAGGAAAAAGGCCCGTTTGCCGCCGTGCACGCCCATACCGATTTTCAGTCGGGATTCATCGCGCTTGCCGCTCGTTTAGCCGGCGTCCCGGTGCGGATCTGCCATTCGCACAGTACGTCGTGGCGGGGGCGGGCGTCGCGGCTTGCCGGGATGCAGCTGTTTGTTTTCAGACGGCTGATCACGGCAAACGCCACGGCACTGTGCGCCTGCGGAGAAGACGCGGGCCGTTTCTTATTCGGGAAAGAAAAAGACGTGCATCTTTTGCCGAACGGCATTGATCTCGACTTATTTGCCGGCGGGTGCGCGGACACAGAAGCTGAAAAAAGGAAGCGGGGCATTGCAGGCGGCCGTTTGGTGATCGGCCATATCGGCCGCTTTACAGAAGAAAAAAACCACGAATTTCTGCTCCGGCTGGCCGCTGATATGAAAGAGCGGGGCATCGGCTTACAGCTGATTCTCGCCGGAGACGGTCCGCTTCGCACCGATATGGAAAATCTGGCGGCGAAGCTGGGGCTTGATGATGATGTGCGTTTTATCGGCATAGAAGACCGCGTTCATGCCCTGCTGAAAACGCTGGATGTATTTGTCATGCCGTCTCTTTATGAAGGGCTGCCCGTCACGCTCGTTGAAGCGCAGGCCTCCGGGGTGCCGTGCGTAATATCAGACGGCATAACGGAAGAAGCCGATGCCGGGCTCGGGCTGGTCAAAAGGCTCAGCCTCAAAGAACCGCCCGGACAATGGGCATCCGCGGTGTTACGGGCAGCAGAGGCGGCAAAGCCTGACGGGGAGCGCATTAAAGAAACCCTCAGACGGCAGGGATATGACGCGGGAGAAAATGCGGGGGCTGTTATGAAGCTTTACAATATGAATTGGAAAAAGGAACAGTAACGAATGATTGTATATGTAGTCAATATGGGAATTGTTTATATTTGGTCATGGTTCGCGAAAATGTGCGGCGGGCGTGATCAATCGCTTTCGACCGGATACCGGCCGAATCAGCTCGTCATGATCGTTCCGCTGCTTTCGCTCGTATTGGTCTCCGGTTTGCGCTACAGAGTCGGGACGGATTTTCAGACGTACGCGCTGATGTACAAGCTGGCGGGAAATTACGGAAGCATTTGGGAGATCTTCGGGTTCGGAGCGAAAAAAGCAGCCGTTGATCCGGGGTTTACGGCTCTCATCTGGCTCATGAATTTTATCACGAAAGATCCGCAAATCATGTATTTCACCGTGGCGGTCGTGACGTGCAGCTTTATTTTAAAGGGGCTCGTTGAGTTCGGCCGTCCGTTTGAGCTGAGTGTGTTTTTGTTTTTGGGCACGTATCACTATTACGCTTCCTTTAACGGGATCAGGCAGTATATGGTGGCGGCCGTTTTGTTTTGGGCAGTCCGCTACGTGATCAGCGGAAGCTGGAAGCGTTATATGTCAATCGTGCTGCTGTGTTCGCTTTTTCATTCCTCAGCGCTGATTATGATTCCGGTTTATTTTCTCGTCAGAAAAAAAGCCTGGTCGCCCGCGATTTTCGGACTGTCGGCATTGTTTCTTCTTATGACGTTTCTGTATCAGAAGTTCATTTCGCTGTTTGTCGTCGTGCTGGAAAACAGCTCATACGGCCATTATGAGAAATGGCTGATGACCAATACGAACGGGATGAACGTCGTAAAAATCGCGGTGCTGCTTCTGCCGCTGTTTTTGGCTTTCTGCTATCGGGAGCGGCTGCGGAAGCTCTGGCCTGACATTGATGTCATCGTGAATTTCTGTCTGCTCGGCCTGCTCTTCGGTCTTTTGGCGACAAAGGATGTTATTTTCGCCCGGTTTAATATATATTTCGGCCTGTACCAAATGATCTTGATCCCTTATTTTGTGAGAATTTTTGATGAAAAATCAAATGCGCTGATTTATATCGCCATTATTGTCTGTTATTTTCTTTACAGTTACTTGCTTATGCCGGTCGATTCGTCTGTGCTTCCGTACAGAACGATTTTTTCCCGGTAATGGACACTGGAGGTTTATATGGAAACACCCGCGGTCAGTTTATTAATTGCTGTGTATAATACGGAAACTTATTTAGAAAGATGCTTAGATTCATTGCTCAATCAGTCGCTCGCCAATATCGAAATCGTGGCCGTTAATGACGGGTCAACGGATCAAAGCCCGGCGATTCTTGAAACCTATCAGAAGCGGGATGAGAGAATCCGGGTCATTCATCAGCAAAACCGGGGGCTCGGC
The DNA here is from genome assembly GCF_036961585.1 of Bacillus sp. JHAA. Classification (NCBI taxonomy): domain Bacteria; kingdom Bacillati; phylum Bacillota; class Bacilli; order Caryophanales; family Bacillaceae; genus Bacillus; species Bacillus sp. JHAA. The sequence goes on along the minus strand of NZ_JBAMDE010000001.1, from coordinate 354,945 downwards.
GCGGTCCGCAACAAGGGCATTGAGGCGGCGCGCGGCGAATTTATCGCTTTTATTGATGCGGACGACTGGGTTGAACCTGATTATTGCCTGCGCATGTATGAAAAAGCGAAGGCTGATCAGGCTGATCTCGTGATTTGCGAATATGCGGCCGAATTTGCGGATACGGGGAAAACCGCCGTTTCAACGATCGCTTCAGCGTACGCGGGGCGCCCGAAACAACTGTACCTGAAAGATTTATTTGAAGGAAGGGTCAGCGGTTTTTCATGGAACAAGCTGTACAAAAGAACGATGATCGAGCATCATCAGCTGCGCTTTCCGCTTCGTGATGAGCTGGAGCACGTGGAGGATCAGTACTTCAGCCTCCGGGCGCATGTTTTCGCAGGTGCGGTCTCGTACGTGGATCAGCCGCTCTATCATTATCGGATTCACTTGACTTCCATTGTGCAAAGCTATCAGAAAAAGCTGTTTGACTCAGGTCTCGTTCTCTATCGGCTGAACGAGGCTTTTTTGCGTGAAAACGGCTGCTTACAGGAATACCGGCAGGAGCTGGATTTTTTCATCGTTCAGCACGGAACAGTCTGCCTGCTGAATGAATGGAAGCGGAATAACGGCGGCCGGTTTTCTGAGAAGTGGAAGAATATCAGCCGGATATGCGCTGATCCCGTGTTTCGCCTGAGCCTTTCCAAAACCGGAACGGCGCCGTTTGACGCCAAACGCTCATGCCTTCTGCTTTTGGCGAAGCTGAAGCTGATTCCGTTCGTGTCGCTGGCATCAGCCGCGTATCAGCGGGCAATCGAGTACAAAATGAAAATCAGAGGGTGAAGACATGTCGATACAATCTTTAAAAATCAATCTCGCGGAATGGCTGTTGCTTAAGGTCAAATACCCGTCCCAATTTCATTTCGGAACGGCAGCGGATGGGGCGGGGCTTACAGCGGCAAGAAAAAAGATCATTCTGACGCTGCTCCCGTCCCACGATAATCTCGGCGATCACGCCATCGCCTACGCAAGCAAAACGTTTCTTGAACGGGAGTATCCCGATTTTGACATTGTCGAGGTGGATATGAAGGATATATACAGATCCGCAAAAGCGCTGATCAAAAAGCGCCACCCCGATGATATGGTATTCATCATCGGCGGCGGGAACATGGGGGATTTGTACCGGTATGAGGAATGGACGCGCCGCTTTATCATAAAAACATTCCGGCAATATCGGATCGTTCAGCTTCCGGCGACGGCTCACTTTTCTGAATCAAAAAAGGGACGGAAGGAACTGAAGCGCGCCCGAAAAGTGTACAATGCGCATCCCGACCTTTTGTTAATGGCGAGAGATGAGACGACGTATCAATGGATGAAGCGTCATTTTCCCGGAAAAACAGTGCTCAAACAGCCTGACATGGTCTTATATTTGGATAAAAGCGAGCGGCGCATCCCGCGGGAAGGGATCTACCTCTGTTTACGGGAGGATAAGGAGAGTGCGCTGACGGCTGAGGACAGAACGATGGTAAAAGAAGCTTTGGCAAAAGAGTACGGAGAGCTGTATTCCTTTACGACGACGGTCGGCCGGAGGGTCAGCCGCCATACGCGTGAAAAGGAGCTGGAGGCGCTTTGGAATACGCTGAAAGGCGCGGAAGCCGTCGTCACTGACAGGCTTCACGGGATGATTTTTTGTGCGCTGACGAAAACGCCTTGTGTCGTCATTCGTTCGTTTGATCATAAGGTGATGGAAGGCTATCAATGGTTGAAAAACATACCGAACATGACATTGCTTGAACGTCCAGACCCTGAAGCCGTAACGTCTGCCGTAAACCGGCTGCTCAGCGGCAAGCATGAGGAAGGCGGTTCTTTGCGCAGTGTTTATTTTGCCGGGCTGCGCTCGAAAATCAGCGGTGATGCTCAATGACCGCGCCGCTTGTGAGCGTGATCGTGCCGATGTATAAGACAGAGCCTTTTATGAAAGAATGCGCGGTTTCTTTAACAAAACAGACGCTGAGAGACATCGAAATCATTTTCGTCAATGACGGTTCACCGGATCGGTCAGGCCGGATTGCTGAACAATTCGCCGCAGAAGATGCGAGAATCCGGGTGATTCATAAAGAAAACGGCGGCCTCAGCTCGGCCCGCAATGCCGGAATAAAAGCCGCCCGCGGCCGTTATATCGGTTTTGCGGACGGCGATGACTATGTGACGGAAACGATGTTCGAGCGGCTTTATGAAGAAGCGGAGAAGAACCGGCTGGATATCGCCGGATGCGGCTATTATAAGGAAACGCCGTCTAAGAAACGAACGTATATGCCGCCGTCCATTCCGCCGGGCCGCGTCTTCACAGCGGATGAAATGACTGCATTGCTGACCCGTGCGCACGAACATCGGTTTATTTGGTATGTGTGGCGCTATATATACCGGAGAGAAGCATTGCAAGGGCTGTTGTTCCATGAAGATATCCGGTTTGCCGAAGACTCTCCGTTTAATTTGGCAGCGTTCCGCCAAGCCGCGCGTATCAAAGTGATAGACGAAGGGCTGTATATCTACCGGGAAAATCCGCAAAGTCTTACAGAAACACCGTTTAAGCCCCACTTAGATCACGAACTGCAAAAGCAATATAAAGCGAAAATGGCTTTTTATGAGGAAAACGGGCTGACGGACGCCTGCCGGAGCGATATCGATACATATTTGTGCAAGCATCAGATTCCGATGCTGATCGCCAACGCATGCGCCGCCCCGCAGCCGTCACATCAGATTACGGCGCACATCGGCAGAATCTTAACGTATGACATGGTAAAAACGGCGGTGCGCAGGACGCCGTGCCGCCATAAACAGCTGCTGGCGGGGGAGCGCGTGGTGCTCGGCCTGTGCAAAATGCGCCTTCCTCTTCTTCTGCATGCGTTTTTCGAACGGAAATCGAAAGAGAAAGGCAGTGCGGAAGGAGCATGAAATTTGCCATTAATTTCGGCGCCAATGTGACGGCGTTTTTACTATCGGTGTTTTTATCAGTGTGGATGACGCCCTTTATTGTGAAAACATTAGGTGTGGAGGCTTTTGGGTTTGTCCATCTGACACAGAATATCATTAACTATTTCTCTATTATTACCGTTGCGCTGAGCTCTGTCGTTGTGAGGTTTTTCTCCGTCGCCGCCCACAGGGGGAACAGGGACGAGGCCAATGCGTATGTAAGCAATTATTTAGCCGCGTCAGTCGTGATATCTCTATTACTCGCTGTGCCGCTCGCCGGGACGGCTTTTTTTATTGACAAGATTATGAATGTGCCGGCCGGCCTCTTAACGGATGTGAGGCTCTCTATCGTGATCGGCAGCGTGCTGTTTATGCTGACGTTTTTTATGGCGGGTTTCGCGACGGGGCCGTTTTTTGCCAACAAGCTTTATATCACAAGCTCCATTCAGGCCGTGCAAATGCTGGTCAGGGTGCTGTGTGTGCTCGCTCTGTTTACGTGCCTGCCGCCGAAAATCTGGCAGATCCAGCTTTCGGCATTAGCGGGGGCCGTCTGTGCGGCCGTGCTGACTTTTTTCTTCTTTAAGAAATTGATTCCGTGGTTTTCTTTCAGCCGTAAAACCTTGTCATTACAGACGAGCAAAGTGCTGTTTTCGGCCGGTGCCTGGAGCTCTGTCAACCAGATCGGCGTGCTGCTGTTTCTGCAGATTGACCTCATGACGGCCAACCTCGTGCTGGGGCCGTCTGAGGCGGGTGTCTATGCGGCGATTATTCAATTCCCGCTCCTGCTCAGAAGTCTTGCCGGGACGCTTGCTTCCCTGTTTGCGCCGGTTTTGACTTCCTATTACTCAAAAGGGGATATGGAAGGTCTCCTGTCTTACGCCAATAAGGCTGTGCGGATGAACGGGCTTCTGCTCGCGCTTCCCGCCGCATTATTAGGAGGGCTTGCCGAACCGTTTCTGGCGATTTGGCTGGGCCCGTCGTTTGTGCAGACGGCGCCGCTTTTATATATTCACGCCGCGTATTTGGCGGTCAGTCTCTCTGTCATGCCGCTTTTTTATGTATGGACGGCTTTTAATAAACAAAAAACGCCCGCCGTCGTTACTTTATGCTTAGGCGGACTGAATGTCGTATTGGCCGTGGTTCTCAGCGGTCCGGCTCATCTCGGGCTGTACGGCATCACCATCGCCGGTGCAGTCTCTCTCATTTTGAAAAATGCCGTCTTCACGCCGCTGTATGTTTCGCATATTACCGGTTTTCAGAAAACCGCGTTTTACAAAGGCATGTTCGGCCCGTTGGCGGCGGCCGTATTTGCCTGGGCTGTCTGCCGGGGTATCCGGCTGTTTTCACCGCTTGACAGCTGGGCCGGCCTGATCGCCGCGGGGCTTGCCGTATGCATGAGCTATGCCGCATTCGCTTTTTTCTTCATTTGTACGAAAGAAGAAAGGCGGCTTGCTTTACAGAAATGCCGAAAAGTGAAAGGAGCTGTTCAGATTTGAAGGCGAAACGTGTATTTGATATAGCGGCCGCGATGTTGTTATTGTGCGGCGCGAGCGTCATCCTTCTCTTCGCCATGGCAGCCGTCAGATGCGCCATCGGGTCTCCGGTATTGTTCAAACAGACGAGACCGGGGCATAACGGTCGTCCGTTTACATTGTATAAACTCAGAACGATGACGGATGCGCGTGATGAAAACGGTGTGCTGCTTCCGGATCATCTCCGTCTGACCAAAACGGGAAGGCTGATCAGAAAACTGAGCATCGATGAGCTTCCCCAGCTTTTTAATGTGCTCAAAGGAGATATCAGTCTTGTCGGCCCCCGCCCTTTGCTGATGGATTATCTGCCGCTTTACACGGCGGAGCAGGCGCGGCGCCACGAGGTGAAGCCGGGGATTACGGGCTGGGCGCAGATTAACGGGAGAAACGCGATTTCTTGGGAGGAAAAATTCAAGCTCGACGTGTGGTACGTCGACAACCGCACATTTCTTCTCGACTTAAAGATTCTGCTTTTAACAGTGAAAAAAGTTCTCGTGTCAGAAGGCATACATCAAGCCGGCCATGTGACGGCAAAGCGCTTCACAGGCAGCGGAGATATGTCATCGTGAAAAAGGTCGTGCTGATCGGAAACGGCGGACACGGAAAAGTCGTGAAGGAAATCGTGCAGGCCCGTTCCGATATGGAGCTTGCGGGCGTATTGGATGACGGATTCAGCGGTTTTGCCGTTCGGAACGGTTTATATACGGGCCGGACGAAAGACGTGCCCATGCTTCGGAAACTCGTCCCCGAGGCCGTATTCACGATATGCATCGGCCGCAACGGCGTCAGAAAGCAGTTCGCTGAAACGCTTGGGCTTGAAGATGACGATTATGCCGCACTCATTCACCCCGGGGCAATCGTCAGTGAAACGGCTTCCGTCGGACACGGAACGGTTGTGATGGCGGGCGCCGTCATTCAGGCGGGCGCTGACATCGGCGCCCATTGCATCATCAATACGGGGGCGGTTGCCGATCATGACAATGCAATCGGAGATTACGTCCATCTTTCACCGCGCGCGGCGCTTGCCGGCGGAGTGAAAGTCGGGGAAGGAACGCACCTCGGAATCGGCGCGTCCGTCATACCGCAGCTTGACATCGGCCCTTGGTCCGTTATCGGCGCGGGGGCTGCGGTCATCAGCCGGATTCCCGGCCATGTGACGGCGGTCGGCGTTCCGGCCCGCGTCATCTCCCCTATCCATAATGAAAAAGGATGATTTCATGCAAACAAACAAACGGATTTATTTGTCTCCGCCTCATATGAGCGGAAAAGAACAGGAATACATCGCAGAAGCCTTCCGTTCCAATTGGATTGCCCCGCTCGGTCCGCTCGTCAATTCGTTTGAAGCGCGGCTCGCGGAATATGCGGGAGTGAAAAGCGCGGCGGCCGTAAGCTCGGGAACGGCGGCCATCCATCTTGCCCTGCGGCTTGCGGGTGTGAAAAAAGGAGACGTTGTATTTTGTCCTTCCTTTACGTTTGTCGCCACGGCGAATCCGATTGTGTATGAGCAGGCTGAGCCCGTTTTTATTGATTCGGAATGGGAGACGTGGAATATGTCGCCCGATGCGCTGGAGCGGGCGCTGCGGGATGCAAAGCGGCGCGGCAGACTCCCGAAAGCGGTGATCGCCGTCAATCTTTACGGCCAAAGCGCGAAAATGGATGAATTAATGAGCCTTTGTGACGCATACGGCGTCTGTCTGATTGAAGACGCTGCCGAGTCCTTAGGATCAACATATAAAGGCAGGCAGAGCGGCACGTTCGGCCGTTTCGGCATTTATTCCTTTAACGGCAACAAAATCATTACAACATCGGGAGGCGGCATGCTCGTGTCTGACGATGAAGCCGCGATTGAAAAAGCGAGGTTTCTTGCGTCCCAGGCGAGAGATGCCGCCGTTCATTACCAGCACAGCGAGCTCGGGTATAACTACAGGCTCAGCAACATTCTCGCGGGCGTGGGGATATCGCAGCTGGAAGTGCTCGAAGATCGCGTTCGGGCGAGGAGAGAAATCTTTCACAGGTATCGGGAAGCGCTGGAAACGTATCCGGGCATCCGCATGATGCCGGAGCTTGAAGGAACGGTTTCAAACCGCTGGCTGACGGCTCTGACGCTTGATAACGGCGTGACGCCGGAAGAAGCCGTCGCCTGTCTTGCGGAACAGAACATTGAGGCCCGGCCGCTGTGGAAACCGCTGCATACGCAGCCGCTTTTCTCATCTTCCGTCTTTTATCCTCACAGCGAACATGAGCGTGTCTCTGAGAACCTTTTCAGCCGGGGCATCTGTCTGCCGTCCGGGTCTGACTTGTCTTCTGAGGAGCAGCAGCGTGTCATTGACGCACTTGCACAACTGTTTGAAACGAAAGGGGAGAAAACATGGACAGCCGCCATGTTATGAGCCGATTAAAAGAGACGCTGACGGGTCTGCTCAGCGTTATACCGCCGCAATCTGACATCATTTATGCCGACTATCCCCTCTACGGAAATGTAGGGGATTTATTGATTATGAAAGGGACGGAGGCGTTTTTTAAAGCGCACGGCATCCGCGTGAAACAGCGCTGGAATCCCGACAATTTTCCATTCGGGCGCCGGGCGGACAAAAAGACGATCATCGTCTGTCAGGGTGGCGGAAATTTCGGGGATCTCTATCCGTACTATCAGACGTTCAGGGAAAAAATCGTCAAATCCTTTCCGGAAAACAGGATCGTCATCCTGCCGCAATCCATCTATTATCAGGATGAGACACGGCTTGAGAAGACATCGGCGCTTTTTGCGGAGCACAAGGATCTCCACCTGTTTACGAGAGATCATGTGTCCTACGAAACTGCAAAACACTTCTTTTCGGCGAATCATATCGGGCTTATGCCTGACATGGCCCATCAGCTGTATCCGATGGCGGCGTCAGCGGCTCCGTCACGCGGCAGGCTTCATTTTATCCGCACGGATGGGGAAATCAATCCGAAGCTGCAAAACAATTCTTCCGTTAAAAGCTGCGACTGGCAGGATGTGCTGTCAGCAAGCGACCGCAGGGGAATCGCTTTTTTCCAAACGCTGAATGTTTTGAATAAAAAAGCGGGAAACCCGCTGCCGATTGCGCGGTTTTGGAAACGCTATTCCGATTTCTTAACGAAGAAATCGGTCCTGTTTTTCAGCAGGTACGAATCGGTGGAAACGTCAAGGCTTCACGGCCACATTCTGTCCTCGCTTCTCGGGAAACCGAATACCGTCATTGATAATTCATACGGGAAAAACGCCAACTATTATTACACCTGGATGCACGAAGCGCCGGATGTCCGTCTGATCGGGGAAACCGCCGGCACGAAGGAAAACCTTCCGCTTTGAATGAGCGGAAGGTTTATTTTGTTTCTCCGCGTTTTACTTTGTTGTACGCCTCATCCAAATGCTGAATTCTTTTGAGCACAACCGAGTTTTTCGTCAGCTGATCCTGAACAAGGGTTGAGACGACGGAGCGGTAATAGCTGTTCATCGCATGAATTTGGTCTTCATTCGGATTCATTTCAATGTGCTGTGTAAAGTTTTCAATAAAATAAGGAACAGAAAAAAGTTCTGACATCTATAAAGCAACTCCTTTTAATAAGTATATACGGTATGAAACCAATCATGTACAATGAAAAAAGGGGAGTGAGCATGATGGATATCAAACTTCAGCAAACACAAATGTTAAAGCCTCAATTAACGCAAGAGCTTAAACAGGCTATCACATTACTCGGATACAATTCCGCGGAACTGGCCGGATATATTGATGAGCTCTCACTGGAAAACCCTCTGATTGAACGAAAGGAAACAGACACGCCGCCACTATCTTACCATAAAACAAGTAAAAACAGGATGAAAGAACGGGACGGAAGCCAGCAGATCAGACTTACCCGCAAAACGCTGCAGGATTCGCTCAAACAGCAAGCCTTAGATATGAAGCTGTCCGATGATGAGAAAAAGATTTTCAATTATCTGATACATTCATTGGACTCAAACGGATATTTAAAAGAGGACATACCAGCTGCCGCCGACCATGTATCCGCTTCACAAGAGGAGACGGAAGCGGTTCTGAAAAAGCTTCAATCCCTTGAGCCCGCGGGAATCGGCGCCCGGTCTTTGCAGGAATGCATCCTTCTTCAGCTCCGCCGTCTTCCCGAGCGGAACGAACAGGCGGAATGGATTGCCGACGCCTATTTTGAGCTATTTGCAAGAAAGAACTGGAAAGCGCTTACACTGAAAACGGGCATTCCGCTTAAAGACATTCAGGACATCGCTGACATGATCAGCGCCCTTGATCCGAGGCCGGGGCTCCGTTATGCGCATGAGGAGCCGGGTTTTTACGTGGAACCGGATATTTTCATCACAGTGAAAAACGGCATCATTCAAGCGCGGCTCAACAGCCGTTCGTTTCCTGATATCCAGCTTCATACCCATTATCAGCCGCTGCTGTCAGCTGCCGGGTGCCGTGACACGAAAAATTATCTGTCGGCAAAATATCAGGAATGGCGCTGGCTGAACCGGGCTTTGTCGCAAAGAAAACAAACGATCACGAGAATTATCGGCGTCCTGACTGAACGGCAGGAATCCTTTTTTCTCACAGGAAAAAGCGGAATGCAGCCGCTGACCTTAAGAGAGGTGGCGGAAACGCTGGAGCTCCACGAATCAACGATCAGCCGGGCCATCAAAGGGAAGTACGTTCAGACGCCGTACGGACTGTATGAAATGAAAACATTTTTCTCGGCGAAAGCTGAATCGTCAGGGGACGGCGGCGCCTCCAATTATGCCGTAAAAGCGCATCTGGAGGCATTGGTCGGTAAAGAAGATAAAAAGAAACCTTTTTCAGACCAAAAGCTTGCCGATCTGCTGCATGAACAATATGACATCCGAATCTCAAGGCGCACCGTCGCCAAATACCGTGACCAATTAAATATTCCGCCGTCATCGGCGAGAAAACGGTACAGCTGAAACCTCCCCGAGCCAAACCCCGGGGAGGTTCTCCGTGTTACGGGATCATCCATGAAAACAGATGATGCTGTAAAAATGTAATGAGACAGACGAGCAGAAGCAAAAACAGACTGTGCTTAATCGTAAAACGGAAAAGGTCGGCTTCCTTGCCCGCCAGACCGACAGCGGCACAGGCAACCGCAATGGATTGCGGAGAAATCATTTTTCCGGTGACACCGCCTGATGAATTGGCGGCAACGGAGAGAACCGGGTCCATCCCGACAGAGAGCGCCGTCACCTTTTGCAATCCGCCGAACAATAGATTGGCCGACGTATCAGAGCCGGTAATAAACACGCCGAGCCAGCCGAGCACCGGCGAAAAAAAGGTGAACATCGCGCCCGTCATGGCAAGCGCAAGACCGAGTGTCGTGCTCATGCCGGAAGCATTCGTCACATAAGCAAAGCCGACAACAGAAACAATGGTCACGACCGGAAGCGTTAATTCCTTCACCGTTTCTATAAACGCTTCGCCCCATGTCTTCCACGACATGCCGAGGGCGAACTTGGAGATGACGGCGGCAGTCAGAATCGCCGTCCCCGCTGAACCGAAAAGCTCAAGTTTGTACACGGCTTCAATCGGCGTGCCGTCCGCCTGAAGAATCTGCTGATTTACAAATGGGACGGGAGGCGTGAAGGTCAATGCACGCCCGGCTGCATTCAGCCAGGAAAGCCACATTGACGTTCCTTCGTAATGACCGGTTAAGGCAGCCTTCACGCCGGGAATCCCCCAAACGGATATCATGGCCGTCAGAAGAAGGAAAGGAGACCACGCTTTAAACACCGCGGCGCCCCCGTACTTGATCGGCGCCCGGTCAGCGGCCGCTGCTGATTCCCGTTCTGCCGCGAAACGAAAGGCCGTTTTCGGTTTCCAAAATTTCAAAAACACAGCGAGCGCGGCCATGGAAACAAGCGCCGACAGCACATCCGGAAGCTCAGGCCCTAAAAAATTCGAGCTTGCGTACTGCACGGCCGCAAAGGAGACGCCGGAAACAAGAATGGCCGGCCATATCTCAAAAGCCTTTTTAAACCCGCTCATCAAAATGATTAAGTAAAGCGGAATAAAGACGGATAAAAACGGAAGCTGCCGGCCGACCATTTGGGAAATTTCCATTGCCGGTATCCCGGTCGGACCTTCGACGGCGGTAATCGGAATGCCGATCGCGCCGAAGGCAACGGGCGCCGTATTGGCAATCAGGCAAATTCCCGCTGCATACAGCGGCTGAAAACCAAGTCCGACGAGCAAAGCGGCCGAGATCGCGACGGGTGCGCCGAAACCGGCGGCGCCTTCTAAAAACGCCCCAAATGAAAAGGCGATGAGCAGCGCCTGCAAACGCCGGTCATCTGTAATTGAGAGCACCGAACTCCGGATAATCTCAAACTGTCCCGTTTTCACGGTGATTTTATACAGAAAGACCGATGTGACGATAATCCAGCCGATCGGAAGCAGCCCGTACACCGCTCCCTGAGAAGCGGACATCACCGCTTTTTCCGCCGGCATGCCGTAAACAAATACAGCGATTAAAAGTGAAACGGCTAACGTTAAAAGCCCCGCGATGTACCCCTTCATCCGTTTCACCGCAAGCGCCCAAAAAAAGAAGATAATCGGCACGAGCGCGCAAGCTGCCGATAAAAGCAAATTTCCCCCTAAAGGAGCGTACCCCTGTGTCCATTGCATCCCTAAAAAACCCCTCCTTATGTCATGTAAGCGATTACTTTTTATGATAAGGTCATCTGATGACCGGGTTAATTAGCATTATATTTTGAAAGTTTTGAAAGTACAATACTTTTCTTGAACAAATTGTCTGAACCTGTCGGCGGTGCGAAAAAAGAAGTATAATAGACGATAAACATCAAGATTCACAAGTGACGGGGTGATCGCGTTGAAATATAAACAAATTAAAACGAAAAAAATCTACGAGGAAGTCGCTGACGCATTGCTGGAGAAGATAAAAGCGGGCGAGCTTAAGCCGGGTGAAAAGCTTGATTCCGTTCAGGCGCTTTCTGAGAGTTTTCAGGTCAGCCGCTCGGCGGTCAGAGAAGCGCTGTCGGCTTTGAAAGCGATGGGGCTCGTCGACATGAAGCAGGGAGAAGGCACATACATAAGAGAATTTGAGCCGTCTCATGTTTCCCAGCCGCTTTCTTCCGCCCTCTTGATGAAAAAAGAGGACGTCAAACAGCTGCTCGAAGTCAGAAAGCTGCTTGAACTCGGCGTCGCCGCCATGGCCGCTGAAAAACGCACCGAAGACGATTTACAAAAAATCCGCCAAGCTCTCCTGGAGATGAAAGATATTGACGGAGACGAAGAATTGGGCGAAAAAGCGGATTTCTCCTTTCACATGGCGCTGGCGGAAGCATCACAAAACGGGCTGCTCAAGCATCTCATGAATCATGTCTCCGCGCTCCTTTTGGAAACAATGAGAGAAACGAGAAAAATTTGGCTGTTTTCTAAACGAACGAGCGTGCAGCGATTGTATGAAGAGCATGAACGCATTTACAGCGCCGTCGCCGCCAAAGACGCGGATGAAGCGGAAGCCGCGATGACCGCGCACCTGACGAATGTGGAAGAAGTGCTGGGGGCTTATTTTGAAGAAAATGTATAGAAGCTGACTTGTGAAAGGGGATAACATCACATGCAGGCCGAATCTTTTTTTTCTGACCATGTAAAGAAAGCTCTGACAAACGATCCTCCCGGGGAATGGATGCCGGCAGTTCCGAAAGCGTGCATCCCCCTGCATTCCGGCTATCCCGATCCCGCACTCGTTCCTGATAAGGAGCTGAAAGAAGCCGCCGCCCGCCTTCTGGATGAGGAGCGCGATCTGCCGCTGCATTATATGGGAAGCCCGAGGACGGCCGTATTAAAAAAGCAGATTCAAGAACGGGTAGCCATCCGCGGCATTCACTGTCGGGACGATGAGCTGCTCGTGACGTCAGGCGCCTGTCAGGCGATAGATCTGGCTGCACGGGTTTTCCTCGATGAACAAACCGCCGCTGCCGTTGAAGCTCCGGTCTACATGGAAGCGCTCGAGATTTTTAAAAATTACACACCGCATATCATGAGCGTTCCGACAGATCAAGAGGGCCTGCAAACAGAAACATTAGCGTTCATGCTTGAGGAAAGAAAACGAAAAGGGCTTCTGCTTCCCCGTCTTCTCTACACGATACCCGCTTTTCAGAATCCTGCGGGAACCGTAATGTCAGCGAAGCGGAGAACCCGCCTGCTTCAGCTTGCCGAAACGTATGATTTTCTCATCTTGGAGGATGATGCATACGGAGAGCTCGGATTCACCGATATTCCGCCGCCCTTGAAAGCCATGGGTCAAAACGGCCGGGTGCTGTACGCCGGTTCATTATCAAAAGTCATCGCCCCGGGTATGAGGATCGGCTGGATTGCAGGGAACGCTGCATTCATCACGGCATTGTCATGGTTAAAAAAAGACTTAGGCCACCCGTTTTCCCAAGCGGTGACCGCCGTCTATCTGGAACAAACGAATGTTGAAAAACGGCTCGCCGTCTTGCGGGAAGCATATCAAAGCAAACGTGACGTTTTGCTCGCCGCATCAGCTCGATATCTTCCGGAATCCGCATCCTGGCACGTGCCTGAAGGCGGTTACTTTGTATGGGTGAAAGTGCCGGGAGCGGATACATCCGCAATGCTGGAGAGGGCTCTGTCTCACGGCGTTTCCTATGTACCCGGTAAATATTTTTTTCTGCATCAGGAAGACGGTGCGGAATATCTTCGCCTGTCGTTCAGTTATGCCGGTAAAGCCGCGATAAAAGAGGGTGTGCAAAAACTGGGACGTCTGCTGGAAAACGGGATGTAGAGCAGCTTGAGGAGCTTTCGGGCTTCTCTTTTTTTTGTCCCCTTCAGCGCATCGGACGAAAGGATTTTTCAGAAAAACCTTCCAATCCATATTCAGAATAGTGTAGGATATTCATAGAGCTTTCCCAAAAACAGGTCATCAGATGACCGGATCACATATTGAGGATGAAAGAGGGGTTCATCATGAAAGTCTCATTATTTGTCACGTGCCTTGTGGATATGTTCCAGACCAATGTCGGAAAGGCGACGGTTGAGGTGCTGGAACGGCTCGGGTGTGAGGTGGATTTTCCCGAGGGGCAGATTTGCTGCGGGCAGCCCGCATACAACAGCGGGTATGTGACGGATGCGAAAAAAGCGATGAAGCGGATGATTGCCGCGTTTGAAGAAGCGGAGTACGTTGTCAGTCCGTCAGGTTCCTGTACGACGATGTTCCGTGAATATCCGCATCTGTTTCAGGACGATCCGAAGTGGGCGGCAAAAGCGCAGCAGCTTGCGGACAAAACATATGAGTTAACGGATTTTATCGTCAACGTTCTCGGGGTGGAGGATGTCGGGGCGGTGCTGCATAAAAAAGCGACAGTCCATACATCGTGCCATATGACGAGGCTGCTCGGCGTGTCGGAGGAGCCGATGAAGCTTTTGCGCCATGTCAAGGGGCTCGAGCTGACCGCGCTTCCCGGAAAACACCAATGCTGCGGATTCGGAGGAACGTTTTCTGTGAAAATGGCGCAAATCTCTGAACAAATGGTGGATGAGAAGGTCGCCTGCGTGGAAGACACGGAGGCCGAGGTGCTGATCGGAGCGGATTGCGGATGTCTGATGAATATCGGCGGGCGTCTTGACCGTAAGGATAAAAACGTCAGAGTCATGCACATCGCCGAAGTGCTGAACAGCAGATAACACGAGAAACAACAAGGGGGGAAAATCATGGCGATGAAAATCGGTACCGCCGCTTTTAAAGAGCGGGTATCAGAAGGAATAGATAATGAGTTTATGAGAGGAGCCGTCTCCGGAGCGCAGGAACGGCTCAGGACAAGAAGGCTTCAGGCGGCCGAAGAATTGGGAAACTGGGAGGATTGGCGTTCCCATGCGGAAGAAATCAGACAGCATGTGCTGGACAATCTTGATTTCTATTTGGAACAGCTCGCCGAAAACGTCGCCAACAGAGGCGGACATGTCTTTTTCGCCGAAACGGCGGAAGAAGCGTCCTCCTATATCCGCGATGTCATCCGGCAGAAAAACGCTAAAAAAATCGTAAAATCCAAATCCATGGTGACAGAAGAAATCAATATGAACGAAGTGCTTGAGGAAGAGGGCTGTGAAGTCACAGAAACGGATCTCGGCGAATACATTCTCCAGATTGACGATCACGATCCGCCGTCACATATCGTTGCTCCCGCTCTTCACAAAAACAAAGAGCAGATCCGTGACGTGTTTAAAGAGAGACTCGAATACAAACAGACGGAAAAACCGGAAGAGCTCGTCATGCACGCGCGCAGCGTTCTCCGGAAAAAATTTCTCGAAGCGGATGTCGGCATTACAGGCTGCAACTTTGCGATCGCGGATACCGGATCGGTCAGTCTCGTGACGAACGAAGGAAACGGCCGCCTTGTGTCCGCGCTGCCGAAGACGCAGATCACCGTAATGGGAATGGAGCGGATCGTTCCGTCATTTTCTGAGTTTGAAGTGCTTGTCAGCATGCTGACGAGAAGCGCCGTCGGCCAGCGGCTTACAAGTTACATTACGGCGCTGACGGGACCCCGGCAGCAAGGAGAAGCGGACGGGCCTGAGGAATTCCACCTTGTGGTTGTGGACAACGGGCGTTCCCGCATACTCGGCACGGAATTTCAATCGGTGCTGCAATGTATCCGCTGCGCCGCCTGCATCAACGTCTGTCCCGTGTACCGGCATGTCGGCGGACACTCGTACGGGTCCATCTATTCGGGTCCGATCGGCGCCGTCTTATCGCCTCTTCTCGGCGGATATGACGAATACAAGGAGCTCCCGTACGCATCTTCCTTATGCGCGGCCTGTACGGAAGCATGTCCCGTTAAAATTCCGCTGCACGAGCTGCTGCTCAAGCATCGGCAGAACATCGTGGAAAAAGAGGGCAAAGCGCCGATCAGCGAAAAACTGGCGATGAAAGCCTTCGGGCTCGGCTCGTCATCCCCGTCCCTTTATAAAATGGGATCGAAATGGGCGCCTGCCGCCATGACGCCGTTTACGGAAGATGACAAAATATCAAAAGGGCCGGGGCCGTTAAAAGAATGGACGGCAATACGGGACTTCCCGGCGCCGCATAAATCGAGATTCAGAGATTGGTTTAAAGACCGGGAAAAACAAAAGGGGGAAGAATGATGATGAAAGGGACGGTTACACATCAGGAATCCTTTTTAAACCGGATCGCCGAACGTCTGGGCAGAGAGCGCAGGAAATCAGGCGTGTCCCTGCCTGAATGGAAGTATCAGCCTCAATATCAAACGCATGCGGGCTGTACGGAAGACGATCTTGTCACGATGCTGAAAGACCACTGCGTCAACATTCATACCGAACTGATCGAAACGGATGCAGCCGGGCTTTACGACGCTTTGCGCACGCAGGTGAACCGCTTTGAAGGAGGGCCTGTCATCATTCCGAAGGACAGCCGGTTTGAAACGTACGGCTTGCAGACCCTTATGACAGAAGAGTGGCCGGACGAAGGGATTCCCGTTTGGGAATGGGACGCGGAACAAGGAGCGAAAAATATTGAAAAAGCGGAACAAGCGAATGTGGGCATTACATTCAGCGAGATCACGCTTGCGGAATCAGCCACCGTCGTTTTGTATGCGTCAGAGCATGCCGGCCGTTCTGTCAGCCTGCTTCCGACCACCTATATCGCAATCATCCCGAAATCTTCCATTGTGCCGAGAATGACACAGGCCAGCGATATATTGAAACAGCAGATCAGAGACGGCGTCACCGTTCCTTCCTGCATTAACTATATTACTGGGCCGAGCAACTCGGCCGATATCGAAATGGATTTGGTTGTCGGCGTCCACGGACCCGTTAAAGCCGCTTATATCCTCGTGAATGACCGATAAAAAAACAAACCCCGGTTTGCGGCCGGGGTTTGTTTTTATATAAACGCGTTAATGATCATGATAAAACAGATTGCACTGACAGAAATAATCGTTTCCATCGCCGTCCATGTCAGGAATGTTTCTTTGACCGTCATTCCGAAATACTCTTTAATGAGCCAGAAACCGGAGTCATTGACATGTGAAAGAATCAAAGAGCCCGCTCCCGTTGCCAATACGAGAAGCTCACTGCTGACGCCCGGCATGACAGATGCAATCGGTGCAACAATGCCGGCCGCCGTCATCATGGCGACAGTCGCTGAACCTGTGGCGACACGGATGACCGCCGCGATCGTCCAGCTTAAAAGAACGGGAGAGAAGCTTGAGTGTTTCGCCATGTCAGCGATATACGTGCCGACGCCTGAATCAATCAGGACGTTGTTAAAAGCGCCGCCGGCTCCGATCACAAGCAGAATGGAAGCAATCGGTCCCAGACAGTCATTGCTGAATTTTAAAATGCTTTCTCTGTCAAAGCCCTGATAAAAACCAAGGCTGAAAAAGGAGTAAACCGTGGCGATCAAAAGCGCCGTGACAGGGTCGCCAATAAATTTAAAAGTTTCATAGAGCGTGCTTTTTTCCGGAAGCGCAATTTCGGCAAGCGTTGCCATAAGCATCAGGATCACCGGTACCAATATCGTAAACAATGTATTTGCGAATCCCGGAAGCTTGCGTTTTTCATTCCGTTCAATAAATTGTTTTTTCAACAGTTCGGGAACGGGTTTATGAATGCGCCTACCAATCCATTTTCCGTAAAGCGGCCCCGCGATGATGGCAGTCGGAATCCCAACGATTAAAGAAAACAAAATCGTTTTTCCGACATTGGCGTGATAAATGCCGACAGCCGCCATCGCCGCCGGGTGGGGCGGAACCAATCCGTGCACGACGGAAAGTCCCGCAAGGAGCGGAATCCCGATCGTCACTAATGAAACCCCGGTTTCAATCGCAATCGTAAACAAAAGCGGCACGAGCAGGACGAAGCCGACCTGGAAAAAGACCGGGATGCCGACAATAAAAGCGACGGCCATCATCGCCCAATGCACTTTCTTTTTGCCGAAGCGGCCGATCAGGGTGTGGGCGATACGCTCCGCACCGCCTGATTCAGCCATCATTTTTCCGAGCATCGTCCCGAGGGCCAGCACGATCGCAAGCAGCGACAGCGTATTGCCGAGCCCGGTTTTCATCGAAGCGATAATGTCCGGCAGATTCATGCCCGTTGCGAAACCGACAAGGATGGATGTAATCAAAAGACTGATAAACGGATTTAATTTAGCGACCGTAATCAATAAGAGTAAAACGATAATAGCGGCAATGACAATAAACAGTAACATGACCTTTTCACCCTTTCAAAGAAGAATTAACGGCTTTGTTTGAGCTGAAATTCACTGATGACGTCAAATTCATCTTTGAGCTTGTCATACAGCCGCTCGTATAAGTAAAACAGCTCAATATATGTTTCGCTGTTTTTGACGTTCGGTTCATGGCGGTGAGAAATTCTGATCCAGTCCTGAACATCCTCGATCCGTTCCATTTCGCCAAGGCTGTGCAAAGCGAGAACGGCCGCTCCGAGCGCCGAGGCTTCGTAACTTTCCGGAACGAGGACTTCCCGTCCCATCGTATCGGACAAAATCTGCCTCCACAGCGGCGATCTCGCAAATCCTCCCGAAGCCCGCACGTCTTTTGCGGGGCCCGCCAAATCTCTCAGTGCGACACCGATTGAAAAGACGCTCATGATGACGCCTTCCAGCACCGCTCTGATAAAATGCTCCCGTTTATGGCGGAGGCTGATGCCGAAAAACGTTCCGCGGGCATTCGGATTCCAAAACGGCGCGCGCTCCCCTGATAAAAACGGCAGAAACAGCAATCCCTCAGAGCCTGCGGGCACTTTATCAGCGATATCAATCATTAAATCATACGGATCAATGCCGAGCCGCTTCGCCGTTTCGACTTCCGGAGAAGCGAATTCGTCTCGAAGCCAGCGCAGCATAATGCCTCCGTTATTCGTCGGGCCTCCGATGACCCAATGCTTGTCAGTCAGCGCGTAACAGAATGTCCGCGCTTTTTCATCCGTAATCGGCGCATCCGTCACCGAACGCACGGCTCCGCTTGTTCCGATCGTAACGGCCACTTCGCCTTTGCCGATCGCGCCGACTCCAAGGTTGGCGAGCACGCCGTCATTTGCGCCGATAATAAACGGTGTATCCGCATGAATGCCCATCCGTGCAGCGATTTCCGGCGCAAGGCCGCGCAGCTGATGAGTGGTCGGCACGATGTCCGACAGCTGATCTTCCCGGATTCCGGCAATCCGGAGCGCTTCTTCATCCCAGGAAAGCGTATCTAAACGGAACAGCCCTGTTGCCGAAGCGATCGAATAATCGACGACATAAGTCCCGAAAAACTCGTGCAGAATATATTCTTTAATACTGATGAATTTGGCGGTTTTCGCGAATGTCTCCTTGTCCTGTTCTTTCATCCACACAATTTTGGAAAGCGGAGACATCGGGTGAATCGGCGTACCCGTTCTTTTATAAATATCAAAACCGTTCATCTCTTTTAAAATCCGTTTTGATTGCTCGGCGCTGCGGTTGTCCGCCCAAATGATGCTTTTGGTCAGCAGGCCGCCGTTTTGATCGACAGCTATCAATGAGTGCATGGCGGTGCTGATGCCGATTGCAAGCAGATTGTCAGGGCTCAGTCCGGCCTTTGTGACGGCGCCCCTGATGCTTCCGATAACCGCTTCCAGAATGTGCTCAGGATCCTGCTCGGCCCATGCCGGCTTTGGCTGTATTAAATCATAGTGAACCGAATGCTTGGCTAATACTTTGCCTCTTGGTCCGAACAGAACGGCTTTCGTACTGGTCGTGCCGATATCCAGACCGATAACAGCTTGGGTTTCCTTCATAATATATCCCGCCTAATCTGATTGAATAATAAGATAGATTAATAATGTATGCCCTTACAAAGTCAATTATAGGAATAATTTTTTTATAAATCAACGATGAAGAAGAAAATTTTTTTCATAAAATTGCCTCAATTCCCGCTGTATCGGCATTCTCTCTTTTGAAAAATAAATATTACAAACGTTTGTGCGCGATCATTTTTCTGATTTGCTGCAAGTTGGCGAGCGTTTTCTCCTGCCGCAGCCGGGCCGTGGCGAAATACAGTGTATCAATGACCGACAGCTGGGCAAGCCTTGCGGACATTGCTTCCGTTCTGAAAGCCGTCTCCCTTGTTGATGTATACAGCACCACGTCGGAAATCTGGGTGAGCGGCGACTTTTGGTAGCTTGTAATGCCGATCGTGCCGGCGCCGAGCGATTTGGCCGTTTTCACCGCGTCGAGCACGTCCTTGTTGCTTCCCGAATGAGAAATGCCGATGACTGCGCTTTCGGGACCGAGAAGACCCGCTGACATCGCCTGAAAGTGAGAATCCGTGTGCGCGATGCAATTTATACCCGTACGCATAAATTTATGATATGCGTCAGTGGCGATCAGCCCGGAACCGCCGTTTCCGTAAAATTCAATTCTGTCCGCGCGGTGGATCATTTCTACCGCTTTTTCAACGTCGGCCGGATCTAATAAATGAAAGGTATCGGTCAGACCGGAAATGTTTGTGCGGAAAACTTTCCGGATGATGACTTCGATATCGTCGTCGGGGTTCATTTCTTCATGAATGTGCTGCACCGGCTCCTGAACGATCTCCTGAGCAAGCGCGATTTTTAAATCCTGATAGCCGGAAAAACCGAGCCGTTTGCACAGCCTGAAAATCGTCGCTTCAGAGCTTTTCGTTTTTTCCGCCAGCTGAATGATGGAAAGGTGAATCACGTCTTTCGGTTCCTTCACGATATGGTCTGCAATCGCTCTTAATTTTGGCGACAAACCTTTGCTGGCCGCCTGAATCTTCCCGATGCTGCTTGAATTCACAGGGGTCATGCTATAACCTCCCTACTCGAATGTAAACGCATACTTTTATGATAAAGCAAGTTCTGGCATAAGGGAATCAGGTTTTGCTTTCTTTACCGCAAATGAAAGAAAAGAGACAAGTATATCGGGGACACCGCCTCAATGACACTTCATACATCCGATTTTCACAAAAAGTGATCGTTCTCTGGAAAGTGCCGGTGCCCAAGTCGCCGGCCATAAGTCAAACTCATGATGGAAAGCTGTCCTGCTACAGTCCGGTTTCTAGTGAGTTGCCAGCGCTTGAAATTCCAGATGAATTTCTTCAAATTAGTGTTCCGCCATTAGCAGTCAGTTCTTTATTAACTGGATTGAGCAAAAGAGAAGGATCATTAAGCAGGAGAACACTTGAGAAGCACAGGTCTAATCAGCTTCTGGAGAAAAACTTCAAATTAATATAATAATCTAATTGCTCTGAAACGCGTACCATACATTATACTTTCAATGATTTTTAAACTCTGAGGAGGAAATTCACATGAAAGTAATTGCAATTGACTTAGATGGCACGCTGTTATCAGAGAACTTAACTATCCAAGAACAAGATGTAAGAGCTTTAAAGCTTGGACAAAAACAAGGTCATCTTGTAACAATCGCTACAGGGAGAGCTTTATTTGATGCAAAACACATCATCAATAAATATGATTTGGATTTTCCGATTATTGCTTCAAACGGCGCTCAAATTGATGTGGGAAATCAGGTAATATTCGAACATTTTATGGATTCAGATGTAATCCAACCTATCATAACATGGTTAAATAAAGAGGAAATCTATTATCAGCTTTACTTATCTGACAAAATTGTCGTATCAAATCAAGGAATTCAGCAGCTTGAAAAAGAACTTTACAATACGGTAATGGAAGAACCTCATTTTAATCAAGAAGTATTTTGGAGTTCTATTAAAGCTCAAATCCATCAATACGGGTTAGAGGAAATACCGGGTACAATTGACCCTATCGATTATCGGTATGTCATAAAATGTATGATCGTTTCGCCAAACCAAAGAAAATTAAAAAAAGCTAAAGAATATTTTGGACAACTGAAGGAGTGTGCCGTAACGAGTTCAGGAGCATTCAATCTTGAAATCACAAGTGCAGGAGTAGATAAAGGAGCGTCATTAAATAAACTTTGTGAACATTATGGAACGGATGCGCGGAATGCAATCGCAATAGGTGATAATTTAAATGATCTGCCTATGTTTCATGCAGCAGGAATAGGGATAGCCATGGGAAATGCAGATAAGAAGCTTATTCAATTGGCTGCTTTTAAAACGTTATCGAATGATGAGTGTGGTGTATCTTATGCTTTTGATCATTACATTCTGACGAAAGAAGAAGACCCTAAACCGCGGAGTATACAGCCATGAGCCATTTTGTGAAAAGGTGTTTAATCTATATTGTCGGATTGTTTATTTTATCCGTGGGGGTTGTATGTATGATTAAATCTAATACCGGAATTGCCCCCTGGGATGCTCTAAACGTGGCTTTATCAGAACTCATTGGCCTTACAATCGGGTCATGGGTTTTCATTGTCGGAGGAATCCTTATCTTTATAAACAGCCTCATAAAAATGCGGTTTCCTAATCTAGCCGGTTTTATTCCGATTTTTATTATTGGAAGTTTTGTTGACCTTTTAAACCTAAAGGTTCTTTCGTTCTTAAAAACAGATGCTGTCATTCTTCAATGGAGTTTATTTTTGATAGGGTTGTGTATATTGGCTATGGGAATCGCTATTTATTTAAGAGCATCTTTTCCTTCGATACCGAATGATGAATTAATGTTGGCTATTACTGAACGCACAGGTTGGGGTATTAATATTACAAAGACGATAGGGGAAGCTTTAGCTTTTGTGCTTGCAATCATTCTTCAGGGGCCGATTGGGATAGGGACCATCATTGTGTTGCTATGTCTGGGGATATTAGTAGGTTTATTTGACAAACTATTACACAAGATGGGGAAGCCTCGTTCTATTTATAGTGTGGGACAGGAAGGCGCACATATTCATGCAGGCCATGATAAAACAATTCATTAAATGCTTATTTTCCCTTGTGTTGTTCAGTGTAAAATCCTGATAACGCTGTCTAAGAAGGAGTAACAGTAATGACAAACATTACAGAGATAGCAAAGAAAGCGAACGTTTCTCGGACAACAGTTTCCAGAGTTCTCAACAATCATCCTTATGTAAAACCTGAGAAGCGGGACGCTGTGTTAAAAGCTATGAAGGAATTAAATTATGTACCAAATTTCAACGCGATTAACCTATTCAGGGGGAAGACAAATGTATTCGGAGTCATTGTTCCTAAAATCAACCATCCGTTTTTCAGTAAACTGATTGCCGGAATAGGCGAAGAGTGTAATAAACATAATTACAGTTTACTTGTGCACCAATCAAATAACGATCCTGAACAAGAAATGGAGTTTTTTAACAGATTGAAATACAAACTGATTGACGGTCTTATTTTGGGATCCTGTGTAAGCCCCCCTCACGTACTCGACGAGATATCTGAGTTTGGCAATATTGTTTCCTGTGAAGCTTCTGCAAGCAAACAGGTTGCACATATATTTATTAATCATGAGTCAGGAATTAAAATGGCAATTGATCATCTGCGAAATCGAGGACATCAATCCATTGGTCTGTGTATAGGAAATCCTAAGAGCGGTGTTGGCATAAGCAGAAAAAAATCATTTTTTCACTTTCAAAATGAATACGGATTGAAATGGAGTGATAATTGGTACTTTGAGGAACAGTACACTATTGAGAATGGTATAGAAATAGCAAAATTATTGCTAAATAAGTCACCTCGTCCTGCGGCAATGGTTGTAGGAAGTGATTATGTTGCGGCGGGGATCATTTATGAAGCGAAAAGACAGGGAATACGAATACCTGAAGAACTGGCGGTTATAGGATTTGATAATCAGCCGATATCTAAGGTAATAGAACTTTCAACGATACATCAACCTATTAAAGAGTTGGGACAAACAGCAGCAAATTTATTATATAACTTAATGAATAACAAAGATGTCTCCAATATAAATAAGTTGAACCTAAAACTTATTAAAAGAAAGTCAACTTAAAAAGACCACTTTATGGTGGTCTTTTTTGCTTAGCGCAGAATCAGTTCTGGGGCAGGCGCTTTGAAATGAGTTCTTTTTTTCGTTTCATCTATAAAACTGAAGGGCTTCAAGGAAAGGTTTTCAAGTTCATTTAGGAAGTGACAAGCTTTTAATGGTACAAATGATGTCATATTCCATACAACTTTCTCATTAAAACCTATAGCACGAATATTATGCATAAGCCGATCAATTGTGTAAGACCCTGCTGCTACATACCCTTTTCCTTGATACCACAGATTATTCCCTTCAATTTTCTCCAGTGATTGGCCGCACATGGAATCTGTGTCAATGCGATCTGTCATTGCTATAATACCCTTAGAGCCAACAAGTTCTACAACCCGCCGTGCAACTTCTAAGTCTACATGTTCACTATTAAAATTCATACAAATGGTTAATAGACCTTCTTTCGCGGCTCTCATCAAAGTACCGGGAACTTCTCCGACAAGTGTGTTTATATTATCTATGTTCCATTTATCTAACCGAGCATCTTTTAACCCCTCTAATCTATGTACTCTTTCTTGGGGTGTTCTCCAGGTGTGTTTAAAATTGTTCGGCATATCATTAAACAAATGATCTGTTAAAACGGCATCTGATCCAGTGTAATTGCTGCGTTTTTGCGCTGTATCTATAACTTTCATTATAAGTTCAGAGGTTTCCTCCGGGTATGCTTTTTGGAAGTGACCCAGCGCCGGTTTTACTCCAGCCTCCACAAGTGTATCTACAATCCATTCTAAACTCGGATGTTCTTCGGTGATATATTTCTTTAGATAGGAGTTTTCAGTCATAGCATCTGGGGACAGTACAGTATAAATAAGACCGTATTCTCCGCAAGAAGCGATCTTTTCCCATTCTTCTTTTAAGGGTGCCCAATTCCCTTTTTCCGGTGTGCCTACAAAGCTGGCCAATAATGGTCCTTCTAGTGAAATACCTAAAATATTACGGTAACGTCCCTTTCTCTTTTGTGTATGGAACTCTTTCATAAAGGCTGCAAATTGATCTAATTGATTATGAGGAAGAAAAATAGAGGGTACACAGAAAATCCCTTCTATTTCAGCTAGTGTATTGATCTTTTCAATATCTAATTGATCTAAATTGCTAAAATCATAGTGACCGATTCCATGACAATGAAATTCTACTGGAAGAGATGGAACTAAATAAGAACCTGATCTCTTAAAAATTCCTTCTCCTCCAATGTCGAAGTTCAGCCATTCGTTATCACTATAAGTTATATCAGCGATTTTCATTACTCCATTTGTTTCAAGGTAAGCTGGGCTATTAAATGATGTGCTAGACTGCATAGGAAACGCCTCCTGGAAATGTTTATTTAGTATTCAGTGAAGACACATCATCATCTTAAAGTATGAAACCCGTACCATATCAACCTTTTATTATCAATTTTTGTAAAAATATAGGTTTTTTATTCAACTTTCTACACCTGATGTTGCTCGTTATTGTTATTTGTATCCTGAAAATCTCCTTTAAACACTCAAAAACACTAGCTGTAACGCCACAAATGCTTCTATACTGTTTCGTGTTACGCCAACTAGTGTTCTCCACGAGTTTAATTTGTGGAATTGGTTTCATGTCAATAGCTTTAATAAATGGAATATGACTTCCGGGTATAGAACCTTGTGGAGTCATTGGAGTTGAACGATTAGAAATGATATGCAGTTACTAAGCTGGGATACCAGCATAAGAGTAAAACCTTTCATATTTCTGCTAACTTTTTGCCGCTCAGTCCATATATCGTAGAAAACCTTTCGTCGGAATTTCTGTTTGAACAATATACATAAAGTGCTGATTACGCTATATTAGGGGCCGGCTCACCCCGCATATGAATATAAACATGGTCAGTCAAAATGTCTTAAATAGGTGATAAGAAAACCAGCGGAAAAAATTAGTATTGACTTTGAAAATAGAAGACTGTATATTATGTTACTATATTCAGAAAATAAAAACTCAAGAGATTCATTTAACATAAAACACTGTGAACGGGAGCAGTAAAAGAATCCAGTCAGAAAAAGAGAGCCGCGGGTTGGTGCAACGCGGACTGATTGTTCTTTGAACTCGCCCGGAAGTGGCAGGGCGGAACGGAATTATCGGAATATTCCCTATGTCCTAACGGCTGACCTTCGTTAAAAGGTTTTTAAGCTGGATTCCGGATATTCGGGATCAACAAGAGTGGTACCGCGGCTGCCTGAGGCACGCCGTCTCTTTTCCCAAAGAGGCGGCGTGCTTTTTTATGTGATGAACACTTTTTGCGAGAGGGCGTGTGATAGATGGAAAAGGACAAGCAAACGTTAAAACGGACGATGTCGTCCAGACACATTATGATGATGGCGCTTGGAGGCGCAATCGGGGCCGGGCTCTTTAAAGGCAGCAGCACGGCGATTGATGAAGCGGGGCCGTCCGTGCTGCTGGCCTACCTCCTCGGCGGAATCATTCTGCTGTTTATTATGCAGGGGCTGGCCGAAATGGCTGTCAGAAACAAACATGCAAGGACGTTCCGTGATTTGGTTCAGCAGTCTCTCGGGTCGTACGCTGCATACTTTTTAGACTGGATCTATTGGAAAATGTGGGTGCTCAATATTGCCGCTGAGGCGGTCGTAGCCGCCATTTTCATTCAATATTGGCTGCCGGAATGTCCGATATGGATATTGGCTTTGATCATTTCCATTGTGGTGACGGTCGTAAACATGCTTTCTGTGAAACTGTTTGCCGAGACGGAGTACTGGCTCGCGCTCATTAAAATTACAGTGATTGTCATCTTTATTTTATGCGGGATTCTGCTATTATTTTTCTCATTCGGCAATCACACGGCGCCGGGGCTGTCTCATTTAACGGATCACGGAGGGTTTTTCCCGCATGGAGCGGGGGGTGTCATTACGGCGATGCTCGTCGTGATCTACTCATACGGCGGAACGGAAATCATCGGCGTCACGCTGGCGGAGACAAAAAACCCCGAAAAGGTGATCCCGAAAGCTGTCCGAAGCACGTTAACGCGGATTGTCGCTTTTTACTTGCTGCCGTTTTTCATCATCGTCAGCCTGATTCCTTGGAATCAAGTCAACAGCGTTCCCGAAAGCCCGTTTGTCATAGTATTTAAGATGATCGGAATTCCGGGTGCCGACCATATTATGAATGCCGTCATTCTTCTTGCGATTATCTCGTCTATGAACTCGGGACTGTACGGATCATCCCGCGTCTTGTTTACGCAGGCTTCTGACGGCCGGCTGCCGAAAATCTTTTCAAAACTATCGAAGAAAAAGGTTCCCGTCTATGCGATTCTGACTTGTACGTCATTTTTATATGTAGGCGTCCTGATTTCTTTATTCGCAGGAAGCCAGACGTTTAATTATTTGATGGGTTCCCTTGGCTATACCGTGCTGTTCATCTGGCTGATTATCGGATTCGCCCATTTGAAATCAAGAAAACATTCAACAAAACAGCCGGCTTATTACGTCAAATGGTTCCCGTACACGACATGGTTTGCGGTGCTTGCGCTTTTGGCCATCCTGATCGGCGTAATTGCGACGACATCCATCGTCATCACATGCATCACTGCGGCCATCTATCTCCTCATTACGGCTGCGTATCTCGTGAAAGGGAGACGTCAATAAATAAAAAAACTCTTGCCCCGCGGCAAGAGTTTTTTTAATGAACGGCCTTTTTTTCTGCGGCCAGAGCAGGTGTTTTCAGTTTCTTCGGTGTTATATTCACAAAACAAATGCTTGTGACGATCAGAAGCAGTCCGGCTAAAAGGCTGACGGTCAGCGGCTCATGCAGGAATATCGAGCTGACGGTAATGGATATGAGCGGGATCAGGAAGGTGTAAGAGGCAACCTTGCTTGCTTCCCCTGAACCGACAAGCGTAAAAAAGGCGAGCCAGCCGAGCGCGATAACAAAAACTGAAATGAACAGAAGGCTGAGAATGAACGGAGCTTTCCATTGAATCGCTGAAAAGCTTTCTGAAAAATGGCCGGAGCTGACAAGCAGCAAGCCGCCGATCAGAAGCTGCAGAGCGACCATCCAGATAGAGTCCGCGCGTCCGCCCGTTCTTTTCACATATACCGTGCCGAGCGCCCAGCTGACCGCAGAGCCTAAGGCCAAAAGAATGCCGGCGATGGAAATATGGCCTCCGAAACCGGCTGCGCTGATGACGGCGACACCGGCAAAGCCCAGAATAAGACCGGCTATTTTTAAAGGATACATCGATTCCCCGAGCCACAGCCAAGAAAAAACGCCCATTAACACCGGCTGGAAAAACACGATGGCTGAAAATAAGCCGGCAGGCAGGTAATTCAAGCCGACCGTTTGCAGGCCGTAAAATAAAGTAATATTTAAAATGGCAGAAATAAGATAGATCGGCCACGTTTCTTTAAAACGCAGCTTTTTAAAACGGGGCAGCGCCACCATTAATAATAGAAGTCCGCCGATCAGCGTGCGGATTCCGGCAAACAGAAGAGGCGGCGAATAGGCAAGCGCGGCTTTTGTCAGCGGCCAGTTAATTCCCCACACCGTGACTAGAAACGCCAGCATAAGAGCCGTCTGTATTTTCGAAAGCTGTTTCACGTCGTTCACTCCTTGTAGAACAATTCCATCATATGATACGGTAATCAGTAAGATAAATAAAATGAATCTTTTTTATAAGGAGCATAAGTAAAACGTTATGACGATTACACAACTGCGGGTTTTTGTTCAAATCGCTGAAACGGGAAGCTTTACAAAAGCGGGGCAGGCGCTGAATATGACGCAGCCCGCTGTCAGCCATGCCATCTCTGCGCTTGAGTCAGAGCTCGGCATCAAGCTGATCATCCGCGAGCGCCGCAACGGCGTAAGGCTCACGGACACGGGCGGAAAAATTCTCGTCCATATCAGAGAGGTGCTCAAAGGCATAGAAAAAGCCGAGCAGCTGGCGGCCGCGGAAAGAGGGCTTGAACAGGGAACAATTCATATCGGCACATTTCCGGCCGCTTCCGCTTATTTCATTCCAAAGCTGATCAGCATGTTTAAAAAGCGGTATCCGAAGCTTGAATTGGTGCTTCATGAAGGAACGGTCAACGAAGTAAAGGAATGGCTCCGCTCCCGGGTAATAGACGCAGGTATTACTCTTTTTCCTACGGAAGACATGGAATATCTGCCGTTGAAAAAAGATAAAATGGCCGTCGTGCTTAGAAATGATCATCCGCTTTGCAGCTGTGAGTCAATCACTCTGAAAGACCTTGACTGCCAGCCGATGATCATCTGTGACGGAGGGTACGAATCACCGCTTATTGATATGTTTAGGGAGGCAGGATCTGTGCTGACTTCCGCATTCACTGTTTACAATGTCAATACGTCTATCAGCATGATCAAAGAAGGGCTGGGGATTGCGATATTATCACAAATGTCTATGTCGGGAATATCGCTGCCGGACAATGTCGTGACGAGAGACCTGAATCAGGCGGTGTACCGCGATGTTCTGCTTGCCGTTCCTTCCGTAAAGGAAGCTTCATTGGCGGCAAAACTTTTTATTCAAATCGCGCAGGAACTCACAAAGAATGAATAAAAAGACCCTAATCATCTTAGGGCCCTGAATCTTATCGGTTAATTTTAAAAGAGTTTGTCGTATTGACAAGTTTTGAACCGCTGAACGTGGCTTTGACACGATAATAACCTCTCTTGCATCCTTTTAAAGGGAATGACTTAGTTACGTGATATTTGAAAGTGAAGCTTGTCTTTTTGCAAGTCGTCCATTTCTTTCCTGACTTTCGCTGTAAGTATAGGTTTCCTTTAAAAGTTCGATCTGACGGATACGCTGTACTGAGAGTAAAATCGACACTTTTCGCTTTTTTCGTGTAGTAGGAGGCATCGGTAAATCCGCTTACATTTAAATGCTGCTGAGTGCCGGAGTAAAAGTCTGCGGCATATGCCTTATCGGTGTTTCCTGTAAAGAAGATTGCTGCCAGTAAAGCTGTTGTAAGTGCCATTAAGATTTTTTTACGCATATAGACTATGACTTCCTTCCTATTCAATATCATACATATCTTAACATTATTGGGTCTGTTCTTTCAACGATAGATTTTCATTTTTATAGGATGAAAAGCTCATCATATCTGAATGTAATAGATTCATTCATAAAGAGTTCACTAGTGACGACCGCTGACTGATTGTTCGAAGATCATCGAATCAAATTGTTTAACTCACGGGAAAAGCTGTGGTAAGGTGTGTGGTAGAGACCTTGTTTAAGATCTGCTTACACTAAACCGCAAAGGAGAAAACGATGGCTGAACATACATTGAAAGATACTGCGTTTTCCGTATTGAATTTATCGCCGGTCGTACAGGGGGGAACGGTTGCTGAATCGTTCCGCAACAGCATGGATTTAGCGCGCCGCGCCGAGGAGTGGGGCTATAACCGCTATTGGCTTGCGGAGCATCATAATATAGAAGGAGTTGCCAGCTCGGCAACGGCGGTGCTGATCGGCCACATCGCCGGAGGCACGAAAAAAATCCGCGTCGGTTCTGGGGGTATTATGCTGCCGAATCATTCTTCACTTGTGATCGCGGAGCAATTCGGAACCCTTGAAACGTTGTATCCGGGGCGGATTGACCTGGGGCTCGGACGCGCGCCGGGGACCGACCAATTAACGGCGAGAGCCTTACGAAGAAACATAAACAGCGGGGAAGATTTTCCAGAGCAGCTTGAAGAATTGAGAAATTACTTCAAACCGACAGGCAATGTGCGCAATCAAGTCCGCGCCATTCCGGGCGAAGGGCTGGACGTGCCGATCTGGCTTTTGGGCTCAAGCGGCTTCAGCGCGCGTCTTGCGGGAGAGCTCGGGCTTCCGTTCGCCTTTGCGGCTCACTTTTCACCGAAAAACACCGTGCCCGCCCTTGAGCTGTACCGCAGCTCCTTCCGTCCGTCAGACGTACTGGATCAACCGTACGCGATGGTCGGCGTCACCGTCATTGCCGCCGATACGGACGAAAAGGCGGAGCATCTGGCAACATCGCATTATCAAAGATTTTTAGACCTCGTCCGCGGCACGCCGAACCAGCTGAAGCCTCCTGTTGAAGACATGGATCAAATCTGGTCGCCGTATGAAAAAGCGATGGTCAATGAACAGCTCAGTTCAACGATCGTCGGCGGACCGGAGCGTGTGAAGGAAAAGCTGGAAAGCTTCATCCGGACAACACAGGCGGATGAAATCATGGTGAATTCAGAAAGCTTTGAGCATGCCGACAGAATGAGATCATTTGAGATCATCGCCGAATTAAAAAACAGCTGAGCAAAAAAAGCAATGTGCCGCGCACATTGCTTTTTTTATTCGCCGATCCGCTTGACTGAATTCCGGATGACGAGTTCCGGTTCATACACGACGTCATCCTTCTTCGGTTTTTTATGCTCTAAGCAGTCGATGACGTATTTTGCCGCCGCTTTCCCCATAATGGATTTCGGATGCTTGACAGAGGTGAGCTTCACCTCGGAAATCTGGGCGAAATGTGAATCGTCATAGCCCATGACCGATACGTCATCAGGCACCTTTAACCCAAATTCCCTGAGAAGATTAATCGTCTTCAGCGCAATTTCGTCATTGTAGCAAAGAATGGCCGTCGGGTGTGATCCGCTGTTTTGCTCAAGGGTATGCTTAATTTTTTGGAGAAGCACGGTTTCTTTTTCTTCAGTCGTGTAAGTGACGATCATGTCCGGAGACGGGAAAATCCCGCGCTCCCGATGCGCCTGCAGATAGCCGTTCATCCGTTTGACGCCCTGCGTGTCATCCGCTTTAAAGATTCCCATAATGTGCGTGTGGCCGAGGGACATGACGTATTCGCAAGCCATCATGCCGCCTTTGACATCATTGACGGAAAAGCTTGGTGCGGCCAGCTCCGCATAAGAGGCGTTAATCATGGCAAACGGAATGCCGTTTTTCTCCAGATTGAGATAGTAGCCGATGTTGGGCGTCTGCAGCGCGCTTTTCGTAGGCTCGACAATCAGCCCGTCTATATTTTTGGACAGCAGGTTTTCAAGACCGCGCCGCTCACTTTCTGTATTGTTGTTGGTGCTCGTCAGCAGCATGGAATAGCCCTGTTCGCTTAAATAAGATTCGATTCCCCTGATGATGCTCGGGAAAATATAGTCTGATATGTACGTTGTAATGACGCCGATCGTTTTGTTTGAATGCATGGCTGATTTCGCCGTGCGTGAAGCGACAAAGGTGCCTCCGCCCTGAACGCTGTACAGCAGCCCCTGCGAGACCAAATCTCCGATCGCCTTTCTGATGGTATGGCGGCTGACGCCGAACTGCTGCATCAGCTCATTTTCCGTAGGCAGCTTTTCGTCCGGCTGTATTTTTCCCTGATTCAGCCATGAACAAATTTCTTCTTTTACTTGAGCATATTTCGGTAGCATATCAATTCCTCCAAAATGTATACGGACAAATTCCAGTATAACATAGTAAGCCCTTTCATCAAGCTGTAAAAATAATTGACAGATTATGAAAAACTGCTTATTCTTTATTTGTACGTACTAATTTCCCTTATTTTTAGATAAAATTCTTTATAAGTACGTACAAATGTGGCGGTTCTGAAGAAAACAAAGCAACATCAAGCGCCGCACTCAGATTTGTAAGCGTTTTTATTCTATTATTCGCGGGAGGGTAAAATTCATGAAGAATCACCCGGCACCAATTGGCTCAAATGTACCTGTCACTCGGCAGCATTCCAAGTGGTTTGTCATTCTCATCTCATGCGCGGCCGGACTGGGAGGGCTTTTGTACGGTTATGACACGGCGGTGATTTCCGGCGCTATCGGTTTCCTGAAAGATTTGTACCGCTTAAGTCCTTTTATGGAAGGGCTCGTGATTTCAAGCATTATGATCGGCGGTGTTTTCGGCGTCGGGATTTCCGGATTTTTGAGTGACCGTTTCGGACGGAGAAAGATTTTGATGGCAGCGGCGCTGTTGTTTGCGGTGTCAGCGGTTGTCTCTGCGCTTTCTCAAAGTGTGTCTTCCTTAGTGATCGCCAGAGTCATCGGCGGTCTGGGAATCGGCATGGGCTCCTCGCTTTCTGTCACGTATATTACCGAAGCCGCTCCGCCGGCCATACGCGGCAGTCTGTCTTCCCTGTATCAGCTGTTTACGATATTAGGGATATCCGGCACTTATTTTATTAACCTCGCCGTCCAGCAGTCCGGCTCGTATGAATGGGGAGTGCACACCGGCTGGCGGTGGATGCTCGCTTACGGCATGATTCCGTCCGTCATCTTTTTTATCGTGCTGCTTATCGTGCCGGAAAGTCCGCGCTGGCTTGCGAAAGCGGGGCGCCGAAATGAAGCCCTCGCCGTGCTGACGCGCATTAACGGCGAGCAGACCGCGAAAGAAGAAATCAAACAAATCGAAACGTCTTTACAATTAGAAAAAATGGGTTCATTGTCTCAGCTGTTTAAGCCGGGGCTGAGAAAAGCGCTTGTGATCGGGATTCTGCTGGCTTTATTCAATCAGGTCATCGGCATGAACGCAATTACGTATTACGGGCCGGAAATTTTCAAAATGATGGGTTTCGGACAGAATGCGGGGTTTATCACGACATGCATCGTCGGTGTCGTTGAAGTGATTTTCACCATTATCGCGGTTCTTTTAGTCGATAAGGTAGGCCGGAAAAAGCTGATGGGGGTCGGATCTGCCTTTATGGCGCTGTTCATGATCTTAATCGGGGCATCCTTTTATTTTCAGCTGGCGAGCGGTCCGGCTTTAGTCGTCATCATATTGGGATTCGTCGCCGCTTTCTGCGTATCAGTCGGGCCGATTACATGGATCATGATTTCGGAGATCTTTCCGAACCACCTCCGCGCACGCGCCGCCGGTATTGCGACGATATTCTTATGGGGGGCCAACTGGGCGATCGGCCAGTTCGTGCCGATGATGATCAGCGGGTTAGGGCTCGCGTACACCTTCTGGATATTCGCCGTCATTAATATTCTCTGTTTCTTGTTTGTCGTGACGATCTGCCCTGAGACGAAAAATAAATCATTAGAAGAAATAGAAAAACTCTGGATAAAATGAAAGCGTTTTACGACAAAAGTCCGCTCCGGCGGGCTTTTGTCTGTCACCTTCATTCCGTTTCTGTATATAATGACTGTATCAAGGAGATACTGGAAAATCCTGCGAAGAATGTCGAGGAATTGACCTTTAACAGTTGAATTAACAATGTCATCCTGTTAAAATAATTAAAGAAAGCAGACATAATTTTTTTTGGCTATGATGGGACGTTTTTTGTCATAGCGGGACATTTTCTGTCCAGTATGAATAGGAAGGAACGTTTGAGTCATGAACCAGTTAATACAAGCTCAAAAAAAATTATTGCCTGATCTTTTGCTTGTGATGCAGAAAAGATTTGAAATCTTGCAGTATATCAGGCTTACCGAACCGATCGGCCGCAGAAGTCTTGCAGCCAGCCTCGGATTGACCGAGCGCGTTCTCAGAAGCGAGGTTCAGTTTTTGAAAGAACAGAATCTCATCGATATTAAAACAAACGGCATGACAATGACGGAAGAGGGCTATTCACTGCTTTCGATTCTGGAAGATACGATGAAGGATGTTTTAGGGTTGACGCTTTTGGAAAAGACATTAAAAGAGCGGCTTAATCTGAAAGACGCCATTATCGTTTCCGGAGACAGCGACCAATCTCCTTGGGTCAAAAAAGAATTAGGGAGAGCGGCCGTTGCATGTATGAAAAAGAGATTTTCAGGCAAAAATATCGTCGCTGTAACCGGCGGTACGACAATTGAAGCCGTCGCCGATATGATGACGCCGGATTCAAAAAACCGCGAGCTCCTGTTTGTGCCCGCAAGAGGCGGTTTAGGCGAAGATGTGAAAAACCAGGCGAACACCATATGCGCGCATATGGCGGAAAAGGCTTCAGGCACTTACCGGCTTTTGTTCGTTCCCGGGCAGCTGTCACAAGGCGCCTACTCATCTATTATTGAAGAACCTTCCGTAAAAGAGGTGCTTCACACGATTAAATCAGCGAGTATGCTCGTTCACGGAATCGGCGAAGCTAGAACAATGGCGGAGCGAAGAAACACGCCTTTGGAAGATTTGAAGAAAATAGATGACAATCATGCGGTGACAGAGGCATTCGGCTACTACTTTAATGCGGACGGAGAAGTCGTTCACAAGGTGCATTCAGTCGGAATGCAGCTTGATGACCTCGATGCCATTCCCGACATTATCGCGGTAGCGGGCGGATCATCAAAAGCAGAAGCAATCGAAGCTTATTTTAAAAAGCAGCGAAACACGGTTCTCGTCACGGACGAAGGAGCCGCAAAGAAGTTATTAAGGGATAACAGTCCCTCAATATAAATATCTCTCACTTATTTAAAGGAGGAAATAATCATGGCAGTAAAAGTCGGTATTAACGGTTTTGGTCGTATTGGACGTAACGTATTCCGCGCAGCATTAAACAATCCTGAAGTTGAGGTAGTAGCGGTTAACGATTTAACAGACGCTAACATGCTTGCTCATCTTTTACAATATGATTCCGTACACGGAAAATTAGATGCAGAAGTTAAAGTTGACGGCAGCAACCTTGTTGTTAACGGCAAAACAATCGAAGTTTCTGCTGAGCGCGATCCTGCGAAACTCAGCTGGGGCAAACAAGGCGTTGAAATCGTAGTTGAATCTACTGGTTTCTTCACAAAACGCGCAGACGCTGCGAAACACTTAGAAGCAGGCGCGAAAAAAGTTATCATCTCTGCACCTGCTAACGAAGAAGATATCACAATCGTTATGGGTGTTAACGAAGACAAATACGATGCGGCTAACCACGATGTTATCTCTAACGCATCTTGCACAACAAACTGCCTTGCGCCGTTTGCAAAAGTACTTAACGACAAATTCGGCATCAAACGCGGTATGATGACAACTGTTCACTCTTACACAAACGATCAGCAAATTCTTGATCTTCCGCACAAAGACTACCGTCGTGCGCGTGCAGCAGCTGAAAACATCATTCCTACATCAACTGGTGCTGCTAAAGCAGTTTCCCTTGTTCTTCCTGAACTGAAAGGCAAACTGAACGGCGGAGCTATGCGTGTGCCGACTCCAAACGTTTCTCTTGTTGACCTAGTTGCTGAACTGAACAAAGACGTAACGGCTGAAGACGTAAACGCAGCTCTTAAAGAAGCGGCTGAAGGCGATCTTAAAGGAATCCTTGGCTACAGCGAAGAGCCATTAGTATCCGGAGACTACAACGGCAATGCTAACTCTTCTACAATCGATGCTCTTTCTACAATGGTTATGGAAGGCAGCATGGTAAAAGTAATCTCTTGGTACGATAACGAAAGCGGCTACTCTAACCGCGTTGTTGACCTTGCAGCTTACATCGCAAAACAAGGTCTTTAATTCATAGCTCCCGGAAAGGGCCGGACTTGGTTCTTTCGGACAGAAACGCTATAATGAAAGCGGACAAGGGAAGGGGACGGACTCCCTTTCCCTTTTTCCATGAGAACCGGCTTTCAGAAAGCGCCGGATTGCTGCAGAACGTCCGCGTTTTGAAGTTTCCGCGGCACTTTCGTTTTCTGAGCCGCCTGCCCTGGCTCAGAAAACGATCTGTCCCGTGCCCGGAAGCTGCAATCTGCCCCGCGGCGGAAGCATCATGAGGCGGTTTCACGTTTCACGTTTTTCGTGCTATGCAAACCATTTTGAAGGAGGATCTCCTAAGGCATGAATAAAAAAACAGTAAAAGACATCGACGTAAAAGGCAAAGTCGTATTCTGCCGCGTTGACTTTAACGTTCCAATGAAAGACGGGGAAGTAACAGACGATACTCGTATCCGCGCTGCGCTTCCAACAATCAAACACCTTGCAGACCAAGGCGCGAAAGTCCTTCTTGCGAGCCACTTAGGCCGCCCGAAAGGCGAAGTGGTTGAGGAGCTTCGTTTAACTCCTGTCGCTGCACGCTTAGGCGAACTGCTCGGCAAAGAAGTGAAAAAAGCGGATGAAGCTTACGGCGATGCTGTAAAAGCACAAATTTCTGATATGAAGGACGGAGACGTTCTTGTATTGGAAAACGTACGTTTCTACCCTGGTGAAGAGAAAAACGATCCTGAGCTTGCTAAAGCATTTGCTGAGCTTGCGGATGTATATGTCAATGACGCATTCGGTGCTGCCCACCGTGCTCACGCATCTACAGCCGGAATTGCCGAGCATCTGCCGGCGGTTGCAGGATTCCTGATGGAAAAAGAGCTTGACGTTCTCGGCAAAGCCGTGACAAATCCTGAGCGCCCGTTTACGGCAATCATCGGCGGCGCGAAAGTAAAAGACAAAATCGGTGTAATCGAAAGTCTGCTTGATAAAGTGGACAACTTGATCATCGGCGGAGGTCTTGCTTACACATTCGTAAAAGCGCTTGGTTATGAAGTCGGTAAATCTCTTCTTGAAGAAGATAAAATCGAACTTGCAAAATCATTCATGGACCGCGCGAAAGAAAAAGGCGTTAAATTCTATATGCCGGAAGACGTTCTCGTTGCTGATGATTTCTCTAACGATGCAAACGTCCAAATCGTGCCGATCTCTGAGATCCCAAGTGATTTAGAAGCGATCGACATCGGAACGAAAACCCGCGAAACGTACGCTGAAGTTATCAAAAACAGCAAACTTGTCGTATGGAACGGACCGATGGGCGTATTCGAAATCGACTTGTTCGCTCAAGGCACAAAAGCAGTGGCTGAAGCATTGGCAGAGGCAAACGATACATACTCTGTCATCGGCGGAGGAGACTCTGCGGCAGCCGTTGAAAAATTCGGCCTTGCTGACAAAATGAGCCATATCT
This sequence comes from Bacillus sp. JHAA, assembly GCF_036961585.1. Taxonomy (NCBI): domain Bacteria; kingdom Bacillati; phylum Bacillota; class Bacilli; order Caryophanales; family Bacillaceae; genus Bacillus; species Bacillus sp. JHAA. Next base: position 317,652 of record NZ_JBAMDE010000001.1, on the reverse strand, counting down.
CAACAGGCGGCGGCGCATCCCTTGAATTCATGGAAGGCAAAGAGCTTCCAGGTGTAGCTGCGCTGAACGATAAATAAAAACTGCTATAAGGAAGTGGAACAGATGAGAAAACCAATTATAGCCGGTAACTGGAAAATGAACAAAACACTCGGCGAGGCTGTCAGCTTCGTTGAAGAAGTGAAATCTTCCATTCCAGCAGCAGACAAAGCGGAAGCCGTTGTTTGCGCACCAGCTCTTTTCTTAGAAAAGCTGACTTCTGCTGTTAAAGGAACTGACCTGAAAGTCGGCGCCCAAAACATGCATTTTGAAGAAAACGGTGCGTTCACAGGTGAAATCAGCCCGGTCGCTCTGAAAGACCTTGGCGTGGATTACTGCGTCATCGGCCACTCTGAGCGCCGTGAAATGTTCGCTGAAACTGATGAAACAGTTAACAAAAAAGCGCATGCCGCTTTCAAACACGGCATTGTGCCGATCATTTGCGTAGGTGAAACGCTTGAAGAGCGCGAAGCCGGAAAAACAAATGATCTTGTTGCCGATCAAGTGAAAAAAGGTCTTGCGGGTCTTTCTGCAGAGCAAGTTGCCGCTTCCGTTATTGCGTACGAGCCAATCTGGGCAATCGGAACAGGCAAATCTTCTACAGCGAAAGATGCTAACGACGTCTGCGCGCATATCCGTAAAGTCGTTGCTGAAAGCTTCAGCCAGGAAACTGCTGACAAGCTCCGCATTCAATACGGCGGCAGCGTAAAACCTGCAAATATTAAAGAATATATGGCAGAGTCCGATATTGACGGTGCTTTGGTCGGCGGCGCAAGCCTTGAACCGCAGTCATTCGTTCAATTATTGGAGGAAGGTCAATATGAGTAAAAAACCAGCTGCACTCATCATTCTTGATGGGTTCGGATTACGCAATGAAACAGTCGGAAACGCAGTCGCACAAGCGAAAAAACCGAATTTCGACCGTTATTGGAACCAATACCCTCATCAGACGCTGACGGCATCAGGCGAAGCAGTCGGACTGCCTGAAGGACAGATGGGGAACTCTGAAGTCGGTCATTTGAATATCGGCGCAGGACGTATTGTGTACCAAAGCTTAACACGCGTGAACGTTGCCATCCGCGAAGGCGAATTCGAACGCAATCAAACGTTCCTTGACGCCATCAAAAACGCGAAAGACAACGACAAAGCGCTGCACCTGTTCGGCCTTCTTTCTGACGGAGGCGTACACAGTCATATCAATCATTTATTCGCGCTGCTGAAGCTTGCGAAAAGTGAAGGACTGACGAAGGTGTATATTCACGGTTTCCTCGACGGCCGCGATGTAGGTCCGCAAACAGCGAAAACTTACATTCAGCAGCTGAATGAGCAAATCGAAGAAATCGGTGTCGGCGAAATCGCCAGCATTTCCGGACGCTACTACTCCATGGACCGCGACAAACGCTGGGACCGTGTGGAAAAAGCGTACCGCGCAATGGCTTACGGTGAAGGCCCGTCTTACCGCAGCGCGATGGATGTAGTCGACGATTCTTATGCGAACGGCATTCATGATGAATTCGTCATTCCGTCCGTCATCACAAAAGAAAACGGTGAACCCGTTGCGAAAATTCATGACGGCGATTCTGTGATTTTCTATAATTTCAGACCGGACCGCGCCATCCAGATTTCAAACACGTTTACCAACAAAGATTTCCGCGATTTCGACCGCGGTGAAAATCATCCGAAAAACCTGTATTTCGTCTGCCTGACTCACTTCAGTGAATCTGTTGACGGATATGTGGCTTTTAAACCGGTAAACCTTGACAATACGGTCGGTGAAGTATTAGCACAGCACGGGTTAAAACAGCTTCGCATTGCAGAAACTGAAAAGTATCCGCACGTTACGTTCTTTATGAGCGGCGGCCGCGAAGAAGAATTCCCGGGCGAAGAGCGCATCCTCATTAACTCGCCGAAGGTCGCGACATATGACCTGAAGCCTGAAATGAGCGCGTATGAAGTGAAGGATGCTCTTGTAAAAGAAATCGCGGCTGACAAGCACGACGCGATCATCCTGAACTTTGCAAACCCTGACATGGTCGGCCACTCCGGAATGGTCGAACCGACGATTAAAGCAATTGAAGCAGTGGATGAATGCTTAGGCGAAGTGGTTGACGCCATCATCGCTAAAGGCGGACATGCCATCATTACCGCTGATCACGGTAATGCAGACATTCTGATTACAGAAACAGGCGAACCGCACACTGCCCATACGACAAACCCAGTCCCTGTCATTGTGACGAAAGAAGGCGTGACGCTGCGCGAAGGCGGAATCCTAGGCGACCTCGCACCAACGTTATTAGACCTTCTCGGTGTTGAAAAACCGAAAGAAATGACCGGAACATCTTTAATTCAAAAATAAGCGTAAATCAAAAGGAGAGACAAACTCATGCCATACATTGTTGATGTTTATGCACGCGAAGTCCTTGACTCCCGCGGCAACCCAACAGTTGAAGTTGAAGTATATACAGAAACAGGAGCTTTCGGCCGCGCATTAGTGCCAAGCGGAGCTTCTACAGGTGAATACGAAGCGGTTGAGCTTCGTGACGGCGACAAAGACCGTTACCTTGGAAAAGGCGTGTTAACTGCTGTTAACAACGTAAACGAAATCATTTCTCCAGAGCTTCTCGGCTTTGACGTAACTGAACAAAACGCAATCGATCAGCTTTTAATCGAGCTTGACGGAACTGAAAACAAAGGCAAACTCGGTGCGAACGCAATCCTTGGCGTATCTATGGCTTGTGCGCGCGCAGCTGCTGATTTCTTACAGATTCCTCTTTACCAATACCTTGGAGGATTCAACTCAAAAACGCTTCCTGTACCGATGATGAACATCGTAAACGGCGGAGAGCATGCTGACAACAACGTAGACATTCAAGAATTCATGATCATGCCTGTAGGCGCGCCTAACTTCCGTGAAGCGCTTCGCATGGGCGCTCAAATCTTCCACAGCCTGAAATCAGTTCTTTCTGCTAAAGGAATGAACACAGCTGTAGGTGACGAAGGCGGATTCGCTCCGAACCTTGGTTCTAACGAAGAAGCGCTTCAAACAATCGTTGAAGCAATCGAAAAAGCCGGCTTCAAACCTGGCGAAGAAGTGAAACTTGCGATGGATGCTGCATCTTCTGAGTTCTACAACAAAGAAGACGGCAAATACCATCTGTCTGGCGAAGGCGTTGTGAAAACATCTGCTGAAATGGTTGACTGGTACGAAGAAATGGTTTCTAAATACCCAATCATCTCTATCGAAGACGGACTTGACGAGAACGACTGGGAAGGCCACAAACTTCTTACAGAGCGTCTTGGCAAAAAAGTTCAGCTTGTCGGTGACGACCTTTTCGTTACAAACACGAAAAAGCTTGCTGAAGGTATCAAAAACGGCGTAGGCAACTCTATCCTGATCAAAGTAAACCAAATCGGTACATTGACTGAAACATTCGATGCGATCGAAATGGCGAAACGCGCGGGCTACACTGCCGTTATCTCTCACCGTTCAGGTGAAACTGAAGACAGCACAATCGCTGACATCGCTGTGGCAACTAATGCAGGACAAATCAAAACAGGTGCTCCGTCCCGTACGGACCGTGTTGCGAAATACAACCAGCTTCTTCGCATCGAAGATCAGTTGGCTGAAACTGCTCAATACCACGGTATCAACTCTTTCTATAACTTGAATAAGTAATGGAATGGACGCCGGGAGATATTCTCCCGGCGTTTTTTTATGCTCCCGGGCTTTTCCCTCCTTTTTCATCATCTTCATTTGGTCAATAATATTCATTTTTCCCCTTTTTAAAGGAATCAGTGTTCTTCAATCGAAAGGGAAGAGGTGTTAATAAGAGGAGGGATTATGATGAAATTTTCATTTATGTCAGCCGCGGTGGCAGCAAGCGTCATATGGGGCGCGTCTGCCGGGCCGCTGTCCGAAACTCATGCTTATTCAGCCGTGACTGCGCCGGTTTTTGATGCTGATGAGGCATTGGACACGATGCATGATCTGAGTGAAACCATCGGACCGCGGGAAACCGGAACTGCGAAAGAAAAGGAAGCGGCTGAATACATATCGAATCGCCTGCGGGCTCAGGGCGCCAGTGTCAAAGTACAGTCATTTCCATTGAAAAAGTACTTTTCAGGTTCAGTCACAGCGGGAGATCATGAATTCCCGCTCCGCTCCGCTGATCAATCCGCTGTTGAAAAAGAGCTGAGAATTGAGGGAGGGATTTTTGACGGCGGCTGCGGATCACGCGATGACGTAACAGGAGCCAAAGGAAAGATTGCAGTGATACGCGAAGGAAAGATCCCCGTTTCTCAAAAGATCAAACATGCCGAACAAGCGGGAGCCAAAGCAGTCATTATTTATAATCAGACAACAAAACCGCTCGCCGTCCGTCCGCATACCGATAAAGGAATCACGATACCGGCGGCGGGTATGAAAAAAGAAGACGGTGAAGCACTGCTGCAGGAAAAGCAGGCAGTCATTCAATTTAAAAACTATAAAAACCGCACCTCACAAAATATTATAGGAACACGCAAAGCGGCACAGGCCAACTCTTCTGATGCTGATATTATTTATGTCACAGCGCATTATGACAGCGTAAAAGGCGCGCCCGGAGCGGATGATAACGCCTCAGGCACATCTGCCGTTCTGGAAATCAGCAAACAATTGACACACATACCGAAAGACAAAGAGATCCGCTTTATCCTGTTCGGTGCAGAAGAATTATGGTCTGCGGGTTCATCTTATTACGTCAGTACACTCACGAACAATGAAAGAAAGCACAGCCAGGCCAATTTTAATGCCGATATGATTGCGACTGACTGGGAAGAAGCGAGTCAAATGTGTGTCACGACTCCTGACGGCAAGGAAAACCCGAGCGTCCGGTATGCTGAAAAAGCCACTGAAAAATCCCGCTTGGTCAAGCCAAACCTGATTCAGCTCGGTTACTCAGACCATGTCTCTTTTTATGAAGCAGGGATTCCGTCGGCTAACTGGATTTGGCTCAGCCCCGATACACAGGAGCCGGGGCCTTGGTATCACACCGAGAATGATAATATGAAACACATCAGCAAAGAAAGATTAGAGAAAGCGGGATCACTCGTTTCCGCTGCTGTAACTGAGGCAGTGAAAGAATAAAAAACAGGCTTCGGCCTGTTTTTTTATATTGTTTTCTGTATATTCCCTCAATTAAGGGAGATTTTCTCACTTGTTACCAGATATATACCATTTGACAGGATTTTATTTTACAAATAAAAGAAAAATAAATAGATAATACCTAATTTATAAAAGGATGTAAAACTCATTTATCAAATTTTAACTTTTGTTATAATTGCGATATCGATCGATATTTGTTTTAAATTGTAAAAAACAATACTCTTTTCTATCTATTAGGGGGCGAAAAATGAATACTGTCACAAAAGAAGCCAGCAACCTTGGTCAAAAACGGCTGTTACATCTGATTGAAACGAAGCAGGCGATTGTAGGCGTGTTAGGCATGGGATATGTGGGATTCCCTCTTGCGCTGGAATGCGTCGATAAAGGATACAATGTTATCGGGTTCGACAAAAACAGTGAAAAGGTTTCCTTGTTAGCCGCCGGAAGCAGCCATATTCAAGATATAGAGGACGACAGACTGAACTCGGCTTTACAAACAAAACGCTTTCAAATCAGCGCCGACATGTCGCTCATCCAAAAATGCGACATCATTGTGATATGTGTGCCGACACCCCTGAACAAAAAAGACAAGATCCCCGATTTAACCTACATCGACAGTGCAGTTGACAGCATGATCGCTTATGGAAGGCAGCATCAGCTTTTAATTTTAGAAAGCACCACCTATCCCGGAACAACGAAAAAAAAGATTGCCGACAGAATGGCATCAAGCCGCGGCATGAAAATAGGAACAGACTTTTTTACGGCTTATTCTCCGGAAAGAATCGATCCGGGCAACAGGCAATATGAAGTTTCAGATATTCCTAAAGTAGTCGGCGGAACCACACAGACTTGCACAGAACTTGCCTCAGCGTTTTACAGCACCATTGTTACAAGCATTCACCCGGTCACCTCACCCGAAGTAGCTGAAACAGCTAAACTCCTAGAGAATACTTATCGTTATGTCAATATAGCTCTTATCAATGAAATGGCGCTTAATTGCCGTGAACTTGATATTGATATATGGGAAGTCATCTGCGCGGCGGACACGAAGCCGTTCGGCTTTCAAAAATTTATCCCGGGCCCCGGAGTCGGAGGCCATTGTATCCCGATTGATCCTTTTTACTTCAAATGGATCGCGAATGAAAAAGGGCTGCAGACAAAATTAATTGATCTCGCGGACGAAATCAATTCCAACATGCCGATTTCTGTCTCTGACTATGCTTTAAAACTGGCGGGCAAAGACAAATGCAGCATCTTAATAATAGGGGCCGCTTATAAAAAAAATACAAATGACCCGCGTGAATCCTCAGTGTTTACGATAATGGAAGAATTGATGGACAAGGGATGCGCGATTGATTATCATGATCCGTTTATCAGCGAGATCCGCTTGAATGACGGAAGCCGCAAACAATCTGTCCCTTTCACAAAAGAACAAATCAATCAGTACGACGTCATCATCATTCATACAGATCACGATGTAATCGACTACAGTATTTTGAAGGATGCCTCACCGATTATCTTTGACACAAGAAATGTATGCAAGGAAAAATCAGCCGACAATTGCAGAGTTGTCACTTTATAGGAGGGAACGGTCATTAGTAATCGATTTATCTCTTTTCACAGACCTGATATGACAAACGAAGAAATCGCAAGCGTAACCGAAACGATTCAATCGGGCTGGATTTCGAAAGGCCCGAAGGTAATCGATTTTGAAAAAAAGCTGGGAGAATGTATAGGAGCCGAACACGTCATCAGCTGTAATTCAGGCACCGCTGCATTACATATGGCTTTATTGGCGCTCGGGGTGGGAGAAGGCGATGAAGTCATCGTGCCGAGCTTCACGTTCTGTTCCAGCGTCAATGTCATTCTGCACGCCGGAGCCGTTCCTGTGTTTGCGGATATATGCGAGAAAAGTCTATGTGCCGATCCTGAAGATGTCAGGAAGAAAATAACGCCGCGCACAAAAGCGGTAATTGCGGTTCATTTTGCCGGCTATCCGGCTGATCTGGAAAACTTGCAATCCATTTGTAAAGAAAACGGATTGTATCTGATTGAAGACGCCGCTCATGCGCTCGGTACAAAATATAACGGAAGCATGATCGGCACTCACGGCGATGCCGTGTGCTTCAGCTTTTATGCCACCAAAAATATTACAACGGGGGAAGGCGGAGCCCTCGTTATGAAAGACGAACAGGCCGCAGAAAGAGCGAGGCTGTACGGCTGGCACGGCATCACAAAAAATGCCTGGAACCGGTACGGTGAAAAAGGCAGCTGGAGATACGACGTTTTACTGCCGGGCTTTAAATATAATATGACGGATATTCAGGCCGCGCTCGGTCTGGTTCAATTGAAACGCGCAAACGACATTCAAGAAAAACGGGAACAGATCGCTCAATTTTATGTACGTGAACTGTCAGGTCAATCTGACAAAGCGGCGCTTCCGCTTTCTGACATTCCAAGCGGCATAACGCACTCATGGCATTTATTTATTTTGCGGATTCGAGAAAACGGCGGTATGGACAGAGATCTGTTTATTGAGAAAATGAAAGAAAAACAAATCGGGCTGAGCGTGCACTTTATTCCCGTGCATTTGCATCCTTACTATAAAAAACATTTTCCTGCCGAGCTTCCGGTAACTGAACGTGTTTTCCGGGAGATCGTATCACTGCCTCTTTACAGCCAGTTATCAGATGAGGATTGCAGCTATATTGTCAAGTCTATAAAAGAAGTGTTGACTATCAGCCAGGAGGTAGGATCATGAAACATATTGCGATTATCGGAGGAGCCGGTTTTATCGGAAGCGAACTGGCGGCATTATTACAGGATAAAGGTTATCACACCATCATTGCAGACCAAAAGAAGCCGGCTTTTGACACTGAATACCGCCAAACGGATATCCTTGACCGGACGTCCCTCCGCGAATCACTGCGGGGAGCGGATGCGGTTGTCCATTTGGCGGCAATGGTCGGAGTGGACAGCTGCCGAAGCAATGAAGAAGACGTCATACGGGTCAATTTTGAAGGAACGAAAAACGTCACTGAGGTATGCGGTGAATTGGGAATCAGCACACTTCTTTTCTCATCGAGTTCAGAAGTGTTCGGAGATTCACCGGATTTTCCTTATACCGAGACAAGCAGAAAGCTTCCGAAATCAGCTTACGGAAAAGCCAAACTGCAATCAGAGGAATATTTGAGAGAACAGGCTTCCGACGAACTTCATATTCGGGTCGTCCGGTACTTTAATGTATACGGGCCGAAACAGCGCGAGGATTTTGTCATCAACAAGTTTTTCAGCCTGGCCGAGAATGGCTCTGAGCTGCCTCTTTACGGGGACGGCGGACAAATACGCTGCTTCAGCTACATCAGTGATATCATCACCGGAACTTATCTCGCTCTCATTCATGAAGGAGCCGTCTTTGAAGACTTCAATATCGGGAACGACCAGCCGATCACGATAAAAGAACTGGCTGAAAAAGTCAATGTGCTCTCAGGCAGAGAGAAGGATAACTATCTGTATAAAAAGCTGGGCGAAGACGGCGTGAGGGGAAAAGACATCGAGATTTTTAAACGGGCGCCGTCAATCGAGAAGGCGAAACGTTTGCTCGGTTACGCTCCGAAAGTAAGTCTGAATGAAGGCCTGGAGATCATAAAAGATGAAAGACAAAAGCACAAACTTTCACTTTCCTAAAAACCCGGAAGAGATCAAGTATCCCATTTATCCGGGTCAGTTTTCAGTCAGCGGCCGTCTGCGCGCGGTGAAGCACTTGCTTACTGCCGGACAAAGCGGACTGACTGAAAAACTGGAAAAACGTTACGGAAAAGGGGTCGTGCTGACCTCCAGCGGCAGTGCGGCACTGGTGCTCGCATTAACTTATTCGGGGGCCGGACCGGGGAAAGAAGTGATTTTCTCATCCTTCAGCTGCCCGAATGTCATTGATGCCGTGCTGCAATCCGGTGCGACGCCTGTGTTTGCGCAGCTGGATGAGCATCTATCCTTATCTTTTGAGGATGTCAAAAAAAAAGCGACGAGGCGTACGTGTGCGGTTATCCTCACACATGTATACGGCCGGAGAGAAAATACCGCTATCATTAACTGGGCGAAGGAAAACGGAATTGCTGTCATTGATGATGCCGCTCAAGCCATGTTTACAAAACAAGCGGATACATTTGCCGGCGGTTTGGGCGATTTCGGCATTTTAAGCTTCGGCCCCTCAAAGCCGCTTGCGAGTATCGGAGGCGGCGCGTTAATCGCGCCGAAAGAATGGCTTCGGCAAAAAGCAAATCTCCCGATGGAACAGCGCAGCCAAGTGGCAGCTGACTATCGAATCTATATCAGAAATCAAAGAATCCAAGCTGTAATGAAACGGAAACGGCATCATCCTATTTCATATATGTTTAGAAAAGCGGGCGCCATGCCTTCCATGAAAGCCACAAAGCTCGAAACTCTGCCGGATAAACCGGCTGTTGTACCCGTGCTTCGCATGCATCCGGCAAGGGAAGCCATTATTGATGATCAGCTTTCACGTATGGATCAGCTTGTAACAGCTTCGCTCCGAAACATAGAGACGGCGGGAGAAATCTTTGCAAAGGCGGGAGAAACAAACGGCATAAGAATGATCCAGCCCCAAGAAGGAGAACATCTGAATTATTTAACAATTGTATTTCCCCGGGATGAAGAGCGGTACGGGTGTTCCGTTTATTTAGCCGAAAGAGGCATCCAAACATGCTGGAACTATCTTCCCCTCGAACGTATTCCGATTTATGAAACATACGCGGGGGAAGGCGGGGAAGACCCGCTTTGGAAGAGAGTTCTTTCCCTGCCGTTTAAACCTCCTCTTCAAAAGGAGCAAGTCAGATATATAGCCGAATCCGTTTTATCATATTGTGAGCAACAGAATAAGACTGAATAGTGGTGATAAATATGCAAAAAACAGCAGTATGCACGACCCGCCAGGCATGGGATCGGGCCGCTGACATGTATCAGGCGGGATTGTTTCAAAGCTATGATTGGGGAATCCTCATGGAAGAGCTTCCCGGCACGTCATTTCACCCTGTCAGACTGACAACGGACGGAGGACAGGTCATCTATCTTCCGCTTTTTGAACAGAAGGGCGTATTATCCGGCAATATGATCGGATACGGCGGCGTTATTTCAGATCGCCCCATCTCATTTGAATGGCTTCAAAGTGAAATCCAGGCCATATTCGGCCGGAACATATCCCGGATGCTGCTGCCGTACGGTCAGACTTCTTTTACAGAAGAAATCAGGGAAGGATGGACGGAAAAGGCGACACGGATTCTTTCGCTTCCGGACACGTTTGACGAGCTTTGGACGGGCATTTCCGGAAAAGCCCGGACAGCAGTCAGATACGCTGAAAAAGAGAATATTGTCACCCGGCTGATCGGGCGAAAAGAACTTGGCGCGTTTTATGACCTCTACAAAGAGCATACATCGGCAATCGGCGCGGCTTATGTGCTGAGCCAGGGCTTTTTCCAAAAGCTGCTTGACACGTTTGCGGACCGAATGTTTTGGATCGGAGCATATCAGGATGAGACGCTGATCAGCAGCAGTATTTTTCTCTATGACCGCTCTCATTTCTATTATTGGCAGAATGTAAACAGCCTGGCGGGAAAAAAAGCGCAGGCCTCTTACTTATTGATGCGTGACGCCCTGCAATTCGCCATTTGCCGCAAGCTTCAATGGGCTGATTTTGGCTATTCACACAGTAAAGAAATCGCAAGACCGAAACGATATTGGGGAGCTGAAGAAAAACAATGCCGACTTTTTACGAAACCGGAATGAAAACAATAAGCGGCCATCAATCCAGTTATCTGCCGTGGTACGGTTTTTTTGAAAAAATGTATAAGTCGGATCTGTTTGCCATTCATGACACAGCTCAATTTGAGAAAAAAGGATTTCTCAACCGCAACAGAATCAAAACGCCGCAAGGCCCCAGATGGCTGACAGTGCCTTTGCAGATGAAACAATATAAAGACATAGAGCTTCGGCATATGAAAATCGACCAGACACAGGATTGGCGGAAAAAACATTGGATGGCGATTAAAATGAACTATGCGAAAGCTCCCTATTTTGAGCGATACCAGCATTTTTTTCAAGATGTCTATCAGCGGGAGTGGGAATATCTCCATGATTTGAATATGCACATCATTGAATTTTTCCGAAAAGAGCTCCGAATTGAAACGCCGCTCTGTTATGTCTCTGAGCTTGAATGCCGGAAGGAGAAAAAAAGCGATTTTGTTTTAGCGCTTTGTCAGGAGCTGGGGGCGGACCGTTATTATTCAGGCAGTCAGGGTTCCGACTATTTAATAGAAAGCGATTTTGAAAGAAACGGAATTGTCATTGAGTATCAGCAGATCCGACATTTTGGCTATCCTCAATTATTCGGGGAGCATATCCCTCACCTCTCCATGCTTGATATGCTGATGAACTGCGGAGCGGATACAGCCGAAATGTTAGTTAAAGGAGGGCAATATGATGAAAGTAATGGTATTTGCAGCGCATCCCGACGATGAAATTATCGGCGTCGGCGGCACGCTCGCCAAACATGTCCGCCAAGGTGACAGCGTGTCGGCAGTCATTATGGCGGAAGGCAAATCATCAAGAAAAACGGATTACAAAAAGCCTGAAGATTCCGTTATGGAGCATTCTAATCAAGAAACGGAGCAGGCGCTCAGCACTTTGGGCATCCATGATTTTGTCAGGCTGAACCTTCCTGATAACAGAATGGATTCAATGGATTTGCTGGATGTCGTGAAGGAAGCGGAGAAACAAATCAATCGTTTTCAGCCTGACATTGTGTATACCCAGTACGGCGGTGACATTAATATTGACCACTCCGTCGTATTCAGAGCGGTCATGACGGCAACCCGTCCGCTTCCCGGTCATACGGTAAAACGGGTTTTTGCCTATGAAACATTGTCTTCGACGGAATGGAATTACTGTCAGAAGGATCAGTTTCATGCCAATTTCTTCGTTAATATTGAAGACGAGCTTGAAACGAAATTGAAATCGATGGCGTGTTACGGTTCCGAGCTCAGAGACTTCCCTCATCCCCGCTCTTTGCAGGCGATCGAACATAATGCCCGTGTGTGGGGAGCAAAAGCGGGTTTTTCGGCTGCGGAAGCGTTTATGCTTGTGAGAGGAACATGGTGACTGTCCTATGATTGCTCAAATTCCGTTTTTCGGACTTGATCCGAAGCAAATCGATGAGAAATGGGTGGAAGCGGGATACGGTCTGGAAGCGAATATTTTTGACGGCCATTCCTTTGAGGAAGCGGATTATCTCAAAACATTCAATCAGACGCTGGAATATGCGAAACAGCTTGATCCTTCATTATTAACGCTGCATTTTCCGACAGATCATGCCGATTATGTGAATGAAGATCACATCAAAAAACAGCTTTATCACTTTGCGGAGCTCGCTGTGAAATACGGCGCCAAAGGCATAACCGTTCATGCCAATCAATTTATGACGGTTGAGGAATTTCAAGTCTATGACCTGGAAGGAAACCGTAAAAAAATCGTTGAGTTTTTCGCGGAGTTTGATGAGCGGCTGAAAGGGACGGACATTTGGATCGGTGTGGAAAACCTTCCGATCATCGGGAATCTGGGAGAGGATTTTGATCCGATTTTCATTTATCCTGAGGATTTTACAGAGCTGGTGCAGTTGGATCTGAAGCATGTCGGTATTACGTGGGATCTGTGCCATTGGGCGATTACCTATCAGACTCACTTATCTTCCGCGCTTATGTTCAGAAATGATCAGCTGAAATATCCCGATTTCTTTCAGTTTCTGTCGATAAAAGAGAGCATTAAGCATTATCACTTCAGCTCATTTCGCCAGCTTGCGTTCCCGCATGGGGGCGTCCGCTGTTTTGAGGGCCGCCATCCGAGTGAAGGGACAATCGCTGAGGAGCTGCTGAGACGGGCTGCCGATACTTTGCAGGAGCTTTATCGGAATCAAGATACCGGCATTGTATTTGAGGTGATGGAAGAGGATTATACGGAAAGACGGGAATCATGGAGAACGCTGGAATGGTTCGGCGGTGTATCTGATGACGAGGATCAAAAAAGGGCCTGATATGACATATCGAACACCGAACTATGCAAAGCTTTGGTGTGCACAGGTGTTTTCTTCAGCAGCGGACGGGGTCTGGCTCATTGCTCTGCCGCTGTTAGTGCTGGAATTGACCGGCAGCAAAATTCTAGTCGGCGTTATTTCTTTTATCGAACTCGTGCCCTTGACATTTGGCGTGCTGGCGGGGCCGCTGATTGATTTATTCCGAAAAAAGTCGATCTTGTATTTGTGCAATACGGGTCGGGCCGCCATTATGATCCTCTTGGCGGTGCTCAGCGCGAACGATTTATTAACCGTGTGGATAGCCGGGGTGTGCGCCTTTTGTCTATCTCTGCAATCGATGCTGTTTGCGCCGGCGAAAGTCGCGATCATTCCGCTGCTCGTCCGCAAACAGCATCTTGATCAGGCGACATCTCTGATCAATACGAGTGACTTGATCGGACTCATCGTCGGAAAATTGATCAGCGGGATCATGATTGCGGCTATTCCGTTCGGGATGCTGTTTGCCCTAAACGGCACTGCTTTTTTGATCTCTGCGGCATTTATCGCGTTCATTCGTATTTCAGAACAGCCCGATGAAAAAAGCAACGGAACTGAAGATGTAAAAGCCGGTTACAGAATGCTGAAAGGAAATGCGGCATGGCTGACATCGGTCGGATACTTTTTCATCGTAAATCTCGTCATTGCCGGCCTTATTTCAGTAATGGGGCCGATTCTTGCTGTGGAGCGTTTTCAGCAGAACTATTCTGTATGGTTTGCCGTCATGTATTCAATGTTTCAGGCGGGGATGCTTTTGGGCAATCTGGCCGTATTTTTCAAATGGAATACAAAACGCTTGAACCGGCTGTACCCGCGGACGTTAACGGCAGCGGGACTGCTCATTATGCTCCTGTTTTTTCCCCTTCATGGGTTTGAGTGCATCATCTTCCTGGTGCTTGGCATCATCATCTCGTATATTGATGTGCAAACGGTGCTGTATTTCCAAAAGACGGTTCCGGCCGCATATTTCGGAAGGGTCTTTGCACTGATTTTTTCCATTGTCAAAATGGGTGAACCGCTGTCGGCCGCTGTCTACACAGGGCTTCTGCTGTTGATGAATGCGGATTATATTTTTGCGGCGGTCGGACTGACCCTTACGATCGTTTTTGCTATTTTTTCAGTCAGACAAGGGAGTCAAAGAAATACAGAGAAACAAGCGGATCAATCCGTCTGAATGGTAAACGAAGGGGCGCCGATGTCAGCCGGCGCCCTTTTTATCATAAATCCAAATAAAGCCGTATCATATCCCGGCATTGAATGCCGTTTTCAAAAATGTCATCATCATAATGTCTGATAAAAAAATCATGGTCGACAGCCTGAATGCGGAATCCGCATTTTTGATAGAGTGACAGCTGATGAATACTGGAATTTCCGGTGCCGATTTCAATCGTGTCAGCCCCCGATTGTCTCGCTTTTTCAATGGCATCCCGCACCAGCTGTTTTCCGAATCCCCTGTTCTGCAGCGATTCTTTTACCGCGATGTTTACGATTTCTATCGTTTTAGGCCTTGTTTGCAATAAAACGTAAACCCCTGCAAGCTCGTCTGACGTCCAGGCCGTATAGCATTCTCCTCTTACAAGATAATCATCGACAATCTCTTTCGACGGATCGGCCAGCAGCAATAGTTCATACAGTGCTTCATCCGGCTCCGCGGCTTTTCGGATGCTCAGTTTTTGCATGTCCGTTTCTCCTCCTCTGTTATGATCGACAGCTATTTTTGAAAATAACTCCAAAATCATTCTACTTTATTATAAAATATGAAACATAGGAAAAGTTATACAAGTTTTGCAGATTGAATAGGAGGAAAGTCATGTTTTTTTGTAAGCATTGCGGCCAGCAGAACAATGAAGAAGCGCATTTCTGTAAAGAATGCGGAAAACCGATCGGGAAAGGAAGCCGGCTGGAGCGGCAGGCGGCTGTAAAAGCGGCTGAACCTGCTTCACAAATGAGAAAGCCGATCCCTAAAAAAACGCTCTTCATGTGGGGCGGCATTGCCGCAGCGCTGATCTTATTGATTGCCGCATATAAAACCGGAGCCTGGCTGACATCTGAAAAAAGGCTCACGGATCAATTCGAACAGGCGGTTCATGACGGGGACACGAAAAAGCTCGCAGCCCTGCTCACTCCTTCAGACAAAAAACTGAAGCTGAATGAGACCAATGTCAAACCGCTCCTTGCATACGCAAAGAAACACGATGAACTGCTGGCATCGCTTCGCGGCAATTCATCAGAAACAGATGCGGTATACGTCAAAAAAGAGGGAAAAACCCTTCTTTTGTTTGACCATTACGAACTGAAAGTCGATCCGGTTTATTTCCGGGTCACAAGCAATTATAAAGGCGCCGATCTTTATATCAACAGCGAGAAAACAGGTACGGTCAAAAAAGCCGATGAAACCCAAATCTTCGGCCCGTATGCACCCGGTGTCTACACGGCGGAAGCCAAGCTTAAAAATGAGACGGTTGACGTTGTCAAAAAGCAAGAGGCAGAGGCGGCCGGCAGCCGGAATGTTGAGTTTGACCTGCCGTTAGACGCCGAGGATGTGACATTCACTCCGGCAGACAGCTTCAAAAGCGCGAAAGGCGATCTGCTGATAAACGGCAAGTCTGTCCATAAAGATCCGTTTACATCCGTTACATATGGTCCGCTCTTAACTGACGGTTCCATGACAGCCGCCGTGGAGGCTGATTTTCCTTGGGGGAAAATGAAAACTGCCGATGTCCCGATCAACAGTACTGATGTGGACTTAACGCTTATCCCGGATCAAGATACACAACAAACAATCATGGACACGATTGTCAAAACAACGAAGCAGTATACAAAAGCGATGGCAGACGGAAATACCGATCAGATGACCGAGGCTGGTTCCGCCTGGAAAGAGCAGACGAAAGAAGTGGTATCCGGCATGAAGAGTTCCGGCACCTTTTTGAAGGATCAGTATAAAGAGACAAGCTTTGATCTGGATTCATTTGCGATTTCTCAAGAGAACGGCCGCTGGCAAGTAACTGTTACGGGTAAAGAGCTTCATGAGTCTGCTTATTTCGACGGGAATACGAAGCCTGATATGGAAGAGGCTGAGCCGAGCTTTCACTATGTACTCTCATATGATACAAAACATAAAAAATGGGTTTTCGAAAAAGCTGACCCTGCCTCAGATTCTTCTGGGACAAATGTAAAAAAAATAAAAAACGACCAGCCGAAAACCTATACATCCGCATGGGCATCATCCAAAGGAAATACAGCTTCAGGCAGCCTCACGAATGAACAAGTCACATCGTTTATGACTGATTACCTGACAAACCAATCAAGCGCCGTCAGCCTTAACAATTTCGCGATCATGGAGGGTAATTTAGAAGAGGGAAGCCCTTTGTATGCTGATCAGCAGAAACTGGTCAAAAAACTGCACAGCGAGGGGACGACCGAAGTATTTAATGAAGTGAATGTCAAAAGCTTTTCACAGAAAGGCTCTCATCTGACGATTCATACGTACGAGGAGTTTTATATTACGAAAGCCGGCGGCAGTCCGAAGCTCAGAACATACAATTGGACGTATGGCGGCATTGTTAAAGACGGAAGAATTTATTTAACATCCATTCAATAAAATAAACCCCCGCGCCAATCAGGCGGCGGGGGTTTCCGTTTTTAAAAGAAGAAATAATTCATGAGTTCTTTTATATAATGCTTGATCGTGAATTGAAACGTTACGCAAATGATCAAATAGATGACGATAACAGAATAAATGATATCCGCCTTAGTAGTGAGCTGATGCTGATAGCTCGCCAGCATGAGCGGAGGCACGGCAAACGCCGCTCCTAAAAGACCGACAGCCAGAATGGTGAAGCAAACGGTTGTATGAAGCAGCATAAAAATGAGGGCAAGAAGCAAAATAGCTGTAAACGGAATCAAAAATGCCCCGAATCTGGACAGCGAATCTTTAAATGACACCTGCGCGCCGCCGGCCTTCAAAGCGATAAAAGTCAAGAGATACAGGCAAAAAACGCATAATGCAAAGGTAAGCGCCGGTTTGATCACAATCGCGGTAAAACTGACGTCACGAAAGCCGTCTGATAAGAGAATATAAAACATAATCGGCGTCACCAGGCAGAAAAGCACCATGTTGATGATGCTGCTGACAAGCTGTTCGCCGCCTGTCGTTTTACATGTTTGATACGGTTGCTTTAACACATCAAGCACGAATAAGGCAAATTGCTTTGAAGCCTGCTTAGCCGCGGCGCCGGCCTGAGCGGCCTGGCCTTGCGTTTGGCCTGCGCCTCCCTGCCCGGGCTGGGGCGCCCCGCACTTTTCACAAAACTTTCCGCCATCAGTATGATGGCCGCATTGAGAACAATACATTCTAAAACTCCTTTTACAAGTAATATAGGGATTTTGTTCAATATTTACATTATAAAAGAAAATAGGACGGATGTAACGGAGTTTTCTAAAGATATACAAATCACCTTCTCTATGAATTGATAATAGAGAAAAAGTACCCTTTATGGTAGAATTTTATTGGAGCTGATAGATATCATGTCTCTCGGCGCATTGATTCAGAGTGAAAAAGGAAATTAACGCATGCTAAAAAAATTGAAAATGCTTTATCGGCTGTTGAAATTCGGAAAAGGCTTATGGAGATAGCAAACAGAAAAAACCGTCCTTACAAGGACGGTTTTTCTGTTTCCGGATTGTCCGGCTGAGGTTATAAAAAGCAGACCCCGGGGTAAAAACCATGCATAAGAAACAGCGGAGAACAAAACATAACTCAATAACGGCAAGTCATAAGGAGGTACGCATGTTTTCATTCATCATTCATGTCTTCATTTCACTGTTTGCAGTCTCCAATCCCATCGGAAACGTGCCGATTTTTCTTTCACTGACGGAAGGGTACTCGGAGAAAGAACGGACAGCGATCGCGCGCAAGGCTTCCGTGCTGTCGTTTATCATCTTGGCGGCTTTTTTAATCTTCGGCCATCTGATCTTTAAACTGTTTGACATTAACATTCATGCCTTACGTATCGCGGGCGGCATTTTTATTTTCGGCATCGCTTATAATCTTCTGAACGCGAAGAAATCTCATGTACAGTCTCTCCATCATGAAGAGAAAGGGGAGAGCAAGGAGAAAGCCGATATATCTGTGACGCCTTTGTCGATTCCGATTATCGCCGGACCCGGTACGATCGCGACGGTGATGAGTCTGTCGGCCGGCCATGGCGGCATCTTCCATTACATCAGCGTGCTTATCGGCATTGCGGCCGTCATCGCGATGACGTTCATCTTCTTTCACTATTCATCTTTCATCAGCAATAAGCTCGGGAAAACCGAAATGAACGTCATTACCCGACTGATGGGGCTGATTTTGGCGGTGGTGGCCATCGGCATGATCGGCGCCGGTCTGAAAGGCATGTTCCCGATATTGGTTTCCTGACTTAAAAAAGCAGCGCCCGGTTATCTTCGGGTGCTGCTTTTTTCTATTTTCGGCACATGCTGAAACACTTCTTCACTCTCAAAAAATTCTATCAAACGGCTCAGCCAGTCATAATAATGGAGCCAATCCGTCAGTTCATCCAAAAGCTGACGGGCTTTTTCTTCAATATCGGGACTGAGATTTTTCGATTCCAGAAGCTCAGTCAGCTCGCGGTTCAGCTTTTTATAGAGCATTTTGTTTTTGCTGACCGCTTTTGTCCAATTTGCCGTAAACAGGGAGATAAACGTCTGGTAATAATCACGCTCGACGTCATAAAGGTCTTTGCGAACGCCTTTTTCAAACACTTTTTCAGCCAGATTGACATCGGTCATTTCGCGGACCACCTGGCTCATCCTCGTTTTGCTCATCCCGGTCGCCTCTGACAGCTCATTTAACGTCATCGGCTTGCGGTTCATATAAATAATACCGAGCACACGTCCCAATGTGGCCGGCATTCCGAATGTATGCATATTCTCGGCGATTCTCTCAATGAGATGCTCTTCAGCATGCCCGATGATATCAAGAGCGTTTTTTTCCACGGCTGATCATCCCTTCACTGGCTTTTCATGCTGACAATATATCATATTTTTTACAGTTGATGAAAAAGATGATGCGGCAGGATATGCGAGCTATCGGGAGCGATTGTAAGAACATCCGCATTGTCAGCGGGATAACATGAAAAAATACGTATATTGTATATAATTTCAACACATTGTAAACTTTTTATTTTACAAATTTCATCTTATAATAAAGATTATACTTTTCAGAAAAATAACGGAACCCTTCGGAGGTGCACGGATTGCTGAGATTAGAAAATGTATCAAAAGTCTATAAAGGCGGAAAAAAAGCTGTCAACAGCATTGATTTAAATATCGAAAAAGGCGAGTTTATTTGTTTTATCGGGCCGAGCGGCTGCGGAAAAACGACGACGATGAAAATGATTAACAGACTGATTGAGCCGTCATCCGGAAAGATTTTTATCGATGGCGAAAACATTATGGAGCAGGACCCGGTGGAGCTGAGACGGAAAATCGGCTACGTCATTCAGCAGATCGGACTTTTCCCTCATATGACCATTCAGCAGAACATTTCCCTCGTGCCGAAACTGCTGAAATGGCCGGAACAAAAGCGGAAGGAACGGGCGCGGGAGCTTTTGAAGCTCGTCGATATGGGCCCGGAATATTTAGACCGCTATCCTCACGAGCTGAGCGGGGGACAGCAGCAGAGAATCGGCGTGCTGCGCGCCCTTGCAGCGGAACCTCCCCTTATTCTCATGGATGAACCGTTCGGAGCGCTTGACCCGATTACGCGGGATTCCCTTCAGGAAGAATTCAAAAAACTGCAAAGAACATTGAATAAAACGATTGTGTTTGTAACCCACGATATGGATGAAGCCATTAAGCTGGCTGACCGGCTCGTCATTTTAAAAGCGGGAGAGATCGTTCAGGCCGGCACTCCTGATGACATTCTCCGGAATCCGGCTAATGAGTTTGTCGAAGAATTTATCGGCAAAGAACGGTTATTGCAATCAAGACCGGATATTGAACGCGTCGAGCAGATGATGAATAAAAAGCCTGTCACCGTTACGGCGGACAAAACGCTTTCACAGGCGATACAGGTGATGCGGGAGCACCGTGTCGATTCCCTGCTTGTCGTTGATGATCTGAATGTGCTGCAAGGGTATGTGGATGTCGAGATCATTGATCAGAACCGGAAAAAAGCGAGCCTCGTCGGCGACGTGCTCCGCTCTGATCTGTATACAGTCGAGCAGGGGACACTGCTGCGCGATACCGTACGCAAAATTTTAAAGCGCGGAATGAAATATGTACCCGTCGTTGATGAACAAAGGCATTTAGTCGGAATTGTCACGAGAGCGAGCCTTGTCGACATCGTTTACGATTCAATCTGGGGCGAGGAAGACCAGCTGGTGACAGGCTGACAAGGGGAGGAACGCTTACAATGAATGAAATGATTAAGTTTTTGCAGACGAACGGCGGAGAACTGTTATATAAAACGTGGGAGCATTTATACATTTCGATCATCGCCGTCATATTAGGCATTGTCGTCGCCGTTCCGCTCGGAGTGGCGCTGACGAGAATGAAAAAGGGCGCAGGCGCCGTCATCGGCGCCGTCAACATTGTGCAGACCTTGCCGAGTCTCGCGATACTGGCGTTTTTTATCCCGCTGTTAGGCGTGGGAAAGGTGCCCGCGATCGTCGCGCTGTTTTTCTATTCGGTGCTGCCGATTCTCAGGAACACGTATACCGGCATTCAAGGCGTAAACAAAAATCTGCTGGAATCGGGAAAAGGCATCGGCATGACGGTCTGGGAGCAGATCAGGCTTGTGGAACTGCCGCTTGCGGTTCCGGTGATCATGGCGGGCATCCGCACATCCACCATTTATCTGATCGGCTGGGCGACGCTTGCTTCCTTTATCGGGGGCGGCGGGCTCGGAGACTATATTTTTATCGGCCTGAATCTCTATCAGCCTGAATATATTATCGGCGGCGCCGTGCCGGTCACCATTTTAGCCATTATCATTGATTATCTGCTAGCGGCGACGGAACGGAAGGTGACGCCGAAAGGGCTGAAAGGACTGAAGGAAGTATCATAAGGAGTTGGCTGTTTTGAAAAAAAACCAAAAGAGATGGATGTGCGCACTGGCGCTGTCAGCTGCTCTGCTTCTAGGCGGCTGTTCCCTTCCCGGCCTGAGCGGGGCTTCCGATGATACGATTAAAATCGGGGCGCAAAGCATGACGGAATCAGAAATTATCGCCAATATGATCGCACAGATGATTGAGCACAATACAGACTTGAATACGGCATTAATTAAAAACCTCGGATCGAACTATGTCCAGCAGCAAGCGATGCTCGGCGGTGAAATCGATATCGCCGCGACGCGCTACTCGGGAACGGATTTAACGAGCACCCTCGGCATGGAAGCGGAAAAAGACCCGAAAAAAGCATTATCCATCGTACAGAAAGAATTTGAGAAACGCTTCCATTACAAATGGTTTGATTCTTACGGATTTGAGAACACATACGCTTTTACCGTCACGAAAGAGCTTGCGGAAAAAGACCATTTAGACAAAGTGTCCGATATTAAGAAGCATGCGGATCAATTTAAGCTCGGTGTAGACAATGCGTGGCTGAAAAGAAAAGGTGACGGCTATAAAGGCTTTACCGACACGTACGGTTTTGAATTCGGCACAACCTATCCGATGCAGATCGGACTTGTATACGATGCCGTGAAAAACGGGAAAATGGACGCCGTCCTCGCTTATTCAACGGACGGACGGATTAAAGCGTACGATCTGAAAATTTTAAAAGACGACAAGCAATTTTTCCCGCCGTATGACTGTTCGCCGGTCATTCCCGACAGCGTGCTGAAGCAGCATCCTGAACTGAAGGGCATTGTGAATAAACTGATCGGCAAAATCGATACGGAAACGATGCAGGAATTGAATTACGAGGTGGACGGCAAGCTGAAAGAACCGTCCGTCGTCGCTAAAGAATTTTTGGAGAAACATCATTATTTTGAATAAGAAATGAGGTGGGGCAAATGGAAGTGCTGCAGCAGCTCGGCACTTATTATTCTCAAAACGGCGCCTATGTGCTTCAGGAGTTTTACCGCCATTTTCTCATGTCGGTATACGGCGTTTTATTTGCGGCGATCGTTGGGGTTCCGCTCGGCATCTTCATTGCCAGGCACAGAACATTAAGCGGCTGGGTATTCGCGGTGACAAACGTGATTCAGACCGTGCCGGCGCTTGCGATGCTTGCGGTGCTGATGCTAGTCATGGGGCTCGGCGCCAATACGGTGATATTGTCGCTGTTTTTATATTCGCTTCTTCCGATCATCCGGAATACGTACACGGGAATCGCCAGTATTGAACACGCTTATCTTGAATCGGGAAAAGCGATGGGCATGACCAAATTTCAGGTGCTCCGCATGGTGGAGCTGCCGCTTGCGCTTTCCGTCATCATGGCGGGGCTGCGGACGGCGCTCGTCATCGCGATCGGCATTACGGCAATCGGTACGTTTGTCGGCGCGGGCGGGCTCGGTGACATCATTGTCAGGGGCTCAAACGCCACGAACGGAACCGCGATTATTTTGGCCGGCGCCATTCCGACAGCGCTGATGGCCGTTATCGCAGATCTTGTGATGGCGTGGCTGGAGCGGGCGCTGAGTCCGGTGAGAAAGAAAAAACGAACCAAAGCGCCGAATGCGGCATGAAAAAAAACGCCTTGCGGGTCAGGGCGTTTTTTTCTTATGGCTTCGGAACATGCTTGAAAATTTCTTCGCTTTCAAAAAATTCGATCAGGCGGCTGATCCAGTTGTAGTAATCAAGCCAATCCTTTAATTCTTTCAGCAGTTCGTTGATTTTTTCCTCAGCTTCTTCCGGTACGCCGTTTTCAAGGACGGCTGTCAGTTCGCGGTTCAGCTTTTTATGCATCATTTTATTTTTGCTGACGACCTTGCTCCATGTGGCCGTAAACAGCGTAATAAAGGTTTGGTAATAATCCTGCTCGACGTCGTATAAATCTTTGCGGACGCCTTTTTCAAACACTTTTTCCGCCAGATTGACGTCAAGCATTTCACGGACCGCCTGACTCATTCTCGTCTTGCTCATGCCGGTCGCTTCTGATAATTCAGTTAAGGTCATCGGCTTGCGGTTCATATAAATAATGCCTAAAATGCGCCCCACCGTCGCGGGCATTCCGAATGTATGCATATTTTCAGCGATTCGTTCTATCAAATGATCTTCAGCTTGTTCGATTACGTGTAACGGATCTTTCTCCAACAGTTTCAATCCTTTCAGTCAGCAATTCCGATGTCAATATACCACATTTTTAAACCGGCGGAAATGCTCTTCCGAGAGAATTTGGCAGTAATCCGGAGCAATAAGAAGAACTTTGCCGGTCAATACGGGTTAATCAGTGCTTACACAACCTTTATATATAATATGGACAAATTGTAAACTTTTTAATTTACAAAGTTTAATTTATAATGGAAAACGTTCAATTGTCTGAAAAGTTAAATTTGAATTTAACGAATTGAATAAACTTAATCGTGGAGGTGTGAGTGTTTGCTGACATTAGAAAATGTCTCGAAAATGTATAAAGGCGGGAAAAAAGCCGTCAACAGCATCAACCTGAATATCGCCAAAGGCGAATTTATTTGTTTTATCGGGCCGAGCGGCTGCGGCAAAACGACGACGATGAAAATGATCAACCGCTTAATTGAACCGACAGAAGGCAGAATCCTGATAGAAGGCCGAAACATTATGGAACAAGACCCGGTGGAACTCAGAAGAAGCATCGGCTATGTCATCCAGCAGATCGGGCTGTTTCCGCATATGACCATTCAGCAGAACATTACGCTCGTTCCGAAGCTTTTAAAGCATCCTGCCGAAAAACGGAAGGAACGGGCGCGGGAGCTTTTAAAGCTCGTTGATATGGGGCCTGAATATTTAGACCGTTACCCTCATGAACTGAGCGGAGGACAGCAGCAGCGAATAGGTGTATTACGGGCACTTGCCGCAGAGCCGCCGCTCATCTTAATGGATGAACCGTTCGGGGCGCTTGACCCGATTACGAGAGATTCCCTTCAGGAAGAATTTAAAAAACTGCAAAAAACCTTACATAAAACCATCGTATTTGTTACCCATGATATGGACGAAGCCATCAAGCTTGCGGACAGAATCGTCATTCTGAAAGCGGGAGAAATCGTCCAGGCCGGAACGCCTGATGAGATTCTCAGATTTCCGGCGAATGAATTTGTTGAGGAGTTTATCGGCAAGGAACGGCTGATCCAATCATCCAGCCCTGATATTGAACGGGTGGAGCAGATCATGAATCCCGATCCCGTGACGGTAACACCTGAGAAAACACTGTCAGCCGCCATTCAGCTGATGCGTGCCGAGCGGGTGGATTCGCTGCTCGTCATTGATGAAAAGAACGTTCTCCAAGGTTATGTCGATGTGGAGATGATTGACCGCAAACGAAGACAAGCGGTAACCGTCGCGGAAGTGCTTGACCGGGATCTGTACACGGTCAGAAGCGGCACTCTGCTCCGCGACGCCGTCCATAAAATTTTAAAAAGAGGCATGAAATTTGTGCCGGTCCTTGATGAAGCCGGCCGGCTAACGGGAATCGTGACAAGGGCAAGCCTCGTTGACATCGTCTATGACTCCATCTGGGGAGAAGAGAATCAGCTCGCGGTGATGTCATGAGGAGGCTTCAATTGATATGAATCAGACCGTGCAATTTTTACAGGCAAATGGAGGAGAGATGCTTTATAAAACATGGGAGCATCTGTACATCTCATTAATCGCCGTCATGGCGGGCATTCTCGCCGCCGTTCCGCTCGGCGTCGTGCTGACGAGGATGAAAAGAGGAGCCGGCGCCGTCATCGGCATCGTCAACATCATTCAAACCTTGCCGAGCCTTGCCATTCTTGCGTTTTTTATTCCGCTTTTAGGCGTAGGAAAGATCCCGGCCGTTGCGGCGCTGTTTTTCTATTCCATGCTGCCGATTCTCAGAAACACGTATACGGGGATTCTCGGCGTCAATCGGCATCTTCTGGAATCGGGAAAAGGAATCGGCATGACGGCATGGGAGCAGATCAGGTTTGTAGAACTCCCGCTTGCCGCTCCGGTCATCATGGCGGGCATCAGGACGTCTTCGATTTATTTAATCGGCTGGGCGACGCTCGCCTCCTTTATCGGCGGAGGCGGGCTGGGAGATTACATTTTTATCGGCTTAAACCTTTATCAGCCGGAGTATATTATCGCAGGCGCCGTTCCGGTCACAGTGCTTGCGGCAGCCGTCGATTACATGCTGGGGATGACAGAACGGAAAGTCACGCCTGACGGGCTGAAAAGCATAAAGGATGCTTCATAAGGAGGAGGTCTCTCATGGGGAATAGATGCAAAAAACGGCTGCTCGCAATCGCCTGTATCGGCATGCTGCTCCTTGGCGGATGCTCGCTCCCGGGATTGAGCGCCGCATCGGAGGATACCATCAAAATCGGCGCGCAAAGCATGACCGAATCAGAAATCATCGCGAGCATGCTCGGACAGATGATCGAACATCACAGCGGGTTGAAGACAACGGTTATTAAAAATCTCGGCTCCAACGCCGTACAGCAGCAATCCTTGATAAACGGTGATATTGATATCGCCGCGACGCGCTATACAGGAGACGCGCTGACCGGGACGCTTCGCATGGAGCCGGAAAAAGACCCGGACAAAGCGCTGCGGCTCGTTCAGCGTGAATTTCAAAACAGATATGACATGAAATGGTTTGATTCTTACGGCTTTGATAATACATACGTCTTTACCGTTTCCGGACAGCTTGCCCGCAAGTACCATTTAGAATCGGTATCCGATGTCAAAAAAGAAGCGTCTCATCTGAAATTCGGCGTCGATAACTACTGGATGAAGCTGAGAGGCAACGGATATCAGGATTTTATGAACACATACGGAATGTCATTTGAAGGCACGTATCCGATGCAGATCGGCCTTGTTTACGACGCGCTGAAAAGCAGAAAGATGGATATCGCGCTCGCTTATTCCACCGACGGAAGAATCATCGCTTACGGACTGAAAACGCTGAAGGATGATAAGCGGTTCTTTCCTCCGTATGACTGTTCACCCGTCGTTCCGGATCAAGTATTAAAAGAGCATCCCGAACTGGAGGGCGTGATCAATAAAATGATCGGCGCGATTGATACAAAGATGATGCAGAAAATGAATTACGAAGTTGACGGCCGATTAAAAGAGCCGTCCGTCGTGGCCAAGGAATATTTAGAAAAACATCATTACTTTGAATAACGGAAAGGAGATGTGCGGATGGACACGATGAAGGAGCTGTTTACGTATTATGCTCAAAACGGCAGTTATGTTCTGTATGAGTGCTGGCGGCACTTTCTCATGTCGGCGTACGGCGTCGTTTTCGCCGCCATTTTCGCCATTCCGGCCGGAATTGTGACAGCAAGGCACGGGCGTCTCGCCGGCTGGGTGTTTGCTGCGGCGAACGTGATTCAAACCGTTCCGGCGCTTGCGATGCTCGCCGTCCTGATGCTCGTCATGGGACTCGGCGCCAATACGGTCATCACGGCTTTGTTTTTGTATTCACTGCTGCCGATTCTCAGAAATACGCACACGGGCATTATCAATATCGAGCACGCTTATCTCGAGTCGGGAAAAGCGATGGGCATGACGAAATACCAAATCCTTCGTATGGTGGAGCTGCCGCTTGCGCTTTCCGTCATTATGGCGGGTCTCCGAACGGCGCTCGTCATTGCCATCGGCATCACAGCGATCGGAACTTTCGTCGGCGCGGGCGGCCTCGGGGATATGATCGTCAGAGGGTCGAACGCGACAAACGGAACCGCCATTATTTTGGCGGGCGCCATCCCGACCGCGCTGATGGCGGTAGCCGCAGACCTGCTGATGGCGTGGCTGGAACGAGCCCTCAGCCCGGTGAAAAAACAAAAAAGAAAGCTGATCGTACGCTCAGCCTCATGAAAAAAAGCATTCTTCCGCGTGAAGGATGCTTTTTTTGATTTCTTGATTAAATTTTGATAACTGCGCTGTAAAGTCTTACTTATCAAATAACAAAGCAGAGGGGTAATCATATGAGCAACATCTTAGAAACGAGACAGCTGCAAAAATCATTCGGCAGACAACAGGCAGTGGCTGATGTGTCTCTATCGGTTAAGCGAAACAGTATTTACGGCCTGCTCGGTCCGAACGGCGCGGGAAAATCAACGACACTTAAAATATTGACCGGCATGCTGCAGCAAACATCCGGCGAAGTTCTGTTCGACGGACATACATGGAAGCGCGAAGATTTGAAAAGCATCGGTTCCCTGATTGAAGCGCCGCCGCTTTACAGCAACCTGACAGCCGCTGAAAATCTGAAAGTCCGCTGCGTGATGCTCGGACTGCCTGATTCAAGGATTGCGGAAGTGTTGGAAATCACGGGATTAACGGGAACCGGAAAAAAGCGTGCCGGACAATTTTCCATGGGGATGAAACAGCGTCTCGGCATTGCGTTAGCATTATTAAACCGTCCGTCGCTTTTAATTCTTGATGAGCCGACAAACGGATTGGACCCGATGGGAATTCAGGATTTGCGGGAATTTATCCGCTCCCTGCCCGGACAGGGAATAACGGTTATTTTATCAAGCCACCTGTTATCAGAAGTCGAGCAGATCGCAGACCATATCGGAATCATCAGTGACGGCGTTTTAGGATATCAGGGAGAAATCAGCCGGGAAGACGATCTGGAGCGGCTGTTTCTGGAGGTTGTCAAATCGACACGGGAGAAAGCGGGGACTGGGAAATGATTCAGTACATGCAGGCGGAACACCTTACATCTAAAAGAACATTTATCAGAAAGCTGATCATTCTGATTCCGCTTCTAAACACGGCTTTTTCTTTTCTGCTGAATACGGCTTATTTTATGACGGGCACGTTCAATTGGTGGGCGGTTATTTTCATGCCGCTCATGATTGCTCTAATGTGCGGTTTATCTGTTAAAAAAGAGAAAAAATCAGCGAATGACCGCGCGGTGTACTCACTGCCGGCTGACTTGAAGAGCATATGGTTCTCAAAAATAAGCTTGATCGCGCTGTATTCACTCCTGTCGCAAATCGTCTTTTTAGTCATCATGTTTTTTCTTGGCCTTGTGTTTCCGGCAATTGCTGCGGTTCAGCTGAAAGGTATTGAAGCAAGTTCCCTTTTGTGGCTGTCTACGCTTTGGGAAATTCCGTTCTGCTTATGGATTGCCAGACAGTTCGGGTTTACGGCAGTCATTCTCGTGAATATGATCGCCGCCTTTGTTTTAGGCATTGTGCCGGCGTCAGGCTCATTGTGGTGGCTGAGTCCATGGAGCTGGTCAGTCCGGCTGATGTCACCGATTCTCGGGATCCATCCGAACGGAATTCCGCTTCCCGCAAACAGCGGCTTATTAAACGGAAACGTGATCATTCCGGCTATTATTCTTTCTATTCTTTCTTTTATCGCAATAAGTTTTGTTTCCGCCGTGTCTTTTTCAAAAGGGGGAAACCGGTCATGACCGTGCTTTTACGATATATGTGGGCCGATGTATTAAAAATGAAGCGTACGCCGCTCATATGGATGCATGCTGCGGCGCCGGTTTTATGCGCGGGATTTTTCCTGTTGTATATGTATGGAAGGGTTCAGGAGCCTTATATGCTGTACAGTGTGTTTTTCAGCGCGATTGCCGTTTTATACCCTTTCATCATCAGTATTGTCTGCGGCATGTCTGCCTCGATTGAGGAACAGGCGGGCCATTTTCAGATGATGCTGGCGGTTCCGCATTCTAAAATCATCAGTTTTGCGGGCAAGCTGCTTCTGCTGCTTCTATTGAATGTGTTATCGGCAGGTCTCGCCGTCTGTCTTTATTTGGCGGGGATGAAATTTGTTCTTCACATCAATGATCTCCCGTATCTTCTCTTTTTAAAAGGAGGGGCGTGGCTGATTGCCGGCAGTATACCGCTTTATATGATGTCTTTTTTTGTCGGCATAAAGTACGGCATGGGACCGTCCGGGCTTTTAGGGGGTGCGGGATTATTAATGGCGGCGCTCATGAATACGGGACTTGGCGATACCATCTGGCGTTTTTTCCCGTGGGCATGGAGCGTACGGCTTTCAGGCCTTGCAGGACTGCTGCATTTTGACAAAGTCAAAAAAGAGTTCCTCCCTTATGTAAGATACGATATGAGATTCGGAGAAATAATGTTATATTTTTCTATAGTGATATTATGTCTGGCCGGCCTCTATTGGTGCAGAAGATGGGAAGGGCGGCGTTCATATGAATAAAGGCAAGGAGCGATTCGGCCGGTGGCAAACATTTTAGCAATTGATGATGAAAAAGATATTCTCGTTCTGATCAGAAACATTTTACAGCGTGATCAGCATACAGTAACGATTCTGGAAAAAGCGGAGGATCAGTCATTGGATTTTTTTCAAGGCTATGATTTGATTCTTCTTGATGTCATGATGCCCGGAACCGACGGGATTGAACTCTGCCGGAGGATTCGGCCGCTGGTGGACAGCCCGATCCTGTTTTTAACGGCAAAGTCTGACGAAGAATCCATTGTGAAAGGCCTCATGACAGGCGCTGATGATTACATCACAAAGCCGTTCGGCGTACAGGAATTGATGGCAAGGGTAAACGCGCATGTCAGAAGGGAACGGCGGGAAAAGCATCAGACGAAACGGCTGATATCAGGCTTCATGTTTGATTTTGACAATAAAGAAGTATGGATTGATGACCGGAAACTGCCTCTTACGAAAAACGAATATAAAATCGTTGAATGTCTGGCACAGCATAAAAACAGAACATTCTCACGGGAGCAGATTTACGAGGAAGTGTACGGCTTGGACGGCGATGCGCTCTATTCAACCATTACGGAGTTTATCAGAACCATCCGGAAAAAATGTAAAGAACACGGGGCTGATCCGATCAAAACGGTGTGGGGTGTCGGATACAAATGGGAATAGCAAAAGGAAAATCCAGCATCCGCAAAGAGCTTGTCAAATTTACGATCACACTGTGTCTGAGCACGATGGGGGTGGCGGCATTATGTGTCGCCTTAAATGCCATTGCTATGAATGCCGGAGCGATCCTGCCCGCAAACTACAGCGAGCATGAGGCGGAACAGATCAAACCCCGCCTGAAATCAGCGGAAAAGATAACAGAAGACATGATCCCCGCAGGTATGACATACGCCGTTTTTGATAAAAAAACAAAGCGGATGACAAAAGGAACGATGACGGAACAAGATGCAGCCAACGCCAGAAAAAAGATTCAGCATCAGCCGTATTTTAATTATGCTCAAAAAGGATTCATGGTGATAAATCGGAAAGATGAATACGGCGTTCTCCAATATTCACTCAGGTCGGAATTTCAGTCGCCGCTGTTAAGGCGCTATCTGCCGAATTATGAATGGACGGGTCTTACAATTCTGATCACTTTGCTTCTTTTGACCGTTTTTATTGTGACGACGCGTTTCGCCAATCAGCTGAGACGGCATTTCAGCACACTCAGCTCCATTACGGCAAGCATTCAAAAACAGAATTTAAATATCAATCCAAAAAGGTCGCGTATAAAAGAATTTGACGATGTCATTGACTCTCTGCTGAAAATGAAAGACGCGCTTCAGGCATCTCTGGCGGCGCAATGGGAGGCGGAGCGGATTAAGAAAGAACAAATCGGCGCGCTTGCGCATGATATTAAAATTCCGGCAACGATCATTAAAGGAAATGCCGAGCTGCTTCAGTTAACAGAGCCTGATGAGGAGCAGGCGGAATATGCGCAGTATATTCTGGATGCCGGAAACAAAATCGAGCATTATGTCGGACAGCTGATCCAGCTTTCTAAAGCGGAGGAGGCAGTTGCCGTTCATGTGGAATATACCGACCTCAAAGAGTGGATTCAAAACATATATCGTGACGCGGCGGCGCTTGCGGGGCCGAAGCAGATTGATCTCGTTCTCAGCGAACGGGGAATTGACAGAAAAGAAGCGCCGATCGATCATGAGCTGCTCCACAGGGCGGTCATGAATATCGCGGCAAATGCCGTCGACTATACGCCGGAAGGAGGGGAAATCCGTGTGGACGTCCTGTGCAACGATTCCGCCCTCCATCTCGCCGTATCCGACAGCGGAAGCGGGTTCTCGCCGGAAGCGCTGAAAAGAGCGACACAGCTTTTTTACACGGAGGATAAAAGCAGACATTCGGCGGGGCATCACGGCATGGGGCTTACATTCGCCCATCATGTCGTACATCTTCACCACGGCGAATTAATACTTGAAAATCAGGAGTCTGGAGGAGCCCGGGCGGAGATTCGAATTCCGCTGGAAGGCGTCAGACAAAAACAAGCCCTGCACGCCTGAGGGCTTGTTTTTCTGTTTAAGAAAAGCAAAAATAAAAACGGCTGTCCGTTTGAAAGATCAGCCGCTTATGCGGAAAAGAGTTTATCAGGAAGGATCAATCCATGTTGAAGACCACTTGGAAATTTCCTCTAAAATAGGGGCTAATGCGCAGCCTTTTTCCGTTAAAGAATACTCAATGCGGACAGGCGTTTCGGGGATAACATCCCGTTTGATGACACCTTCTGTTTCAAGTTCTTTCAGACGTTCTGACAAGACTCTTCCGCTTAAATTCGGAAGCGCCGCTTCAATTTCGCTAAATCGCTGCTGTCCGTTCAATAACTGAAAGACGATTAGAGCCACCCAGCGTTTACTTAGGATGTCGACCGCTTTTTCGAATCTGGGGCACATTTCTGATTGGTTCATGCTTTTTCACCTCGTCTTCTGCTATTATACCGCAAAATCGGAGGGAACGTACGTCTGGCGCTTGTTAAGTTGAGGAGAGGATCAAAAAGAGGATGAGGAATCCGGGGAGCGCTTTTTCGCTTCAGCCGCGATAAAATCAAAGTATTTGCTGACGCTTTCAATATCTTCTTTTGTGAAATGCTGCCACTTTTTGCTGTCAAACAGCGGCAGATGCTCCGCGCCTCTGTCAACGGCGGTCTGATAGATGGCGCAGATGGATTGATAGCTTTCGGAGGTTTCGCGGATTTCTTCCTGAAATGCCTTGATGTGTCCGGCCCGCGCCATTAACTCCTCGTACGGAATTTTTAATGTGTCCGCCAATTTTCGGATGGTCGCGGGTTTAGGAATGCCGCGGTGCCCGTTTTCAATTCTGGAAATGGTCGCCGAACTGACGCCGGAATAGACGGCAAGCTGATTGACGGTAAGCTTCCGGGCGCGGCGCAGCTCTCTTAATTGCTTTCCGAATGTGTTCAATAAGATCGCCTCACATGTGCAAAGTCATGAGTCTTCATTTGTTCTTTTTTTGGCTTCAGCCGATAAGAACGCAAAGTATTTATCAAGCAGAACCAAGTCTTCTTTCGACAGGTGCCGCCAGTTCTCCCGCTCCAATAGGGATAAATCATGCAGCTCATACGTTTCGGCTTTTTCCAGCAAGGTGCAGCCCGTGTCGTACGGGGCTCTCGTTTCCTGAACGGTCTCTATGTATCCCGCCGTCTGCATCAGTTCCTCATACGGGATTTTTAACGCATCTGCGAGCTTTTTAATGGTTGCAGGTTTCGGCACCCCGCGTTTGCCGTTTTCAATCCGCGAGATTCCCGCGGCGCTGACGCCTGAATACGTTGCCAGCTGGTTCACTGTCAGATGCCTTTTTTCCCGCAATGTCCGCAATTGTTTCCCGAAGCTTTCCACAGTCTCTCCCCCTCCCGCGGTCTATTTATATTCTAGTATGTTTATTGACTAAAGGGAATAGCCAGGCTGGAAAAGTATTGACAAAAGTTAACAAAAGCCGTATCTTATGTATAAGAAAGAAAGTATTTGACAGAACGGAAGGTGAAGAAAGTGGTCGAAAAGATACAGATCAGAAGAGATTATGTGCTGCAGTATATGGTCAATAATGACTACTCGTTAAACCAGCTCGCCCTGGAGATCGGAATATCTCCCGCCACACTGAGCCGTGTACTGAATGGAGAGCGGAGGCCGGGCCAGCTGGTCATCGGAAAAATGCTCTATTACTTTGACATGAAATTTGAAGATCTTTTTTACTACGACTTTGTTGACAAAAGTCAATGATGATGGAAGTTTCAAACGCATTTCCGTTTTTCTGACATGATGTGCACCGATACGGCGTGACATGCCTTTGTTTTTCATGTAAAATAGAAGCAATGTAGGCCAGTCAGTCTGGAGGTGTATGGGATGCACACATTATTGATTACCTTATTGGTCATCGTCAGTATTGCACTTATTATTGTCGTATTGCTTCAAACCAGCAAAAGCGCCGGTTTATCGGGTGCAATTTCAGGCGGGGCGGAGCAGCTTTTCGGAAAACAGAAAGCAAGGGGCCTTGATCTGATTCTTCACCGCACAACCGTTGTGCTGGCAGTCTTGTTTTTCGTGTTGACGATTTCGCTGGCGTATATCGTATAAGGCAATGTTTGTATAAGGTCTGATTTAATATCAGGCCTTTTTCTTGTTGAGAGACGGCGTTTGTTTCTCGCAAAACTGTGGAAAACTAAATTGAATGTGCAAAAAAGGGGTTATGAGCATGAAAATTGTGACACCAAAACCATTTACATTTAAAGGCGGAGACAAAGCGGTGCTTCTGCTGCACGGATTTACGGGAAATACGGCAGACGTCAGAATGCTCGGCCGCTACTTGAATGAGCGCGGCTACACTTGTCACGCGCCTCAATATAAAGGGCACGGCGTTCCGCCGGAAGAGCTGGTACATACAGGGCCTGAAGATTGGTGGAAAGACGTCATGGACGGTTATGAATATTTACGGTCTGAAGGCTATGAAAACATTGCGGCCTGCGGACTGTCGCTTGGCGGGGTTTTTTCATTGAAATTGGGTTACACTGTACCCATAAAGGGAATTGTTCCTATGTGTGCGCCGATGCACATTAAAAGTGAAGAGGTTATGTACGAAGGAGTTCTCTCCTACGCGCGCAATTATAAAAAATTCGAAGGAAAACAGCCGGAGCAGATTGAAAAGGAAATGAAGGAGTTTGAAAAAACACCGATGAATACGCTCAAATCGCTTCAGGAGCTGATTGCCGATGTGCGCAAAAACGTCGACATGATCTATTCCCCGACATTTGTGGTTCAGGCACGGCATGACCATATGATTAATACAGAAAGTGCGAACATCATTTACAACGAGGTGGAAACGGACGACAAACAGCTGAAATGGTATGAAGAATCAGGTCATGTCATTACGCTCGATAAAGAACGGGACCTCGTTCATCAGGATGTGTACGAATTTTTAGAGAAACTCGATTGGTAACAAACAGGAGGTCGAATAATGGAAAAAGAAGCGTTTATGGACCGTCTTCTCGCGTTTATGAAGGAAGAGGCGTACAAGCCCCTTACCGTTCAGGAACTTGAGGAGATGCTGAACATCACGGAAGCAGATGAATTTAAAGAGCTGGTAAAAGCGCTGGTGGCGCTCGAGGAGACGGGACAGATCGTCCGCACCAGAAGCAACCGCTACGGGCTTCCGGAAAAAATGAATTTAGTAAAAGGAAAAATTTCCGCGCATGCAAAGGGATTCGCGTTTCTATTGCCGGAGGATACCTCTTTAAGCGACGTGTTTATTCCGCCGAATGAGCTGAATACGGCCATGAACGGCGATATCGTCATGGTGCGGCTCAATTCCCAGTCAAGCGGATCGAGACAGGAAGGCACGGTCATCCGCATCTTGGAAAGAAGCATCGACCGCGTCGTGGGCACATACACAGAAACGAAAAGCTTCGGCTTTGTCATCCCGGATGATAAGAAAATCACGAGTGATATTTTTATTCCGAAACATGCCAATAACGGCGCTGCGGAAGGCCATAAAGTCGTCGTCAAACTGACAAGCTACCCTGAAGGCAGAATGAACGCCGAAGGAGAAATCGTTGAAATACTCGGCCATAAAAATGATCCGGGCATCGATATTTTATCAATTATCCATAAGCACGGCCTGCCGGGAGATTTTCCGGCTGACGTGATGGAGCAGGCAACAAGCACGCCCGATACCATCGATGAAAAAGACATTAAAGACCGCCGTGATCTCCGCGATCAGGTCATTGTCACCATTGACGGCGCGGATGCGAAGGATCTGGATGACGCCGTCACCGTGACAAAGCTTGATAACGGCAGCTACAAGCTCGGCGTCCATATTGCCGACGTCAGCCATTACGTCACGGAGAATTCCCCGATTGACAAAGAAGCGCTGGAAAGAGGGACAAGCGTGTACTTGGTTGACCGGGTCATTCCGATGATTCCGCACAGACTGTCTAACGGAATCTGTTCTTTAAATCCGAAGGTCGACCGGCTGACGCTTTCCTGCGAAATGACAATCAACCAGCAGGGCCAGGTGACAGAGCACGAGATCTTCCAAAGCGTCATTAAAACGACGGAAAGAATGACCTATTCAGATGTCAACCAGATACTCACAGAAGACGACGCCGAGCTGAAAGAAAGATATGAGCCGCTCGTCCCGATGTTTAAAGACATGGAACGTCTGGCGGAAATTCTCCGGGCGAAACGGATGGACCGCGGCGCCGTGGATTTTGATTTCAAAGAGGCGAAAGTGCTCGTCGATGAGGAAGGCGCCGTAAAAGACGTCGTCATCAGAGAGCGCTCAGTAGCGGAAAAGCTGATTGAAGAATTCATGCTTGTCGCAAACGAAACGGTGGCCGAGCACTTCCATTGGATGAACGTGCCGTTTATTTACCGGATTCACGAAGAGCCGAACGCCGAAAAACTGCAAAAGTTCTTGGAGTTCGTCACGACATTCGGTTATATCGTTAAAGGAAAAGCCGGAGACATTCATCCGCGCGCGCTGCAAAGCATTCTTGATGAAGTGCGGGACCGTCCGGAAGAAACGGTGATTTCAACCGTCATGCTCCGTTCCATGAAGCAGGCGAAATACGACCCGCACAGCTTGGGCCATTTCGGGCTGGCGACTGAATTTTATACGCACTTCACATCGCCGATCCGCCGCTATCCTGACTTAATCGTTCACAGGCTGATCAGAACGTATTTGATCAACGGACAATCGGACGAAGCGACTCAAGAAAAGTGGGCCGAACGCCTTCCGGAAATCGCTGACCATACGTCAACGATGGAACGGCGCGCCGTTGATGCAGAGCGGGAAACGGACGATCTGAAAAAAGCGGAATATATGCTTGATAAAATCGGCGAGGAATTTGACGGCATGATCAGTTCCGTCACGAATTTCGGAATGTTTGTCGAGCTGCCGAATACGATTGAAGGTCTTGTGCACGTCAGCTTTATGACGGATGATTATTACCGTTTTGACGAGCAGCATTTCGCCATGATCGGCGAACGCACGGGCAACGTTTACCGGATCGGAGATGAAATCACGGTCAAAGTCGTCGACGTCAATAAAGATGAGAGAAACATCGACTTTGAAATTGTCGGCATGAAAGGCACCCGCCGTCCGAGAGAAACGACAGGCGACCGCAGAAAACGCGGCAGACCGGCGCGGAAACGCGTGTTAAACAGCAATACCCCGGCTTCACCGCCGAAATCGGAGGAAAAAGGGGAATGGTTTACAAAACCGAAGAAGAAAAAGAAAAAACGCGGTTTCCAAAACGCGCCGAAACAAAAACGCAAAAAGAAGAAGTAAATGCGAAAAGCAAATGGGGCAAAATGCTCTGTTTGCTTTCTTTCGCAAGCCGCATTTTCATTGTCGCGGAACGCTCCATTTGCTAAAATAAAGCGTATCGCACACATGAACGGTTTTTGCGGAGAGAGGAGGATAAGGCATGCCAAAAGGATCAGGCAAAGTACTATCGCAAAACAAAAAAGCAAACCATGATTACTTTATAGAAGAAACCTATGAAACAGGCATCGTGCTGCAGGGAACAGAGATTAAGTCCATCCGCGCCGGCCGCGTAAACATGAAGGATTCCTTTGCGAAAATCGAGCGCGGCGAAGTGTTCCTCCACAACATGCACATCAGCCCGTACGAGCAGGGAAACCGCTATAACCACGACCCGCTCCGGACGAGAAAGCTTTTGATGCACAGGAAAGAAATCAATAAGCTGATCGGCCTGACGAAAGAGAAAGGCTATTCCCTCGTGCCGCTGAAGCTGTACTTGAAAAACGGTTTCGCCAAAGTGTTAATCGGCCTCGGAAAAGGGAAGAAAACATACGATAAACGCGAAGATTTAAAACGAAAAGACGCCAAAAGAGAAATCGAAAGAGCGTTCAGAGACAGACAAAAAGGCTTCTGATGTATGAGCCTTGATGTGATAACTGCCGTATGCTATACTGTTCACACATCAGATTCACAGGCTGTTTATTGAAGACATTCCCAATTGAATTTGTCTGTGATCATGATATAATAACAGTACAGCCAGTTGAGCAAGAGCTTGATAGATCTCCCGTATACCCTTAACAAGGGGACGTTACGGATTCGACAGGGATGGATCGAGCTTGAGCTGCGAGCCGAGAGGCGATCTCGTTAACACGCACCTAAATATAACTGGCAAAACTAAAAGTTTTAACCAAAACTTAGCACTAGCTGCCTAATAAACGCAGCGAGCTCTTCCTGACATTGCCTATGTGTCCGTGAAGAGCACATCCAAGTAGGCTACGCTTGCGTTCCCGTCTGAGAACGTAAGAAGAGACTGACAGACTAGCTCTCGGAAGGCCCGCCCGCAGGCACGAAGACGAGTGAAACACGAAATATGCAGGCTACGCTCGTAGACGCTTAAGTAATCGATGTTTCTGGACGTGGGTTCGACTCCCACCGTCTCCATACATAACAGAGGAACCGCAGTGCCGTCACTTGACCGCACTGCGGTTTTTTTCATGCCCAAAAATCAAGGAGTGAATGTAAATGGAAATCGTCATCATAGACGGAAAAGATGTTACAAGCACAGAAGCTTTACACCGAATCTTAAAAGATCAATTAGATTTCCCGGACTTTTATGGTGAAAATCTGAATGCCTTATGGGATTGTCTGACAGGCTGGATCGAACTTCCGCTGACTTTGGTGTGGAAGAATTTTGAGATCAGTCAGAAGGAATTGGGTTCGGATGCTGATGATGTATTAAGGATATTAAAAAAGGCTCAGGCAGAATTAGATGGTGAATTTTTCATTCAAATCGATCAGCCGTCAGCCGGGACAACGGACAGGCACTAAAAAGTGCGTACTTCCCCTCATCTATTTTTCTATCCGATAATAGGGACGGAAGGTTTCAGGCTTTCGATTTCTGTCCATATATAAGAAGAGACTTGCGATAGGGAGGAATGGATGATGGATTTGCAGTTGAAAGGAAAGACGGCGCTTGTGACGGGATCTACGTCAGGCATCGGGAAGGCGATTGCGGCTTCGCTGATTGCAGAAGGTGCGGCCGTGATCATTAACGGCCGCCGTGAAGAAAAGGTGAACGAAACGATCCGGGAACTAGAGAAACAGACGCCGGATGCCCGTCTCTATCCGGCCGCATTTGATTTAGGCACGGCGGAAGGATGCGGCGCGATTTTTCAGCAGTATCCGGATGTGGATATTCTCGTCAACAATTTAGGAATCTTTGAACCTGCGGAATACTTTGATATTCCTGACGAAGAGTGGCTCCGGTTTTTCGAGGTGAATATCATGAGCGGCGTGAGGCTGACACGCCGGTATGCAAAGCGGATGATTGAACGGAAGGAAGGGCGGGTGATTTTTATCTCGAGTGAAGCGGCCGTCATGCCTTCTCAGGAAATGGCCCATTACAGCGCTACGAAAACAACGCAGCTGTCGCTGTCACGCAGCCTGGCCGAACTCACGGAAGGGACGAATGTGACGGTGAATACGGTCATGCCCGGCTCCACGAAAACAGAGGGCGTCGAAACAATGCTCGAGTCGCTTTATCCGGGTGAAAACCTGACCGCGGCGGAGGCGGAGAGACGATTTATGAAGGAAAATCGTCCGACGTCGATCATTCAGCGATTGATCCGTCCGGAAGAAATCGCCCACTTTGTCGCCTTTTTAAGCAGCCCGCTGTCGTCTGCCATTAACGGATCTGCATTGCGGATCGACGGCGGCTTGGTGCGGAGCATTATATAAGATGAACGTACAAAAACCCCCGTAAAGCGGGGGTTTTTTTAATGCGGATCACGCTGAAACCGGCCGATGATCCTGCTGATTAAATCTTTTGTAGCAGAGTCAAAATGCTCTTCTTTCTGGTTTGTCAACAGCCCGACCGGCGGTGAAATTGTTAAGTTACGGATCGGAATGACCTTCGTGCCCTCGATCGGTTCTGAGTGCGCCGTCGCCGTAAAGATTGAGACGCCGATATTTTCCCTGACATAGTATTGGTGAGCCATGCTGCTGGTCAGCTCCATTTTTCGATAGCGGCTGCCGATGGACCGCTGCAGGTGCTGTTCAATTTGAATCCGGATCGGGCAATTGGCGGGCGTGAAAATCAGGCATTCATTTTCTAAATCCTCGAGATTGACGCTTGCTTTGGCGGCAAGGGGATGTCTGTCTGACACGATGACATTGAGCGAGTCATGGAAAAACGGATCGAAATAATTTTCCAGAATCAGCTCCGGCTCGCCGCATACGGCAAAATCAATGGCGCCCTCCAGCAGTTTGCGGCTGCATGTATTGGCATCATCCACGCTGACATTGACCGACATGTCAGGATAATCATCTAAAAACCCCCGCAGTACGGCAGGGAAGATCAGGCTTGCCGTCGGTTCGGATATGCCGATGTGAATAAGGCCGGCCTGCCCCTGTCTGATGTCGGCCAGAGTATGGTCAAGCACCTCGTATTGCGCGAGAAGCTGCCCGGCCCGCTCATGAAACAGCCGCCCCGCCCTTGTCAGCTTCAGCTTCTTTCCCCGTTCAAACAGCTGCGCGCCTACATCCTGTTCCAGCTGTTTAATCCGCATTGAAATCGTCGGCTGTGAGTAGTTCAGAATTTCGGCGGCTTTATAAAAGCTGCCTGACTGTACGATCGTATGGAACGTTTTAATGGTGCGTAATTCCAACGAAATCCCCTCCCGGCTGTTCATTAATTTTCTTGAACCTTTCCTTTACTTTTTTTGATTAGTCAAATAAATTAGTTTGCTTTATAGTATAAACAATCAAAGCTTAGTAAACAAATTGGAATTATATATTTTTGCGGGGAGAGTGACCGGAATGAGTGAAGACATATTTCGATT
Organism: Bacillus sp. JHAA; assembly: GCF_036961585.1. Taxonomy (NCBI): domain Bacteria; kingdom Bacillati; phylum Bacillota; class Bacilli; order Caryophanales; family Bacillaceae; genus Bacillus; species Bacillus sp. JHAA. The sequence continues at coordinate 277,110 of NZ_JBAMDE010000001.1, read as the reverse complement.
GGCTGAGAAAAAGGATGCGCCGGAGTTTTTAGAGCTGCTGTACAGCGCGTTTCAGCCGATCCGCAATTTGGAGATTGACTGGCCGTCGGCGCGGGCCGACATCGATATGGTAACAGAAAATATTGAAAATCATTCAGCCGTCGTGCTTGAACGGGACGGACGGCTTCTTTCAACAATTACGATCCGTTTTCCGTGGGAGAGTGAAACGCCTCCGTCAAAATATCCGTTCGTCTGGTGGTTTGCGACGCTTCCTGAGCTGAAGGGGCAGGGCATCGGCAGCAAACTTTTGACTTATGTGGAGGAACACGTGCTGCGGGATACGCTGAAGGCCCCGGCCATCACGCTCGGCACTTCGGCGCGCAAGCATCCCTGGCTTGTAGATATGTACAGACGGAGGGGGTATGAAGTGTATTTTGAGCAGGAGAAAGACGGAGACATCGGAGTCATGATGAGAAAGGTGCTCATACCGGAGCGGTTTGACGCGTCGCTGTTAGGCACACCGAGCTGGGCGCAATGATAAAAAAACGGATCAGAGCCGGCTGTCTGCTTCTGCTGCTCGGCGTGCTGGCCGGGTGCGGGCAAGGAGAAAGCACAAAAGCGGGGAGCGGCGTGCAGACCGTCATTGTCGGCACGGGAACTGATTTTCCGAACATTGCTTTTATGGATGAAAAAGGCGAGCTGACCGGCTATGACATTGAAGTGATGAAAGCCATTGATAAACAGCTGCCGCAATACAAATTTGTCTTTAAGACGATGGATTTTTCGAATCTGCTTACAAGTCTCGGAAACCGGAAAATTGACGTGATCGCGCACAATATGGCGAAAAATAAGGAACGGGAGAAACGCTTTTTGTATCACAAAATCCCGTATAACTACTCGCCGATGTACATCACGGTGAAGGCGGATAATGACGCGATACACACGCTCCGGGATTTAAAAGGGAAAACCGTCATCGTCGGCGCGACGTCAAACGCGGCGGATTATATGACGGCATACAACAAAACCCACGGCAGCCCGATACATTTGAAATACGCCGGGCAGGGCAGCAGTGATACAGCAAACCAAATGGAGACAGGACGCGCTGACGCCACCGTATCCACGCCGTTTGCCGTCGATTTTCAAAATAAGACGCACGCGTTCAAACAAAAAACGGTCGGTGATGTGCTGCTGGATACCGAGGTGTATTTTATGTTCAATAAAAACAGCCAAACCCTGGCCGACGATACGGATCGGGCGATTCAAAAGCTTGAGAAGGACGGCACATTGAAAAGACTGAGTGAAAAATGGCTCGGCGCGGATTATTCAAAATCAAGTTTCACGAAATAATTGAAGCAGAAAACGGGGCGATCACATGAAAATAAGATTGGCGGTCATGTCATTAACAATTGCCGCAACGGCGGCGTTATCAGCCTGCGGCGCGGGCGGGGAGGCGGCATCAGGCAATCAGAAAAACGTGAAGAACATCACGGTCGGCACGGGAACTCAATTTCCGAATATTTGCTTTATTGATGATAAAGGCAAATTGACGGGCTACGACGTTGAGCTGGTGAAAGAGCTTGACAGGCGCCTGCCGGACTATCGTTTCACTTTTAAAACGATGGATTTCTCCAACCTGCTTGTCAGCCTCGGCCAGCATAAAGTCGATATCGTAGCCCATCAAATGGAGAAAAGCGCCGAACGGGAGAAAAAATTTCTGTTCAATCAAGTCGCGTATAACAACTTCCCGCTGAAAATCACGGTGCTTCAAGAAAACGGGAACATTCACGGCATTGATGACTTGAAAGGAAAGCGGGTCATTACAAGTCCGACGTCAAACGGCGCGCTTGTGCTGAAAAAATGGAATAAAAAACACGGCAGTCCGTTTGAAATCGCTTATGCCGGCCAAGGCTCCAACGATGCGGCAAATCAGCTGAAATCCGGCCGCGCCGATGCGACGATTTCTACGCCGTTTGCCGTCGATTTCCAAAACAAAACGAGCGCGATCAAAGAAAAAACGGTCGGCGGGGTGCTGTCAAATGCCAAAGTGTTCTTTATGTTTAACAAAAATGAACAAACGCTGAGCGATGACATTGATAAAGCCCTGCAGGAAATCATTGATGACGGCACGCTTAAAAAGCTGAGTGAAAAGTGGCTCGGCGCTGATTATTCAAAGGAGCAATATTAAGTGAAAAAGAGAGGGATCGGCAATGGAAAAAGCGTTTGATATCAGTATGATCGCGTCCTTTGTGCCGACATTGCTCGGGTATTTGCCCGTCACGCTGTATATATTGGCGGTGTCTTTGCTGTTCGGCTTTCTATTGGGGCTGCTTTTGGCGCTGCTCCGCATCTATCGTATTCCCGTTTTGAATCAGTTTGCGAAGCTGTATATCTCTTTTTTCAGAGGAACGCCCATCATGGTGCAGCTGTTCATTGTATTTTACGGTATTCCGGCGCTCACGGCGCTCGCCGGGATTGATACCTCCAAAATGGACCCTTTGTATGCGGCCATCGCCACGTACGCGCTGAGCAGCGCGGCAAGAGCGGCCGAAATCATCAGGGGAGGTGTGAACAGCGTCGACCGCGGGCAGGCGGAGGCGGCTTTCAGCATCGGGCTGAACGGGGGGCAGACATTCCGGCGCATCATTCTGCCGCAGGCGCTTGTGCAGGCCTTTCCCAACATCGGAAATATGGTGATCGGTTTCTTAAAAGATACATCACTCGCTTTTTCGATCGGGGTGATGGATATGTCGGGCAGAGGACAGACCTTGATTACATCGAGCAATCATTCTTTAGAAGTGTATATCTCGCTTTCTGTTCTGTATTATGCGGCCGCCCTTTTATTTGAATGTGTCTTCAGATGGGCCGAAAAACGAATCAAGAAAGATGAGACGCGCCTTGTGACGGTTTTTGACATGAGCGCGCACGGCTGAAAAGGAGGGAGAACAGTGGAGCTGGACATTCCATTTATCGGCACTGCGATCAAACAAATGATGAAAACCGTTCCGCTTACATTGGCGATGACGGTCATTCCGATTATTGCCGGATTTTTCATAGCTCTCGGCAATATCACGGTGCGTATATTCCGCATCAAATGGCTGCTGGCCTGCTCAGCGTTTTACGTGTCTTTTTTCCGCAGCACCCCGGCGATTCTCCATATTATGCTGATTTATTTAGGGGTTCCGCTGATTGCCGATCAATTCAGCCGCGCGTTTCATCTCGGCTGGTCGGCCAATCAGATTCCGGTCGCCGTGTTTGTCATCATGGCACTGTCATTAACGGCAGGCGCTTATATGACGGAAATTCTCCGATCCGGGATCATGGCCGTCGATACGGGGCAGGCGGAGGCGGCATATTCAATAGGCTTGACGCGGGGCCAGATGATTCGGCGCGTGGTTCTGCCGCAGGCGTTCATGATATCGCTGCCGAACTTCACCAACATAGGCATCGGCTTTTTGCATACCACTTCCATCGCGGCAATTGTTGCGGTGCCTGAAATTACAGGAACGGCGACGATTGCGGCATCCGATAACTATGCATTTCTGGAAGCATTTATCGGGGCTGCCGTGATTTATTGGGGATTAACGCTGATTCTCGAAGCTGTAAACAGTCTGGCGGAAAAAAGGGCGGCCAGATATCAAGGAGGCGCATTATGATCGAAATCCGAAACATTCAGAAACATTTTGGCAGTCATCACGTGCTAAAGGGGATCAATTTAAGTGTCCGGAAAGGAGAAGTCGTGACCATCATCGGCCCGAGCGGTTCCGGGAAAACCACTTTTCTGCGCTGCCTTAATTTACTTGAGCGGCCGGATGAGGGCGCCATTTCGCTGCACGGTGAAGTCATTAACTGCAAAAAGCCTGCCAAAAAAGACATTCTCAGACTGAGGAAACAGACGGCGATGGTTTTTCAGCAATATCATTTGTTTTCGCATAAAACGGCGATTCAAAATGTTATGGAAGGCCTGACGGTCGCAAGGAAAATGAAAAAACCAGATGCGTACGCCATTGCCGAGCGGGAACTGGCCAAGGTGGGGCTTCAGGATAAATTGCACGCCTATCCGAATCAGCTGTCGGGAGGCCAAAAGCAGCGGGTCGGAATTGCCAGGGCGCTTGCCATTCATCCTGATGTGATGCTGTTTGATGAACCGACCGCAGCCCTTGATCCGGAGCTTGTCGGCGAGGTGCTCGAGGTGATGCTTAACATTGTGCGGACCGGCGCCACCATGATCATTGTCACACATGAAATGGAATTCGCCAGAAAAGTGTCCGACCAAATTGTGTTTATGGATGAAGGAGCAATCGTGGAACAAGGAACGCCTGAGGAAGTCTTTTACAAGACGAAAAAAGAAAGAACGAAGAAGTTCCTCCGCCGCGTGCTGCCTGATTACGGTTATGACATAAAAGAGCGCATAAAGGAGCCTGTCGTATGATTCGTTTAAGCATTTTAGACCAAAGTGTCACCGCGGAAAACCAAACCGCAGAAGAAGCCTTGCGGCAAACGGTGAGATTGGCTCAGGAGGCCGAACAATACGGATATGACCGTTTCTGGGCGGCGGAGCATCATAACAATGAAGAGATAGCGGGATCAGCGCCGGAAATTGTTCTGGGGTATCTTGCCGCAAGCACGAAAAAAATCCGTCTCGCGTCCGGCGGGGTGATGCTGCAGCATTACAGTCCTTATAAAGTGGCAGAGCAGTTCCGGGTTCTGTCCGCTCTTGCTCCCGGCCGTGTGGCGCTTGGTGTCGGCAAAGCGCCCGGCGGATTTCAGCTGTCAACCGATGCGCTGCAGCGGGAGCTTATCCAGCCCGCCCGTTTATTTGAAGAAAAGCTTGAGGAGCTGACTCATTTCATCCGAAATGATTTTCCGGACTCGCACCGCTACGCGTCATTGCGGCCGGCGCCGCATACTGAGTATGCGCCTGACCTCTTTTTGCTCGGCGGCAGCGCGGAAAGCGCGATATCCGCGGCCAAACTCGGCATTTCCTTCGTTTTCGCCTATTTCATAAACGGTGAAGAGGCTGCGTTAGAAAAAGCGCGCCACGCCTTTGACGAGCATCTGCCGAAAGGGTCTAAGGCGGAATTTCACCTTGCGCCGATGGTCTTTACCGCGCATACAAAAGCAGAAGCGGAAAAACACGTGGTATCGCGTGAGTCGGTCAAAATCATTCTCGAAGACGGCAAAAAGGTGAATGTCGGTTCCCGGGAACAAGCGGAAGCGTTTCTTGAACAAGTCACGCAGCCATATAAGCTGATTACACAAAAGACGGGTGTGATTGCCGGGACAAAAGAAGAGGCCGCCGCCGAGCTGCGACGATTATCCGTTCCGTACAGCATTACTGATTTTGTGATTTTGTCGCCTATCAAAAACGCTGAGGAAAAACGATTGTCTTACCGGCTGTTAAGCGAAGCGGTGCAGCCGGCCCCGCAATTATAGGAGGGATGAACATGAGTCATGAAGTAAACGTAGTGGTCTGGAGCAAACAGGGCTGCTCCTATTGCGATGAAGTGAAAGGATATTTGCGGGAAAATGCCGTTGCATACGAAACAATTGATGTGACAGAGCGGGACGAATTGAGTGACGTGCTGCAGACGAAGTACGGCATCCGTCATGTTCCCGTCGTTGAAATCGGCAGCGGTGACAGCCGTGTGTATCAGGCCGTTACTCAAGTCGGCATTGAACATGTAGAACGGGCGCTTGCTGATTACGAGGGGAAAAAGGGGGAGAGAAAATGAGCCGGACAGATCTTATTCAATTCGGAGCCATGATTCACGGTGTCGGCGGCACAACGGACGGCTGGCGTCATCCCGACGCCGATCCGACAGCAAGCACGAATGCGGCGTTTTACAGGCAAAAAGCGCAGACTGCTGAAAGAGGGCTGTTCAGCTTTGCTTTTATTGCGGACGGCTTGTTCATTTCTGAAAAGTCCATCCCGCATTTCTTAAATCGGTTTGAGCCGATCACTATCTTATCGGCGCTTGCCGCCTCTACAACCCATCTTGGTTTAATCGGCACATTTTCCACATCGTTCACTGAGCCGTTCACCATCGCAAGACAGCTGATGTCTCTTGACCATATCAGCGGCGGCCGGGCGGGCTGGAATCTCGTCACCTCTCCGCAGGCGGGAGCTGCGCGCAATCACAGCAAAGAAAGCCTTCCCGACCACAGCCGGCGCTATGCCATCGCCCAGGAACATGTGGACGTGGTGCGCGGTCTGTGGAATTCCTGGGAAGAAGATGCCTTCGTCCGCAACAAAGAAACCGGGCAGTTTTTTGACCCTGACAAACTGCATCGCCTGTATCACAAAGGCGAGTATTTTCAAGTGGAGGGCCCGCTGAATATCGGCCGGTCCAAACAGGGAGAGCCGGTCGTTTTCCAAGCGGGGTCTTCAGAAACCGGCCGGTCGTTTGCCGCGAGGAATGCAGATGCAGTCTTTACGCACTCCAATTCACTTGAGGAAACGAAGGCTTTTTATGATGATGTGAAGAAGCGGGCGGCGGATTACGGCCGGGACGCTTCCAAGCTGCGGATTTTTCCGGGAATCAGTCCGATTATAGCCGGCTCACAAGAAGAAGCGGAAGCGAAATACCAAGAATTTGCCGAGCTGATTCCGATAGAGAACGCTGTTAAATATGTGGCCAGATTTTTTGACGATTATGATCTGAGCCGTTTTCCGCTGGATGAGCCGTTTCCTGATTTGGGCGACGTCGGGAAAAACGCGTTTCAAAGCACGACAGACCGTATCAAAAGAGAGGCGAAAGCCCGGAATCTTACGCTGCGTCAAGTGGCGCGCGAAGCCGCGTTTCCGCGAACCCATTTTATCGGCACACCTGAACGTGTAGCGTCATTAATTGAAACATGGTTTCAGCGGGAAGCGGCGGACGGGTTTATCATTCACTCTGACATCCCCGGCATGCTTGAAGCCTTTGTGGATCATGTCATACCAATCCTCCAGGAAAAGGGGCTGTACCGAAAAAGCTATCCGGCCGATACACTGCGGGGGAATCTCGGGTTGGATATTCCGGTCTGTAAATCAAACCCGATTTTGAGCAGAAACTAAATGTTTCTGCTTTTTCTGCTGCTTGCCATTCCCGTCATTAAAGGGATCCCGCCAGCATTTTGGATAAGAAAAGAGCCGATTTACCCCGTTAACCGTTAAGAGTAAATCGGCTCTTTATTATTTAAAAGACGTAAGGAATGAAAACCTGCTGAATGCAATCCTTCAAACTTATATTCCCTAAGAAATTGTTATAAAAATAAGTTAAATCTTTAAGAGGTTAGCAATATTTCCGCCTAGTACTCGTTGTACGACTTCTTCACTTGAAGCATGGCGTTCAACTGCCAACTTATTTAGGAATGGATCACCATATGGAAAATCAGAACTAAATAAAGTGTTCTCTGGGAGTTCTTTTATAGCCAAAGATAATGCATAGGTTGTATAAAATGCAGAAATATCTAGGTAGGCGTTCTTTGTTTCTTTTGTTAATGCAATAACTTGCTGCCAATGAATCCCTCCCAAATGGCCATAGATTACAGGGACAGTGGGATATTTACGAGTTAAAGCGAACAATTCCTGAATATCATTTAAATTGAGTGGATGGAATGTATGCACCCAAATCGGAAAGGAATTATAATCACCAGCTGCCTGGAATACAGGCTCAAGCATTTTAATTTGGCCTGAACCAAGGGTGAATTCTCCAAGTCCCTTCATTTTATAATCTTTTACAATCTTCTCAACCCAATCACGCAGTTCTCCGGAGGAACTTAAAAGGGGAACTGATCCAAATCCAATAAAACGGTCAGGATATTTTGCGATAGCATCCCTTAATTCTTCTAGAGCTTTTACTCGTGCTTCTAGGGGGTTTATCTCGTTATTTAAAATTTGATTCAGTACATCCATTTCCTGAATAAATTCATCGTAGCTTTCACTTTTTTCTGGATGAACAAGCGTAGAGAATAAAATAGTTTTATCTATCCCGCTTGAATCCATCATTTCAATGTGTTTTTCTACAGGTAGAACTACGTGGGCATGACTATCAATAATCATTTTTTACTCTCCTTCCAATAAATTGGCTGACAGCTGATTTCGTCTTTTAGAAAATACTTCAGTAGCTATTGTTAAAATGGTATTTAATGCGACAGGAAAGCCTGCATAAATTAACATTTGCATCATAGCTTCCACAATTTCTTCTTCGGTCCATCCGACATTTAAAGCTCCGTTAATATAAAATTTTAATTGTTCCGTATTTCCTAAAGCAGTCAGACCAGCAACTGCTGCAAGAAGGCGGGATTTTAAATCTAATCCCGGTCTGGAAAAAATTTGACCGTAATTAAATTCCACAGCCAAAGTTCCCAAGTCAGGTGCTGCTGAATCTTTAAAACTGTTCACGATATTTTGATAGTTGTGCGGATCTATTTTTGATAGAACTTCCAATCCCTTTTTGTAGTTTTCTGTATTTTCAGACATTAGATATGACTTCCTTTCTCGAATTCTCTATTTTTTACTGTTCTTTTTTTAGGTAAGCTAAATAAGGAACTAAAAGCAATACCTATCATGAGTATCCCAACTGTACATACTCCATACCAATGCCATTTGCTCCAAGCAAGTACACCTAGATATGATCCTAAAGATCCGCCTAAGAATGTAGATACCATGTATAAACCATTTAATCTGCTTCTCTTTTCAGGAGATAGTTGAAAGATAGCAGCTTGACAAGCAACTTGATTTGCTTGCGTGCCAACTGTTACTAATAGTGCGCCAAGAATTAATCCCGGTAACCAATATCCTAAGAATATTAAGGTCAGAAAAGCGATTAAAGAAATAAACATACATAAGGTATTAGCAAATTTTGATCCTTTTTTATCGATCGCCCGGCCTATCATGGGAGTTGCAAAGGCTCCAGCTATTCCCACTAAACCTATTAAACCTGCCGCGGTGCTCCCATAAGAATACGGAGAAGTATTTAATAAAAAAATAAGAGTTGTCCAGAAGGCACTAAAGGAACCAAACATCATTCCTTGACTCAGGCAAGCTTTTTGCAACACTTTTTCTTTTTTAAATAACGGGCCTAAAGATGCAAGTAATGTTTTATACTGCATTGCATGATTTCCTTTGCTTTTTGGAAGATACATTGCCATTAAAATGATCATTATCATTGTGCCAGCAAAAGAAGCCCAATACATTGATCTCCATCCAAAATGGGAATCTGCAAAACCACTGATAAATCGAGCGCCTAAAATCCCACACACTAAGCCAATGGCAACATTCCCTAACACTTTTCCTCTGTTCTCTTCTGAAGCTAAATTAGCAGCAAGAGGAACAATAATTTGAGGGACTATGGTAACAAATCCAAGAATTAAGTTTGCTGCAATCAGCCACGTTACATTCATTGATAAAGCAGTTGCGGCTAAAATTATACATACAATAGATAATAAACTTAGGATCAATTTTCTCCGTTCAAAAATGTCACCTAATGGTACCAATAAAAGATTTCCCAATGCATATCCCACTTGAGTTAAAGTTGCTACAATTCCTATATTGTTTTCAGAAACGTGAAAAGTATTTGCCATACTGACTAAGAGCGTTTGATTTAAATAGACATTAGCTACTGTAAAACCACATGCTGCAGCCATGAGGAGAACTAATCCTTTCGGGAAAGGCTCAGCCCTATTTTTGAAAACCATAAAACTCACCTCCTTCATTTATTAGAATAGATGAAGGTTTATAATGGGAATAGGAGTGTGTTTATCCTATTATTAAAACTACTACTTATAAGGGGAGAAGTTCATGTTAAGTGACAAAGAAAGAAGGAAAGAACTAGGGGATTTCTTAAAAACACGACGGGCGCGATTATCTCCTCAAGACTTTGGTTTACCTATTGGTCCGCGCAGAAAAACAGAAGGACTGCGCCGAGAAGAAGCAGCTCAGCTGGCAGGAATAGGAGTAACCTGGTATACATGGTTAGAGCAAGGGCGTGATATACAGGTATCTTCAGACGTATTGGAGGCTATTTCGCGTGTATTCAGGTTAAATGAAGAGGAAAAAGAGCATCTATTTTTATTAGCAAATCGGCCATTGCTATCTAAGGTGGGAAGACCTCTCGTTGAAAGTGTAAATAGCGTCCTGAAAAATGTATTGAGTCAATTAGAATACTGCCCTACATATGTAACCGACGAAAAATTGAACATAGTAAGCTGGAATAAAGCTGCTGCCGTGGTTTTTGGTGACTTTAATAAAATGAATGATCGAGATCGTAATGCAGTCTGGCGTTGCTTTACGTCTAAAGAATACCGAGACCTCTTTCTTAATTGGGAAGATCATGCGCAACGCTTGATTGCTCAATTTCGTTTAGCCTATACACGTTTTGTCGGTGATGAGTGGTTTAAAGATATTATTAAAGAACTTACCAATAAGAGCCCTGAGTTTCGTAATTGGTGGTCCAAGCATGAAGTTCTAGGTACTCCTTGCGGCAAAAAAACACTGCTGCATCCTTTAGTTGGAGAAATGATTATGGATCATATTACTCTTCAAGTGTACGATGCCCCTGAACTAAAATTAACCATTTACCAACCCCGCCAAGAAGGTGAAACAGAACAGAAAATGAAACATTTGTTAAACTGGCAAGCAGACCTGCAATAAAAGAGTGTGATAAATTCGAACGTATGAAGCGGAATTCGTTTGTCTCTAATATAAGAGCAGGAACATTTTGCATGGATAAATTCCACACAACTGTCTGAAATGAAACAGCCGATTTAGGCTTAACATGGTCAAAATCGGTCTTTTCTTTGTCGAAATTTGCTTAACGCGGGTTTTTTTCGATTTGCTGGAGGTACTTCTTGCAGTCTTTTCAAAAAAATATACTGATTTCGAGATATTATTGTTGCGAAAAGATTTTTTTGTAACTATAATTATTACAGAACTGATCAGTATAAAAAAACATTCATATTTCATAATAAATGTGTGTGTAATCTGAAAACGAAAGGGCTGTTTACAATGGCAAAAGTACTTTATATCACTGCTCATCCTCATGATGAAAAGACATCTTACAGCATGGCGACAGGAAAAGCGTTTATCGATTCTTATAAAGAATCAAACCCGAATGATGAGGTTGTACATATCGACCTTTACAAAGAGAACATTCCTCATATCGACGCGGATGTATTCAGCGGCTGGGGAAAACTTCAATCCGGCACAGGTTTTGAAGAGCTTTCTGAAAACGAAAAAGCGAAAGTCAGCCGTCTGAACGAGCTGAGCGATCAATTCGCGGCAGCTGACAAATACGTATTCGTCACACCGCTTTGGAACTTCTCATTCCCGCCTGTTATGAAAGCGTACCTTGATTCTGTGGCTGTAGCCGGAAAATCATTCAAATATACAGAGCAAGGCCCGATCGGTCTGTTGACAGACAAAAAAGCGCTCCACATTCAGGCGCGCGGAGGCTATTACTCTGAAGGACCGGCGGCTGACATGGAAATGGGCCACCGTTACATCGGCATCATGATGAACTTCTTCGGCGTTCCTTCTTTTGACGGATTAATCGTTGAAGGCCATAATGCTGAACCGAATAAAGCACAGCAAATTAAAGAAGATGCGATTGCCCGCGCGAAAGAAGCCGGAAAATCATTCTGATCTTAAAAAAACCTCCCCGCCGTACGGCTGGGAGGTTTTTCATATTAAAGGGCAATCGTCCGTTTTTGTTCGCTGCTTTTCATCGCCGCTTCAATGACACGGATGACATCGATGCCTTCTTTTGCCGTAACGGGAAGCGGTTTTCCGTTTAAGATGCTGTCTGCCAGCAGTTTGTAGTACGTAAGGTAAGAGCCGTTCTCAGAGGGGATTGTTTCTGTATGCCGTTTTTCATCCGCTGCGATTGTCAGCTCTCCGAAGTTGTCAGGATCATCGGCGCCCCAGCTGTCGTCAATCGGCTTTTTGCCCGCTGAAAGCGCATCTTCCTGTCCATCCATTCCGTATTTGATAAAGCTTGCATTCCGTCCGTGAATCTGATAGCGCGGGCCGCTTGCCGCATTCATGGAGCCGGATTGAAGAATGAACTGAAGTTTGCCGTAATGGAGCGCGGCCAGAAAATTATCAACGGTTTCACTGTTGTCCCGCTGTTTCATCACATGTGCGGTGACGGATTCCGGCATTCCGAAAAGCAGAAGTGTCTGGTCAATAATATGTGAACCGAGATCATACAGCGTTCCCGTGGCGGGTCCGTTCTTTTCGCGCCATTTTTCCTGTACAACCGGGTTGTATAGATCATAGCTGACTTGATATGTATGAATGTCTTGAAGCGCCCCGTCCCGAATCAGCTTTTGTATTGTTAAAAAGTCATTGTCCCAGCGCCGGTTATGGTACACGCTCAGCAAGACGCCTTTATCTTCAGCCGTTCTTCTCAGCTCCTCCGCTTCTGCTGAAGTCGCCGTCATCGGTTTTTCCACGACGGTGTGTTTTCCCGCCAGGAGACATTTCATCGCTGATTCATAATGCATTCCGCTCGGTGTCGTGACGATGACGAGATCAATGTCAGGATCACCGGTAATGTCTTCAATCGCGCGCACGGCTTCAGCCCCCGGCAGATCACGTTTGACCTCATCCGTTCTGGACGTCATGACTTTTTTGATCTGATAATCATCAAGGACGTCCAAAAGCGGCGCATGAAAAACTTTACCCGACAAACCATATCCCAATATGCCAACTTGTATCGTTTTCAATGAGTTTCCCCCTCTTGATAAGTGATAACATTATATACCCCGCGGGTGTACTGGTAAAACTTGTGTGTTGAAAATTTTTTACACCGGATTTTCAAGTCTGTATAATGAAGATAACGAAGAAAAAAACCGAGGTGGAAAATGGACAAACATACCGAGCATCAATCGTTAAATCATAAAAGCGCCAAAGAAAAAGACCAGATCCTGAACCGGCTTAAACGGATTGAAGGCCAAGTCAGGGGCATTCAGAATATGGTGGATAACGAACGATACTGCGTGGATATTCTCGTGCAGATTTCAGCCGTACAGGCGGCCATGCAGAAAGTCGCGTTTCATCTGCTGGAAGATCACGCCCATCACTGCGTAGCCGGCGCCATTGAGAGCGGAAACGGGGAGCAGGCGATTGCCGAGCTGCTTGATGTTGTGAAAAAAATCGCAAAATCGTAAAATAAAATGTTTTGAAATACCCTACAGGGGTATGGTAACATGAAGAAGAAAAAACAAGACGTGGAGGGAATTATCATGGAACAAAAAACACTGCAAGTCGAAGGCATGTCCTGTCAGCACTGCGTCAAAGCAGTAGAGACCGGAGTGGGAGAACTGAACGGAGTGACGGCGGTTCAGGTGAAATTGGAAGCCGGACAGGTGGATGTGACGTTTGATGAGAACAAAGTCTCCGTATCAGATATAAAAGACGCGATTGAAGATCAAGGTTATGACGTCGTATAGGATTTATCGCGCTGCGGAAACGGGCGCGGTTTTCTTTTATGAAAATGATACCCCCTGGGGGTTTGTGAGAAGAGGTGAGGGCATTGAGTGAACCGAAAGAGATGACCATTCAAGTGGGAGGCATGACATGCGCCGCCTGCGCTTCAAGAATTGAAAAAGGGCTGAAACGGATGGACGGCGTCAATGACGCTTCCGTCAATCTTGCGCTTGAGACCTCAAATATTTCCTATCAGCCTGACAAAATCGAAGCTGGCGCCATAAAGGATAAAATTGAAAAACTCGGCTACCATGTTGTGACGGAAAAAGCCGAGTTTCAGATTGAAGGCATGACGTGCGCCGCTTGCGCCAATCGGATTGAAAAGCGCCTGAACAAAACAGAGGGCGTTGTGGGCGCGCCGGTGAATTTCGCCCTTGAAACGGTCTCCGTTGAATACAACCCCAAAGAGGTGACACCGAAAGAACTGAAAGAGACCGTGGCAAAACTCGGCTACAGATTAGACGAGAAGCAAGCGGTTGATGGAGATGGCGGATTATCCCAAAAGGAGAAAGAGCAGCGAAAGCAGCTGATCAGGCTGATATTTTCTGCCGTTCTCTCCTTTCCGCTTCTCTGGTCGATGGTCAGCCATTTTTCTTTTACTTCTTTTATCTGGATGCCGGATATCCTGATGAATCCGTGGCTGCAATTCGCGCTTGCCACCCCGGTGCAACTCGTCATCGGCTGGCCTTTTTATATGGGAGCGTACAAGACGATGAGAAACAAAAGCGCCAATATGGATGTTCTCGTTGCGCTCGGAACGACGGCCGCTTACGCATACAGCCTGTACATGACGATTGCGTCTCTCGGACGAGACGGACATGTAGAGGGGCTTTATTATGAAACGAGCGCCATTTTGCTGACTTTGATTTTGCTTGGAAAGCTTTTAGAGATGAAAGCGAAAGGCCGCTCATCAGAAGCGATTAAAAAGTTAATGAAGCTTCAGGCGAAGACGGCGGCGGTTGAGCGGGAAGGGAAGGTACAGGTGATTCCGATTGACGAGGTCCGGACGGGGGATATCGTATATGTGAAACCGGGAGAACGTGTTCCTGTCGATGGCGAAGTGATTGAAGGCCATTCCGCAATTGATGAATCGATGATTACGGGGGAGAGCATGCCTGTCGATAAGTCTCCCGGAAGCACCGTCACCGGGGCGACGATCAATGCAAACGGCTTTCTCAAAATCAGAGCGGTGAATGTCGGGAAAGATACCGCGCTTGCACACATTATTAAAATCGTGGAAGAAGCCCAAGGATCAAAAGCCCCCATTCAGCGGCTCGCAGATCACATTTCAGGCATTTTCGTCCCGATTGTGCTGGGGCTGGCCGTGCTGACTTTTCTCATTTGGTATGTATGGGCGGCGCCGGGACAGTTTTCTGAAGCGATCGGCAAATTCATCGCCGTGCTTGTCATTGCCTGTCCGTGCGCACTCGGGCTCGCCACTCCGACGAGCATTATGGCGGGCTCCGGCCGTGCAGCTGAATTCGGCATTCTCTTTAAAGGCGGAGAGCATTTAGAAAAAACACAGCGTCTGACGACCATCGTACTGGATAAAACAGGAACGGTGACAAACGGCAGACCGGTTCTGACAGATGCCGTACCGGCAGCGGGAATGAGCGAAGAGGAACTCCTGCGGCTGGCGGCGGCCGCCGAAACGGGATCAGAGCACCCGCTTGGAGAAGCCATCGTGTCAGGAGCCGAAAAACGGGGGATTGCCATCCCGAAAATCACCCGGTTCCAAGCCCGGATCGGTTCCGGAATATACGCCGAGGCTGACGGCAGAACGATTCTTGCCGGATCAAGACGGCTGATGGAATCAGAACACATTGAACATGAGGCGCTGCTTCCGCACATGGCCCGCTTGGAGGCGGAAGGAAAAACGGTGATGCTTATTGCGGCAAACGGCAAAGCGGCGGGCCTTATCGCAGTCGCCGATACAATCAAAGAAACATCTCCGGCCGCGGTGAAACGCCTGAATGATATGGGGCTTGACGTCATCATGATGACCGGTGACAACAAAAAGACCGCGGAAGCCATTGCAAAAGCCGCGGGCATCGGCAGCGTGATCGCTGAAGTGCTTCCCGAACAAAAGGCGGCGGAAATTTCCCGGCTGCAAAAAGAAGGCCGGCGCGTGGCGATGGTCGGTGACGGCATCAATGATGCTCCGGCGCTGGCTGTGGCCGATATCGGAATGGCCATCGGCACCGGCACAGATATCGCAATGGAAGCGGCGGATATTACGCTGATCCGCGGTGACCTGAACGGCATTGCCGACGCCATCGGCATGAGCAGGCTGACCATGAGAAACATCAAGCAGAATTTAGGCTGGGCATTGGGATACAACAGCATCGGCATTCCGATTGCGGCGTCCGGCTTTCTGGCCCCGTGGGTGGCAGGCGCTGCCATGGCGTTCAGCTCAGTATCGGTCGTCCTTAATGCTTTGCGTTTACAGAGGGTAAAAAAAGACAAAATAGGCTGAGGCCTGTTTTGTCTTTTTTATTGACACTTTATTCAAAGCCTGCATATAATAGAGAAAACACATATATGAGTATATGTTCATATATATAAATTCGTTTAGCTGTATTGATGTTATGGGAATCCTATTACGGAAAGTAGGGTGAGTCGAAAATGAAAGCAGCCAAAGGTGAATTTGTATTAGACGGACTTGATTGCAGCAACTGTGCAAAAAAAATAGAAAACGGCGTAAAAGCCATTGACGGCATAGACGGCTGTGCTGTCAATTTTGCGGCAAGCACCATCACGGTCTCAGCCGGCGGCAAAAACGAACAATGGATGAAAGATGAGGTTGTGAAAAAAGTAAAGTCCATTGATCCTCATGTGACCGTTCGTTCGAAGCACGAAGACAAACCCGGCGAGGATGAGTACCGCAAAAAGCTGCAGCTGATGTTAGTGAGGCTGGCTGCGGGAGCCGTTTTGGCCGTCATCGCTTACTTCGCGCACACGAGCGCCGTCCTTGAGTTTCTGCTCTTTTTTGCTTCATATTTGATTATTGGCGGCGATATCGTAGCCAGAGCGGGAAAAAACATTGTCCGCGGCCAGGTATTTGATGAGCATTTTCTGATGGCGCTTGCCACGATCGGCGCATTTATGATTCATCAGTATCCGGAAGGCGTCGCGGTCATGCTGTTCTACCAAATCGGTGAATTGTTTCAGGGAGCGGCCGTCAGCCGATCCAGAAAATCGATCAGCGCGTTATTGGACATCCGTCCTGAGTACGCCAATGTGAAAACGGAAAACGGCATGACTGCCGTTTCGCCGCAGGACGTCAAAGTCGGACAGGTCATCGTCGTGAATCCCGGAGAACGGATTCCGCTGGACGGAAAGGTGCTGAGCGGTTCTTCGATGGTTGATACATCCGCTTTAACGGGCGAATCCGTGCCAAGAAAAGCGGAGCCGGGGCAAGATGTGATGGCCGGATTTATGAATCAGAACGGCGTGCTTCATATTGAAACCTCTAAAGGATATGAAGACTCTGCCGTGTCAAAAATATTGGATATGGTCGAAAATGCGGCCGGACGCAAAGCGAAAACGGAAAACTTTATTACGAAGTTTGCCAAGTATTATACACCGGTTGTTGTCATTGTTGCGGTGCTTCTCGCCTTTTTACCGCCGCTTCTCGTGCCTTCAGCCGCGCTATCCGACTGGGTGTACCGCGCGCTGATTTTCCTTGTGATTTCTTGTCCGTGCGCACTCGTCGTCTCCATTCCGCTCGGGTTTTTCGGCGGTATCGGAGCTGCGTCTAAAGCAGGGGTGCTCGTGAAAGGAAGCAACTATTTAGAAGCGCTCAATCAGGTGGCATACGCCGTGTTTGATAAAACGGGAACCTTAACGAAAGGCAATTTCGCCGTTACTGATATCAAACCGGCGGCGGGATTTACGAAAGACAGCCTGCTTCATGCGGCCGCGCTTGCAGAAGCCCATTCCAATCATCCGATTGCTTCTTCCATCCGTGAAGCTTACAATCAACCGCTCTCGGCTGAGGAGATTGAAGAATATGAAGAAATACCCGGACACGGCATTCGGGTGAAAACCGGCGGATCAACGATTTTAGCCGGAAATCAAAAACTGATGGCAAAAGAACAAATCGCTTCCGGCACAGCTGAAAACAACGGAACCGTCGTCTATGTCGCCGTTGATCAGCAGTATGCGGGGGCGATCGTGATCGCCGATGAAATCAAAGAGGACGCCAAACAGGCCATTGCCAATTTAAAAGCGCTCGGCGTGAAGCGGACAGTGATGCTGACGGGTGATTCAAAGCAGACCGGAGAAGCTGTCGGCCGAGAGCTCGGTATTGATGACGTGTACACAGAGCTTTTGCCGGGTGACAAGGTAGACCGCGTCGAAGAACTTGAAGCGGCGCTTGCACCGAATGAAAAACTGATGTTTGTCGGCGATGGGATTAATGATACGCCTGTGCTTGCCAGAGCTGACATCGGAGCTGCCATGGGGGCTCTCGGCTCTGATGCCGCCGTTGAAGCGGCCGATGTTGTCCTGATGACAGACCAGCCGTCAAAAGCAGCCGAAGCCATCCGGATTGCACGCCGTACACGCCTGATCGTCTGGCAGAACATCGGATTTGCTTTAGGCGTAAAAATCATTTTTCTCCTGCTTGGCGCATTCGGATTCGCCACCATGTGGGAAGCGGTCTTTTCAGATGTAGGCGTCACGCTGATCGCCGTTGCCAACGCGATGCGCGTCATGAGAGTGAAAGCGGAATAATTGTCAAAGATAATTCGTTTTTCAGGGTTTTCTTAAACAAGGTTGTCTTGGTAAAATAGAGAAGCGGGCCATCCGGCATCCGCTTCTTTTTTATTTTAAAAACAATGAGGTGTCTGAGTGAAAAAGAAACAATCGTCTGCGAAATTTGCGGTGATTCTGACGTTAATCGTTGTCGTTTTATTTGCGGCCATCGTAATTATTAACAACCAAACGGAAAAAGCGGGCGAAACAGTCGCCGAACAGCCTTCCATTAAAGGACAGCCCGTGCTTGGCAAAGACAGAGCCCCTGTTACGGTAGTTGAATTCGGAGATTACAAGTGTCCGTCATGCAAAGTATTTAACAGCGATATCTTTCCGAAAATCAAAAAAGATTTTATCGATAAAGGCGACGTGAAATTTTCATTTGTGAACGTCATGTACCACGGAAGCGGCTCGCGTCTGGCGGCTCTTGCTTCAGAAGAGGTGTGGAAAGAAGACCCGGCATCATTCTGGGCATTCCATGAAAAGCTGTTTGAACAGCAGCCGTCAAGCGAACAGGAATGGGTCACGCCTGCATTGCTTGAAAAAACGGTCAAAAGCACCGCGAAAAAGGTTGATCCTGACAAGCTGAAGGAAAACCTTGATAAAGAGACATTTGCAAAAGAGCTGAAAGCTGACACTGACCTGAATGATAAATTAAACATTACGGCGACACCGACGATTTACGTAAATGACAAAGTGATTAAAGAATTCTCTGATTATGATGAGATTTCAAAAACGATTAAGAAAGAGCTGAAAAATGAAAAATAGAATCGTATTTTTATATGCTTCTTGGGTGATAGCTCTTGCTGCCATGCTCGGCAGCCTATATTTCAGCGAGATCAGAAAATTCATACCGTGCGAGCTGTGCTGGTATCAAAGAATTCTCATGTACCCGCTTGTCCTGATTTTAGGAATCGCCACCTTCCAGGGTGACACGCGCGTAAAAAAATACGTGCTGCCGATGGCCGTCATCGGCGCGTTTATATCGATCATGCATTACCTTGAGCAGAAGGTGCCCGGTTTCAGCGGCATCAAGCCGTGTGTCTACGGCGTGCCTTGCTCATCTGAATATATTAACTGGTTCGGTTTCATTACCATTCCTTTCCTGGCATTGACGGCATTTATTCTCATTATTATCTGCATGTGTTTTGTCAAAACGGAACGCACGGCAAAATAAAGAGCCTGCTCCATGGGAGCGGCTCTTTTTCTATTATTTGTACCAAGCTTTGTTTGTCTCAATCTGTCTGTTATGGGAGCTGTCCCAAATATCCACGGAATAGGCATAATCATAATTCATGACGCAGCGGATGCCGCTGCCTTGGGCGTCATGCTGAAGTCCGAAGTTATGGGAAAACTCGTGCTGTGCCGCTTTCGCCGTGTTGGCCGTTCCTTGATCAAGGTTCACGCTGAAAGCCGGGCCGCTCGGTTTGCCGTTATATACATACGCGATACCGCCGGCGTCAAAACTTGATTTTGCGGTAAAACCGACGACAAAATGATAATTTTGATTTCTGAAGCTGCCTTGGAGATTCGATAAAATCTGAGAACTGTTTGAGCCCGAGGAATTCCAAGCCTGCACGGCCTGTACGACGAAATCAATGTTGTGATCACGGTTAAAAGCAACATCCGCCTGCTCCACGATCTGGACGATTCGCGTTTGCCAGTCGCTGTATTTGGCGCGGTATTCAGCGTCCGCCACCGCCAGCACTCTGACCTTCTGGCTGCCCGTGCTGGCTTTAGTTGAGGCTTTATCCTGACTGACATTGGCATTGAATCGTTTCGTGCCGACCTGCTTGCCGTTTTCATCCAGAATTTTTGTGTCAACCGTCTGTTCGACTTGGACCGGGCCCTTCAGATCTTTAAAATGATCGGCTTTCGGAAGCGGGTCCGTATACACCGTTTTCGCCGGCTCCGCATGAGTGTGCGAATGCGTATGGCTTTCGGCTGACGGCAGGCCGGGAATTAATCCGGCGGCCAATAAAACAGGAAAAACAAGTGAACTGATTTTCATCTCATAACCCCCTTTTTGTTAGAGAAAGTATTCAATGAAACTTCCAATAAACCTCCCAAAATAGTATAAAATAGGTAAATGTTCTTGCTCCCAGCCGTTGCGAGTGAGGTTGTCCCGGGTTAGGAATCAGAATCTTTCAAAAATAAGGTTGATTTTAAGAGAAAGCGATTATAAAATCTAATGGTCGTCAGAAAATTTAACAAATAAAAAGGAGCATATGGAATGGCCTGGGAGCTGCTTAGTGTAATCGGCATCATTGCGTTTGCGGTCAGCGGAGCGATTGTTGCGATGGAAGAGGAGTATGATATTTTAGGCGTGTACATCTTGGGGATTGTAACGGCGTTCGGCGGAGGAGCGATCCGAAATCTGCTGATCGGTGTTCCGGTCTCCGCCTTGTGGGAGCAAGGCGCGTTTTTTCAAATCGCTCTCGCATCAGTTACGATTGTCTTTTTGTTTCCGAAGCTGCTGTTAAGACATTGGAGTAAATGGGGCAACCTATCCGATGCCATCGGGCTTTCGGCGTTTGCCATCCAAGGCGCTTTATATGCCGTGAAAATGGGCCATCCGCTCAGTGCGGTGATTGCGGCAGCGGTCCTCACCGGCAGCGGGGGCGGCATCATACGGGATTTGCTCGCGGGCAGGAAGCCGCTTGTGCTCAAGGCGGAAATTTATGCAGTCTGGGCCGCGCTCGGAGGGTTAATCGTGGGCCTCGGCTGGGCCGGGGATGCCGCCGGTTTGTATGTGCTGTTTCTTGTGCTTGTGGCATGCCGCATCTGCAGTTATGTGTTCAGGTGGCGCCTGCCGAATCGTTCCTATCATATAGATCAGTAAAAAACCGATTTCATAAAGAAATCGGTTTTTTTTCATAACGGCTTCTGATAAAAAAAGACGCCCGATATGATAAGAAAAAGGGTATTTGACCATAATGCTGAATAATATGTTGCATATATGTTTGTATGATGAAAGCCGGATTTGTCAGCTTGATGTCGGAGGTGCCGCTGATGGCAAAACGTGATAAAGAGTGGAAAGAAGAGCAGGAAAGAATCAATTTTGTCATGAAGGAACTGGAACAGAAACAAACTCATCTTGAAGCCTCATCGGGCGGATTGAAGCAGGATATTGTCGGGCTGAGAAAAACGTTTTGGGATGATGTCACCGTGAATATGGATGACGCCCACGAAGCGGCTGAGACATTTTCAAGCATTAAACAGCAGGCAGAAATGCTTTCAGAACGTGAACGGACGCATCGGCTTCAATACCGGCAGCTTCAAAAAATCCAAAAGCTGAAAACCTCTCCTTACTTCGGCCGTGTCGATTTTACGGAAAAAGGGGAGTCCTCTTCCGAGCGGATTTATATCGGGCTGACTTCTTTGATGGATGAAAACAACGAGCAATTTCTCATTTATGATTGGCGCGCGCCCATCTCATCTCTTTACTATCAATATTCCCCGGGAAAAGCCCGCTATGAAGTTCCCGAAGAAACGATAGAAGGAGACATCACACTGAAGCGGCAGTTTATCATTAAAAAAGGGACGCTTAAAGCGATGTTTAACACGGATATGACGATTGGTGACGAAATGCTGCAAGAGGTGCTGAGCGGGCATTCCGGACAGCATATGAAAAACATCGTGTCAACCATCCAAAAAGAACAGAACGAAATCATCCGGGATGAAAAAAGCAAATATCTCATTGTTCAGGGAGCCGCCGGAAGCGGGAAAACATCCGCGGCGCTTCAGCGGGCCGCTTACTTGCTGTACCGCGGGCGCGGGGTGCTTGATGCCCGTCAGATTGTATTGTTTTCCCCGAACATTTTGTTCAACAGTTATGTTTCCGCCGTATTGCCGGAATTGGGAGAAGAGAATATGGAGCAGGCCACCTTTCAGGAATATATCATCCGCCGGCTCGGACGAAAGTTTGATTGTGAAAGCCCGTACGAGCAGCTTGAATATTGCCTGACTGAACAAAATCAGGACGCACTTTCCGTAAGGCTCGCAGCCATTGCTTACAAAGCGTCATCAGCTTTCCAGGCCATGATTGACCGCTACGCCTGCTCGCTTTCCGGCTCTGGCCTGATGTGTAAACAGATCAGCTTCCGGGGAGACATCCTGATTTCAAAAGAGCGGATTGAAGACTATTTTTATTCGCTTGATCAGCAGCTGCCGATTCCGAACAGAGCGGAGCTGACAGCGGAATGGCTTCTCGCGGAAATCAGCGCTCTCGAAAAAAAGGAGCGTAAGAAGGAATGGGTCTTGCAGGAGAGCGAGCTGCTTGATAAGGAAGACTATGCTGAGGTTTATCAAACACTCAAGAAGCAGGCGGCAGATGATGAACCTGCATTTGACGACCATCAGCGCGAACAGCGGCTGCTTGGCGCCATTATTGTCGGCAAAGCCTTTAAACCGATTAAGCAGGCCGTCAGACGGCTCGGCTTTCTCGATATAAAACGGATGTATCTCCGGCTGTTTTCAGACTGGGGAGCTGATGAAAAGCCCGATCATTGGGAGAGCATCGGCGCTTTGACCAGAAACGCATTTGCAGAACGATCACTTCCGTATGAAGATGCCGCTCCGTATCTGTATTTGCAGGATCTGTTAGAAGGAAAAAGAAAAAACACACAAATGAAGCACGTCTTCATTGATGAAGCGCAGGATTATTCCCCATTTCAGCTCACGTATATTCAAAGCATCTTCCCAGCGGCAAAGATGACGGTGCTCGGTGATGTCAGCCAGTCGATTTATGCCCACACCATTACGGGCCCTTCTTCCCTCGCCGGCTGCTTTCGCAATGGTGCAGAAAAGTATGTCAGCCTGAAGCGGACTTACAGATCGACGCGGCAGATTGTTGAATTTACGAAAGCGCTGCTGGCTGACGGCGATGACATTGAGCCATTTAACCGGAACGGGGAAAAACCGCGTGTTTTGCGGACGGATACAGAAAATGCGCGGCAGGAACAATTGGCGGATACAATCCGGGAGCTCAGACAAAAAGGCTGGGAGACGGTCGCCGTCATCTGCAAAACGGCCGCGGAAGCCAAAAAAGTGTTTCAGGCAGTCAGCGCCGAGAGCGGTGTCCGCTTGATCAATAAAGAAAACCAGCCTTTTCAAAAAGGGGTATGCGTCATTCCCGTTTATTTGGCAAAAGGCATTGAGTTTGACGCCGTCATTGCCGCTGACGCCTCTGCTGTCCAGTACAAAAGCGAACATGACCGTAAGCTGTTATATACGGCCTGTACGCGGGCGATGCATCATCTGACCGTATTGTCTCCGGGAGAACACTCTCCTTTTATTAAAGAAGTGCCCGCCGGCTTATTCGTGTAAGCCCTTTGCCAAGTGCAAAGGGCTTTTTATCATTAGTAATCTTAATCGTTGTCATCATGATTATATATTTTACTTACATACAAACTTTCGGTAAAGTTTCAATTAGAATATTATTTTGACAATTCCTATAGAAATAACGTACGTTACGTTTAATTCCTTGTGAGGTGGATATCGTTGCAACTTCAGGTCATGAACAGTCCGTTTAATCAGGAGCAGGCAGAGCTCCTTAACCGCCTTCTGCCGACCTTGACAGAATCACAGAAAATCTGGCTGAGCGGTTATTTGGCTGCGGCCCGGTCCGAATCCGGTGAAACAGCCGCACCCGCTGCTCCGGCTCCTGCAGAAAGCCCGGCAGTCTCAAGAGAAGTGACCGTATTATACGGATCGCAAACGGGAAATGCGGAAGGTCTTGCGAAACAGACGGTAAAGACGCTTGAGGAACGGGGATTCCAGGTCACCGTCGCGTCGATGAACGATTTTAAGCCGAATAATCTGAAAAAAATAAACAATTTACTGATCGTGGTGAGCACGCACGGAGAAGGCGATCCGCCGGATAACGCGCTGGCCTTTCATGAATTTCTTCACGGCAGACGCGCGCCGAAGCTTGAAGCGCTCCGTTACTCCGTTTTGGCGCTCGGGGACAGCTCGTATGAATTTTTCTGCCAGACCGGCAAAGAGTTTGACGAGCGTCTTCAAGAGCTCGGCGGCACCCAGCTTGCGCCGCGGGTTGATTGCGATCTTGATTATGATGAGCCGTTTTCTGAATGGCTTGACGCGGTCATCGGCGGTTTGAACGAAGGAGCGGGAAATCAAACAGCCGAAGCGCCTGCCGAGACGCCGGCTCTCGGTGAATCCGTTTATTCCAGAACGAACCCGTTTCGGGCGGAGGTTCTTGAGAACATCAATCTGAACGGACGCGGTTCGAATAAAGAGACACGCCATCTTGAGCTTTCGCTTGAAGGATCGGGCCTCGCGTATCAGCCCGGAGACAGCCTCGGCATCTATCCGGAAAATGATCCGGCGCTCGTTGATGAGCTGATCAATGAGCTGAAATGGGACCCAAAACAGGAAGTGGCGGTGAATAAACAAGGAGAGCGCCTCCCGCTGAAAGATGCGCTTACTTCTCATTTTGAAATAACCGTTTTAACAAAACCGTTCCTGCAAAAGGCCGCACAGTTTACGGCTGACCAAAAGCTGAGTGAACTTCTGGCCGAAGGAAACGAAGAGCAGCTGAAAGCGTACATCAACGGCCGTGATCTGCTTGATCTCGTCCGGGATTTCGGTCCGTGGGAAGCGACAGCGGAAGACTTTCTTTCCATCCTGCGTAAAATGCCGGCCCGGCTCTATTCGATCGCAAGCAGTTTAGAAGCGAATCCGGAAGAGGTGCATCTGACAATCGGAGCGGTCAGATATGACGCGCACGGCAGAGAACGAAAAGGCGTCTGCAGCATTCTGTGCGCGGAAAGACTCCAGCCGGGAGATACGCTTCCGATTTACATTCAGCACAACCAAAACTTCAAGCTGCCGGAAAACCCGGATACACCGATCATTATGGTCGGGCCGGGGACAGGCATCGCGCCGTTCCGTTCCTTTATGCAGGAGCGTGAAGAAACCGGAGCTGAAGGGAAAACATGGCTGTTTTTCGGGGATCAGCACTTTGTCACTGATTTTCTGTACCAGAC
This sequence comes from Bacillus sp. JHAA, assembly GCF_036961585.1. NCBI lineage: Bacteria > Bacillati > Bacillota > Bacilli > Caryophanales > Bacillaceae > Bacillus > Bacillus sp. JHAA. The sequence continues at coordinate 251,889 of NZ_JBAMDE010000001.1, read as the reverse complement.
GGAATGGCAAAAATGGCTGCAAAACGGTGTTCTCACAAAAATGGACGTCGCTTTTTCCCGGGATTCGGAGGAAAAAGTATATGTGCAGCATCGCATGAAAGAACAAAGCAAAGAGCTGTATGAATGGCTGCAGCAGGGAGCCGCCGTATACATCTGCGGTGATGAACAGCATATGGCGCATGACGTGCACCAGGCGCTTCTCGATATCATTCAGGAAGAAGGCGGCATGAGCCGTGAAAAAGCGGAAAGCTTCCTGGCAGACATGCAGCAGAAAAAACGCTATCAGCGTGACGTATATTGATTTTGGTTTGAAAGGAGCTTATTCAGCATGGTGAACAACATTTTAAAAGCGCCGGAAGGCCCTCCAAGTGATGTTGAGGAAATTAAAGAAAAAAGTGATTATTTGCGCGGCACATTGAAAGAAGTCATGCTCGACCGGATTTCAGCCGGCATCCCGGACGATGACAACCGGCTGATGAAGCATCACGGAAGCTACTTGCAGGATGACCGCGATCTTCGTAATGAACGTCAAAAACAAAAGCTTGAACCGGCTTATCAGTTCATGCTGCGCGTTCGGATGCCAGGCGGCGTGTCAACTCCGGAACAATGGCTTGTCATGGATGAACTGGCGCAAAAATACGGAAACAATACATTGAAGCTGACAACGCGTGAAACGTTCCAAATGCACGGAATTTTAAAATGGAACATGAAAAAAACGATTCAGAAAATCAATGCGGCGCTGCTTGATACCATTGCGGCCTGCGGAGATGTCAACCGAAACGTCATGTGCGCTTCAAATCCGCACCAGTCTGAAATTCATGCGGAAGTATACGAATGGTCGAAGAAATTGAGCGATGACCTTCTTCCGCGCACGAGAGCCTATCATGAAATCTGGCTTGATGAGGAACGTGTGGCGGGCACTCCTGACACGGAAACGGAACCGATGTACGGGCCGCTGTACCTGCCGCGGAAATTCAAAATCGGAATCGCCGTGCCTCCGTCCAATGATATCGATGTCTTTTCTCAAGATCTCGGCTTCATTGCCATCGTGGAGGAAGGCCGTCTTATCGGATTCAACGTTGCAATCGGCGGCGGTATGGGAATGACGCACGGCGATACGGCCACTTATCCGCAGCTTTCAAAAGTCATCGGCTTCTGCAAACCGGAGCAGCTGTATGATGTAGCGGAAAAAACCATTACGATTCAGCGCGATTACGGAAACCGTTCCGTCAGAAAGAATGCCAGATTCAAGTACACTGTTGACCGTCTCGGGCTGGAAAACGTAAAAGCCGAGCTGGAAAACCGCCTCGGCTGGCAGCTGGATGAAGCGAAACCTTATCATTTTGACCATAACGGCGACCGTTACGGATGGGTGAAGGGTGTAAAAGGTAAATGGCACTTTACGATGTTTATCGAAGGCGGCCGCGTCACGGACTATGAGAATTATAAGCTGATGACGGGATTGCGTGAAATCGCCAAAGTCCATACGGGAGATTTCCGTCTCACCTCTAATCAAAACCTGATTATCGGCAATGTCTCGAGCCAGAAAAAGAAACAAATCAGCGCATTAATCGAACAATACGGTCTGACAGACGGCCGGCAGCATTCCGCCCTCCGCCGCAGTTCAATGGCTTGCGTCGCGCTTCCGACATGCGGGCTCGCCATGGCCGAAGCCGAGCGGTATCTGCCGAAATTGATTGATAAGATTGAAGACATTGTTGACGAAAACGGGCTGCGGGATGAAGAAATCACCATCCGTATGACCGGATGCCCGAATGGCTGCGCCCGCCATGCGCTCGGCGAAATCGGATTTATCGGAAAGGCGCCCGGAAAATATAATATGTATTTAGGAGCGGCGTTTGACGGCAGCCGTTTGAGCAAAATGTACCGGGAAAATATCGGTGAAGAAGAAATTCTGAATGAGCTTCGCACCATTCTCCCGCGCTACGCGAAAGAGCGTGAGGAAGGCGAACACTTCGGCGATTTCGTCATCCGCGCCGGCATCATTAAAGCGACGACAGACGGCACGAATTTTCACGAATAAGATGAGCACTTAAAACCAAGGATAGAGACACACTGACGGTGCGTTCTCTATCCTTTACTAAGAAGCATAAACGCTGCACCGCGTCATGAAACAGATGACGCAGCTTGCGAAAAAGCCTGTTTTCAGAGAAAACAGGCTTTTTCTTTTTTCGGAAAAAATGTAGCTGAAGGCAAAAAAAGTTCCCCGTGAGCACGTTATGAGAAATTTTAAATAAAAACGGGTAAAATAAAAGAAGAATGGTTGCGTGCGGAAAATATATTGAATCTGCCCGATCATCGGCTCCGGCCTTTGGCAAAGGCAGAGATCAGGCAATAATGATATGATGCAGCAGATGAAGGAGGTCATGCTTTGGACATATTTTTAGTCGTACTCGTACTTTTAACCATCATCGCGATCTCAAATATCGTAAATCGGTTTGTCCCCTTTATCCCGGTGCCTTTGATTCAGGTGGCGCTCGGTATCATTGCGGCGTCATTTCCGCAGGGGCTTCACTTTGAACTGAATACCGAATTGTTTTTTGTTTTGTTTATCGCTCCGCTGCTTTTTAACGATGGAAAACGGACGCCGCGTGCGGAACTTTGGAATTTAAGAGCGCCGATTCTGCTGCTTGCGCTCGGGCTCGTGTTTGCCACGGTGATTGTCGGCGGTTACACGATTCATTGGATGATTCCGAGCATTCCGCTGGCTGCCGCGTTCGGGCTGGCGGCGATACTGTCACCGACTGACGTTGTCGCGGTCAGCGCGCTGTCAGGGCGAGTGAAGATGCCAAAAGGCATTCTGCGTCTCCTTGAAGGAGAAGGACTGATGAATGACGCATCCGGCCTGGTCGCTTTTAAATTTGCGATTGCGGCTGCCGTGACGGGCGCATTTTCGCTGGCGCAGGCCGCCTTCAGTTTCGTACTGATTTCAGCCGGCGGTTTACTCAGCGGTGTCGTCATTTCTTTTTTGATTATCCGTTTCCGGCTGTTTTTGCGCCGCCTCGGCATGCAGGATGTCACGATGCATATGCTGATTCAAATTCTGACGCCGTTCGTCATCTATCTCGCGGCTGAAGAAATCGGCGTTTCCGGCATTTTAGCTGTTGTGGCCGGCGGCATCACGCATGCGGTGGAGCAGGACCGTCTTGAATCAACGATGGTCAAACTGCAAATCGTCTCTTCAAGTACGTGGAATATTATTTTGTTCATTCTGAACGGTCTTGTTTTCGTTATTTTAGGGGCGCAAATACCGGATGTGGTTTCCGTCATCTTTAATGATACCGCGTTTAACAATATGATGGTCATCGGGTACATTATCGTCATTACGCTGACGTTAATGATTCTCAGGTTTTTGTGGGTGCTGTTTTTTTGGAACGGCAAGTGGTTTTTTAACAAGGATCAGAGCATTTATAAACCCGGCCTGCGCTCGACCCTGCTGATTTCGGTTTCAGGCGTCAGGGGAGCGGTCACGCTTGCGGGTTCCTTTTCCATTCCTTACGTGCTCTCTGACGGCTCACCGTTTCCTGAACGGAATTTGATTCTCTTTTTAGCCGCGGGTGTTATTATGTGCACATTGGTGCTGGCGACAATCGTACTGCCGATTTTGACAGATAAGCCGGAAGACAATGTGAAAGAGAAGAAAGTCAAATTGCTGACAGCGAGACGGAAGCTGATAAAGGCTGCCTTAACCGCCATTAAAGAAAATATGAATGAGACAAACAAAACGGCTTCTTTTGCGGTCATTGCCGAATACAATGAGAAAATGAAAAATCTCAGATTTCAGCAGTTCACCGTCAAAAACCGCACGAAAAAAGATGAGCGGAAAGTCCGCGCCCAAGGGATACAGGCTGAACAGGAAGAATTGCTGCGGCTGATTGAGCGGGGCGACATACCGGAAGAAACGGCTGACAGCCTTCAGGAACGGTTTGATGAACTGGAAGTGCTGTATACGAATCCGTTTAAAGTCGGCTTATCTAAGAAAAAGCTGAAACGCCTGATGTACTGGATCTTTTTCGGTGAACAAAAAAAGCCGGAAATGACGATTTTAAATGAAGAAGGCCTCATCCGCGCCACAAGGGTTAAAACGGCAAAAGCGGCCATTGAAAGCCTGAAAAAACACATGACTGAAGAAAATAAAGATGTGACGCTTGCCGTCATTTCCTTTTACAATCACTTGATTTTCAGGCTGGGGCACTCGTATCACGAACAGAGTCCGAGCCGCCGTTTTGAAAATCAAAAACTCGAAATCAAACTGCGGGCCGTGCAGGCCATCCGCAACGAAATCCAAACATTGTTCGAAGAGCGGGAAATTTCCCGCGATATGTCACATGAGCTTCGCCAATACATCAATGATGTAGAAGCGGCCATGCTTGACGGAGATGAATAAATCAAAAAAGTCCGGCATCTGTCGCCGGACTTTTTTTGATTACGGACGATGGAATTCGACGTGATCGCCGTCGCGGTCAAACCAGCCTCTGAAGGCCCAGTTGATCCAGCCGCCATCACCTTTATTGGTGAAGCTTCCGTCTTCAAACACCCAAATGCCGTACGTGATGCCGTCATAAACGGCGGAACCGTAGAACTGAACACCGTTAAAATGATCTTCATATTCCTGGCTTAAATTAAACACCATGACGTTATATTTTTGTCCGGAAGCGTAGAATGAAGATTCCATTAAGTTTTTGACGAAGCCGTCACGGTTTTGCGCCGACTTAATCGCGTCAGCAATCGAATTGCCGATGCCGAGCAGGTCAACGTCAATGTTTAATCCGACATCTTTTGCTGAGGCATCTGATGATTGCTGTGCCATGTTTTGAGGGACCGGGGTTTCTTTTGCGGATACAAAGGACAGAGGAGTCAGAGACAAAGCGGCGCCAAGGGCAACGGACATCGGGATACGCATACGTTTCATATGATTTCCTCCTTCAATTGTGTGGTGGCTACAGTAGCGATTTACCCGGACAGTTACCCGGTTAACCGGAATTTTTGAAAAATAGGAAAATAATAACGGAAGTGGTGCTTGGGCACTAAAGATGGTTTTTGTGATGACGATGAGCGTATAATTGGTTTCTTACGGCGGAAATGTGAGATAATAATAACCGTTTACATAATGACTAGAAAGGATGGTTCAACGTGGCAAAAAGCTTAAAAGATACTGTAAAGCTTCATAATGGCGTTGAAATGCCGTGGTTCGGCCTTGGCGTCTTCAAGGTGGAAAACGGAAGCGTAGCGGCGGACTCCGTCGAAGCGGCAATCAGAAACGGCTACCGCAGCATTGATACGGCGGCTATTTACAAAAATGAAGAGGGTGTCGGCGAAGGCATCAGAGCTGCGGGCGTTGCCAGAGAAGAGCTGTTCATCACGTCAAAAGTGTGGAATGAAGATCAAGGATACGAAACGACACTTGACGCGTTTGAGAAAAGCCTTGAGCGCCTCGGCCTCGATTACCTCGACCTTTACCTGATTCACTGGCCGGGCAAGGATAAATATAAAGACACATGGCGCGCTCTTGAAAAGCTGTACAAAGACGGCAAAATCCGCGCCATCGGCGTCAGCAACTTCCAAGTGCATCATTTAGAAGAACTGCTGAAAGATGCTGAAATCAAGCCGATGGTCAACCAGATTGAATTCCACCCGCGCCTGACTCAAAAAGAAGTAAGAGATTTCTGCAAAGCGCAGGGCATTCAAGTGGAAGCTTGGTCTCCATTGATGCAGGGACAGCTTCTCGATAACGAAGTGCTGTCACAAATTGCGGAAAAACATAACAAATCGGTTGCTCAAGTGATTTTGCGCTGGGATCTTCAGAACGAAGTCGTTACCATTCCGAAATCGATTAAAGAGCACCGCATCATAGAAAATGCCGATATTTTTGATTTCGAACTGTCACAGGAAGAAATGGAAAAGATCAGCGCATTGAACAAAGACGAGCGTGTCGGCCCGAATCCGGACGAGCTTCTGTTCTAAGAAAAAACAGCCCTTTACGGGGCTGTTTTTCTTTACATAAATGTCTGTGTCTGACGTTTTACGCTGAACCTGTATGCGGCTATTAATAACAGGGCGGCGGCGAAGGCTCCCAAAATGATGATGTTCAGCATCAGGCTTTGGAACGTGCGGCCTTGCTGCAATTGATCGACCGTATCGAGCACCCAGCGCTGAGGCAGAAATTCGGCGATTGTCTGCACCGTTTTCGGCATAATATTGCCCGGAAAGAAGCAGCCGGCCAGCAAGCATGTCGGCACGACGATCAAATTCAAAAGCGCCGATGCCGAAGCGCTGCTATTGGAAAAACCGACGGCAATAAAGGCGACCCCGATCGCGCTTAATGCAAACAGCATCATCAGGACGAACAGCTGCCACAGCGGGAATGACGTATGAATATGAAAAGCGGCGCCCATAAAGAGAACGGCGAATAGAATTTGGACGGCCATGATAATGATATTCACCGCCGCGTTCGCCAATACATACTGCTTTGATGTGATCGGCGTTGACAGAAGCCTGTAGTATGTCCTGTTTTCTCTCTCTTTAATCATTAGTTCCGTCAGGTTGCCTGCGGAATAGAGCATAATGATAATGAGATACCCGATGACTGAGTAAGTCATTTCTTTATGGTTCGATGTATCTTGTAAAACAGCGGACTCCGTTTGAATGGGAGAATGCTTGAAATCGGCGTACATCGCCTGAAAGGCCTTTGCGTCTCCGCCGGAGGATTTGCCGATTGAGGCGATGCTGTTCATATAATTGTACAAATAAGAGCTGACATATCCGGTGACCTGGGCGCCTTTCAGCGAGGTCATGCCGATGTGAGACGGTTTCCCGTCTTTTACGCTTTGGGAGAAGCCTTTTTCAAACGTAATGAGCGCCTCCATTTTTCCTGAAGCGATCTTTGATGTGGCGGACGCAGCCGTTTCCTCCGAAATCTTCACATGATCCAGTCCTTTTAAAAACGCGGCCGTATCCTGCGCCACTTCTCCGCCGTCTTGATCGAGAATGCCGATATTGAGCGTTTCGGCTCCGCCGTTGGCATTGGTCATGAAGGAGAGGAAGACGCCGATCAGCGGAGCCCCGATATAAAGAATGAGCTGTTTTTTGCTTTTTGTAATCCCTTTGAGAGTGTGCGCAAACAGCCACCAGAAGTTTTTCATATTACAGTCCCTCCCGTCTTTGAAATTTAAATGCGGCGATCAGCAAAAAGAGTGCCGCCAATGCTGTATTTAAACCGAGTGCAGGCCATGCCGCTGATACATCATTTGCGTAAATGATGCTGTTAATCGCCTTATTGATCCAGGATAAGGGCGACAGGGCGGAAATTCCTCCGCCTTCATATTTGTAATAGGCGCCGCCGATAATGGACATCACCTGAACGATGATGACGGTGATTAATCTGGCGCTTTCGGGTTTTCTGGTCAAATAGCTCAGGCTGAGTCCGAAGCTGACGGCCAAAAGAATTTCAGAAACGAGAATCAAAAGCACAAGTCCCATGTGGCTGCCCCAATTCGCTTTTAAGATAAATTTGCTGAAGGCGACAACGGCAAGAATCGTCAGAACATTCACAGCCAAAATGCCGAGCATCTTTCCGAGAAAGATATCGCTTTTCCGGAGCGGGGCGGCGATCAGGCGATCTGCGGTGTGCCGTATTCTTTCCCCGCGGAATAAGCTGCTTGCAAAAATCGAGGCGTACAGCCCGATCATCGTCGTCATGGATATCGCGTAAAAATCTTTCGCTTTCGGTTCTTTCGCTTTGTGTAAAGACGTCTGCTTCATATAATCGCTTTTGATTTGTCCGGCGGAAGGCGCCTTATGCGCCTTGTAAGCGGCGGCGCCTGCTTTGTATTGATTGGTAAAAGCGGTCAGCATGCCTTGGACGATCGTGCCGTTTATGCCGCTCCGGTCATTTGTATAGACTTGAAAACCGGTGTTTTTTACAGTGACGAAAGCATCCGCCTGATTTTCTCGAACCACGTTTTTGCCTTTTGCCTCCGTGTCCGCTTTTTGAAAATAGACATGCTCTTTTTTTGCGGCTTTCATAAACTCAGTGAAATCATGAGAAAGAGGGCCGTTTGACTGGTCCGTATATACGACCTTGATGTTTCCGACCGTCACCTCTGAATCAAAGGCGTTTGATAATGCCGCAGTGAAAATCAGCATGAAGACGATCGGAAAAGCAAGCATGAAAATAAAAGTCCGTCTGTCGCGAAAACTGATTTTGATTTCTTTCCCGGCGATGTGCAGAATATTCATTTGCAATCCTCCTTTCAGTGGGGTCAGTCGCGCAGGCTTCTGCCTGTCAGCGTGAGAAATACCGTTTCTAAGTCAGGGGCCTGTTCCTGCAAGGAGCGGATTTCAATTCCTTTGTCCATGAAGTACCGGATCAGGCGGTTTAAATTGTTGACCCCTGTGTCAGAGCTGATTTTCACGCTGTTTTCTTCCAGTGCGGCGGCTCTGACGCCGGGCAGCTCCTGAATATCGCCGAGGCTGATGCCGTTTCCGGATGACAGCTCAATCACGACGTCCTTCGTGTCGGTAATGATGGAGGTCAGCTGTTCTTTTGTGCCTTCTGCGATGACTTTTCCGTGGTCAATGATGGCGATGCGCGTGCATATTTCTTCCACTTCCTCCATGTAGTGGCTCGTGTAGATGATCGTGCAGCCCATTTCATTCAGCTTTTTCACTGATTGCAGAATATAATTTCTTGATTGCGGGTCAATGCCGACCGTCGGTTCATCCATGATGATCAGTTTCGGCCGGTGGGCAAGAGCGCACGCAATATTAAGCCTGCGCTTCATTCCGCCGGAAAAATGCTTCGGCAAATATTTGTGTTTATCGCTCAAGCCGACGAATGTCAGGGCCTCCTCGACCCGTTCTTTCAGAGCCGCCCCTCTCAGGCCGTACAGCCCGGCGAAGAACTTCACATTTTCATAGGCGTTTAATTCTTCGTAAATCGCGAGGTCCTGAGGGACGATGCCGATATTCATTTTCGTTGCTTTGCTATATTTGAAAATATCTTTTCCGAGAAACAGAATGTCTCCGCCTGAAGGTTTTAAAAGGCCTGAGATCATATTGATCGTCGTGCTTTTTCCGGCTCCGTTTGCGCCGAGAAACCCGAAAATCTCACCTTCTTTTACGGCAAGCGACATCTGGTCAACGGCGGCATAATCACCGAATTTCTTACTCAGCTGTTTGAGCTCCAAAATGTTCATGTTTCCACCTCTATGTCTTATGATGCTCTTATTATAAAAAAAAGAATGAACGGCCGTTAGTGCAGCTGTTCATTCCTTTGACATGAGAATCTTCATATTTTTCACATGAAAACATTCACTTATTCAACCGGAAGCAATGTCGTGACGGAAAAACCGGCCGTGCCGTCAAAAATAACGGTTCCGTGCAAGACGGCCGCCCGTTCTTCCATACCGAGCATGCCGAGGCCTTTTTTAAAGCGGACGGCGCCGTTTCCGTTATCTTTCACTTCCGCTTTCACGGCTTTGTTCAGCACATGGATATCAATGAAAATCTGCGTGGCATCGGCGTATTTCATTGCATTGGTCAAGGCTTCGGTTACGTTTTCCTGAATGACTCTCCAATGCATTTGCGTCAGCCTGTCCAAATCGCCTTGATGCGTAAACGGAACCGGCATCCCGTTTTTGGCCGAAAATTCATCAATAAACGTTCTTAATCTGTGAATGCCCATTTGTTCAGCGGGCGGTTTCATATTTTTCAGCGTAATACGGATATCCTCTATGCCCTCTTTGGAAATGGTAATGGCATTTTGGAGCAGTTCAGCCGCTTTGTCCGGATGGGAGCCGAGCATCCGTTTCGCCGCTTCCATCTGAATGAGCGCGCCTGTCATGGAATGGCCGATTTTGTCATGGATGGCTTGGGACAATCTGTTTCTTTCTTCGAGTTTGCCGGTATACTCCGATTGTTTGATATATTCTGTGCTGCTGTGCAGCTGTTTCGTCAGTTTTTCAATGCTTGAGCGCATGTTGTCTGACTGCTCTTCATATTTTTTCAGCCGGTCGCTGGACCGGGCGGCCAAAACGAATATCGCCAAGCAGAACAACGTCATGACGATATAAGTCGGAAGGTCGCCGTACGGGATAAATAAAAACGGCAAAAACACGAGCAGGCAGAACACATAGCGGTGAACCGGATATTCGGCAAGAACCGCAAAAATGGCGGGCGGCAAAAGAAATAGAAACGCCGGATGGCCTAAGGCGGAAAGCCAAGCGGTCAATGCCAGCGCCATGAGGGTGATCCCGCGCCTCCAAGCGGTCTGCCTGATCATGCAGACCGCAATGCCCAAAGATAGATAAAGCAGCAGAAACAAGACGGCGTACGGTGTGTAAGGGCGGTCTGCCGATACAAACAAAAAAGCCGTATAAAAAATGGCGATCAGTCTGCTCATCAGCATCCAAAAATCCATACCGTTCAACGCCCGTTATCCACCTTCCCGGTGATATAATAAATCGCGATCTGCGTTCTGTGCTCAAGCCCTGTTTTCCCTAAAATAGATGAAATATAATTGGCCGTCGTCCCTTCAGAAATGAAAAGCTGTTTTGAAACTTCCCTGTTCGACAGTCCTTTCGCAATAAGCGACATGATGCTGAGCTCTCTTTCAGTAAACTGGCTTTCATCAATCTGATGCGCGGCTTCCGCCGGCCGGAAAAGGCTGTCTTTTATTTTATCCAGCACGGTGTCCTGAAGAATGCTGTGTCCGTTGAAAACGCTTTTGATCGCATCGCGTATCCGTTCCGGTTCGGTGTTTTTTAATAAATATCCTTTCGCGCCGTTTTTAATCGCTTCTAAAATATACTCATCGTCGTCAAATGTCGTCAGGATCATCGGCTTCGTATCCGTTTCCTCCGCGATCCGTTTTGCGGCTTCGACGCCGTTCATCACCGGCATGCGGACGTCCAGCAAGGCGATATCGACGGGATTGTGTTTACAATACTCTGCCGCCTCCAGTCCGTTTTCCAATGTTGCCGATACAGTAAATTCCTCATATGTATGCAAAATGATTTTCATTCCTTCTCTGATGAAAGAATTATCATCCGCGATAATGACATTAATCTTCATGGCCGCACCCTTTGTGTGTTTTTTGTTTCATTATATACCATCCGATTTTAAATCAAAAAGCCTTCCGGCGAAAGGTGCGCGGAAGGCGGATCGGTCAAGCGGGTTTTTTCAATTGAATGAAAAACAGCATCAGGAAAGAAATGATCACAATACAGATCACCCACACCCAGGCGAGTGTTTCATTGCCGGAGTCCATCGCGACGTAAATCGCTGTCGGCAGCGTTTGGGTGACGCCGGGAATATTTCCCGCAAACATTAAAGTCGCCCCGAATTCACCTAGCGCACGTGCAATACTGAGAATGCTTCCGGTCAAGAGGGAGGGAAAGGCAAGCGGGACGGAAATACGGGTGAACACCTGCCACCTGCCGGCTCCGTCTACTTTCGCCGCTCCCTCGATGTCAGCATCAACCGCGGCGAAGCCCGTTTTAGCGGACTGATACATAAGCGGGAAGGCGACAATGGCCGAAGCGATCACCGCGGCCGACCACGTGAAAATGACGGGCTGGTGAAAAATCCGCTCAATCGCCCGGCCGATAAAGCTGTGTTTCCCGAAAATAATAATGAGAATGAAGCCGACAACGGTAGGCGGAAGAACGAGCGGGAGCATAAACAGGGTCTCCACAGCCGTTTTTCCGGGAAATCGCGCTTTCGCCATCCAGGCGCCGGCAAGCGTCCCGAGAATGATGACGGCGATGCCTGATGCCAAAGCCACCTCAAAAGACAATGCGACTGGGGTGAAAAATTCCGAAGCCGTAATGTTAATTGGCAGTAAATCCATATTTCTTAAACACTTTCATCGCTTCATCTGACTGCAGATACTGACAAAACGCTTCTGCTTCTTTACGGTGCTTTGTATCCTTGACGATGCCGAGCGGATAAACGATCGGATCGTGCGTTTTCGCCGGCGCTTCATCGGTGATTTTCACCTTTTTCGAAATCAGCGCGTCTGTTTTATAGACAAGCCCGGCATCGACATTTCCGGTTTCAACATAAGAAAGCACCTGGCGAACGTCTTTTGCATAGACGACTTTATCTTTTACCTTGTCCCACAGGGATAATGCCGTCAATGACTGTTTGGCGTATTGTCCGGCCGGAACGGATTCAGGCGTGCCGAGCGCGATTTTTTCCGCGCTGTCTTTTTTCAGGTCATTCAGATGTGTCAGGTGTGCGCTGTTTTTCTCAGGTACGATCATGACGAGATCATTTTTCAAAAGATCCGTGCTGTCCTTTTTGTCGATATCTCCGTCATGAACGAGCTTTTCGAATTTATCTTCGGCTGCCGAGAAGAATAAATCAGCTCCCGCGCCTTGTGAAATTTGTTTTTGCAATGTGCCTGATGATCCGAAGTTGTCTTGAATGGTTACGTTTGAATGAGATTTTTCGTAGTTGGTCTGGATTTCTTCAAGTGCATCCTGAGCGCTGGCTGCCGCAGAAACGGTCAGCGTGACTTTTTCGTTTTGTCCGCCTTTGGACGATTGTCCGGAAGAGCAGCCCGCAGTTGCGAGGAAAACGGCCATAGCCGCAGTTGTTAGTAGTGTCGCTTTCTTTTTCAACATTGTGCACCCCTTATAGCTAAATATCATTAGATCAAACTAATTATAACGCAATTGTACGTGGTGGTGCGGTTTTTTTTCAATATCTGAACAGTTATAATAAAAACGGAGCGTGATAATATGACAGAAGCCACTTCCTATACAATAGAAGAAGTTGCGGGCCTTTTGAAGGTCTCCAAACTGACAGTATATGATTTGATAAAAAAAGGACTCATTCCGGCGTACAGGGTCGGAAGACAGATGAGGGTCGATGAAGAGGACTTAAAACAATATAAAGCAAACATGAGAATGTCAAAAAAGCCATCCGTATCAGAAGCGCCTGACCCGTCCCGCGGGCGGGAGCCGGAAAAAAGGCAGTCCGTTATCATCAGCGGGCAGGATGTGTCGATGGACCTCCTCAGCAAACAGCTGGAACAAACAATACAGGCGGCTCCGCTCCGCAAGTACAGCGGCAGTTTGAACAGTCTGATCGAGATGTACCGCGGGGCCTGTGACATCGTCAGTCTGCATTTATACGATGGGGAGACGGGGCAGTATAACATCCCGTACGTGAAGCGCATTCTTTCAGGGGAGCCGTTTGCGCTTTTTCATGTCGTGCTTCGGCAGGCCGGATTATATGTGAAAAAAGGTAATCCGCTGAACATTCAGGGTTTTCAGGACATGAGCCGAAAAGATGTCCGCATCGTCAATCGCGAAAAAGGATCAGGCGCGAGGGTGCTGCTGGATGAACAGCTCAGATCTTTCGGCATTACGCCGTCTGATGTCGCCGGCTATCATGACATTGTCACGGATCATCTGTCAGCGGCTTCACAAGTATCAAGCGGAAAGGCGGATATCGGAGTCGGGTCGCAGCATGCGGCGCATATGGCGGGCACGGACTTTATCCCGGTGATCAGTGAGCAGTACGATGTGGTCGTCTTAAAACAAAACCGGGAGCTTTTTCAAAGCGTGCAGGACATTCTTAATTCTGAGGAATTCAAGTCTCAGCTTTCTCAATTATCCGGATATGATACGAAAATGACCGGACGGCTTATATATGAAACATGAAAAATCCCTCCATATAACGGAGGGATTTTTTTATTGCTTATAAAACCGCAGCAGGTCGCCGTTTAATATTTTATCGGAAAGCATCAGCTCTTGTTCCGCTTTTTCTTTCTCATCGCTGCACGCGCTCATGTCAGAAAGCGGTTCACCCGTCTTACGGCTGTAACACGTATTTTTCGTATAAATATGATCATCCGTGATAAAGCTGCCGTTTCTCAGTACCGCAAACGGGGTCCGCTCTCCGGAAAACAGATCATTGCCGAACTGAATGCTGCCTTTCGTTTCAATGCCGAGCAGGTGAAGCAGCGTCGGTCTTACATCAACCTGTCCCGCGGCCGAAGCAATCGTTTCCGGCGCACGGTCGGTCACCCCGGGAATATGAATGATAAACGGCACGCGCTGAAGCTGAACCGTATCAAACGGAGTGATTTCCTCTTTCCCTAAGAATTCGGCAAGTCCTTGATTATGGGCTTCGGATATACCGTAATGATCTCCCATCAGGACGATCATCGCGTTGTCATACAGTCCTTCTTTTTTCAGCTTCTTGAAAAAGTGTTTCAGGGCCTCATCTTCATAGCGGACCGTCGTCACATAGCGGTTTAATAACTCGCTGCTTGTGTCCGGTTCCTCAATGAGCTGATCCTGTTTATCAATTTCAAAAGGAAAATGGTTGGTCAAAGTCAGCAGGCTCGCGTAAAACGGCTGCGGAAGCTTCTTTAATTTTTCCGCTGACTGTTCGAGAAATTCCTTGTCCTTCAGGCCCCAGCCTGTTGAATTTTCCTGTGTCACCTTAAATTCATCCGCGTCGAAAAAACGGTCGATTCCGAATGCCCCGTACATCTCATCCCGGTTCCAAAAGGCCTTATGATTGGCATGCAGAACGGCTGAATAGTATTGACGGTCTTTTAACATATGGTACATCGTATTGAACCGGTGGCCGCTTTTTGTGAAAAAAACGGCGCCGCTTGAAGACGGATACAGCGAATTCGCAGTAATGAATTCTGAATCTGAGGTTTTTCCCTGTTCAGTCTGCTGATAAAAATGAGTGAAGTCATAACTTTTTTTCCGCAGTTTATTTAAAAACGGGGTAATCTCCCGCCCGTTGACCCGCTCATCCATTACAAAACGCTGTGTTGATTCGAGCGTAACAAAAATCACATTGCGCCCCTTTGCGAGCCCGAACTTTGATTCGGACGGCCTGCTGTAGTCGGCTTGAGTGTAATTCGCGACCGCCGCAAGGCTGTCTTCATCGGCAAACGCTTTTGCCCCTGCATTCAGCGTCTGCGAAATGGTGTCATACAAATGAAAGTGGAACAGGCCGATTCCTTTTACGAGCGCTTCACGATCAAAAGGGTGCTTGAACAGCTTCGGCTGCTCGGCCTCAGACAGTGCAAGGTTGCACAGCATGAGGCCGGCTGATGCCCACGCATACGCTTTAACGGTACGGGTGCTGGCTTTCCCTTTATCGGCTTTATGCCTTTTACCAAGGTAAAACAAAACCGCAATATCCAAAAATAAAGCGATATAAAGCGGGTGAAACAGCTCTTGGACGCTGCTTCCCATATCGCCCATATTGCTCGCCTGAAACAAAACCGGTATGGTGATAAAATCAATATAAAACCCGTAAAACACCGTATTCGCGATTAAAATTCCCGTCAGCATCACATTTGCCGAAAGCAGAAAGATCCGCTGTTTTTTTTCTGTCAGCAAGAGGGCAATGCCGAACAGCGGCACAATGAAGCTCAGCGGATTAATGAGAAGCAGACATTCCTCAAGAACCGAGTTGTTCTGCAGATCAAAACCGAGCTTATAAACGGCATAGGTTTTCATCCACATGAACAGGATGGACAGGCATAAAAACCGATGATTGCTGAAAAAGGTTTTCTTCATATGTATGACTCCTCACCCTAAAAGCGAAAGATGCTTTTTGTTTAAGAGATACGGCCGTGAACCAGTTCGTATAAATAATAGCAGGATACAATCGTTAAGCCGGCCAGCACAAGCTGCTCCGAAAAACTCCCCGTTCTCATATAAAGGGGAAGACGGAAGCGGATGGCGGACGGAAACAGCAGTTTAATGCCGTTGACGGTCCATGCGTCAAGCACAAGATGACTCGCCATTCCGATCATCAGTCCGGCGGAAATGCTCGGATTCGGAATATAAGTTGCCGTAATGAAAAACATAATAAGCATAAACAGCAGGCTGTGTGTAAACGTTCTGTGGCCGAACACCGTGCTTACGATTTTGGACAGAACGGGCAGCGTTCTGCCGATTTTGCTTTTCGTATGGCATATGTCGGGAATCAGCGCCCCGAGGGCACCCGCTGAGGTCATAAGGACCGGATCATACCCGTAATAATACGCAATTGCGGAACAAGAAGCGATGCCTCCCATGATGTGTGTTTTTCCTGTCATTTTTCGCTTCTCCTTTTTATTTTTGCCAAAATCCCCTGAATTACAAATATATCAAGAGAATGCATGTTTGATCAACAAACTTTACCTGTTCCGCCAAAAGGAAGGAGACGGGGATTCCGCATATTCTGCCGCGGAAAAAGACACATTATAGGTGTACCTATATTTGATAAAGAGGTGATACAGATGGCTTTCTTTAACAAAGAAAAAGGAAAAAACAGCGATAAAAACAAAAACGTCATTCAAGGCGCGCTTGAAGACGCCGGTGCAGCTCTGAAAGACGATCCGCTTCAAGAAGCTGTTCAAAAGAAAAAAAACAACCGCTGACCATATAAGACGGGTAGGGCGAACGCTCTATCCGTTTTCCATCTAATTTTTCCCTTTGACAGATCTTTTTATCTCTGATAACCTCTGAGTAGAATTGAATGATAAAAATCCTCACTCTTTCTCGGTGAGGTAGAGGTTGCGCTTGATGATGAGTCGCACATGCCAGGCTGATAGGGGCCGCAAAACATGTGTTAAAGGCATCAGCGCCGAAGTGTAAAGAAAGCCGATCCTTCTTTATGCTGGGACTGTATCTGAATAAGTGCAGGACTGCCGCGTGCTTTTTCGCGGAGGGCTATCCGGAGATCAAGGGTGTGTGTGTTTCTTTAAGCATGGACTTTTGTTCAGGCTTTTTTTGCGTGTAAATATGATCTCGGGGTCTGGTCCGTACGAATGAACAACCAGGAGGTACAGGAATGGAACAGACGAAAAAATGGGGTTTTTGGTTATTAACGGCGTTTGTCGTAGGAAATATGGTAGGCTCGGGCATCTTTTCGCTTCCGAGTTCGCTCGCAAAAATCGCGAGCCCGTTCGGCGCCACATCGGCATGGCTTTTAACGGGAGCCGGTGTGTTAATGATCGCGCTGGTCTTCGGCCACTTATCCATCCGCAAGCCTGAGCTGACGGCGGGGCCGCAAAGCTATGCGCGTGCGCTGTTCAGCGATCGGAAAAAAGGGAATGCAGCGGGCTTCACGATGGTGTGGGGCTACTGGGTGGCGAGCTGGATCAGCAACGTGGCGATCATCACGAGCCTTGCCGGATATTTAACATCATTTTTCCCGATTTTAACGGATAAGCGTGAAATGTTTTCGATCGGCGGTCAGGCGGTTACGCTCGGCCAGCTGCTGACGTTTGCCGTATGTACGGTTTTATTATGGGGCACTCACACGATTCTCGTCACCAGCATTAACGGTGCGAGTAAATTAAATTTCGTCACGACGTTTTCAAAAGTATTAGGATTTATCTTCTTTATCATTGCAGGTTTATTTGTGTTTCAAACGTCGTTTTTCGATCATTTTTATTTTCCGGTTCAAACAGGTCCTCACACAGTTGAGGGAATCGGCGGACAGATCCACAATGCGGCGATTTCAACATTATGGGCGTTCGTCGGAATTGAATCGGCAGTCATCTTATCCGGGCGCGCCCGTTCGCAGCGCGACGTGAAACGCGCCACCATTACCGGATTATTGATCGCGCTTGGCATCTATATCATCGTAACATTGATTACGATGGGCGTGCTTCCGCATGGTAAGCTTGTCGGCTCGGAAAAACCGTTTGTTGACGTATTGTACGCGATCGTCGGCAATGCGGGAAGTGTCATCATGGCGATTCTGGCGATTTTGTGTCTGTTCGGAACGATGCTCGGCTGGATTCTTCTCGGCTCTGAAGTTCCGTATCAAGCGGCGAAATCAGGAGACTTTCCCGCTGCTTTTGCAAAAACGAATAAACAGGGCAGCCCGGTTGTGTCGTTAATCGTAACGAACGTGATGTCACAGATCTTTATCTTTTCAGTTATTTCCCGGACGATCAGTGACGCGTTTACGTTTTTAACGACGGCGGCGACGCTCGCTTATCTGATTCCGTATCTCGTGTCAGCGTTTTACAGCCTGAAGCTCATTTTTACGGGTGAAACGTATGACGAGATAAAGGGTTCAAGAGTAAGAGACGGTATCATCGCCATCCTCGCCTGCATTTATTCTTTTTATGTCATTATTACCGGAACGGCCGATTTAACGACCTTTATTCTCGGTATCGGGCTGTTCTTCGTCGGTTTGCTGTTATATCCTTTCGTCTCAAAGAAATTTGCAAACAACAGACAATCGGTATGACAAAAAGACATCTCACGTCTGTGAGATGTCTTTTTTATTTGCGGCAGCGGGTTACGTTTTGACGGCGTGTATATAATGAATGGTCTCGAATGCGGTTAAATGGTCAGTGCGTCCGCTGAAAAAACGGTCATTGACGTCCGCCGGAGATAAATGTTCATAAATAAGCAGACCTGATGATTCTAATATTTTTTCGATTTCTTTATAACTGAAACACGATAACATCGGTTCTCCGCTTGCTGCAGCCATTTTCACCATATTTACTGTGGTACGCCCTTCCGAAAGCGGACAGCAGGGAAGTCATACTCGCCTTGTTTTCTTTCATATAAAGATCCTCCGTTATTTACATCAATCTCCGGCCGGGAGAATCTTATTATACATGTTAATCCAAAAATGTAAATTATAGCATAAATAAATTTTTTGTCAAGTTTTAAGCATAATAAAAAGCCGCTGTGACAGCGGCTTCGGGGTTACTTTGTTAAGCTTTTTGTGATGTAGTCGAGCTGGCCTTCAAGTGAGATCGGGTCTGAGAAATAGAAGCCGATCGGATCAATGCGGTAGACATGGTTTTGTTTGACGGCATCGAGGTTCTTCCAGATTGAGCTGTCAAGCACGCCTTTGTCGTCACCGCCGGCCTGCCATGGCCCCATAAAGATGTAGTCTCCCGCGAAGTCAGGCAGTTTCTCGAGTGAAATGCTGGCGTAGCCCGGCCCTTGATTAATGGCTTTTTCCTGCGTCAGTTTTGTGGCCTTCAGCCCGAGTTTGTCATAAATGATGCTTCCGCCGCGGCCGAAGTCTTTACCGAATACATAGATGTCTTTTCCGTTTGTCTGCATGATGGAGATGGTTTTTGAGCCGACCGCTTTTTGAACCTTTGTTTTAGCGGCAGCGGTTTTCTTATCCCATTCAGCCAGCCATTTGTCTGCTTTATCTTCAGTGCCTGTCATTTTCGCAAACTCTTTGAATTGATCAATGTTGCTGAGCTTGTCATATTTAATGGCGATGGTCGGTGCGATTTTTTCCAGTTTTTCAATATCGGCGCCTTGTGTCGTCCAGACCACGATTAAATCCGGCTTTAAGTCAATGATTTTTTCAACGGACGTGCCGTCGCCGATGTTTGTCACACCTTTTGTTTTCCCTTTGTAATAAGGGTTTTTAAATACGTTTTGCGGCGCGCCGACAACATTGATGCCGAGCTGTTTAAAGTCGCCGTAGTAGCCGTCAGCCATGACGACGACCCGTTTCGGGTGCTTCGGAATTTTAATATTGCCGTTTTCGGCTTTATACGTGATGGTTTCTTCTTTTTCAGAAGAACCTTTCGTGTCTGAAGAATTGCCGCATGCGGCCAAAGCGGCGATGAGCAGCATGGCAATCAGCGCTGCGCCGATTTTCTTGTATGTATGGAACATCTGACATTCCTTCTTTCATAAAAATTAGTGATAAAGAGAATCATTATCAGTGTGATTATATCACTGCTTTCATAGAGAAGCACGCTCTTTTTTAAGAAAAACTTTCTTTTTTTATATGAAATTAGGTCTATTAAAAGAGAAGATAAAAGTGCTATACTGAAACAAGTCATTGATAATCATTATCATTACCATTCTTGTTTTGAGAAAGGAAGAACGAGTGTTGGGTCTATTGAAAAAGAAACAGACAATGACGGCTCAAGGGGCATCAGGGAGTGAAATCCAGTGGACGGCGCGTTCATTCCGGGCGGCTGTGCTGCTGTGTGCCGGGATTGCGGTTTTATTGATCGGCGCGGCTCTGTCTGTTTCCATCGGAGCTGCCGATATTCATCTGCGGACGGTGTGGGATGCTCTCTTTCACTTTCAGCCGCAAAATACATCTCATCAAATCATACGCGATCTGAGGCTGCCGAGAACCGCTGCCGCCGCGCTCGTCGGGGCTTTTTTAGCTGTGTCCGGGGCGATTATGCAGGGGCTGACGCGGAACCCGCTTGCTGAGCCTTCCATTATGGGCGTGACGTCGGGGTCAGGATTTGCGATCGCATTGGCGTTTGCTTTTTTTCCGGGGCTCTCTGCCGCTGGGCTTGTTTTGTGGTCCTTTGCGGGAGCGGGAATCGGAGCGCTTATTGTGTTTGGCATCGGCCTGTTTCCAAAAGGCGGTCTGACACCGGTGAAGCTCGCGCTGGCCGGTACGGCAGTCGGCTATTTCTTAACGGGGCTTTCAAGCGCGATTGCGATCCGTTTTGATGTCGCCCAGGATGTGAAGTTCTGGTATGCCGGAGGAGTCGCTTCCGTGAAATGGGAAGGCGTGCAGCTGCTGTTGGCGGTCGGGGTTATCGGACTTTTGCTGGCATTTCTGATTGCGCGCTCAGTGACGGTGCTGAGCTTGGGTGAGGAGCTGGCCAAAGGGCTCGGGCAGTACACATCGCTTGTGAAAGTAATCGGAATGTTTGTCGTTGTCCTCTTGACGGGGGCTTCAGTCTCAGTCGCCGGAGCCATTTCTTTTATCGGCTTGGTGATTCCGCATATCACCCGATTTTTAGTCGGGGTAGATTACAGGTGGATCATTCCCTGTTCGGCGGTATTCGGCGCCGTTCTGTTAGTCTTCAGTGATATTGCCGCAAGACTCGTCAATGCGCCGTTTGAAACACCGGTCGGCGCTTTAACCGCCCTTATCGGCGTTCCCTTTTTCTTTTATTTGGCGCGCAGGGAAAGGAGAGGGCTGTAATGAATGTAAAATCGAAAAAACCGCTGGCGGTCATGGCCGTTACGTTTTTGCTCATATGCATCGTCTTTTTTATCAGCTTAAACATGGGTGTGATCCGGATTGCGCCTCTTGATACGCTGCGTGTCTTTTTCGGACAGGGGGATGCCCGGGATCAGCTCGTTTTATTTGAATTCAGACTGCCGCGCATGGTGCTGTCATTGCTGGTCGGCGCCGGAATCGCGGTTTCAGGCGCGATTTTTCAAAGCGTGTCTCAAAATGACTTGGCGGAGCCGGGCATTCTCGGGATTAACGCCGGGGCGTCTTTGGCGGTCGTTCTGTTTATCTTCTTTTTCCAAGGATCAGCTGTTGATTTAAGCATGGCCGGTACATGGCTGCTTCCGGTGAGCGCTTTGGCGGGGGCTTTTCTGGCTGCGCTGCTCATCTATGTGATGGCTTGGAAAAAAGGCGTTTCACCTGTCCGGCTCGTTTTGGTCGGGATCGGCGTCAATGCGGGGTTTAATGCGCTTCTCTTGATTTTTCAGCTGAAAATGGACCCGCGGGATTTCATGCAGGCGCTTGTATGGATTTCCGGTTCGATTTGGAACGCCAATTGGAAAATGGTGCTGTCCATTTTGCCGTGGCTGCTGGTTCTTTTACCGTTCAGCCTCTATAAAGCCAGGTATTTAAATGTGCTTCAGCTCGGTGATCAGCTGGCGGCGGGGCTCGGCACCCGGGTTGAAAAGGAGCGGCGCGTTCTGCTGATGTGCGCCGTTGCCCTGACCGCGTCATGTGTTGCGGCAGCCGGCGGAATCGCTTTTCTCGGACTCATTGCGCCGCATTTGGCCAGAAGGCTTACCGGACCGCGCCACCAGACGCTTATCCCGGTTTCGGCTTTAATCGGAGCATTTTTATTTCTGCTTGCCGATACGCTGGCGAGAAATGTGCTTGCACCGTCCGAAGTTCCCGTCGGCCTGGTGATTTCCGTGCTCGGAGCGCCGTATTTTGTATATTTGCTGATGAAAACGAAATAGAGGAAGGAGACTGCCGCGATGAACTCATTATCGGCGGAACAGCTTACTGTCGGTTATGGCGACCGTTTGATAGCGAAAGAATTGGATATCGCCATCCCGAAAGGAAAAATTACAACACTGATCGGTCCGAACGGCTGCGGAAAATCGACGGTTCTCAAAACGATGTCAAGAATCATGAAACCGAAATCCGGCGCCGTCTATTTAAATGGACAGGCGATCATGCAAAAATCCACGAAAGACATCGCCAAGGAAATGGCAATTCTTCCGCAGACGCCTGAAGCGCCGAGCGGGCTGACGGTGTACGAACTTGTTTCTTACGGCAGGTTTCCGCATCAGTCCGGAATGGGCCGTTTGAGTGATAAAGACCGTGACATGATCAAATGGGCGCTGGAAGAGACGGGGATGGCCGAATTTTACGACCGGCCGATCGAAGCGCTTTCCGGGGGGCAGCGGCAGCGTGTGTGGATCGCCATGGCGCTCGCTCAAGAAACGGAGCTGCTGCTTCTTGATGAACCGACCACTTATTTAGATCTCGCCCATCAGCTTGAAATTTTGCAGTTGCTCGACAAATTAAACAAGGAGCAGGGCCGTACCATTTTAATGGTCATTCATGATCTGAACCATGCCGCCCGTTTTTCCCATTACATGATCGCCCTGAAAAAAGGGCGCGTCATCAAGGAAGGAACGGCGGAGGAAGTCATGACTCCCGGCATATTGAAAGACGTTTTCCAAATTGACGCACAGATTGTAAAAGATCCGCGCACGAACAAACCGGTCTGCTTAACCTACGATTTAATCCGGCATGAAAACGCAACGGTATGATGAAAAAAAACGCAGAGCCATTCCGGCCTGCGTTTTTTTATTGCGCCCGGGGCTGCTTTTCTCCGGAGACGCATTTATCCAAAACGAAAAAAACCCCCGCCACAATCAGCTCCTCCGTCGTTGACAGCCAAATCTTTTCAATCAGTTTATCGGTCGTATACGCGGTCATCCAGAGGAACAGCAGCTGAACGGTGCTGGCTAAAAGGAGAAAAGGCAGCCTGCCCGTCCCAAAAAAGGTAAAGCTATGTATCATCAGCCGCTCAAGCGGTTCAAAACATAAACCGAGAAAAATAAAAAGCACGGAAAAAAGCAGGACGTACGCCATCGATCCGTAGCTCGTCCCGGCTAATGAAAATACGGCCATCATCACGATAAAATACCCGAATAATACGGCAGCGGCTGCCAGGGCATACCGGAGCACCTGAAGAATAAACATTTTCGTCCCGTTTTGATTGATCATCTGTTCAGCTCCTTTTCACACAGAGGAGACTTGCAGAGACGGAACTCTGCAAGCCGGTGTGTATCTTCTTCAGCATTTCTTTTTGACGACAGGGTGTTTCTCTTTCGAAAGAATATCCGTAAAGTCTTTGCCCAGATCCAGATGCTGCTGGACGAATTTCTCAGGAAGCATGGCAAGCCATTGGTTCAGGGACACATCGGCATAGTGGTCATCCTTGAAGATTTCCAGGAAGACGAGCGGCTCATCTCCCAAATTCTCCACATAGTGGCCCATTGCGAACGGAACGTAACCGACATCCCCGGCCTGATAGTTAAATGTTCTTGCATGGCCGTCTGATGCAAAAACCGTCATCCGCCCTTTACCGGAAATATAATACTGCCATTCATGCGTGTTCGGATGCCAGTGCAGCTCTCTCATTGCGCCCGGTTCGACCACGACAAGCGCTGAAGCGATCGTTTTGGACACTTTGAAGTTTGTGGAATCCGCGATATATACTTTGCCGCCATCCGTCTCAGCAGTCGGGCCTTCATCCAGCAGGCGGTAAGTGAACGGATAAGGCACTTCACCGTTCGGGCCTTCCACAATGTCATCTTTCAGCTTCCCGGGAACCGGCTCTTCAAAGATATATTTTTCTTTCCCGGGCAGGCCGGCGAGGTCTTTTTCTGAAACCCCGAAGTTGCTGGCGATGACATCAAGCGGTGTGTGGGCAAGCCAGTCAGTCACTTGGAATGTGCTGTTTTCTGAGAAAGAACCGTCATCAAAAACCAAGAGGAATTCACAGCCTTCTTTCAGCGCCTGAATGGAGTGCGGCAGGCCTGACGGGAAGTACCACAGATCTCCTTCCTTCACGTCATCGATAAAACTGCGTCCCTGTTCATCAACAATCGTGACCCGCGCTTTGCCCGTCAGCATATATGCCCATTCCGCTTCTTTATGCCAGTGCAGCTCACGGATGGCGCCCGGTTTTAAACGCATGTTGACAGATGCCAGATTTTCAGAAATCGGCAGCTCGCGAACGGTCACCTCACGCGCGTATCCGCCCTTTTCCAGCCGGTTGTGCACATCTGAGAAAGAGAATTTCATATTATCCACTGTGCCGTGATCCGTTTCCGGCGGCGTCAGCATATCCGGATTTTGGCGGTCTCTTTCAAGGTTGCGCGGAATCGTGACGGTCGCCCCTTTGTCTCCTCTGATCGGCTGCGGGATATTGCAGTTGTTTTCTTTTGACATGTAAATCGTCTCCTCTCAAGCTTTGTTTTTTCAGAAAGAGAATGTGAAAGGCCTTTCGTTTTCCCTTCTGCTTTGTTAAGTGATGCGTTCCGGTGAAAAGTCAACTTCGTGTGAAAATTAATTTTTCATTTTTTGATCTTTCAGTTCCGTCATCAGTTCGATCAGGGCGTCAAACTTCTTCTCAAACCGTGTGAGAAGATACATGGCAATCAGAGCCGGAAAGCCGAGATTGCCGATCTGTCTGACCGCTTCTTCTATAAAAACCTGATCCATTATCAGCCACCTCCTGACTTGACCTGCAGTCATGTATATAAGTGAAAGAAAGAGCGGCTCCTGTAAACCTGATATCGCAGTTGAGGGTCTTTTTTTTGTTCCGGCAAAACCGGGACATAAGGAGTGCGGAATCTTAGTCGGAAAGGAGTAGTTTACTTTTTTTTGCTTTCTTTCATTTAATTTAAATAGGGGGCGGTTTTATGGACTATCAAGTTCTTTTACGGTCAAAATGCAAGGAAATTATGAAACATCCGATCGTTAAACATTTTTTAAGTGACCCAAAGCATTACGAGAAATTTAAAAATGTGCTGGAACATTCAGACGAGAAGGATGCAAAATCACTGGACGACCATTTTAAACAGTTTTATAAGGAAATCCGGATCATCAAATATATGAACTCTATGATCCGGATTTTCTCCATCGATTTTGACAAGCGCATCCGTAAAAATCAGAAGCGCTATCCGCTGACGGTGGATCAGCCGGAGGGAGGTGAAGCGCTTCCCTATGAAATGGGAAAAGACGCGTATGAAGAGTTTCTGCGGAAGCAGGGGGATTTGAGCCAGCATGTCCAAAACCGTGATTTATACGAAGCGCTTCAGACGTTAACCGATAAACAAAAAAGCGTGCTGACGAATATTTATCTTCACGGAGCGACGATGAAGGAGATTGCCGAGTCGCTGGGTGAATCACGGCAGAACATTTCCAATATTCATAAAAAAGGGCTCGACAATCTCAGAAAGCAGCTGGACAAGCAAAAAAAGGGGGAAAATAAGCAGTGAACGGGCCATTTGACTTCAACAAAGAGAACACAGATACCGACGAAATGGAACTTTTGATTTCGCGTTTTTCGCCAATGATAAAAAAAAAACTGAGCAATACATCATACCAGGAAAGAGAAGATCTTGAACAAGAATTGAAGATTAAAATAGTTGAAAAAGCGGACATGCTGTTATGCCAGGAAGTGCCGGGTTTTTGGGAATTTATTCTTCATCTTATAAATGAAAGCTCCTGACAAAAGCGGCGGAATGATGGATATTCCGCTCTGACAACATGAGAAAAACGAGAAGAGATGTCCGGTCTCGTTTTTCTTTTCTGTTTCCCCGCAAGACCTCCGCACTAAAAAAGTACCAAATCTTATCCATATAATGATATGATGAAAAAAACAAAGAGAAAGGAACGTCCAAGGTGGAAAATGCGTCAATTTTAATTGTAGACGATGAGAAGGCGATCGTTGATATGGTCAAACGCGTTCTCGTCAAAGAAGGCTATCACAACATTAAGACAGCCGGAAGCGCTGAGGAAGCGATCGAGTTTGTTAAACATGAAACCGCGGATCTGCTCGTGCTGGATGTGATGATGGAAGGCATGTCCGGTTTTGAAGCATGCACCGAAATCCGGAACTATACCGACGCTCCGATCTTTTTTCTGACCGCCCGTTCTTCTGATGCGGATAAGCTGTCAGGATTTGCATTGGGAGCTGACGATTATATAACAAAGCCGTTTAATCCGCTCGAATTGGCGGCGCGGATCAGAGCGACGTTAAAGAGAACCTATAAGCGCGAAGAGAAAACGGCGGTAAAGACGTATTCATACAGCCATTTTTCCTATTCACCGCAAAACGCCGAGCTGATCGTCGGGGGCGAGCCCGTCAGCTGCTCCGCACAGCTTCTGCAATTGCTTCAATATTTCTGTGAACACCCTGATGTGGTGCTCTCAAAAGATCAGATCTATGAAAAAGTATGGGGATATCCGTCTTACGGCGACAACAACACCGTCATGGTGCATATCCGCAAGCTCAGAGAAAAAATTGAAAAAGACCCCAGCAATCCGTCTTATATTGTAACGGTGCGCGGCCTCGGTTATCGGTTTATTCCCGATCAAGGAGAAAAAGGAACCCGCTCATGAGAATGCGCGGAAAATTTCTGCTCCACTTTTTCGGACAGCTGCTGCTTGTCATCCTGCTGATGTCCGTTTTGGCCGTCGCTTCTTTCTTCTATTTGGATTGGCGTTTCAGCGAAGCGGAAGCCAATGCGGGACTGACCAAAGCGACGGCAGACTCGTTTGAAGCGTGGCTTGATAAAAATGAAGACGGCACATGGGACGTCGATGAGTTTTTAAAGATGTCGGTCCGAAAGCAGAAGGGCTGGCTGCAGATCATTAATGATAATGAAAAAACGGACTACGCGTACAGAGTGCCGAAAGACGTCCCGAGCCATTACAGCAGAAAAGATCTCTTATCCATTTACCAGTACCGGAATTTTGACAACTACAAGCTGAATTACTGGACGGTCACGATAAATGATGAGACCTATTTGATTCTGTTCGGCTGGAAATCCGCCAGTGAGCAGCTTCTCACTTACATCGAATCACAGGAGCCATCCCTCGCTTCCCTTTCTCAATATAAAAAGAGCACGGTTGATTATATTAAACGGGAAAAAGGGGCGGTCTACCTTCTCGAAGACAGCGGCAGACTGCTCGGGGATATCAACAGCACGAAAAAAGAACGGAACACCGTCAATGAGCTTGAATTGCTGAAATACAGTTCCAAGCCGTGGAATTACAAACGGGAAATTTCTTTTAAAAGACTCGATAAAACGAAATGGATGGTCGCGTCGGTGCCGAACCCCGTGTACATCCCCGATCACGAGTTTAACAAATCATTTTTGAGAAATGTGATGAAAACCCTCTTCCTCTTGATCGGAATCTTAGTATTTATGATCTGCATCCTGACCATCTGGTACTCTTTCCGTTTCGGCTGGCCGCTGTTTCATACCATCAAATGGCTCGTCAATTTATCAAAGGGCCGGCTTGAAGAGCCGAAGAACCGCAAAGGACAGCCGGTCAGCAAAAACAAAAAAGGCAAAACAAAGCAGCCGTTCCGCTTTTTCGCCGAGATTTTCGAATCGATGGATCAGCTGACCGACACGCTGAAGCGGGATAAGAAAAACAGAGAAAAAATCCAGGCGACAAGGGAAGAATGGATCGCCGGGCTGAGCCATGACTTAAAAACCCCGCTGAGCACGATTTACGGCTACAGCATGATGCTTGAATCGAAGCAATACGACTGGACCCCGGAAGAAGTCAAAGAAATGGGGCAGATCGTCCGGGAAAAATCAGAATATATGTCCAAGCTGATTGAGGACTTAAACTTAACATACCGTCTCAAAAACGCGGCCCTCCCGATCGAACGGCGGCTGATCAACGTCGTGCCGTTTATCAGAAACGTCACGAACGATTTCACGAAAAACACGTTCTCGGAAGGCTATGACATCGCCTTTGAAACCAAAAAGGAAGACATTCTTTTCGCCATTGATGAAGCGTGGTTCCGCCGTATTCTGGAGAATCTGCTGGCAAACGCGGTTAAGCATAATAAGAAAGGGACCGCCATTCGGGTCGTGCTTGAGGAATCAGCCGAACAGCTCATTCTGAAGGTGAAAGATAACGGAAGAGGAATGGACGATGAAACGATTCACCAGCTGTTTAACCGTTATTATCGGGGAACGAATACGAAGGGACCGTCAGAAGGAACGGGACTCGGGCTCGCCATTGCCAAGGAGCTGGTACACCTTCATAACGGAACCATCCATGTCAACAGCAGAATCAGCGCCGGAACGGTGATTACGATTCTTTTTAAAAAAGATTGAGTTTGGACGCCGCTTTGTCGGGAATAACAATAGAAGACTGACAAGCAAAAGAGGTGTTCACACATGGAAGCAGCATTACGAGCAGATACGAGAGCAGTTATCGGAGAAGGCCCTTTATGGGACAAGGACAAGCAATGCCTGTACTGGGTGGATATACTGGGCAGCCAGCTGCATATCTTCACTCCGGCTGACGGAATCAACCGTTCCGTTAAATTCAAATCATTTGTCACGGCTCTGGCCTTGTATTCAAAGGAAGAGCTGGTGATGACGATGAAAGACGGTTTTTACCTGTACAATCTTCGGGAAGATACATTGACGAAGATGAAGCAGCCGAGAGACATGCGGGAAGATATCCGTTTCAATGACGCAAAATGCGACCCGTCCGGCAGATTATGGGCGGGAACGACGAGCATGGAAGGCAAAGAAGAGGAGGCTTCGCTGTACCGTCTGAATACGGACGGCAGCCTTGCCAAAATAAAAGACCAGGTCTCCACCTCGAACGGTTTGGATTGGGATCGGGACCGAAACTTGATGTACTATATCGACACTCCGACGCAGGAAATCGTCTGTTATGCATACGATCCTGAAACCGGAGCCGTATCAGATCCGAAAACGGTCTACCGCTTTCCAAAGTCGCAAGGATCTCCCGACGGAATGACCATTGACCGTGACGGAATGCTGTGGGTGGCTCTGTTCGGAGGCGGCCGTGCCGTCCGGATTGACCCGTTTTTGCATAAGGAAATTGCATCTATCGAAGTTCCGGCGAAATACGTCACCTGCTGCGCGTTCGGAGGCAGAGACTTGAACACGTTATACATTACGACCGCGACGGAAAAATTGACGGAAACCGAAAGACTTGAGCAGCCGCATGCGGGCGGCCTGTTTTCAGCAGAGCTTGAGACGGGCGGCTGGGAGCCGGTTCCGTTTGCAGGCATGATGTAAAAAAAGCCCTGGCATATGGGGAAGTCCCCATTGTGCCGGGCTTTTTTGTGTTAAATGGAGCGGATGATGCCGCCTTCAACCCGCTGTGCGGTGCCATTAATGGCAGAAGCCGCTGATGAAGCGAGAAATACAATCGTATTGGCGACTTCTTCCGGGGTTGCATAGCGCTGAATCAATGATGTCGGTTCATTCACTTTAAAATAATCCCGGACGAAGCTGTTTGTGTCTTCTCCGGCAGCCTTTGCGGCTCCTTCCATGTAAGAAGCGACGCCTTCGGTCCATGTCGGTCCCGGCAGCACGGAGTTGACCGTGACATTTGTGCCTTTCGTCATTTCCGCCATTCCCCGGGACAAGCTGATTAACGCCGTTTTCGTCATTGAATACGGAATCATTTGCGCAAGCGGTTTGACACCGGCTTCACTGGAGATGTTCAGAATCCGTCCGCTGTTTCTCTCGAGCATTTGCGGCAGAAAACGCCGGCACAGGCGCACGGCGCTCATAACATTCACTTCAAAATACCGAGTCCATTCGTCATCAGACACCTCAGCGAAGTCTTTTACTTCAAAAAAACCGAGATTATTGACGAGAATATCGACTTCCCCGATTCCGCCGGCGCGCTTTATCAAGTCATCCGCCTCATCCTGACGCGATAAATCCGCAGTGATGCCGTGAACCGTTCCATAAGCGGAAAGCTCCTCAACCGTCTGTTCCACAGTTTCTTTTTTTCTTCCGTTTATAATCACCTCGGCGCCTTCGGCTAAAAAGCTTTTTGCCGCAGCTTTTCCGATGCCTGAGGTTGATCCTGTAATCAACACGAGCTTTCGTTCAAGCTGTAATTCCATAATAATCCTCCTTTTCACACCATTGTGTAACAGTATACATGATGAATTTTAGTGTGTACGAACAATTTGCTTTCATGCAAAAAGGCCGGATATACAAGCCTTAAAGACTTATAGTATAATTACTGCGAAAAAAGGATACGAATGTCAAAGAGACAATCGTTTACCATAATCAGGGGGAGTTAAAAGAATGAAGAAGATCACTGCCGTCTGGGCGGCGCTCTTGGTCACCGCCCTTGTGATCGCCGGCTGTTCCGGCGCACAGGAAGAAGGAAGCGCGGCCAAACAAAAAGCCGTCTCAACCGAAGCATTCCCGGTAACCATTAAGGATGCCGCGAACGAAAAAGTAACCATAAAGCAGGCACCGGAAAAAATCGTTTCCCTCATGCCGAGCAATACGGAAATTACATACGCGCTCGGACTGGGAGATAAGGTCGCAGGCGTCACGACAAATGATACATATCCGAAAGAAGCGGTAAAAAAACCGAAAGTCGGAGATATGAATGTGAACGCTGAAAAAGTCATCGCGCTGAAGCCGGATCTCGTGCTTGCCCACGCGTCCTCTATGTCCGCTTCCGCCGATGCGATGAAGCAACTGAAAGATGCGGGCATCACCGTCTTAACGGTCAATGATGCGCAATCGTTCCAAGACGTGTACAAATCTATCAGCATGATCGGGAAAGCGGCCGGCAAAGAAAAGCAGGCGGATAAGCTGATCAAATCGATGAAATCCGACCTTTCCGGCATAGAAAAGAAAGCGGCGGCCATTTCTGAAAAAGACGAAAAGAAAGTATTCGTCGAAGTGTCTCCTGACGGCTACACGACGGGGAAAGGCACGTTTATGAACGAAATGCTTGAAGATATACACGCGAAAAACGCCGCCGGCAGCCAGACCGGCTGGGTTCAGCTGACGGATGAAGCGATTGTCAAAATGAATCCGGACGTCATCATTACGACAGACGGCGTAAAGGCCGCTGAAGTGGAAAAACGCGCCGGCTGGGGTGCCGTCAATGCAGTCAAACACCACAATGTCTATTCTGTTGATCCCGACCTTGTCACACGCTCAGGCCCGCGCCTTGTCAAAGGGGTCGAGAAGCTTGCAGAAAGCGTTTATCCTGAAACGTTTAAAAAGTAACCGCCCGCTGGCCTACACGGTCAGCCTGCTGTTTTTAGCCGTTTGTACGGCACTCGGCATTTCAATCGGCAGTCTGCATATTCCTTTATCCGACGTTTTTTGGATCGGGATCGGCCGGACATCCTCGGCTGATCCTATGAATGTAAATATTATGATGAATATCCGCCTGCCGAGAGTCGTTCTGGCTGCCCTTGTCGGAGCCGCGTTATCCATTGCGGGAGCGGCGTTTCAGGGACTTCTGAAAAATCCGCTCGCCGACCCTTATACACTCGGGGTATCTTCGGGAGCCTCGGCGGGAGCCGTTATCACCTTGTTTTTCGGCATTCAGATTCCCGTCATCGGCCGGTTCACACTACCGGTTGTCAGCATTGCCGCAGCGATTGCGGTCATGGCGGCGGTTCTGTTTTTCAGCCGCCTCGTTCATGCGTCGATGTCGGTTTCGACGCTCATTTTGACAGGCATCATCATGAATTCTTTTCTCGGGGCTCTCATATCGCTTGTGATCGCTTTAACGGGCAATGATCTGCTCCCGATTGTCCGCTGGCTGTTAGGAAGCGTGTCAATGAGGGGCTGGGGCTATGTCGCGCTGTTTCTGCCTTTTTTTCTGGCCGGGACGGCGCTTCTGCTTATCAATGGCAGAGAATTAAACATTATGACTTATGGAGAAGAAAAGGCAAGGCTGTTAGGCGTCAGTACGGGAAAAAGAAAATGGCTGATGATCGCCGCCGGATCTCTGCTGACGGGAGGAGCGGTTGCCGTCTCGGGGACGATCGGATTTGTCGGCCTTGTCATTCCCCACGTGACACGGCTTTTATGGGGAACGGATCATCGCCATTTACTGCCGCTGTCAGCATTGACGGGCGCCGGGTTTCTCATTTTGGCGGATTTGTTTTCCCGCACCGTCATTGAGCCTGTCGAATTGCCGATCGGCATTATGACGGCTTTGGCGGGAGCGCCTGTGTTTGCCTTGATTCTGCTTCGCCAGCATCATGGAGGGAAACGCTTATGATCAGGGTGAGCAGCCTGTCCGGCGGGTACGGAGGCCGGATGATTGTGGAAGATGTCAGCTTTACCGCCGGAAAAGGTGAATTTGTCGGCATACTCGGTCCGAACGGCTCGGGAAAAACAACGCTGTTGAAATTGTTGACGGGAATGCTCTCTCCGTCAAAAGGCGAGGCGCTCGTCGCAGGCAGGCCCGTCGGCGGGTACAAGCCGCGGGAACTTGCGAAAATCATGGCCGTTTTGCCGCAGCATACGGAGCAAGCTTTTACATTTACCGTTAAGGAAACAGTGTCTTTCGGCAGATACCCGTATCAAAAAGGACTCTTCAGACAGATGGATCAACATGACGAAGACATTGTCCGGGAAGCGATGGAAATGACGGGCATCGACCGATATGCGCAGCAATCCGTCCGCAATCTGAGCGGCGGGGAGCGGCAGCGCGTCTTTCTGGCGCAGGCGCTGGCTCAGCAGCCTGAGGTGCTGTGTCTGGATGAGCCGACGACCTTTCTTGATCTCAAATATCAAAAAGACCTGCTTGATACGGTGAAGCGGCTGACGAGAGAAAGAGGCCTGACGGTCATCAGTATTTTTCACGACCTAAATGCCGCAGGCCAATATTGTGATCAGCTCCTGATGATGAAAGACGGACGCGCTTTTCCGAAGCAGACGCCGGATCAGGCTTTGAAAAAAGAGACGATTGAAGACATTTACGGCATCACCGTCAGCGCTGTTGCTCAGCTATCGTCGCCGAAACCGCTGATCGCTTTCATGCCGGAAGCGCGGGAGGAAAGAGAGCCTGTCAACGTTCCGTTCACCTCTCTGATAAACAAAAGCGGAAATACCGTAACGCTTCATACAGAACGGCCGTTCAGAATGTTGTCAACCGCATCTGACGGCCCGGGCTTTTCGTGGAGCTGCCGGCTTTCCAGCTCAGCGGCCGCTGGTTTGATCTGCCGTACGTTTGATTCGGTCACAATTGCCGTGACTGCGCAGCTTACCGTTTGGGTGCTGATCAGCGGACGTTTATCGGAACAGGGATTTGTACGGCTGTTAACGGCAGCGGCTGAAGCGAGAATGCAGGCTCTTTCCGGCAGACAGGCAAAAGGCGACATTGTCATTTGTGCCTTGCAGACAGGAGAGGCAATAGACGTCCCTCACGCGGAAAGAGCCGTCAGAAGAGGAACCGCGGCATGTGTAAAAGCGGCGGAAGAAGGAGGAATACAACGATGAAGCTGTATACGAAAACCGGCGATAAAGGACAGACAAGCCTGATCGGCGGCAGAACGGATAAAGACAGTCTGCGGGTTGAAAGCTACGGGACGATTGATGAGCTGAACAGCTTTATCGGGCTTGCGCTTGCGGAGCTTGATGATTGTGAGAATTGCGGTGATGTGAAAGCCGAACTCCGAAACATTCAGCATGAGCTGTTTGACTGCGGCGGCGACTTGGCGACGGTCACTGAACATAGAAGCTATACATTAAGAGAGACATCTATTTCCGCATTGGAAGACTGCATAGACCGTTACACGGCTGAAGCGCCCCCGCTTGAGAAATTTATTCTTCCGGGCGGGCATAAGGCGGCTGCTCAGCTTCACATCGCGCGGACCGTCACGAGACGGGCTGAGCGTCTCGTCGTCAAACTCGGCAAAACAGAAGAGATAAATGATACGGTGATGCGTTACTTGAACCGCCTGTCTGATTATTTTTTCGCGGCGGCAAGAGCGGTCAACGCAAGACAAGGCGTTCAGGATATAGAATATGAAAGAAGCGCCGCGGTATTCCGTGATGATGAATAACGTTTTGTTCAGCCGGCAGCTGCAAGCCGGCTGTTTTTTTATAAGATATCCATCAATTGAACCTTTATTGACAAGAGGAAAATGTATCTTATGCATTATTGACTGAAAAATTAAAAAATGAGATATTATAAGAAACATTGTAAAATAATGGGGGATTTGATAGATGGATACATATAATAAGAGCGAGAGCATCTGGAATAAAAATTTCACCCTTCTGTTTATCTCAAGGCTGGTTAAATTGTCAGGCGACGGTTTTGCCTTTAATTCCATTCTATGGTTTTTGATTTTTGACGGGGAAGGCGCGATCGGCACGTCCCTGCTCATTGCGGTCACGTTCCTTCCGGAGGCGATGCTGGCGCCGATTACCGGGCCTTTTATGAAGCAGCATACGCTGAAATTCTGGATGTATTTCTCCGACCTGACGCGCGCGGCGGTCGTGTTGATCATTCCGGTCTGTTACTTTAACGGTTTTTCTCCTTTATGGTTTGTCATGCTTCTCATGATTGTGCATTCAGCCACGGGAGCCGCTTATAATCCTGCATCTATCTCATTAATCCCCAATATTGTCGGAGAAAGCAGCCTGCAGAAAGCGAATGCGGTCATCCAGTCATCAGGCCAGATCGTCAGGCTTGCCGCCATTACGCTGAGCGGGGTGTTCTTAACATTTATCAGTCCCGCTTATTCTTTGTTTATCGCTCTTATATTCTATCTTCTATCAGGTTTTCTCGTACTTTTTATGTCATACCAAGTCCAGCATGCCAAACAGGATCCAGTCGCCGTCAGACAGCGCGGGACGTATTTCGGAAGGCTCAAACGGGGTTTCGTTCTTGTCAGGAAACACCAGATTTTATACCCGCTCGCCATCTATTGTATCTTCATGAATTTTGCGGCCGCTCCGTGGGAGGCGCTCTCTGCCGTTTATGTCGCCGAAGATTTAAACATGCCGCCGATCATCTACTCGCTTTTGAAAGCGACAGGCACGGGCGGAGCCTTTTTAATGGGTTTTATTTTGGCTAAGGTGAAGGTGAACAAATACGGTCTCCTGTTTGTGTCAGCGGGAATCATAGAAGGAGCTGCATTTTTCATCACCGGCCTCAACACTTTTCTGCCGCTCGTCTTCCTCGCCGCGTTTGCGTTCGGATCTGCCGTCAGCGCTATTAATGTGCCGGAATATACGATTATTCAGACGTCTGTGGACCATGATGACCAGCCGCAAGTCTATGCCGTCATCCATATGATCTCAAACATATCCATTCCGCTCGGCGCGGTTCTTTGCGGATACGCGGCTAACGCCTTCGGTCCCGGAAAAGTCATTGCCGCCGGCGGTCTCGTTGAAGTCCTGTCCGGTCTCGGAATATTGTTCTTTACGAAGCTGGCCAAAGCCGAACGTTCAGATCTCATCAGGGAAAAAGAAGCGAGCATCAGAATATAGATTTTTCGTGAAACGCCCTGCGCCGTCCGGTGCAGCGGCGTTTTTTTATGCGAAGGTCCGGGGGCTTATACGACTCCGGTCTGATATGAAAATCAATCTCTGACTCGTTTTGCCGGCCGCGGGATTTGTTTATAGTAAAGACAAGGAAAACGAAAGGAGGATCTGCATGAATATAAATGGCAAAACGGCAGGCGGCTTTCTGCTGATTGTGTTCGGACTTTCTGTCTTTTTCGGAGGAGGCCATTTCGCATTTATCATCCCGCTGGCGATCGGAGGCCTGATGCTTTACTGGGGAATCAAACGTTTTTCAAAAGGCCGGGCGGTATCGGGTATCATCGCGGGCGTCATCGGAGCTATGATTCTCGTCGGTTCTCTTCCATTTATCGTTGCGATCGGACTGGCCGGCGCCATGGTGTATTTCGGGTGGAAGATGATGAAGCAGGGCGGCTCAGACACCGCTTCCCGCCAGTATGAACCGGAAGCGGCATCACCGGGCTATCAATCCGGATTTGACTCTGAATGGGAAGAATTTCTGAAGAAAAAATAAGGAGGAAGACAAAATGGTCTTAAAAAGAATAAGAAATATGTTCGTCGCATCTGTTAACGAAGGGCTTGATAAATTAGAAAATCCGAAAGTCATGCTGAATCAATATGTGCGTGATATGGAAAGTGACATCGCTAAGGCGAAACAAACAATTGTCAAACAGCACACGATTGTCCATCAGTTTAAGAAAAAACAGGAAGACGCCTCCGAAACGGCGGCAAAACGGAAAAACCAGGCTCAGCTTGCTTTTGACGCCGGGGAAGAGGAGCTGGCGAAAAAGGCGCTGACTGAAATGAAATACCTTGAGGGAAAAGCGGCCGAACATGAAAAAGCGTATGAGCAGGCGAAAACACAGCTGGCAGAGCTGAAAGAGCAGCTGGAAACTTTAGAAACGCGCCTTCGCGACGTAAAGGATAAAAAACAGGCGCTCATCGCCCGCGCGAACGCGGCAAATGCGAAGGAACATATGAACGCTTCTTTCGACAAAATTGACAGCGAAAGCGCCTACAGAGAGTTCCTTCGAATGGAAAGCCGCATTGAAGAAATGGAAGTCCGCGTCAAATACGGCACTTCAGCTGAGGCGAACACAGAATACAGCCGCTCCCAATATTCAGACGAGGTGGAAGCTGAGATTGAAAAAATGCGCTCGCTTTCTCTGGAAAAAACAGAGCGTCAAAAAGCGGCTCATGAATAATGTGCACAAGGGAAGATCGGCGCGTTTACGCCTCTTCCCTATACGCACGTATCAATTCTCCGGCTTTTCCTTTATAATAAAATGAATGAAAAAGGATGGAACGTAATGAAGCGTAAGATTGCCAAAGGACTGATGGCGGCGTCCGTTCTGATCTGCTGTCTGTTTTTGGTGAAAGAAGTGTTTGCCGGGCGTTTTTTTCCGCTGTACGAAACAGAAGCGGAATCGGCAAGCATACCGCCGCGTGCCGTCAACAGCCTGTCGGTTTCATCGGAACAGACGGATGTAAAAATCATCGCGGAAGCGCGGAATGATATCGCGGCAAACATGACGGGACCGGCGGGGAAAATGTTTGTCCAAAGCAGGGGAAAGACCCTCAATCTTAAAGCGAAGGAGAAAGGGTTCCAATTTCTGAATCTCTTTCAGCGTCCTCTGCTGATTGTCCGCATTCCGTATGATTATCATCGGGACATCACCGTCCATACATCAAGCGGCAGCATTGCCGTTGACGGAAACAAGGGGCTGTCTCTTGCGCACCTCGTCGTCCGTTCTGTAAGCGGGAACATGTCGCTGAAGCACGTGAAGACGGATGTGTTTGAAGCGAAGGGGCTGTCGGGCAATCTCACAGCAGCAGGCCTTGCGGCAAAAACGGGGGCTGTCCGCTTATCCTCGGGACATGTCGGGCTTCAACATGTGGCGGGCGCCCTTGACGTGCGGGTCGCTTCCGGCAGTGTCGACGCCTCGCTTGAGACGGCGGATGCTCCCGTATCCGTCAGGCTTGCGAGCGGCAGCGCAGCGATCAGCCTGCCGAAAGACGGAAGTTTTACGGTGAACGCCGAGACGGCAAGCGGAAGGATCCGGCCGTCTTATTCCTTTGAGAAAACGAGTAAGGAAGGCGGGGCATTTACCGGCATGAAAGGCAGCGGCGCCAGGCCGATTGATATAAAAGTGACGAGCGGCAATATTGCACTGCAATAGTCAAGGAAAGGAGGGGCAAGCAGCTGATGGCAAAAAAACAGATTCTCGGACTTATCATCGCCTTATTAGGCGTCAGCATGTTTTTGCGTATTATCGGCATCGGCGACTTCTTGTTTTGGCCGCTCTTTTTTCTGATTACAGGTTATATTTTTAATAAATATTCCCGCGGCTGGCTCGGCTCCGTCCTGTATATCTTTGCCGCTTTTTTATTTTTGAGGAACCTGTTCAGCGCCACCTTTAACCTGTTCGGCTATGCCTTCGCCGCCTTTCTCATATACGCGGGCTACAGGCTCCTGAAAGGAAAGCGCGTGTATGAACATAAAGAGAAGAAAATCAATCTTGAAAAAGAAGAGCAGCCAAAGCCTTCCGCCCAGACGGAAAGCAGACAGCCGGACCTCCGCAGCTTTTTTATCGGCGAGCTCCGGATGATGAAGGACCCGTTTGAGCTGAATGATTTAAATGTTTCCGGATTCATCGGCGATGTGAAAATTGATTTGTCAAAAGCGATGATTCCCGAAGGAGAAAGCACGATGACCATCAGCGGTGTCATCGGCAATGTCGATGTGTACGTCCCGCCGGATGTCGAAGTGTCCGTCAGTTCATCGGCTTTTATCGGCGATATGAACCTGCTCGGCTCTAAGAAAAGCGGCATGAGCCCGAATCTGTATAAAGTATCGTCTGAGTACGGCGACTCGCCGCGGCGGATTAAAATTTCAATTTCGTTATTCATCGGCGATGTGGATGTGAAGTATTTATGAGGAAAAAATTACTCGCCAATATTCAGTGGCGCGCCATGCGGATGACCGCGGGACTCAGTCTGCTCCTTTGCGCGGTGTTTATTACGCTGATGCTGCTGTATTACGGGCTTGACCCGATGCTGCTGTTTTCTTCCGGCTGGTTCGGTATTCCGTTTGTGGTCATCCTGCTTCTGGCGTCTCTTTCGGCGGGGTTGATTTCCGGTTATGTATATGGCGGCCGCCTGAAAACAAGAATGGATACACTGATTGAAGCGGTTTTGAAATTTGAAAACGGCAATTTTGCTTATCGGGTGCCGCCGCTCGGCGATGATGAAATCGGTCTGGCGGCAGACCAGCTCAACGAAATGGCCAAGCGGGTCGAGCTCCAGGTCACATCGCTGCAAAAGCTCTCCAACGAGCGGGCGGAATGGCAAGATCAAATGAAAAAATCAGTCATCACTGAAGAACGCCAGCGGCTGGCGCGCGATCTGCACGATGCCGTCAGCCAGCAGCTCTTTGCCATTTCTATGATGACATCCGCCGTCTTAGAGCAGGTGAAAGATGCGGATGACAAAATCGTCAAACGGATTCGCATGGTTGAACATATGGCGGGGGAAGCGCAAAACGAGATGAGAGCGCTGCTATTGCATTTGCGGCCCGTCACTTTAGAAGGAAAAGGCTTAAAAGAAGGGCTGATTGAGCTGTTAAAAGAGTTCAAAGCGAAGCAGCCGCTGGATATTGAGTGGGACATCAGCGATACGGGTGTGTCAAAAGGCGTTGAAGACCATCTGTTCCGCATCGTGCAGGAGGCGCTTTCCAACGTTTTCAGACATTCAAAGGCGACCAAGGTCACCGTCAGGCTCGGCGCGAAACATCAAAAACTTCAGCTTAAAGTCATTGATAACGGGGCGGGTTTTACGATGGATCAAGTGAAAGCATCCTCATACGGCCTGCATTCCATCAAGGAAAGAGCGAGTGAAATCGGCGGCATAGCGGAAATTATCTCCGTAAAGGGAAAAGGCACGCAGATCGACGTGAAAGTCCCGATTTATCAGAAAACAAAAGGAGAGAACGACAGTGATTCGAGTGTTACTGATTGATGATCATGAAATGGTCAGGATGGGTCTGGCCGCATTTTTAGAAGCACAGCCGGACATTGAAGTCGCCGGTGAAGCATCAGACGGGCAGCAGGGCGTCGATCTGGCCGCAGCGCTTTTGCCGGATGTGATTTTAATGGACCTTGTCATGGACGGCATGGACGGCATCGAAGCGACAAAACAGATCTGCGCGACACTCAATGATCCGAAAATCATCGTGCTGACGAGCTTCATTGATGACGACAAAGTGTATCCGGTGATCGAAGCGGGAGCGCTCAGCTATTTGCTGAAAACGTCCAAGGCGGCAGAAATAGCCGAAGCCATCAGAGCGGCTGCCAAGGGCGAACCGAAGCTTGAATCGAAGGTGGCGGGAAAAGTGCTGTCAAGGCTGCGCCATTCAGAGAATCAGCTTCCGCATGAAACGCTGACAAAAAGAGAACTGGAAATCCTCTGTCTCGTCGCGGAAGGCAAGACGAATAAAGAGATTGGTGAAGAGCTGTTCATTACGATTAAAACGGTGAAAACCCACATTACGAATATATTGTCAAAGCTTGATGTCAGTGACCGCACGCAGGCAGCCGTATATGCCCACCGCAATCATCTCGTGACATAAGAAAAGGAGAGCGGCGCCAGCACACTCTCCCGAGGGACGGGGTCATTGGGACATTCCCTTTGTTCCGAAATCCCTGATGGCGACTTTGACTTTGTATTCAATATCCGATTCACTGAAGTGATGATCCCAGTCAGAGGATATCTTTTTCCATTTATCGGGATAATGAATCCGGACTTGATCGCCTAACCCGGTAATATCCACTTTCAACTCATGCTGCATGTAATCAATGAATGCCATGACATCTGAATGAATGCTGCGTTTTACCGCGTTTTTGATTTCATTTATATAGGACTCCTTGAAAGAATCTTCTTTCGGGTTCCAATCCTCAGACAGACGGCCTTCAACAAACCGGGTTACGATAAACTTGAATTTTCCATTTTTATATTTTGTTTTTACATTATATTTGCTGGAAAATACTTCGAAGGATAAATAATGATTGTCATGCTTTGCAAACGTGACGCCTCCCTTTACCGTGCCTGTGAACAGGTTCATATTCTGGACTTGTAAAGGCGTTAAATTCGCATACCAGAATTTATTTTTAATAATGGTAGCGCCCCAGATTTCCAGTCTGCTGCCCACTTGGCGCACTTGAGGAAGGGCAAAGGTCTCGCCTTTGGCGATTTTCTCTGATATTTCCCCCAATGTCACGGGCGCCATCATCCGGATGGTGACCGAATTATTCTCCGTTAAGTCATAGATCGTATTTGACGCAGGTTCTCCCTGGTCACTGATTTTGAAAATATCTTTCGTTTTATCCGGCACCGTCATCACATTGCAGCTTCTTCTCGTACCGTTGTCCCTGATAAATTGGTTCATCAATGCGTCAAGCGGGATGTGATCCTTTAACAGCGCTTCGGAAAACAGCATGATGCGCAAGTGCTGGGAGAATGCGGGGTGATTTTTTAACGATGCCGTCCTTAAAGCTTGATGGACGGTTTCCCCGGGAGTGGAAGTCACCTTTGTCGTATTGCCTGACGACGACTGCTGGGAACTTGCTTTTTGCGGAACCAGAATCTGCTGTGTCACTTCCACATTTTCTTCCTCGGGTTTATCGAGCCCGACTCCGATAACGAGGCTCAAGTCTTCTAAATTGCGGCTGTCCCAGCAGCCGGCCAAAAGCAATGTGCAAAGGATGATTACGATGTATGTCTTCATTGCGCTTTTTTCACCTTCCTTTTCACAGCGACGACTCCAAACATCAGTAAAGGCAGCAAAAAGAAAACCAAGAAGATATAGCCGAGAATATCACTGAACAGCATCAGCTTGTTAGCGTCTTTTGGCATCAATGATCCGAGGAATGTCGCGATGCCTACGAAGATGACGCCCTTTTTCTGCTTCAGCCCGAAAATTTTATTAAGAGCTGAAGTCGCGAAATATCCGTATGATACATAGGTGGCGAAAAACTGGATGATCCAGACAACAAGCAAAAAGGACTCGAACCTTTCGATAAAAAGCCCTTTGATTTCAAATGATTGAAAGAGCGCGATCGTAGGCCAGATCATTGTTTTGACATCTTGGGTGGTTAAGGCGCCGACGACGAGAACGTAGGTAATGATGTATAAAATAATCGGGATGCCAAAGCCCATGGCCGACACGCGGAATGTGTGCTTTTTATTTTTGAGGTACTCGGGGAGAAACA
Organism: Bacillus sp. JHAA; assembly: GCF_036961585.1. Classification (NCBI taxonomy): domain Bacteria; kingdom Bacillati; phylum Bacillota; class Bacilli; order Caryophanales; family Bacillaceae; genus Bacillus; species Bacillus sp. JHAA. The sequence continues at coordinate 210,059 of NZ_JBAMDE010000001.1, read as the reverse complement.
GCATAATCTCAATTCCCAAGAAGGAAACAGAAACGACGGTCAAGGAAGCCATAACGGGAGAAAACCCCTGCCCGAGCACCGGCCGCAGGTTATCGAGATCAAATATTTTAAAGCTGAAAGAAAACACCACCAGCAAAATAATGATCGTAATCGTTAAATAGAAAGGAAAGAGCCTGCCGATATCGCTCATGCCGCCGATAATTAAATAAACGGAACAGGCGATAAAGATAAACAGCGTGACCGGCACGGGCGTTCTTTCCAATAAAAAGAACTTGACCATTTCCGCCATCGCCCGGGCTTCGAAGCTGGCGACTCCTATAAAATAGAGACAGATCATAAGATTGACGATATTTCCCGCCCATTTGCCGAGTCCTTCATTCATATAATCAAATAATGATCCGTACTGATGCTTTTTCATAATGAGCGTATTGAGATAAATCAAAAAGATAAAGATGACGCCTTCCAGACATAACGCGATCCAGCCGTCCGGCGAATTTGCCCTTGATGACAGCGCCCGCGGCATGGTGAGGAGTCCCGCGCCGAGCATCGTGTTTGAAATCAATGCTGTCCCTTGATAGCTTGTAAGCTTATTGTGAGTTGTTTTCTGGCTCATTTACGTTTTTCGCCTCTTTTGGTTGATTTTTAATAGGGAGACGGAGAATAGAGTCGTTTGCGTTTTTTAAGCTGAAAAATCCATTCGGCGAGAAATACGGAGAACCGAAGCTTCGCTGTCTCGATAAATGAGTGTAGATCGCCAGCATAAATAAAATCATGCCGTACAGCCCGAAAGCTGCCGCGGTAAACATCGAAATGAAACGGAGCACACGGAACGACAGACCCATCCCGTACTGCGGCACCGTAAATGAAGCGAGCGCGACAATGCTGACCACGATGACCATGATGGAGCTGACAATATTCGCTTCAACGGCCGCCTGGCCGATGACGACCCCGCCCACCAATCCGATCGTCTGGCCGAGCGGGCTGGGAAGCCTCAAGCCCGCTTCTCTCAGCAGCTCTATCGTAATTTCCATTACCATCGCTTCAATGATAGGCGGGAAGGGAACGTTTTCTCTGTTCGCCGCGATGGTGACTGCAAGCGATGTCGGCAGCAGCCCTTGGTGAAACGAAACGAGGGCGATATAAATGGACGAAAAAAACAGCGTAATAAAAATAGACGTAAACCGCAGCACCCGGATGAGCGAGGCGGAAATCCACCGTTCATAATAATCATCGGGAGACTGCATTAAAATTCCTAAAGAAGCCGGAACCACCAGCGCAAACGGCGAGTTGTCGACAAGGATGGCGACGCGGCCGTTGAACAAGGCGGAAGAGACTTTATCAGGCCGTTCCGTATTTTGTATTTGCGGAAAGGGCGAATACTTATTATCCTCAATAAGCTCCTCAAGCGTTCCGGAATCCTGGATGTCGTCCATCTTCACTTCGCTGAGGCGCTTTACAACATCGCTGACGACAGACGGGTCCGCCTTATCATCTATGTACATGACCGTGGCGTATTTTAACTTATTTTCTCCGATCGGAACCTTTTTCGTTTTCAGCTTCGGATGGTTCGTGCGCTGCCTGATCATGGCGACGTTTGTATCAGAATCTTCTATGAAGGCGATTTTCGGACCTCTTACGACCTTTTCGGATGTGGGTTCATTCACGCTTCTTTTTTCTCTTTTTCCCGTGGACAAAATGTATACGCTGTCAAGTCCGTTAATAAACACGGCGCATTTTCCCCGCAGAATGGAGATGACGGCTTCCTTCGACGTAAAGACGGGACGGGCGTCGATCTTATCAAGACGTTTCGTCACCGTATCCAGCGTCAGAGTGTCTTCCTCCTGAAGAAGCGTTTCAATCGCCTCTTTTATTTTGTCTTCGTCGTTCATTTCACTCAGATACATATAATAAAAAACAAGCCCGTTCGGAAGCATCTTTTTATTTTGAACCAGGTCATCATTCTGCTCTACGTGGGGAAGCACCAGTGCCAGATTAACGTGTATGTATTCCTTGAATTCCGATTGCGCCATCGACAGTCACCCGCCTTCCAATCCTTAATTGAGGTTATCTTTTCCTGTTAAAAAAATGATATACTATGATAAAGTATTTAATGGTACAAGTTTTTTTATGAAAGCGGAGGAGAGATGTGGCACAAGTCAGACTGGCAGGAAATGCCGAAGAAATTGAACAGCTCATCAAATCATTTGAAGCGCATTACGAAGTGGCTTACACGTCGAAAGAATACCGTAAAACAAATCCGAAGTATAAATACTCTAAGGATTCGCGCGTCTATCTTGAGCTGAAATTAAAAACGGCCAAGGCCGAAAAATAAAAAGGGTTTCATCTGTTACTGGCGAATAATACTCAGGGTGAAGCAACTGTTATGGAGGGATACATAAATGGACTACAGAATTGAAAAAGACACCATGGGAGAAGTTAAAGTTCCGGCAGATAAATTTTGGGGCGCTCAGACACAGCGCAGCAAAGAGAACTTCAAAATCGGTTCAGAAAAAATGCCTCAGCGTGTTGTGAAGGCGTTTGCAATATTGAAAAGAAGCACAGCGATCGCCAACGAACGCCTCGGCAACTTAGAGTCTGAAAAAGCACAGGCGATTGCCGCTGTATGTGACGATGTTTTAAACGGCAAATACGACGATAACTTTCCGCTCGTTGTCTGGCAGACGGGAAGCGGCACGCAAAGCAACATGAACATGAATGAAGTGGTGGCCAACCGCGCGACTGCTTTATTGAAAGAAAAAAATTCCGAGCTGAAGATTCATCCGAATGATGACGTCAACCGCAGCCAAAGCTCAAACGATACATTCCCGACGGCGATGCACGTTGCGGCGGTTCTTGCCGTATATGAGCAGCTCGTTCCGGCGCTTGATCAGCTGCGCGCGACGCTTGATGAAAAAGCGAAAGCTTATCAGGATATTGTGAAAATCGGACGCACGCATTTGCAGGACGCCACTCCGCTGACGCTCGGACAGGAAATCAGCGGCTGGGTATACATGCTTGACCGTTCTAAAGAAATGATTCTTGAGTCAACGGAAAAAATCCGCGCGCTTGCCATCGGAGGCACGGCAGTCGGCACGGGAATCAACGCCCATCCGCAGTTCGGTGAATTCGTCGCGGAAGAAATCACAAAAGTAACGGGGCAGACATTCAAGAGTTCTCCTAACAAATTCCATGCGCTCACAAGCCATGATGAAATCACTCACGTTCACGGCGCGTTAAAAGCATTGGCTGCCGACCTGATGAAGATTGCCAACGATGTCAGATGGCTGGCAAGCGGCCCGCGCTGCGGAATCGGCGAAATCGTCATTCCTGAAAATGAGCCGGGAAGTTCTATCATGCCGGGCAAAGTCAACCCGACGCAAAGTGAGGCGCTGACAATGATCGCCGCGCAAGTGATGGGAAATGACGCGACAATCGGATTTGCGGCCAGCCAAGGAAACTTTGAGCTGAATGTCTTCAAACCGGTTATTATCTATAACTTCCTGCAGACCGTGCAGCTGCTCAGTGACGGAATGAATTCCTTCCATGACAAATGCGCTGTCGGTATTGAGCCGAACCAAGAGACGATTCAGGAAAATCTCTCTAACTCATTAATGCTTGTTACGGCGCTTAACCCGCACATCGGTTATGAAAACGCCGCGAAAATCGCCAAGCTTGCCCACAAAGAAGGCTTGACGCTGAAAGAAGCGGCATTACAGCTGAACCTTCTGACAGAAGAACAATTTAATGAAATGGTGCGTCCGGAAGATATGGTGCACCCGAAAGCATAAAAAGAAAGAACGGCTGCAGTCATTGCGGCCGTTCTTCTAAATAAACTGCTGTTTCAGTAAAAATCTGAGCTGTTCTGCATCTTCAGCCAGCAGGTCGGATTCCTTCAAATTCAAAATCATTCCTTTGATGATTGCCGGTTTCGGCGACTTTTTCTTCATTTCCGCTTCCAGAATATCCAAGCTCTCGGTGAATTCAGATGCTTGCGTCTTGTCCATCGTGCCGATGCGCGTGCGGAGGGTCTGCAAGATCGATTGGCTTAAAGGATCGGGCTGCCCGTTATGAAGGGGGCCAAACAGTGAGCTTGCCTCATCAAGAGAAATAAACGCTTCATCATGTCTGTCCGCCATTCCGTTTACGATGTCATCAATTCTGTGAATCACGGTATTTGCCAAAAGCGAAGGCTGTACGGACCGGCCGGTCAGAATGAGATATTCAAGATACATCTGACTGATTCCTTCTATTAAAAAACAAAGCTCGGCTGTGTATGGTTCAACTTTTTCTCCGTAAATCGCAAGAAGACTGTCGATATGAAACTGCAGGATCGACCGGCGGATTCTCTTTCCGCACTGCGCCGCTTCTTCGGTATAAGGAAGTGAACCGTCTTTCATCTGCACGGTTATAAAATCCTGATGGGCGAGAATCGATTCGTAAAACACCGCAAGCTGTTTTTGGTAAGCGGCTCTCGGACTGTCACCCTCCGTTTGGATCGTCGTGATTCGGGTAAACGTTTTATCATAGTAGTAATTCAGCATGGATAGAAGCAGTGCTTCTTTGGAAGGAAAGTTTAGATAAAAAGCGCCTTTTGAGATTTTGCATTCATCGGCGATTTCCTGAACCGATGTAGATTTGTACCCTTTTCGGGCAAACAGTTTAATTGCTGCTTCAATGATCAGCTTTTCTTTTTCCTTCAATGGTTCCACCCTTTCGGAGCCAGGAGGCTGGCTTGTGCTTCTCATGTATGACTATATGGTCATATTGATATTCCGTAAATTTAACCTGATTGTAACTTGTTTTTTTGTTTTGTTTTATTTATATTATAAAGTGAGCTGACCGAATGGTCAAAGTTCTGGCGAAAGGGTGAATCTGAAAATGAAAGAATTAGATGAAATGATCAGCCGCTTGCGAAACAGAGGAATTAAAGTCGAAAAGGTGAAATATCCGAAAAAGACAATTTGTGAAAAGAAATGGGTTCATCAATGCCAAAAACCGCTGAAAGCAAACTACAGAGATTTTAACGGCTATTCCTTCACATAAAAAAGACTGCAATGAAACACTACAGTCTACTTTGGTATGATAATTCGGTAGATTACACCCGATTGGTCATTTTCAATTGAAATTGATGCTTTATGCAGGGTTAAAATCCGTTTTACGATGCTGAGTCCTATGCCGAACTCGCCTTTCTTCCCTTTATTAAAAGGCTCGTACAAGCTGGATAGCATCTCATCCTCAATCGGAGGCCCGTCATTTTCAACCGTCATGACAATCTGCTGCTGATTTTGGCTGATCCGAATGTGAATCGCCGTTTCTGCATAGCGGATTTGATTTTCGAGAATGTTTTCAAGAAGTTTGCTCCATTGTTCCGGATCACCGGGCATCATTAATGCATCTTCTGTTTCAACGGTCCACGATAATTCCTTCCGGGCCCATTTGAGCCGTTCAATGACTTCTTCCGTGACCTTCACAATGTCAAATGTCTCATGGTGCACCCGCTGCTTCATTAAATAATCAAGCTTCGTTAAATATAATAAATCCTTAATTTTCTTCTCAAGTTTTTCTGCTTCGCCTTCAATGACATCAATTGTGGTTTCCAGATCCCCCTTAGGAAAAATCCCGTCCTTTATTGATTGAGTATAGCCCCTTATCACCATGACAGGCGTTTTTAAATCATGAGAGATATTTTGCAGGAGCGTTCTTTCCGTTTCATCCTTTTGCACCAGCTTGCTCCGCATGTCTTCAATGGTGTGGCCTAATTTTCCGATTTCGTCTTTTCTGTCGACGATGACCGGATCATCCCAATCCTGTTTTGAAATCCGTTTGACATGCTTTTCTAAGGAAACGAGCGGGCGCGAGAGATATTTGGCAAGCCAAATCGCCGGAATCCAGCTTAACAAAATCACGCCGGCAATGATAAAGAGCAGCTGCTTGAACAGGGTGAATGCCAGATCATCACGATAAGAATCAAGGGCGTAAGACAGCATCATCGCATCCTGGCCGTTAATGGTGAGGCCTTTTTTAATGACGAAAAATACTTTTTCACCGCTGATGTCCGCGCTGTATCGTTTCGTGACGCTGTGCTGGCGGCCCGCGAGCTTGTACACCTTATGGATAAAGGAAGAAGAAAAGTAGTTCAAGTCTTTGTCACTGGCCGATTCCTCCCGTTCCGGCAGAAGAACGTGCTGAACGGATCGGAAAGTCGTCGGCGCGGTCGCATCCTCGCTGTAATATCCCCGCTCGATCGATCCGGGCAGCCGGTACTCCGTCAGTACATGCTGTTCATTTTCAATGGTCGTATACGTTTCATCCGTGAAAAAATTACGCAGCGTATTTGAGAACAGCACGAGAAGCAGAATCGAAATGGCTAAGAGGATGCCTGAAATGACCACCCATATTTGAAAAGCAAGCGGCTTATTTTTCATGACGTCATCATCCTGTAGCCGAATCCGTAAATGGTTTCAACCTTTAACCCGGGCATTTTTTTTCTCAGCCTCCGCACAAGATCATCGACCACCCGGTCAGTGCCGAAATAATCATGGCCCCATATTTTCAGCAGGATATCTTCTCTGGAAAAGGGGTGTCCTTTATGGTGAAGAAATAAAAGCAGCAGATCAAATTCCTTAGACGTCAAATTGACCAGGCAGCCGGTTTCATCATAAACCTCTCGGGCATCTTCGATCACATTGTAGGAAGAAACGGTGATGCCGGTTTTCTTTGCGGCGGGCTGTTCTTTATACACGAGCTCGAGCAGCTTCTGGACCCGTATAATAAGTTCTCTCGGCAAAAAAGGCTTGGCGATATAATCATTGCTTCCAAGCTCCAACCCGAGGACTCTGTCAATATCGGCATCCCGCGCGGAAATAAAAATGACCGGCACATCGGGATCTTTTTCTTTTATTTCTTTTATCAATGTATAGCCGTCCGTATCCGGAAGCATGATGTCAAGAATCCACAAGTGGGGAGACGGCTGCATCTGCTTTCTGGCATCTTCGCCTTTTGTGAAAGATGTAATGTTCCAGCCTTCATTCTCTAAATATTTTGTGAGCAGTTCATTCAGGTTATCCTCATCTTCAACTAGATAAATGGTGTATGACAAGGCATTTCACATCCTTTCAACGTCATTATACTAGTTTTAACACACTCAAGCCGCATTTTCATAATTTCACATATTCTTTTCATTTTTATCCCACAATGTTTGTTTATGATGTGTATAAGGGAAGAAAGGAAGAAAAAAAGCGGGGAAGATAACATGTTCAAACACATTTTGTTTTGGAGCTTTGCTTTTCTCCTTATTATTGGGACAATAGAACTTGTACATGCGATGAATATGTAATCGATAGAATGAAAACATGCTGAAGGAGTGTGCGTGAATATGAATGATCATCGAGATGACGGCAGAAGCCGCGATCAGTCAGATCTTTCACATACGGAACAAAACAGAAATGAACAGCAGCAGATCAGCCATCAGGAGCCCGAGCTGCTCGAAGGGCCCGTCTCGAAAGAAGCGGAAAACGAGACGGCGGCCGGTACGGAATTTGAAAAAACGGCTGCCGTGAAAAAAGAAAAAAAACGGAGAGCCGCTTGGCTGAGCCCGATTTTAGGCGGCATTATCGGCGGCGGCCTCGTGCTTGGCATTGTGCCAAACCTGCCGGGTGAGCAGCATAAGACAGAAGCCGTTTCTGATACGAAACAAGTTCAGTCTTCGAATTTTACGTCAACGCCTTTGAAAAATACCTCAAGTGTAGCGGATATGGTAGAAGATTTGGAGCCTGCGATTGTCGGAGTGTCCAACTACCAAGCTTCGCAAAGCAGCCAGTTCGGACTTGACGGCGGTTCAAGCTCTGAAACGGAAAGCGGCACGGGGTCAGGCGTCATCTTCAAAAAAGACGGCGAAAAAGCGTACATCATTACAAACAATCATGTCGTAGAAGGGGCGAACAAACTGTCGGTCACTCTTTACAATGGGAAAACCGAAACGGCAAAGCTTGTCGGAAAGGATGCCATCAGTGACTTGGCTGTATTGGAAATCAGCTCGTCCAATGTCAAAAAAGCGGCCAGCTTCGGGGATTCCTCCAAGCTCCGCATTGCCGATAAAGTGATTGCCATCGGCAACCCGCTCGGCCAGCAGTTTTCCGGCACCGTCACACAAGGTGTCATCAGCGGGCTGAACAGAACGGTAGACGCCGATACATCCCAAGGCACAGTGGAAATGAACGTGATTCAGACGGATGCGGCGATTAACCCCGGAAACAGCGGCGGCCCGTTAATCAACTCAAGCGGCCAAGTTATCGGGATCAACAGCATGAAAGTCAGTGAAAACGGCGTGGAGTCACTCGGCTTTGCCATTCCGAGCAATGATGTAGAACCGATAGTCGACCAGCTGCTTGCAAAAGGAAAAGTCGAGCGCCCATTTTTAGGTGTGCAGATGATTGACATGGCGCAAGTGCCGGAAACCTATCAGGAAAACACGCTCGGACTGTTCGGCGACCAGCTGTCTAAGGGTGTTTACGTAAAAGAAGTGCAGTCCGGCTCACCGGCTGCGAAAGCGGGCATCAAATCAAATGACGTCATTGTACAATTGAACGGCAAAGATGTCGGCAGCAGCGCAGATATCAGACAAATCTTATATAACCAGCTGAAAATCGGCGATAAAACGACTGTTCAAGTTCTCAGAAGCGGAAGCAAAAAGACGCTGAACGTCACATTAACGAAACAAACCGAAAGCGCAAGCTGAACACATAAAAAAAGCTGAACCTGCAACTGAGGTTCAGCTTTTTTCGTCATTCTCCCAAGTAGGCTGACAGCATCCACACATGCTTGTCCGCTTGTTCAACTAATCCGACAAACAGGTCGGCAGTTGACGGGTCATTTTGTTCCTCGGCGATGCCGATAACAAATTTTGATTCGCGGCTGATTTGTTTATAGTCTTGAACCAGTGATTCCACCATTTCAGAAGCCGTTTTTTCTTGGCCTTCATCCGTAATGGAAGCTTGTTCAAGGTAAGTGTGTAAAGTCGCCGCAGGCTGTCCGCCGATGGCCAGAAGTCGCTCTGCGATGGCATCCGCCGTTTCCGCCGCTTCGTTATACAGCTCTTCAAATTTTTCATGAAGCGTAAAGAAATGAGGGCCTTTTACATACCAATGGAAGCGGTGCAGTTTAGAGTAAAGGATAAACCAGTTTGATAATTGTGTGTTCATTGATTTCTCAACAAGAGTTTCAGTTTTTTTCGCGTTTTGTGTATTCATATTCATCGTCCTCCCTGTGATCTGATAATTTAATTATATCACGTATTAAATAAAAATCAATACTAAATTATAATAATTATAATTTAGGTTTAAGTGAACAGCTTTTTCTTTATAATCGATTCCCAGGCAGACCACGGAAAGAGTGAGCGGAAAGCCAATGTCAGCTTAACGCCCCTGCCGATCGGATACCGCAGTTTCTTCAGCCGTTTCCTTTGTGCCAATTGATAAATCAGCTCCGCTACGTCATCAGGATCCCCGCTTTTGGATGCGTTGGCTTTGAAGTAAGCTTCGATTTGCTGATAATAGCGGTAATAGGGCGAATCTTTGCCGGGTGCCGTAAGATGATTGGACAGAGACGTCTCCCATATAGACGTTTTATAGGAGCCCGGTTCTATTAAAGCGGCATCAATTCCTAAAGGCAGCAGTTCGAGGCGCAGGCTCTCTGTAAACCCTTCAACCGCGAATTTGGAAGAGACATACGGAGATAGAGCCGGGAAACCGGTCAGTCCGCTGATACTGCTGATATTGAAGATTTTCGCCCCGCTATGTTTTCGCATATAAGGCAGCACGGTTTTTGTGACGTGAATCAGACCGAATACATTTGATTCATACTGCTGTCTGTAATGTTCCATCAGTACATCGTCAATAAACCCCCCGTACGCAGTGCCGGCGTTATTGACGAGCAGGTCAATCGGTCCGAAACCGCTGATGGTGTTCCCGAAGTCAGACACCGACTGCTCATTTGTCACATCTAAAGAAACGACCGTAACATGTTCGGATGCACCCGCTTGAGCGGCGGCCTCTTTCAGTATTTCAGCTTTCTCCGGCTGTCTGGCTGTTGCGATGACGTGATAAGACCGGGCGAGCTTCAGCGCTGTCAGCAGCCCGAATCCGCTCGTCGCGCCGGTTACAATGGCAATTTTTCTGTTCATAATAATCCTCCCCGTTTGTTCTTATCTCATAGTGTATAACATCTCGCAGAAAGAAGGAGAAATCGTTCGGAAATATGTCAGAATTGTTTTATAATGGAGTCAGCTTCGGATAGAAAGGGGTAAAGAAAAGATGGCATTAGAGGGATTGAAGGAAACATGGGATTTAAACTCCATTTTTGAGGGCGGGAGCCGGTCGGAAGAGTTTCAGCAATACATACAAGAGCTCAAAAAGCATCTAAGCGCTTTTCAACATGCGGTTGAAGCATTTACAGTTCCGACGCATGCGGATGAAAGCCGGGAGCTGATCAATCTGATTGATAGGTTTGAACGGTCAGCGATCATGATCAGGCAGGCGGGAGCGTTCGTCGGCTGTCTTCAGGCTCAGAACACTCATGATCAGAAAGCGAATGAATGGAGGGCGCGGATCAATCAGCTGAGCAGTGATTTTAAATCCGCTCTGGTCACCCTTGACGATACACTTGCCCGGATTGACGAGCGGGTCTGGGAGGAGCTGCTGCAAAAACCGGAACTTCAGGATCTCACATATGTTTTAAATGAGAGAAGAGACCGTGTCAAAGAGAAGCTCAGCGCTTCAGAAGAAAGGCTGATTGAAGGCCTGGCCGTTGACGGCTATCACGCATGGGGCGACCTGTATAATGCGGCTGTCGGCAGAATGAAGATTCCGTTTGAGGATAAAGAGCTGTCGGTCGGCCAAGCGGAAAATATGATGGCGCACCCGGACCGGCGGATCAGACGTCAAGTGTTCAAAGAGCTTAATGAAGCGTGGAAAGGAGAAGAGGAGCTTTTCGGCAGCACGCTGAACCATCTGGCCGGCTTCCGCACGGAAATCTATAAAGCGCGGGGCTGGAAAAGCGCTTTGGAAGAGCCGCTTGCGATCAACCGGATGAAAAAAGAAACGCTGGATGTCATGTGGCAGGTCATTACCGATCATAAAAAGCCTTTTGCCGAATACCTGAATCGAAAGGCGTCTCTTTTAGGGCTTGAGCGGCTGAACTGGTATGATGTGGACGCGCCGATCGGCGAGGCTCCGAAAGAATACACATATGATGAAGCGGCCAATCTGATCGTCAGCCAATTTTCGACGTTTGGCAAAAAGCTGTCCGCATTTACGGAAAAAGCGTTCCGTGATCGGTGGATAGAAGCGGAAGACCGCAGCGGCAAACGGGTCGGCGGTTTCTGCACCAGCTTTCCCGACAGCGGAGAATCCCGGATTTTTATGACGTTTTCCGGAAGCGCTTCGAATGTATCGACGCTGGCGCATGAGCTCGGTCACGCGTTCCATCAGGAGGCCATGCTTCAAGTGCGGCAGCTGAACAGAGCCTACGCTATGAATGTGGCTGAAACAGCCTCGACCTTTGCGGAAATGATCGTCGCCGACGCCGCTTTGAAACAAGCGGAGACAAAGGATGAAAAGCTGTTCTTGCTTGAAGATAAAATTCAAAAAAGCGTAGCCATGTTTATGAATATTCATGCGAGATTTTTATTTGAAACGCGTTTTTATGAAGAGCGCAAGCAGGGCGTCGTTCCGGCTGAGAAACTGAATGAACTGATGGAAGCGGCGCAGAAAGAAGCGTTTTGCGATTCATTAGGGGAGTACCACCCTCATTTCTGGGCGTCGAAACTGCATTTTCATATTACGGGAGTGCCGTTTTACAACTTTCCGTATACGTTCGGTTACTTATTTTCGCTTGGAATATATGCAAGAGCTCTTCGGGAAAACGCGGATTTTGAAGAAAAATATATCGCGCTTTTGTGTGACACGGCTTCGATGACTGTTGAGGATTTGGCGATGAAGCACCTTGGAGCGGATCTGACGGAACGGTCGTTTTGGGAAGACGCGGTCCGCCTTGCCGTACAGGATGTGCAGGAATTTTTAGAGCTGACTGAATGATAATCTTGAGATGAACCGGCCGGAGTGTTATCGCTCCGGTTCTTTTTTGTTTAATGAATGACAGCCGCCTCCCTTGGAAATACCTAAAAACGATCGGAATGGAATGGGAGTGAACCGCATGAAATGGATCAGAACGGCGGGCGTTTTATGTCTTACGCTGATGCTGATTGCCGGCTGCCGATTGAATGAAGAAAAACGGGAAGCGGAACAAGACAGCACACCCGTATCATCCGCGAAGCCGGTTCCTTACAGCAGCTTTTCCCTTCGCGTCAGCTACGGAGCCGGAGAGCATAACCGCTATGAAGGTTTGTATGAAAGAAAAGACGGTCATGAAAAGGCTGACATCCGGGACAAGCTCTCAGGGGTTCACAGAGAGGGCGAGGAAGCGCTTGATGAAATGAAGATGATCCTCGGAGAACTTGCCGTAAACAGCCGGATGCAGGAAAGCGAGGTCGTCCGGCAGGTGCTCTCGGCTTTTAATTTGGACAGCCGCTATGACCATTTTTATCTGAAACTGAAAAAGAATGATGGAGAAATGACGGAAATAAAAAAATAACCGCCGCCCGCTGCTTTTTTGCCCAAAACTAATTGATAATGATATTCAGAGTCATTAATTTCTGTTACAATATAATCATGATCTCACGTTGAATGTTTAGGCAATTTGTTTATATACATAGTGTTGGGAAACTCAAAAAAGGAGCGGTTAGCGGTATGAGTGCAATTTCTACAGAGACGCTGAGCTTAGGGTACGGAGAAACTGTTATCATTGACGAATTGGATGTCGCGATTCCAAAAGGCGAAATCACTGTATTGATCGGAAGCAACGGCTGCGGAAAATCGACGCTTTTACGTTCATTGGCCCGGCTGATGAAACCGAGGGGCGGTTCTGTGCTTTTAGAAGGAAAAGCCATCGCTAAGCTTCCGACGAAGGAAGTGGCAAGAGAGCTCGCTATTTTGCCGCAGAGTCCGTCAGCTCCCGAAGGCCTGACGGTGCATCAGCTTGTGAAGCAGGGAAGATACCCTTATCAAAGCTGGCTGAAGCAATGGTCCAAAGAGGACGAAGACGCAGTGGCAAAAGCGCTTAAAGCGACGAAGCTTGAGGAAATGGCCGACCGTCCGGTGGATTCCTTGTCAGGCGGACAGCGCCAGCGCGCATGGATTGCGATGACACTCGCTCAGGATACGGATATCATTCTGCTTGACGAGCCGACAACCTATCTCGACATGACGCATCAAATTGAAATTCTTGATTTGCTGTTTGAATTAAATGAAAAAGAAAAACGCACAATCGTCATGGTGCTGCACGACCTCAATCTGGCATGCCGTTATGCCCATTATCTGGTCGCCATTAAGGATAAACAGATTTACGCAGAGGGCCGTCCCGAAGAAGTCATCACTTGCGAGCTTGTACAGCAGGTCTTTGCGATGAACTGCCAGGTAACGCAAGATCCGCTGTTCGGCACGCCGCTTTGCATTCCGCACGGACGCGGCAGATGTATCGTGCAGGAAGCGGCCCTCACCGCCCGATTGTCATAATCATGGAAAAGGGAAGGGAACGGTATGGAAGAGAAACTGCAGCAGCAGCTGGACGGCCTGCTTGAAAAATACACGGAACTATTGCTTGGCGAAACAAACCCGGATGTAAAGGAAGAAGTCAGGCAGTGGATTTTGTATACACATATCGCAAAAAGCATGCCTCCGCTCGTCAAACATTGGAATCAATCCTACCCGGACGCCAAAGAGGGCATCAAAGCTGCGATACAGCATATTAAACAGCTCAATGAAGCACACAGAAAAAAACAATAAAAAAGCTTTCGGCATCAAAGAGAGGTGCCGAAAGCTTTTTTTGCTGAAAAGGAATCAATAAAGGCGCCGTTCAATTCATAGCGAAGAACATTAATGTAACTAATGCACCCGTTTGTTTACGTATATTTCTTCCGCTCGCTGAACCAAGAAAAAAGGACCGCCGCAGCAATCCCTTTCTCTCTTTCCTATATATCACATTTCCTTTCGGATACGTAATAACTCTTCAAATGCTTTTATATTTGTATCAAAATTGGGCACTGTTTGAGATTCCTCGGCACATTTGACTTGTGCTACAACCAAATCATGAAAAGGTGTTGAAATGCCAGTACCTTCTGCCATTTTGGGAATAACTCCATTAATATAATCAATTTCAGTTTTGCGTTTTTTCTCAAGATCCTGGAGCATACTTGCTCTTAGCAGCCTAGATGGTTCCATGGCTGACCTAAATGTTTGGATACGTTCAGGAATATCATTTTCACTTCTTAATTCCAAAGATTCTAAATCAAGGCCGCCCATTTTCGCAAATTTGACACCATTGGCGTGTCCAACCTTAATCGTCTCATCTGCGATATGGACTGCACTAACAATGCCGATTTCATGGTCAAGAATGTCTCCGTATTCTCCGTTTAATGCAGCCGATAAACCACTGAATGCATTATTGATAAGTAATTTTGACCACTTCGTTCCAACTAAATTATCGGAAATATGTGTTCCGCCGATAAGGTCTAAAACCGATTTAATACGCTGGATTCTTTCTGTTGTTTCACCATGTAATTCTCCAATTTGAAAAGCGTACTCTTTAAATTGAGTATACTCAGTTGTAAGTCTGGATACGCCTGGTTCAATAAACGTGGCACCAAATTCAACAGAACCTGCAATAACACGTTCATCACCAACGATCGAAGCAACTTTCTGTTCAGGTATACCGTTTTGCAAGGAACATACTACACTGTCATCCTTTAAAAAAGGCAGTAACTCTTTAAGGATGGAATCATTATATAATTGTTTCGTCAGGAGTAATATTAAATCATACTTGCCTGATTTGTTTTCAGGGGTAATGGCTTTCACCTTTGCTTGAAATTCCGTTGTACCAACTACTTTAGCACCAATTTGATTTAGAGTATCTACATGTTCTTTGTACGAATCAATCAATTCGACATCCATTCCGCCAGCAGACAGATATGCTCCAACAATGGTTCCTAAAGAACCTGCTCCTAAAACTGCAATTCTCATTGTAAACGTCTCCTTATTTTTCCTCTAAGTAGTTATAAACCGGCTGTGCTGCATTTAAGGTTAAATCTGTAAGGATATGAGATGCTGAAACAACTTCTAATACAGGCAAATCTGCAAGAGGTGCCAGAGCATGTTCAAATAATTGAAGCCGCGCCGGTCCAGTCCAGGCACCTTTAACTTCTATATTCGTTATTTGCGTCCGCACCAAATCACAAACCCTTAAATCACCATTGTAATCAGTAGCAATCTTAACCATAAAATTAGGTCGGCAAATTTCCCTTTTCGCTTTTTCCTTGTCCATTTCGAAATGTTTATATCCCATAGTGGCAGTTGCCACACGAAGACTGCCATAATCCAATGTGCCAACAAGAGTATCAGAGTCTATATACAGCTTAGGGGCACCCAATTTCTTTGGATATGCAGTAAGTTCCCGTCCGCTTGCAATAGCCGGGAAATTGTCAACATACATAGAATGTACATAATCTCCTTCTTCACCATTAAAGCTGACAGGGATGACTTGTCCTGCCTCTGTATAGGCACCAAGTCCGGAAACATCGGGCATCCACATCACTTCGAATTTCACTAAAGGTTCAGTAATTTCAAGAGGTTCCGGCACTGCTGCACGTAAAGCTTTTTCATCCGTTCGGTAAATAATATTTAAATATTCACGGTTAACAAATTTATAATTTGGGATAGGATAAGCAGGGGCTGTTAGTGGCGTATTTAAATTTTTTGCTATATCTTTCACATCAATTTTCATTGAATGACTCCCTTTCCTTTTCTTTAACTATGCTATTATCTTACATTCGCATTTACATTTAATCCAATACATAATAAGGTATATATATATTTATTGAAATAAATGAGAGGGGTGCAGACAGATGGAATTGCTGCAGCTAAAATACTTTCAGACAGTTGCCTATACTGAACATATCTCTAAAGCAGCAGAACAATTAAAGATTGCCCAGCCTTCTTTAAGTCTCACTATAAAAAGACTTGAGAATGAACTGGGAACAACCTTGTTTGAGAGAAAAGGCAGAAATATTAAGCTGAGTTCAGCAGGGAAAATTCTTTTAAAACGTGTAAACAGGATTTTTACTGAGATTGAAAATGCACAAACGGAAATTCAATTGGAGGAACATCGAATTTCTGACACCATCAGAATATCTATTTCCAATCCAAGATTCCTTGCAGGACTGATGAGTGAATATATCAACCGCTCTCCTCAATCAAAAATTCTCCAAGCAATCGGAGTTAAAAGCGAGATCATAACAAGTTTAAAAAAAGGGGACATTGATTTAGGAATAACAGGTCATCCGATTCAAGATGAAGAGATAGAGAGTTGGGTGCTGGTAAATGAAGATATTGTTCTGGCTTTGCCCTCAAACCACCGATTTACGGGTAAAACAGAAATTTCTTTACGTCTTGTCGCCGATGAACCATTTATTACCCTTGCTAATAACGAAGAGTATAGCGGTTTTACAGCCTCGCTTTGTGAGAAAGCTGGTTTCATCCCAAATATTGCATTTGAGGCAGATTCTCATTTACTGGTCGAGATTATAAAGCTGGATCAAGGTGTGGCGTTGCTTCCTATTTCAGTTTGCAGAACATTGGGGCTGAATTTTATAAAAGTGACTGATCACTCTGCTTCATATCCAGTCGGCTTATCTTGGATGAGACATAAGCTGTTATCTTCTTCGGTAAGAAATTTTCGTGACTTTATTATGTCGTACTATAAAGATAACTATGAAATGTTTAAGGTTTATTAAAGAATTCCATCACTATTTTTTTGAATTTTTACCCCTTACTCAACTGCACCGTTAGCGGCATAAGAAAAAGGACACCCCTTCTCCGGCTTTTGATGTTTTCTTTTTAGGGATGTAATGAGGGGGTCCTTGTTACTTACACTCATTCCCCGTTTCACTTGTTGCGGGGTGGGTACTTGCGATTGTTGGTTTCTTAATTTTAAAATTTTCGAACGGAACCCCTTGTTGTTATACAACGTTGCTTTTGCAATGCCGGCTTCCTTTGACACGCTGTTAAAATTTAATGTTTTTAGTTGGTTTTAAAAGCCTGCTATTAGAGCCGTTTTGCTATACGGATCTCGTGGATTTTTTCAATTGTTCTTTTCGATCATAATTAGATATTTGCTGAACGTAAAACATTGGAACGAATCCTGCCCGGACGCCAAGAGGGCATCAAAGCCGCGGCACAGCACATTAAACAGCTCAATGAAGAGCACATAAAAAACAATAAAAAGCTTTCGGCATCAAAGAGAGGTGCCGGAAGCTTTTTTTGCTGAAAAGGAATCAATAAAGGCCCGTAATGCACAGCTCATATATGAATCCTTCCGCGTGACGAATTCCGTTTTCATCATGCTGAAAGATTCGGGAATGGTCCATATCCGAACCGCGCCTAGTGCGGCGTGCTGAGTAATTACGCTTCGCGGGAGCAGCGTAATGCCGAGCCCCGCTGTCACTCCCCCGATAATCGCTTCAAGGGTGCCGAATTCCATAATGGCCGGATGCGCCGTTCCAATGGAATGAAGCCACCGCTCTAATGTGTCACGATACGTGCAGCCCGTGCTGTACACAAGAAGCGGCTTTTTTACCGCTTCTTCTATAGCGGTGACGGCAGCGGGAGTCACGACAACGGCTTCTTCTTCAAAGGCCGGGATGGAGTGCAAATCCGGATGATGAAAGTGACAGCCGATAAATGCGCCGTCCAATTCATAGCGAAGAACTTTATCGGTTACATATTGTGTATGTCCTGTCGTAAGGGACAGCTCCACATCAGGATACCGCTCATAGTAAGAGGCTAAAAGTTTCGGCAGCCTGACGGCGGCTGTTGTCTGGGTGGAGCCGATCATAAGCGGTCCGCTTGGCTTGTCTGTTGAAGCGAGCGCCATTTTGGCTTCTTCTATCAGACCGACGACCTGATCCGCATAATGGAGGAGCACCGTGCCGCTTGAAGACAGCGTCATCCCGCGGTTATGGCGGAAAAACAGCTCGGTTTTCAAATCTTCTTCCAGCTGGCGGATTCTGGCCGTCACGTTTGACTGCACATAGCCGAGACGCGCAGCCGCCTTTGTAATGGAACCTTCACGGGCCACCATCTGAAAAATTCGCAAATCTCCGCTTTCCATTGTCATCTCTCCCTCTTTGCTATCATTTTTTGTGATATGAAACATCTTTAACAATCATTATACGAAAATGCACATCTCCATTACAATAAACATATCAGCTGATGAACATCGAACGTAAGAGGAGAAGAAGCCATGAATTTACAACATAAAACGGCACTGGTCACAGGCGGCGGTACAGGAATCGGAAGAGCGGCGTGCCTTGCCTTAGCAAAACGGGGAGCGGCTGTTGTCATTAACTATTCACATTCAAAATCGGAAGCGGAACAAACGGCAGAATTCATAATAAAAGCAGGCGGACACGCGATGACCATTCAAGCGGACGTTTCTATAGACAAACAGGCGAGAGACATGGTGAACGAAGCAGCCAGCCGATTCGGAAGCCTTGATTTACTCGTAAATAATGCGAGCATCACCAGACATATTCCGCTTCATGATTTGGAATCTGCAACGAAAGAAGTATGGGATGAATTATTTGCTGTCAATGTAAACGGGATGTTTCATTGCGCAAGAGCGGCAGCGTCTCATATGAAAAAGCAAAAGTCAGGCGCTATTGTGAATGTCGGGAGCATCGCCGGCCTGACGGGAGCGGGTTCTTCCCTTCCGTATGCCGTTTCCAAAGCGGCGGTGCATGGCCTGACAAAATCATTGGCCCATGCGCTGGCGCCGGACATCCGTGTATGCTGTGTCGCGCCCGGAGCCGTTGCAACAAGATGGTGGACGGGTCGGGAAGAGACGATGTACCGGCTTGCCGGAAGCCTTCCGCTGGAACGGATCGCTGCTCCGGAGGATATCGGTGAACTGATTTGCTCTGTGCTGGAGCAGGAATCACTGACGGGACAAATCATAACAGCCGATTGCGGCCAGACGATGTGACGAAAGGAGAGAGAAATGATGCCGTTTGTACAGATTCATTTACAGAAAGGGAAAAGCGGATTTTGGCTTAAAAAAATGAGCGCCGTTATTCATACCGCGATGACGGAGATGATTGATGTTCCGCATGGTGACTATTTTCAAGTGGTGCACCAGCACGAAAAAGGGGAGTTTTTCTATGATCCGTCATATCTTCAAGTTGAGCGGAGCGATGAACTGATGTTTATCCGCTTTACTTTGAAAAACTCCAGAACAACTCATCAGAAACAAGCATTCTATCAGCATTTGGCTGACCGGCTGCACGAAAAGCTGGGCGTCAGAAAAGAAGATGTGTTTATCGTCCTCTCAGGCAATGCGGCGGAAGACTGGTCATTCGGAAACGGAGAGGCCCAGATGATATAAAAAAATCCCGCGGCATCCGCGGGATTTTTCTTTGTTAAACGGCTTTCGCCTTTTCTTCTTGTTTGCCTGTCTTTTTGTTTGTCAGTTTAATTGATTTAACAAACAGCGTGAGGATTAATCCGGCAGCGATAAAGGCCAGGCCTGTGAAAAACACGCTGTGAAGCGAATCCATCAGTGACGTTTTCAAAACCGGCACGATATGGGAAGAAAATGCGGCCGGAATCTGCTTAATCGATTCCTGGCTGAACAAGGATTGAAGCAGCCCTTCAGGATTCTTGTCAATCATACCTTTAAACTGGGCGGCAAAGGCACTTGCCTGTTTCGGGAGTGAGTCTAAGTAAGGCACCAGTCTGTCGGTTAAAAGGCTTCCTGATCTGGCATTCATGACAGCGCCGAGCACCGTAATGCCGAACGTTCCCCCGATCATCCGGAAAAATTGGCTTGAAGAGGTCACAACACCCAGCTCTTCTTTTGAAAACGTTTCTTGCAGAGCGAGTGTGAGAAGCGGCATGACGAGCCCCATTCCCAGACCGATCACGGCCATATAGCATGTAGCCGCGAGCTTGCTTGTATCCAGCTGCAAAGTCGTTAATAAGAAGAAGCCGACGGCCATGATCAGCATGCCGATCATGATTTGCGGTTTAATACCGATCTTATAAACCAGCTGGCCTCCGATAATACTTGTGATAATCATAGATACCATCATCGGCGTCATAATCGTGCCGGAAGCGGTGGCGCTGACTCCGATAATTCCCTGCATAAAGAAAGGAACGAACGTAACGGCGCCGAACATGCCGATACTCATGAAAAAGCCGATCAGATTCAGTACGGTAAACGTTCTGTTTTTAAACAGGTACATCGGCAGAATCGGCTCTTTTGCTTTGATTTCAGCGAAAATGAATCCGACAATCCCGGCAAGTGCAAGCGCAAAGAGACCGAGAATCTGCCAAGAGCCCCATGCGTAATCCTTTCCTCCGAAGCTGAGCGCGAGGAGGAGGCTGACGATTCCGACGATCATTGTGAAAATGCCGGCGATGTCAAAGTTAATCGGCCCGGTCTGTTTTCTGCCTTGAAGTCCTCTTGCGATAAAGATCACGGCTAAAATTCCGACAGGCAGGTTGATATAGAAAACCCATTTCCAATTTAATGAGTCAACAATCCAGCCCCCGATTTGCGGGCCGATCACGGAAGCAAGCCCGTAAATCGCCCCGAAAAGCCCTTGGAACTTGGCACGCTGTTTCCCTGTGAACAAATCCCCGATGACGATCATAGCCATCGGCATCATGACACCGCCGCCGATTCCCTGAAGTCCGCGGAAAATAATCAGTTCCGTCATGTTGCTGGCCATTCCGCACAGTGCGGAAGCTCCCATAAAAATCAATAAACCTGATACATAGACGACGCGGCGCCCCAATAAATCTGCAAGTTTCCCCGCAATCGGAACGATCGTCGTCGAAGTTAAAAGATATGCCGTGGTCAGCCACGTCATCATGCTTAATCCCCCGAGGTCACCCACGATTTTAGGAATCGCCGTTCCTACGATGGTGCCGTCAAGGGCTGAGAAAAACATGGCGATGATTAAGCCGGTTATTAATAATGTGCGTTTTGGATCTTTCTTTTCAATGCTCATGTTTCGGCAGCTCCTCTTTTCTATTCGTTTTCTTTTTGCTCAGCCGCGTATTTCTCGGCGGCTTCCGCTACTTTGCGGATGATGTTCACGGACTGAATCAGTTCATCTTCAGTCAGAACGGATAGGTTTCGCGCCAGTATCGCTTTCCGTCCTTCCACAACATCTTCGAATTTTGTTTCGCCTTTTTTGGTGAGGCTGATGTCGATGACGCGTCTGTCCTGCTGGTTATGTTTGCGGACGATAAGTCCTTTTTGTTCGAGGCGGTCGGCCATCAGCGTCACTGCACTCGGCTTTACCTCCATGCGTTCTGCAATTTCGGAAACTTTGCAGCTCCCGTGTTTTTTCAGGCTGGCTAAAACAAATAATTGGGCAGGCGTCACCTCGTGTTTTGCCATGCTTTCCACCATTTCAGGCTGTATGTTTTGCAGCAGCGTCTGAAGAGATTTCTGGATGTCAGACACATATTGATCCGCGTTTTTCATAACTCCTCCTCATCTTGTTCCTTGAGAAAATAATTAACATTAGTTAAATATAAATAAGGATTAATGACAAGTCAATCTTTTTGTGCAAAAATAAAAAAAGGATTGATGCTTGTCGAAAACATCAAATCCTTCTTCGTTTTACTGCTGGTAGGGAGACTGCTGCTGAATGGTCTGCCGGAACTTCTGATACGATTGCTGAAGCTTTTGGGTATCGGCTGCTTCAATGGAATACCAGCCATTTTGAAACATCACATCGTATAATCTTCTTTGCGCTTTTTGTGACTCATCGAAAATCGCCTGAATATCTTGATAAAGAGACTCGTGGCTGAACTCGTGCAGGGCTGTGCAATATGAAGCCGTGATGTATTTTTCCGTCGTCAGCAGCTCATTCACCAAGTCTCTGTCATTCATTTGCGCCGTATTGGGCACGGGCGTTTGCGGATTCGTGATTTTTTGGTTTTGCTGTTCCATGTATTGTCCTCCTATTGCATATAGCCTGTTGTTGTCTGTCCGCCTTGATCGGGGTTCAAGCGGCCCAATATGTGCTGATAATGCTTCTGATGCATCCGGCCGATTTGATCAAGCTCTTGTTTTAACGTCTGATTCTGGCAGTGATCCGCCATAAAATGCGCTTTTTTCATGGCAAGCAGATTCCAGTTCAGCATGTCCTCAAGATACAAATGGTCTTTCGTTGAGATGACGGCAGGCGGCAAGTTTCCGTGCTGCTCTTGGTTGTTCATATAAACGCCTCCTTCAATTCTGTTCTTTTTAGCTTTCTCTGCGATCGGGATTTCATACACGAATAAAAGAAAAAGGAGGGAGTTCATCCTTGCTGCGGAGCATATGTTTATTTTTGTCGAAAAATAAAATGCTTACAAAATTCGCCCAGGCTTACGGAATCCGCTTCGGCGCGGGAAGGTTCGTTGCGGGGGAAACACTCACGGAAGCTGTGAAAACGGTAAAGCGGCTGAACCAAAAAGGGCTGTCGGCTTCGATTGATTATCTAGGTGAATATGCGGGTTCAGAGAAGGATGCGAAAAGGACGGCGGAAGAATGTAAAAAAGCAATCAGGGCCATTGCCGAGAATCAACTGGATTGTGAGCTGTCGCTGAAATTAACATCCATCGGTCTGGATATTTCCGAGAAGCTCGCGGAACAGCATGTCAGAGACATATTGACGGAGGCAAAAGAACGCGGCGTGCCTGTAACGATTGATATGGAGGACTATTCAAGATGCGGCCGTACGCTTGAGCTGTATAAGCGGTGCAAGCCGGATTTCCCGATGCTCGGCACCGTCATTCAGGCTTATTTGTACCGCGCAGCTGAAGATATCAGCGGTCTGATGCCATACAAGCCGCGGCTCAGGCTTGTAAAAGGCGCTTATAAAGAATCGGCGGCTGTTGCATTCCCTGATAAAAAAGCAACCGATCTTCATTTTCAGCAGCTGATTAAGCTGCAGCTTTTGAGCGGCCATGAAACGGCGGTGGCGACACATGATGATGACATCATTTCTTTTACGAAAACACTCATCAGCGAACATCAGATTCCCCGGGAGCAGTTTGAATTCCAAATGCTGTACGGCATCAGAACGGAGCGCCAGAAGGAGCTTGCCGAAGAAGGATACAGGATGAAGGTGTATGTCCCGTACGGAACCGATTGGTACGGGTACCTGATGAGAAGAATTGCCGAGCGCCCGGCAAATGCGGCATTTGTGCTGAAAGGGATCTTCAAAAAATAACGGCTGCTCCAAAAAGCAGCCGCAGCATGTTATTCCATGTTGTCTTTTTTATATTGCTGATTTTGGCTCGTCCGTTTGCCGCCGCCGTATTTTTGCTTCGGTCCCGCATTTCCTTTCATGCTGGCCGCGCTCACTGCGGCAGAAGACGGATCTTTTCTCCCTCGCACCATTCCCTTCACCTCCGGGTTTAAGTTTCCCGCCCGCGCCATGGAACATGCGGAAGCAGAAAAATTTAAAAAAATTCCATATTTGCTATTGAAGTCATCCTGAAAATCTTTTAAGATGTAAGAAGAAAAGGGTTTCATTTTTTTTGCCGAAAAAATGAATGACTATTCATTCAAAGTTCAAGGGGGATGACTCATGCACAAGTTTATAAAGAAAGCAGCCGTTCTCGGATCAGGCGTCATGGGGTCCGGAATTGCCGCGCACTTGGCTAACATCGGAATTCCCGTCCTGCTGCTTGATATTGTGCCAAACGAGCTGACAAAGGATGAGATGAAAAAAGGGCTGACATTAGAAAGCCCGGAGGTCCGCAGCAGACTGAGCCGATCGGCCATGCAAAAGCTGCTGAAGCAAAAACCGGCGCCGCTGACTTCGGCTGCCAATCTCGACTATATAACGGCGGGGAATTTGGAAGATGACGCAGCTCAATTGAAGGATGCTGATTGGATTATTGAAGTCGTCGTCGAAAATCTTGACGTAAAAAAACAGATTTTCTCACTCGTTGATGAATACCGGAAACCGGGAAGCATCGTGTCGAGCAATACGTCCGGTATCTCCGTCACAAAAATGGCGGAAGGCCGATCTGCCGATTTTAAAGCTCATTTCTTAGGAACCCATTTCTTTAATCCGGCCCGCTACTTAAAGCTTCTGGAAATCATTCCGATTCAGGAAACAGATCCTGACGTGCTGGAGTTTATGACTTCATTTGCAGAAAACACGCTCGGGAAAGGGGTCGTCATCGCAAAAGACACGCCTAACTTTATCGCCAACCGCATCGGTACGTACGGCCTGCTGGTCACGGTAAGAGAAATGCTTTCTTCCGGCTGCCGCATCGGCGAGGTGGACACGGTGACCGGGCCTTTGATCGGCAGACCGAAAAGCGCGACCTTCAGAACCCTTGACGTTGTGGGGCTTGATACTTTCGCCCATGTGGCAAAAAATGTGTATGATAAAGCCGACGGCGCTGAAAAAGACATGTTTAAGCTTCCTGAATTTATGAATGACATGCTGAAAAACAATTGGCTGGGCAGCAAATCAGGCCAAGGTTTTTACAAAAAAGAAGGTAAAACAATATATGAACTCGATCCGCTGACCATGACATACGGTGAGCGCTCGAAAATGAAGACACCCGCTTTAGAAGCCGCCAAACAGGCAAAGGGTGCCAAAGGCAAAATGAAAGCGCTTATATACTCTGATGACCGCGCCGGGCGCCTGCTTTGGAATATTACATCGCAAACACTCTTATACTCAGCCCGGCTTTTAGGTGAGATCGCTGATGATATCAAAGCAATTGATGACGCCATGAAATGGGGCTTCGGATGGGAGCTCGGACCGTTTGAGATGTGGGATGCCATCGGCGTCAGAAAATCAGCGGAGCGGCTCGAAGAAGAAGGCGCAGCACTCCCCGGCTGGGTGAAAGAAATGCTTAATCAGGGCCATGACACATTTTATATGAAGGAAAACGGAACACCATTTTACTATTCAGACGGCCAATACAGGGCTGTGAAAGAAAATCCGAAACGGATCAGCCTGCAAACGTTAAAAGAAACAAAAGGCGTTATCACTAAAAACAGCGGAGCCAGTCTGATTGATCTCGGCGATGATGTCGCGCTGCTGGAATTTCATACGAAAAGCAACGCGATCGGCTTAGACATTATTCAGATGATTGACAATGCGCTTGAGGAAACGGAGCGGAATTATAAAGGTCTTGTCATCGGTAACCAAGGCAGACATTTCTGCGCGGGGGCAAACCTTGCGATGATTTTGATGGAAGCTCAGGATGATAACTTCATGGAAGTCGATTTTGTCATCCGCCGTTTTCAGCAGACGATGCTGAACATCAAATACAGCGCTAAACCCGTTGTCGCGGCGCCATTTGGGATGACACTCGGCGGCGGCACGGAAGTCTGTCTCCCGGCGGCACGCGTTCAGGCGGCGAGCGAATCGTATATGGGTCTTGTTGAAACCGGCGTCGGCCTTATTCCGGGCGGCGGAGGAAACAAAGAGCTGTACATGAATTATTTGGACGGCGGAAGTGAACTGATGGACGCAGCGATTAAAACCTTCGAAACAATCGCGCTTGCCAAAGTGTCCGGTTCGGCACACGAAGCCCGTGATATGAAGATTTTGTCCGCGGCAGACCGTATCAGCATGAATCAGGATCACCTGCTGCACGATGCGAAACAGCTGGCTGCTTCCTTATATGACAGCGGATACCGCCCGCCTGCCCGCAAAAAAGTGAAAGTCACCGGGGAAACCGGGTGTGCGGCATTACTGCTCGGAGCAGACCAAATGAGACGGTCGGGTTATTTATCCGATCACGATATGAAGATTGCGAAGAAGCTGGCCCATGTCATTGCCGGCGGAAGAGTCCCGTTCGGCACGGAGGTTTCAGAAGAATATTTACTTGAGATTGAAAGAGAAGCCTTTTTAAGCCTCGCTGGCGAGGCGAAATCTCAAGCGAGAATGCAGCATATGCTCGTCAAAGGCAAACCTTTACGGAACTAGGAGGGTGTTTATGAGAGAAGCAGTCATTGTGGCCGGTGCGAGAACCCCGGTCGGTAAAGCGAAAAAAGGATCGCTTGCAGCCGTTCGTCCTGATGATTTAGGTGCGCTTTGTGTAAAAGAAACGCTGAAACGGGCAGGCGGCTATGAAGGAAATATCGATGACTTAATTATCGGCTGTGCAACACCTGAAGCCGAACAAGGATTAAATATGGCGCGGAATATCGGTGCGCTGGCGGGGCTTCCTCATACGGTGCCGGCCATTACGGTGAACCGCTACTGCTCTTCCGGGCTCCAATCCATCGCTTACGGTGCTGAAAAAATTATGATCGGCGCGGGTGACACCGTCATTGCGGGCGGTGCGGAATCCATGTCGCAAGTTCCGATGATGGGACATGTGACCCGCCCGAATATCGCTTTGGCGGAGCATGCGCCTGAGTATTACATGAGCATGGGGCACACAGCGGAGCAGGTCGCCGAAACGTACGGCGTATCCAGAGAAGACCAGGATGCATTTGCCGTCCGCAGCCATCAGAATGCCGCAAAAGCCCTTAAAGAAGGGAAATTCAATGACGAAATCGTGCCGGTTGAAGTATCGCTGACAGAAGTCGGTGATGACCATAAGCCGCGGAAAAAACAATTTATCTTTTCTCAAGATGAAGGCGTTCGTCCCGGCACATCGGCTGACGTCTTGGCGAAGCTCCGTCCGGCTTTTTCTAAAACGGGGACCGTGACGGCCGGGAACTCTTCACAAACAAGTGACGGCGCGGCGGCTGTCATGCTGATGGATCGCGAAAAAGCTTCGTCGCTCGGATTGGCGCCGCTTGTCAAATTCCGTTCCTTTGCCGTAGGGGGCGTTCCGCCTGAGGTAATGGGGATCGGTCCGATTGAAGCCATCCCGCGGGCGCTCAAGCTTGCCGGACTCGAATTGCAGGATATCGGGCTTTTTGAATTGAATGAGGCCTTTGCTTCACAGGCCATTCAAGTCATCAGATCGCTTGGGATAGATGAAGAAAAAGTGAACGTCAACGGAGGCGCCATCGCGCTCGGACATCCGCTCGGATGCACGGGAACGAAGCTGACCCTGTCACTCATTCATGAAATGAAACGGAGAAACGAGCAATTCGGCGTGGTGACGATGTGCATCGGAGGCGGCATGGGAGCTGCCGGCGTATTTGAACTCATTTAAAAAAAGGGGGAAACGAACATGAAACAGGAAACGGTCAACGTCAAAAAAGGCGGCAGCTTTCTGATTGAAGAGACGGGATATGATCAAATATTCACTCCGGAGGACTTTACAGACGAACACAAAATGATCGGCAAAACGACAGAAGACTATGTCGTAAACGATGTGCTTCCTTATATCGATGAAATTGAAAATCATCAGTTCGAGCATTCGGTCAGACTGCTGAAAAAAGCCGGAGATCTCGGCCTCCTCGGAGCAGACGTGCCTGAAGAGTACGGCGGAATCGGCCTGGATAAAATCAGTTCAGCTTTCATTACGGAAAAGTTTTCACGTGCCGGCAGCTTTTCGCTGTCTTACGGCGCCCACGTCGGGATCGGCTCATTGCCGATCGTGTTCTTCGGAACGGAAGAACAGAAAAAAACCTATTTGCCGGACTTGGCTTCAGGACAAAGAATCGCGGCATACGCCTTAACTGAGCCCGGTTCAGGTTCAGATGCCCTCGGCGCGAAAACCACGGCTGTTTTGAATGAAGCGGGCACACACTATATTCTTAACGGAGAAAAGCAATGGATTACAAACTCCGCCTTTGCAGATGTCTTTGTCGTCTACGCTAAAGTGGACGGAGATAAATTTTCCGCATTTATCGTAGAAAAGAACTATCCGGGCGTGTCAACGGGCCCGGAAGAGAAAAAAATGGGGATTAAGGGTTCATCGACAAGAACGCTGATTTTAGATCAGGCGGAAGTCCCGAAAGAAAACCTTCTCGGCGAAATCGGAAAAGGACATGTCATCGCCTTTAATATTCTGAATATCGGGCGCTACAAGCTTGCCGTCGGCACAATCGGCGCTTCAAAACGGGTGATTGAGCTGTCTGCCGCTTATGCGAACCAGCGCCGGCAATTTAAAACGCCGATCTCAAGCTTCACGCTCACTCAGGAAAAGCTTGCGACGATGTCAGCTCGGCTTTACGCGATGGAGAGCTCTGTATACAGAACAGTGGGCTTATTCGAAGATAATATGAGCAGACTGACGGAAGAGGAGCAAAAAGACGGACGCGAAGTCGCGAAGTCAATCGCCGAGTACGCGATTGAATGCTCGCTCAACAAAATGTGCGGTTCTGAAACGCTTGATTATATTGCCGACGAAGGCGTTCAAATTCACGGCGGTTACGGATTTATGCAGGAATATGAAGTGGAGCGCGCTTATCGCGACTCAAGAATCAACAGAATTTTTGAAGGCACAAATGAAATCAACCGCCTGATCGTCACGAGCACGTTCCTGAAAAAAGCCGTAAAAGGTCAGCTGCCGCTCTTTGAAAAAGCAAAAGCGCTCCAAGAAGAACTCATGATGCTGATGCCTGAAGAGCCGGGCTCAGAACCTCTTGAACAGGAAAAATACATTGTCAGACAGGCGAAAAAGATCGCCCTCTTGACAGCGGGTCTCGCGGCGCAGAAATACGGCAAAGAGATCGAAGGCGAGCAGGAAATCATGGTGAACATTGCCGATATTGTCAGCGCGCTGTACGCTTTGGAATCAGCCGTCCTCAGAACGGAAAAAGCAATTGCGGCGGACGGTGCCGAAAAAGCCGCGCAGAAGCTGTTATATACGGAAATCTTTGCCCAGGAAGCCCTTCAGAACATTGAAGCGCACGCCAAAGAATCACTGATCGCCATGGAGGAAGGAGATTCCCTCCGGATGATGCTTTCCGTGCTGCGCAAACTGACGCGCCTGACGCCGAAAAACCTCATTCAGAAAAAACGTGAAGCGGCAGCCGCCGTCTTCCGTGAAGAAAAATATACGGTCTGATCACATGCTGAAAGCGCTCCTTCATCAGGGGCGCTTTTTCATGAAGCAACGTTATAGGTTTTTACAAGTGATTGTGTTAAAATAACGACGATCATTTACAAGGGGTGAAGAAGATGTCGTTAAATTTTTACTGGTACCCTAAATGCGGAACGTGCCGTAATGCGAAAAAATGGCTGGAAGACCGCGGTAAGGAAATAAACGAAATACATATCGCGGAGGAAACTCCGTCGAAAGAAGAAATTAAAGACCTCTATGAAAAGAGCGGTCTTGAGCTCAAAAAGTTTTTCAACACGAGCGGAATGAAATACCGCGAGCTGAACTTAAAGGAAAAACTGTACCATATGTCAGAGGATGAACAGCTCGAACTCCTGGCATCAGACGGTATGCTCCTGAAACGCCCGATTACGACAGACGGCGAAAAAGTCACTGTCGGCTTTAAAGAAGACCAATTCGAAAAATATTGGATGTAATGCCAGGTTCAAAGAATTATGGTATCTTCTTATTATAAGAAAAAAATGGAGGGATTTAGATGAGCACACCGAAAGATATGCGTTATTCCAAAGAGCACGAATGGGTCAAAGTTGAGGACGGAAAAGCCCGCATCGGGATTACACATTTCGCGCAAGCCGAACTTGGCGACATCGTCTTTGTCGAGCTTCCGGAAGTCGGCGCCGAAATTAAAGCGGACGAGCCATTCGGCAGCGTGGAATCCGTCAAAACCGTTTCCGAACTGTACGCACCGATTAACGGAACGGTGACGGAAGTGAACGAAGACCTTGATGACAGTCCTGAATTCGTAAACGAGTCTCCGTATGAAAAAGCGTGGATGATCGTCGTGGAACCGGCTGATGCTGAAGAAATCGAAAACCTCATGACTTCCGAGCAATATGACGAAATGACACAGGAAGACTGATCGGATAGCAAAGGGGCCATTTGGACATTCTATCTGTAACGGGAGGTGTCTAAAATGGCTTTTGATAAACAAAAGGTCGATGTGACGGAGAACGTTACGGGCCGCTTTCAAAACGGCCGGTTTTCCTTATTTCATGAAAATGAAGCCATCGGCGAGATGACAGGCATGGACCAGTACGAGCTCAAACAGGGCTTTTCATTTGAAAATCAAAAATTTTATAAAACAGCCGATGTCATAAACGGCAGCGATCCGAAATATGTCGATTGCGATTATGAGAATGGCTGGTGTTAACAGTTGGCGGTGAATTTCACTGCCTTCTTTTTCAATCTGACGCTAAAACAATCGGCAGGTGACGCGCTTATGTACAACGGAGATGAAAAGGTCATTATCGTAGAAGGAAAATCTGATAAAATCAAAGTCAGGGAAGTGCTCATCGAACCCGCGGAAATCATCTGTACAAACGGGACGATCGGCCAAACCGAACTGGAAGATTTGGCGGACCGCCTGTTTGACAGAGACGTCTATATTTTAACGGACGCAGATGACTCCGGAGAAAAATTAAGAAAACAGCTGAAACGGGAGCTTCCCGAAGCGCGCCATATTTATATAGACAGAACATACAGGCAAGTCGAGTCGTGCCCGGGCCATCATCTCGCATCTGTGCTGATCAGAGCCGGCTTTGATGCTGACACTGTATTTTTGAAAAAGAACGACCTGAGGTGGTAAACATGAAAGAACTCCAAGAAAATGAACTCGAATCGATTCAGGATGACGTTTATCTCCTGTATTTGTACACCCCGTTTTGCGGCACATGCCAGCTGGCGTCCAAAATGCTTACTGTCGTCGAAGAAATGCTGCCCGGCGCCGCCTTCTATAAAAACAACGTGAATTATTCCCCCGCATTCGCCAAAGCCTATCAGATTGAAAGCGTTCCGTGCTTTTTGCTGTTTAAAGGCGGAGAGCTTGTTGAGAAAGGATACGCCTTCCGCTCCGTTTCCTATTTATATGAGCTGATTAAACAAAAAACATCGCAAACGTTCCCGATGTGACAATATTTACAGGAAAATGTCGTGCGGTTTATAAAGGGTTCTGTCCGTTAAAAAGAGAAAGTGTATGTATGGCCATTAAAACGGGAGGTTATACGAGTGGAGAAAATAGAAGTTTCAGAGAATGACGGACAGCATCTGTTTTTGAAACCGCTATTAAACGCCTCAACGCTGCTGATTACATTCCAAGGAGAAACAGAAGCCTTAACGGTCTCAATTAACGGACAGGGAGAAATGAGAAAAACGTCGGTTTCAAAGGAAAAATCTAATTTGACCTTTTACGGAAACCAGACGGAAATCATCCATCTCCTGCATGGTGATGTCTCTTTGCAAAAGCTTATCCAAAGCGGAAAACTCAAAGTGAAAGGATCATTCAGAGCTCTGCTGAAGCTGGAGGCCATCCTCTGGCTGACAAACGGATTTTTTCAGGCGATCAGTAAACGGCCGTAACTGCCAATCTACTATGTGACAATAGCTTCCAATATTTATTTTATTGACTTTTTATCATTCGCCGTGCTATTCTACAGTAAGAATTTCCGGACGAAAATACGATATGTTTTCTCTTATCAAGAGAGGTGGAGGGAAGTGCCCTATGAAGCCCGGCAACCATCAACAATGTTGAAATGGTGCCAATTCACTCGAAGCGGTCTGCTTTGAAAGATGAGAGAAAGGCCTTTTTCAATAAGCCTTTCTGCTCATTTTTGCAGAAAGGCTTTTCTTTTGCGGAGAAACCCGGAAGATTTCTTAGAATAGTGTAAGGCGGGTGATTGCTTTGATCCATCTTCAAAATGTTTCAAAAATTTACAAAGCGAAGCATGGGGATGTCAATGCTGTCCAAGATGTCACTCTTGATATCAAAAAGGGCGAAATATTTGGAATTATAGGATATAGCGGAGCTGGTAAAAGTTCCTTAATCCGTCTCCTGAACGGCCTTGAAAAGCCGACGTCGGGAACCGTGGAAGTCGCGGGGACGGAATTAAATAAAGTAAGCAGCCGCGGGCTGAGAAAAGCGCGCCAGGAAATCAGCATGATCTTCCAGCATTTTAACCTTCTGTGGTCGCGCACCGTTCGGGAGAACATTATGTTCCCGCTGGAAATCGCAGGCGTGAAAAAAAGCGAACGGGTCCGCCGCGCTGATGAATTGATTAAACTGGTCGGATTAGAGGGGAAAGAAAAATCTTATCCGTCGCAGCTGAGCGGCGGTCAAAAGCAGCGTGTCGGCATCGCCCGGGCGCTCGCCAATAATCCGAAAGTCCTTCTGTGCGATGAAGCGACATCAGCGCTTGATCCGCAGACGACCGATTCAATTTTGGATCTTTTATCCGATATAAATGACAGACTCGGTCTGACGATCGTGCTCATTACCCATGAAATGCACGTCATCCGTAAAATCTGCAACAGAGTCGCCGTCATGGAAAACGGGAAAGTCGTTGAAGAAGGCGAAGTACTCCAAGTTTTCAGAAACCCGCGCGAACCGATGACCAAGCGTTTCGTTCAGCAGGTGACAGAACCGGAGGAGACGAAAGAAACCATCCAGCATTTTCTGCAGGAAACAGCGACAGGAAAAACGATTCAGCTTTCATTTGTCGGGCAGGCCGCTGAGCAGCCCCTCATTACGGAAATGATCCGAAACTTTGATGTGGACGTCAATATTCTGCAGGGGAAAATTTCACAGACGAAGGACGGAGCCTACGGTTCTTTATTCATTCATATTGACGGTCAGGAAAAAGAAGTAGAAAACGTGATCCGGTTCATCAAAGACAAACAGGTAGAAGCAGAGGTGATCACAAATGTTTGAAAAATGGTTCCCGAACGTTGATATAACCGAGCTGTGGACGGCCACATACGAGACCCTTTATATGACGGTCATCGCATTAGTTTTTTCATTTGTCATCGGAGCGATTCTCGGTCTTCTGCTCTTTTTAACGGGCAAGGGAAGCTTATGGGAAAATAAAATCATTAACACCGTGATTGCGGCGGTCGTTAATATTTTCAGGTCTATTCCGTTTCTTATTTTAATTATTCTGCTTCTCGGCTTTACTAAGATTTTGGTCGGATCGATTTTAGGACCGAACGCCGCATTGCCGGCGCTGATTATCGGCTCCGCGCCGTTTTACGCCCGTCTTGCGGAAATTGCGCTCCGGGAAGTCGATAAAGGAGTCATCGAAGCTGCCAGATCAATGGGAGCAAAGACATCGACGATTATCTTCAAAGTGCTGATTCCTGAATCAATGCCTGCTTTAATTTCAGGCATCACCGTTACAGCCATCGCCCTGATCGGATCTACCGCCATTGCCGGCGCCATCGGTTCAGGCGGACTCGGAAACCTTGCATATGTAGAAGGCTACCAGTCCAATAATACGGATGTAACGTTTGTAGCGACAGTATTTATACTCATCATCGTCTTTATCATTCAGATTATCGGTGATGTGATTACAAATATAATAGACAAAAGATAAGGGAGGATTTACATTGAAAAAGATTGTATTAAGTGCGCTGCTGCTTGTGTTCGCGGGAGTTTTGGCCGCCTGCGGATCAAACGGCTCAAATAAAAAGGAAATCGTCGTCGCCGCGACAAAAACACCGCATGCTGAAATCTTAAAAGAAGCGGAACCGCTCTTGAAGGAAAAAGGCTACACATTAAAAGTAAAAGTGCTGAACGATTACAAAATGTACAACAAAGCGTTAGCTGATAATGAAGTGGATGCGAACTACTTCCAGCACGTTCCTTACCTTGAACAGGAAATGAAAGAAAATAAAGATTACAAACTCGTGAATGCCGGAGCCGTTCACCTTGAGCCATTCGGAATTTACACGAAAAAATACAAATCACTGAAAGACCTGCCTAAAGGCGCGACCATCATCATGACTAACAATGTCGCTGAACAAGGCCGTATGCTGGCGATGCTTGAAAAAGCCGGACTGATCACACTTGATCCGAAGGTAAAAACGATTGAAGCCACTACGAAAAACATTACGAAAAACCCGAAAAACCTGACATTCAAAAAAATCGCCCCTGAATTAACGGCGAAAGCATATAATGAAGAAGAAGGCGATGCAGTCTTCATTAACGTCAACTATGCGATTCAAAACAAACTGAATCCGTTAAAAGATGCGATTCAAGTGGAATCAACGAAAAACAACCCGTACGCAAACATCATCGCCGTACGCAAAGGTGACGAAAAATCAGAGAAAATCAAAGCGCTTATGGAAGTGCTTCACTCTAAGAAAATCAAAGACTTTATTGAGAAAAAATACGACGGAGCCGTGCTTCCCGTATCTGAATAAAGCAAAAACCCCGGATGAATCATCCGGGGTTTTTTTCGGGTATTAATCAGAGAACTGTCCATAATAAAAAGGAAGGTTAACTTATTGGAGGGAATGGCAGTGGCTCAATACCAGGATAATGGAAAAAGCGTGCATGACGCATTGAAACAATATAAAGAAGGTTTAGGCATATTCGAGCAAAAAATGCCGATGATGGGGCGGAAGTTTAATGAATTTACTGAACAGTGTTTCTCAGCGGATTCATTAACTGAAAAAGAGAAACAATTAATCGCTCTGGGCATCAGCATCAGCGCTCAAGATGAATTTTGCATGATTTATCATACGAAGGGCTGCCTTGACCAAGGGGCGACAGAAGAAAACATTCTTGAGGTCATCGGCGTCGCGGCGGCATTCGGGAGCGGTGCGGCTCTCAGTCAGGGAGTGACCCTCGTGCAGCAGTGTATTCAGGAATTCGGACATACGACGCATTAGAAAGAGCAATCGTGTGAATACCGTTTTTCAGATAAAGCGAGCGCCGGATTCCGGCACATTCGAAAGGATTCAGGGGCACACTCTCTTTGGCCGGAGCAGCGGATCATTGTTACAATAGAAACAAATAGATGAAGGGATTGATTCATTATCTGCACCAGCCACGAGAGACTGGACCTTGACTATACGCCTGAAATGGAAAAAGCGATGCAGAAGTCACACGGCATCGGCTACGAGGAATACGGACGGCGTCTTTCAAAAAGGATGGAAGTCGAACGGCAGAGGGAGCTTGAATATCAAAAAAGCAAGTTCCTCGCAGCGCAGCTTAATGAGAAAATCGGTCAGTAAAAAAGGGTGGATTTCCGCCCTTTTTCTGTTTCAAACAGCTTTAATTACGCCTTGATCTTTGATAAACTTTAGGAATGTTCCGGGTAATATAAAAAGTTGTATTTACTTTTCATTTGTTATAAAATTAGAATGAGAATAAATTGAGAATAATGATTATATATTTTGGAGGTATAGATATGGCTGCTTCAACATTAACGATCAAGGATCTTCACGTTGAAATCGAAGGAAAAGAGATCTTAAAAGGTGTAAACCTTGAAATAAAAGGCGGCGAATTCCACGCTGTCATGGGGCCGAACGGTACCGGTAAATCCACGCTTTCAGCAGCGATTATGGGACACCCGAAATACGAAGTTACAAAAGGCAGCATCACGCTTGACGGCAAGGATGTACTGGAAATGGAAGTGGACGAGCGCGCTCAGGCGGGTCTTTTCCTTGCGATGCAGTACCCAAGCGAAATCAGCGGTGTGACAAATGCCGATTTCCTTCGCTCTGCGATTAACGCACGCCGTGAAGAAGGCGATGAAATTTCTCTTATGAAATTCATCCGCAAAATGGACGAAAACATGGAGTTCCTTGAAATGGACCCTGAAATGGCGCAGCGTTACCTGAACGAAGGTTTCTCAGGCGGGGAGAAAAAACGCAACGAAATTCTTCAGCTTATGATGATCGAGCCGAAAATCGCCATTCTTGACGAGATTGATTCAGGTCTTGATATCGATGCACTTAAAGTCGTTTCTAAAGGAATCAACAGAATGCGCAGCGAAAACTTCGGCTGCTTAATGATCACTCACTACCAGCGCCTTCTGAACTACATTACGCCTGATGTCGTTCACGTTATGATGCAGGGACGCGTAGTGAAATCCGGCGGCGCGGAGCTTGCACAGCGCCTTGAAGCGGAAGGTTATGACTGGATTAAACAAGAACTAGGCATTGAAGACGAAACTGTAGGCCAAGAAGCGTAAGCGTTAGGGGGATAATCATGACATTGGAAACGAAACTATCCGTAGATCAGGAATATGTCAAAGGCTTTTCCGAAAAGCATCAAGAACCTGCCTGGCTGAAAAACCTGCGCTTACAGGCTCTTGAAAAAGCTGACGATCTGCCGCTGCCTAAGCCTGATAAAACAAAAATCACAAATTGGAACTTTACAAAGTTCAACAAGCATACAGTAGAAAATGCGCCGCTTGCTTCTTTAGAAGATTTAGCTGATGAAGCAAAAGCGCTGATCGATATCGAAAACGAAGACAAAACGTTATACGTGCAGCGTGACCAAACGCCCGCTTTCCTTTCTCTTTCTAAAGAATTGAAAGACAAAGGCGTCATCTTTACGGACATCTTAACGGCTGCTCGTGAGCACAGCGACCTCGTTGAGAAGTATTTCATGAAAGACGGCGTTAAGGTCGACGAACATAAACTGACTGCGCTTCATGCAGCATTAATGAACGGCGGGGCATTCCTTTATGTTCCTAAAAACGTTCAGGTGGAGACGCCTGTTCAGGCCGTTTACGTTCATGAAAGCAATGACACGGCATTGTTCAACCACGTGCTGATCGTCGCTGAAGACCACAGCTCCGTCACTTACGTTGAGAACTACATCAGCACGGTGAATCCGAAAGAAGCTGTATTCAACATTATCAGTGAAGTGGTCACAGGTGATAATGCCAGCGTGACGTACGGCGCCGTTGACAACCTGTCAGCAGGCGTCACGACATACGTCAACCGCCGCGGAGCCGCGCGCGGACGCGACAGCAGAATCGAGTGGGCGCTCGGACTGATGAACGACGGCGACACGATTTCTGAAAACACGACAAACCTCTACGGAGACGGCACATACGGCGATACGAAAACCGTAGTTGTCGGAAGAGGAGAACAGACGGAAAACTTTACGACGCAGATCATCCACTTCGGTAAGGCTTCTGAAGGCTATATCCTGAAGCACGGAGTCATGAAAGATGCCGCATCTTCCATCTTTAACGGAATCGGCAAAATCGAGCACGGCGCGTCTAAAGCAAACGCTGAACAGGAATCCCGCGTTCTGATGCTGAGTGAAAAAGCACGCGGAGATGCAAACCCGATTCTTTTAATTGATGAAGACGATGTAACTGCAGGACATGCGGCATCTGTCGGCCGTGTGGACCCGATCCAGCTTTACTACTTAATGAGCCGCGGAATTCCGAAAGAAGAAGCGGAGCGCTTAGTCATCTACGGATTCCTTGCTCCGGTGGTAAAAGAGCTTCCGATTGAAGGAGTTAAGAAACAGCTCGTCTCCGTCATCGAAAGGAAAGTAAAATAATGAATATCACCGATATTCGTGAACAGTTCCCGATCCTTCATCAGCAAGTGAACGGACATGACCTCGTGTACCTTGACAGCGCGGCGACTTCCCAGAAGCCGCGTGCTGTCATTGAAGCAGTGGATCAGTATTACAGCAAATACAATTCCAATGTCCACAGAGGCGTTCATACTCTTGGCACGAGAGCGACAGACGGCTATGAAGGTGCGCGTGAAAAAGTCCGTAAGTTTATCAATGCGAAGTCAATGGCTGAGGTCATTTTCACAAAAGGCACGACAACTTCACTGAATATGGTGGCGCTGAGCTATGCCCGCGCCAGCTTAAAACCCGGTGATGAAGTGGTCATCACCCAAATGGAGCATCATGCGAATATCATTCCGTGGCAGCAGGCAGTAAAAGCAACCGGCGCGACTTTAAAATATATCCCAATGCAGGAAGACGGCACGCTTTCGTTAGACGACGTCCGGCAGACTGTCACAAGCCATACGAAGATCGTGGCAGTCGCTCATGTGTCAAACGTGCTCGGCACGATCAACCCGATTAAAGAGATCGCCAAAATCGCTCATGACAATGGCGCGGTCATCGTGGTAGACGGGGCGCAAAGCACACCGCACATGAAAATCGACGTTCAGGACTTGGATTGCGACTTCTTCGCGCTTTCTTCCCATAAAATGTGCGGCCCGACGGGAATCGGCGTGCTGTACGGCAAGAAAGAACTGCTTGAGAATATGGAGCCGGCCGAATTTGGCGGCGAGATGATCGACTTTGTAGGGCTTTATGAATCAACTTGGAAAGAGCTTCCGTGGAAATTTGAAGCAGGCACGCCGATTATCGCAGGCGCGATCGGATTGGGAGCCGCGATTGATTTCCTTGAAGAGATCGGACTCGACGAGATTTCCCGGCATGAGCATAAGCTTGCAGCCTATGCGCTTGACCGTTTCGAGCAGCTAGACGGCGTGACGGTATACGGTCCGAAAGAGCGGGCGGGACTTGTGACATTTAATCTTGATGAGGTTCACCCTCATGATGTCGCGACTGTCCTCGATGCTGAGGGCATTGCGGTCAGAGCCGGACATCATTGCGCCCAGCCGCTCATGAAATGGCTGGATGTATCTGCCACTGCGAGAGCGAGTTTTTATCTGTATAATACAGAGGAAGAGATCGATAAGCTCGCGGAAGCCCTCCAAAAGACAAAGGAGTACTTTACAAATGTCTTTTAATGCAAATTTAGATACATTATACAGACAAGTGATCATGGATCATTACAAAAATCCGCGCAACAAAGGGGTTTTGGATGACAGCATCGTCGTCGATATGAACAACCCGACTTGCGGCGACCGGATCAGACTGACAATGAAGCTTGACGGCGATACCGTTCAGGAAGCGAAGTTTGAAGGGGAAGGCTGTTCTATCTCCATGGCTTCAGCTTCCATGATGACGCAGGCGATTAAAGGAAAAGATATTGATACCGCCCTTTCTATGTCTAAGATTTTCTCAGACATGATGCAAGGGAAAGAGTATGACGACTCGATAGATCTCGGGGATATTGAAGCTCTTCAAGGCGTTTCGAAATTCCCGGCCCGGATTAAATGTGCCACCCTTTCATGGAAAGCACTTGAAAAAGGAGTCGCTGGCGAAAAAGGCGGCAATTAAAAGATTGGAGTGAAAATGGATGGCTAAAAAAATGCCTGAAATTGGTGAATACAAGTACGGTTTTCACGATAAGGACGTTTCCATTTTCCGTTCAGAGCGCGGATTGACAAAAGAAATCGTAGAAGAAATTTCACGCATGAAAGAAGAGCCTCAATGGATGCTTGATTTCCGCCTGAAATCTCTTGAGCATTTCTACAACATGCCGATGCCGCAGTGGGGCGGGGATTTAAACTCTTTAAACTTTGACGAAATTACGTATTACGTAAAGCCGTCTGAGCGTTCAGAGCGTTCTTGGGATGAAGTGCCTGAGGAAATTAAACAGACATTCGACAAACTCGGTATTCCTGAAGCTGAGCAAAAATACCTTGCCGGTGTTTCTGCACAGTACGAATCCGAAGTTGTTTACCACAATATGAAAGAAGATCTTGAAGAGCAAGGCATCGTCTTCAAAGACACAGACAGCGCGCTGAAAGAAAATGAAGACATTTTCCGCGAGCACTGGGCGAAAGTCATTCCGCCGACTGATAACAAGTTTGCGGCGCTGAACTCAGCTGTTTGGTCCGGCGGATCTTTCATCTACGTGCCTAAAGGCGTGAAGGTTGAAACACCGCTTCAAGCTTACTTCCGCATCAACTCTGAAAACATGGGTCAGTTCGAACGTACGCTGATCATCGTTGACGAAGAAGCAAGCGTTCATTACGTAGAGGGCTGTACGGCTCCTGTGTACACAACAAACTCGCTTCACAGTGCGGTTGTTGAAATCATCGTCAAAAAAGGCGGCTACTGCCGTTATACAACAATTCAAAACTGGGCGAACAACGTTTACAACCTAGTAACGAAACGTACGGTTTGTGAAGAAAACGCGACGATGGAATGGGTTGACGGAAACATCGGTTCTAAATTGACGATGAAATATCCGGCTGTCATTCTGAAAGGTGAAGGCGCGCGCGGAATGACGCTTTCTATCGCTCTTGCGGGTAAAGGACAGCATCAGGACGCAGGCGCGAAAATGATTCACCTTGCACCGAATACGTCATCCACAATCGTATCAAAATCGATTTCGAAACAGGGCGGAAAAGTAACATACCGCGGTATCGTCCACTTCGGACGGAAAGCGGACGGCGCCCGTTCAAACATCGAGTGTGATACGCTCATTATGGATAACAAATCAACTTCTGATACAATCCCTTACAATGAAATCCTGAACGACAACATTTCATTGGAGCACGAAGCGAAAGTATCAAAAGTTTCTGAAGAACAGCTTTTCTACTTGATGAGCCGCGGTATTTCTGAAGAAGAAGCAACAGAAATGATCGTTATGGGCTTCATCGAGCCGTTCACAAAAGAACTCCCGATGGAATACGCAGTTGAAATGAACCGTTTGATTAAATTCGAAATGGAAGGCTCCATCGGTTAATAGTAAAACCCCGCCATATGGCGGGGTTTTTTTGTTTATTGAATAGTGAAATTACCGTATTCGCTTGACCGGACATGAATCGGCCCGTTTAAATTGTAGTTCTTCTCTTTGACAATATCGCGGAAAACGTCGACACGGGCAACCGATTCTCTCCATTCGTCCTGAGTGTCCTCATCTGACGGATTCATCAGATCGTCATAGCGCACATCCAAGAATTTATTGAGCCATTTCTTCTCGTCAGTTCCGTCTTTCGGTGACCCGCCCATTTTTTTGTTCGTGCGTTTAATCAGGGCATAAAAGGAGTCCGGATCATCGCCGTCGCCATGCTGAATCACCGTATCGTACATCACTGCTTTTGCCAAGGCCGTTTTCAGTCCGGCATTTTCTGAACGTTTCATCGCCGGCTGATAATACAAGCTGTCATTTACCTTATCCTGGGCAGCGCGGAAGGCTTTATCATTGCCAAGTGAGCGCCAGGCAGAAGCGAATCCTTTCAGATTGCTGATGTCATCGCTTTCGTCCTTCGCAAGACGCCGCAATTCAGGCAAATACTTTTTCAATTTGTTATTCGGCACCGCTTTCGTGTATACTTCGACTACTTCCAGCGCATCTCCGGTAGCCGTCGTAAAGCCGGCCCGCCCGCAAGTGTAACCTCTTCCGTCATCCAACGCTTCAACATATCCGTATTGGATTTCCGTCTTTCCGTTTTCAAAGATGCTGGTCAGCTGTTCCGCCCGGCGCTTCTGATCCTTATTCAGCCCGGCCGCTAAAACCGTACCGCTCATCATCAGGGTAAAAAACATGGTGAAAATAAGTGACGAAACCGCCGTCTTCTTCCAAAAATCTGCTTTTTTCTTCAAGCTGATTTTCATTGCCATACCCCTTTCATATGTAAGTTACGCACTCAGTATACATGAGGGGGTTGTTTTTTTGTTGAAAACACACGAATTTGTCAATATTTTGAATCCTAAGCCCTATCAGGCGCTTCATAAAAAGAACGCACCTTCATCAGACAGACAATCCCGTTCTCGCATCATTCTCATCTGTAACATAGTCAACGCGGAGAAATCCGCATTGTACAGCCTGCTGATAAAGGGCTTCGAGCATATCCGGATCTTTGCAATATAACGTTACATACGAGCAATCTGCAATGAGAAGCACAAGCTCACAGGAACTCTCCAAATACTCCTCGTACGTATTGATTTCCGTTACCATCCCGCCCGGGAAAGCTTTCAATTCAGCAAAAATCATATAATAAGGGTTTCCTTCCAGACGCTGACGGAGTTCTTGACCCTGAATGATGCGCTGATTTTGCGGAAACAGGTCTGTATCGGTGTCTTCTTTGAATTCAGTATACGCCTCTCCATCACCGATAAACCACGTATAGGAAGAGATGGGGAACTGTTGTCATATATCTGCCGCAAACCGTCCGAATTGATTTGGGATGTTAAATGTAATGCCGCGTTTCATATGGTCGTATCTCCTTTCGGCTTTTGCTAGAATAATATGGTATACCATTTGGATAAATATTGAAAGGGGTGGGTGTTATGACAACACGATACGGAATTGATGCGCCTTATGGAGCGTTTGGATTTATCTTTATTGCGCTCCTTTATGCCGCAGCCACGTTATGCGGCATGATTCCTCCTTACTGGGGCTGGCTGACGGGCACCTTGTTTTTATTGCTCGGTCTTTGGATGCTCTTGTATTCA
Source organism: Bacillus sp. JHAA (assembly GCF_036961585.1). NCBI lineage: Bacteria > Bacillati > Bacillota > Bacilli > Caryophanales > Bacillaceae > Bacillus > Bacillus sp. JHAA. Next base: position 167,804 of record NZ_JBAMDE010000001.1, on the reverse strand, counting down.
ACGGCCATTAAACTTTTACACCGCCATCGCATTCTTTCGCTTTCCGGTTTAAAGCCGGACATGAAGGTGCTTGATGTCGGTACGGGGCGGGGGCTATTAGCCATCGCCGCGGCTCAAAAAGGCGCTGACGTCTCAGCGATTGACAAATGGTCGAGCTGGGATCTGGTCGGAAACGGAAGAGACGCATTTGAAAAGAACAGACAGGCTGAAAGAGCGCCGGAAATTGATCTGTATGATGGACTGGCGCAAGACATGCCGTTTCCTGATGAGACGTTTGACCTTGTCATTTCGCATTTTACCGTACACAACATTTCAGGCAGAAAAAAGAGGGAACGGGCGATTGCGGAAATGGTGAGGGTGCTGAAGCCTGGCGGCACATTGGCCGTGTCAGATATAAAAAATACATCACAATACAGAGCAATTCTTGAGGAAAACGGCTTTCAGACAAGAACGTATTCCTTTTATTATACGTTTCCGTTTTCGAAACTCATCATTGCCGTCAGGACTCCGGTAGGAACCGGGCGCTCCATTTGTTAAAATAAATAAGACAAAACAGATAGAAAAGGTGTTATACATGAAGTCTTATTTGATTATCGGGGCCGGCATTCTCGGTGCGTCCGCGGCTTATCATCTCGCAAAGGCCGGGGCGGATGTAACGGTCATTGACCGGAAGCACCTGGGGCAGGCGACTGACGCCGCGGCGGGGATCGTCTGCCCGTGGCTGTCACAGCGCCGCAATCAGGCATGGTATGCGATCGCAAAAGGCGGAGCCCGTTATTATGAACGATTGATACAGCAGCTTGAAGCTGACGGAGAAACAGAAACCGGTTATCAAAAGGTCGGTGCCGTCAGCCTCCATACGGATGAAAAAAAGCTCAGCCAAATGGAGGAAAGAGCTTATAAAAGAAGAGAGGACGCCTCTGAAATCGGTGACATTACAAGACTGACTCCGGCAGAAACGAAGGCGCTGTTCCCCGCGCTGTCGGAGGAATACGGAGCGGTTTATGTCAGCGGCGCGGCCCGGGTGAACGGGAGGGCGCTTCGTAAGGCGCTGTTAAACGCGGCCGTTAAGCACGGCGCGGCGGTTTACAATGAAGAAGCGTCAATATTGACAGAGGACGGTGCCGTCATTGGTGTGAAAACCGCAGAACGCACGCTTACTGCCGACCAGGTTCTCGTAACGGCCGGCGCTTGGGCGAGAGAGCTGCTTGAGCCGCTCGGCATCCGTTTTTCAGTATCATACCAAAAGGCGCAGATCGTTCATTTAGAGCTTCAGGGAGAGGAGACGGGCGGCTGGCCCGTCGTCATGCCCCCAAACGATCAATATATTCTCGCCTTTGACAGCGGCAGAATCATAGCGGGCGCGACTCATGAAAACGATACCGGCATGGATTTGCGGGTGACGGCCGGCGGTCTCCGCGAGATTTTTGACAAAGCATTAACCGTGGCGCCGGGGCTTTCAGACAGTACTGTAATAGAGACAAGAGTCGGTTTCAGGCCGTTTACTCCCGGTTTTCTTCCCGTCATCGGCAAAGTGCCGAATATCAGCGGACTCCTCGTTGCCAACGGGCTGGGCGCCTCAGGACTGACGAGCGGGCCGTATCTGGGGGCTGAACTGGCGAAACTCGCGCTCGGGCAGCAGACGGAAATTGATTTAAGCCTTTATGATCCGGCCGGGGCGCTTGAATAAAAAATAGCTTTTGGCGCATTCTTATGATAGGATGGAGCTTTAATGAATAAGAGGACGTGACCCATTTGATAAAAATAAACCTTCCTGCTCCTGATGTAACCATTACGGAACGGCAGCAGTCACCGTCGGAGAATGAACCGGCGATTAAAGCGATTTACGGTTTCATTGATTTTCACCAAATTCCGAGAGACAAAGGCGGCATCTTTATGTTTTATAACATTCATGATGAGCTGCTGTTTGTCGGGAAAGCCCGTAAATTAAGACAAAGAATCAAAAAGCATTTTGAAGACAATGTGTCGCCTGTTAAACATCACAGAGACGAAGTGTATAAAATTGAAGTATGTGTCGTAAATGATCCGATGGAAAGGGAGATTTACGAAACGTACGCGATCAATACCCTTCAGTCGAAATACAACATTGAGAAAGTATTTTATAAATAAGAAAAACCGGAGCTTAAGGGCTCCGGTTTTCTTTATGTTTACAGTGCCAGCCACATCACTGCAATATGCACGATCAGCAGACAGTAAACGATGAGGAATAGCTGGACGACCTTTTTTCTGAATAACATGCAGATCATCATGAGCACGGGAAAAATCAGGACGCCGGCCGTTTTATTGATTGATGTATTCGGACGGTTCGACACGTCATAGTGAATGGCCATATCAGCAGGAAGAAACGGATAAAACACAATCGATAGAATAAAGGCGAGAACCACAGCTCCCCACAGCACTTTATCATTCATCAAAAACATATGAACACTCCCTTTTTTACATATAATAGTATATTAGTCTGAAAAATCTAATTTATCAATATTTTACTTGTTGAATGGTGTATAATCATGTCAATGAAATTTCCATACGCTAGGAGGGTTTCAATTGACTGACAAGAAGCAAACCAGCATGTTTTCATTCTTTCTTTTTATCATGGCCGCCTGGATCATCGTTTTGTTTTTTACCATCATCGCGGCATTGCCAAGCTCCGCCATCCAATTAACCAAGCATCAATCCAAAACCGTTTCCATGATTTATCCGCAAAGCTGGGGATTTTTCAGTAAAGATCCGAGAGAAGACAGCTTGAACATCTATCTTCTTGATGCCGATGAGGAGCTCAGATGGCCGAATAATTCTCTGAAAAATGTCATCGGCTTAAACCGCTACGGCCGGACGCAAGGGATAGAGCTCGGCCTTATGCTGGAAAAGCTGCCTTCCAAAGAGAAGTGGAACGACTTCACGACTGGCCAAGACATTAAGGATACCACATTTTTGAAAATGAAAAATGAGTCTCCCTCCCCAAGGCTGAAAGGGAAAATGATCATTACATATGAACGCATTACCCCATGGGCATGGAGCCAACATACCGAAACGAAAAGAACCATCAAAAAATACATCGGAGTGGATGTCAATTGATTCAGGATGCAAAAAAGCAGCTCACCTTATGGATGATGAAGAATCCGCCTTGGACAAATGTGTACGGGCTTGCCAGAAGCTTAATCGCGCTCGGCACGCTGCTGACATTGCTGTTCAATCCGGCGTCTGTCTTCTTCAAAACGCAAAATCAAATGCTCAGTTTTTCCGACACGTTCAGCCTGTTTCTGCTGTTTCCCGATTTCCGTTACATTGAGATCGTCAAAGCCGTTTGTATCTGTATGTTAATCCTTGTCGTCATTGGCTGGCGGCCGCGAATCACCGGTTTTTTTCACTGGTGGATTTCGTACAGCTTCCAAAACTCCGCCGTTACCCTTGACGGAGGAGATCAGGTGGCTGCCGTTTTTACACTGCTGCTGCTCCCGCTGACATTAACCGATCCGCGGAAATGGCACTGGTCTCCGTACGAGGCGTCTTTTGAGAAAAGGCCGCTTGAGCCTTATTACCGCTCCTTGTGCTGGGCGACGCTGACAATCATCAGAATACAGGTCGCAATGCTGTATTTTAACTCCGTCATTGCTAAACTGATGGAAGAAGAGTGGCAGAACGGAACTGCCGTTTATTACTATTTGAACGATCCGATGCTGGGTCTGCCGGATGCGCTTCACGGTCTGTTTGACTTTATCCTGCAGTCCAAGCTTGTCATCATCCCGACGTGGGGCACGCTCATTGTGCAAACCATTATGTTCTGCGCTTTGTTTGCTCCGAAAACATATTGGCGTCTGATATTGTTTATCTCCATTTTTATGCACGAAATCTTTGCCGTTATGCTGGGGCTTACCTCGTTTTCCATTACGGTGGCTGGTATTTTGGTCCTGTTTTTGGTGCCGGCAGAGAAAACAGTAGCTTTGAACCATTACAATCCCCTTTTTATCAGATACAATTTTTTCAATAAAAGGAAAAGGAGGAAATTATATGGTTAAGAGCAAGAAGTCCGCAGCTGCCATGATGCTGGTGTTTGTTTTAATGGTCGCATTAGTCGGCCCGCATGCCGCGGCGAAAACTGAGCCATCCGTCTCTTATTCGGGTGAAGACATTTTTTCCGGCATCTTTTTCGGACAAGGTGAGGTCGCAAAGCTCCTTCCTGAAGTATGGGATACCAAGGCTGTCAAAAAGATTGATCAGGATGAATTGAAGCAAGTTTCCGATCAGGTGATCGCTGATATTAAAAAGTCATCGCCGAATTATTTTAAAGAGTTGAAAGCGGCGGTCTACAGCGGCGATTATGAGAAAGTGAACAGCGTCATTGATCAAGGTTCGCAGATTATGGCGAAAGTGCTGAAAGAAGAGTTTGACAAAAAGAGCATGGACAAAGGAAAATCAACGGCCATCGGCCAATGCGCAACGGCTGTATGGGTATTTTTAAACGCGGCGGCCGCCATTGAGACGATCGCTCTTGCGGTAGCGGCCATCATTTTGACAGTAGCAAGCGTTGACGAAGATTCCGACTTAGGAAAAGAGCAGCTCATCGCTAATGTCGTTGACCGCATTAACGCGCAGCACTGAGGCTGAAGAAAGAAAACGCTAAGGAGACGAACCTTAGCGTTTTTTTGATTGAAGCATCTGTTTTAAATATGCTTCTGAATCAAAGCCGAGTTCCTCGTCGGCTTCTTTTTTCAGTTCAAGCTGAAGTCGCACGTACGTGTCATATTTCGGGCTGAGCTTTTGAAGAAGATTGCTGAAAGGCGATCCCTCCTTCAGCGCGGGCAGATCAGAAGCTGATTCTCCGACCTTGATCAGGCTTTCCCTGTATTCTTCATCTGTCTGCACTCTTTTCACAAGCTGAATGATGATGTTTTTATGAGTGTCCCAAGTGGCGGGGTCTCTCTCTAAAATCCGCTCGATAAATTGATCATGCTGGACTTTGTGCTGCTGGAGCTGAGCCGGATCCTCCTTGCCGACCAGCTGCATCATCGGGTGTGCAGCCGGAACTTCTTCCATATCATCCAATACTTTAATAAGCTCCGCCCATATCGTTTTTTTCTCATCTGTATCAATAGAAAAGTCGAGGAACGGTTCAAACAGCGCGGCGATAAATTCTCCGAAATCTCCCGGGAACAGTTTTTTCAGCTGAAGTCCCATATACTTCGGTTCATCTATTTTGACCTCGCCGATATCATGCAGAATTGAATCGACATTTTCCGCATCTTCCACGCGCTTGATCAGCATTTCAGTCAGTTTCCGTTCCTGCTCAAGCTCTTCAATCTGCCGGCTGAGCTTTTGATGCTGCCGGCGCAGTATATCATGCAGACTGCTGCCCTCTAAGAGGAACGCTTTAATATCGCTTACAGACAGTGCCAGCATTCGGAGGGCGGCAATCATTTTCAGCGTATTCACGTTCTGAGCGGAATACTCACGGTATCCGTTATCAGGGTTTTTGCTGACGGTGATTAAACCTTCCTGCTCATAATATTTGATGGCTTTTTTCGTGAGACCCGTCTGCCTGGCGGCTTCTTTTATATTCATTCTGAATCACTCCCTGTTTTTCATTCTAAACGTGTCTCTAAGGGTCAGGTCAAGAGAGGGCGGGAAATAAGCCGGGTTTATTTTATATTTTAGAAATTTCAGAAAATATGATTGACAACGCACCTTTGTTGCGATTAATATAACGTTATATAATGTTATATAACGTTATATAATAAAACACTGAGGAGTGAAGGATTTGAGTCAAACTGCCGCACAAGTGAATCACAAGGTTCAGGCTTTCTTGGATGATCTGAAAGGAAAAACGATTGACCACGTCTTTTTCGTCGCTTGCGGGGGTTCTTCAGCCATTATGTATCCGAGCAAGTACGTGTTTGACAGAGAGGCGAAAGCCATCAGCTCTGATCTCTACAGTTCAAATGAATTTATTCAGCGCAATCCCGTTCAGCTCGGAGAGAACTCTCTCGTGATTTTATGTTCTCAGTCAGGCAATACGCCGGAAACGGTGAAAGCCGCCGGTTTCGCCAGAAAAAAAGGCGCGCTTACGATTGCGATGACCTTTGAGCCTGATTCGCCGCTAGCGAAAGAAGCCGAATATGTCGCGGTGTATGACTGGGGTGAGAACGCACAGGCGATAAATACGAATTACGGGGTTCTGTATCAAATCGTGTTCGGCGCTTTACACGTGCTGGAAAACCATCCCGCGTTTGAGCCGGCGATCGACGGACTCAATAAGCTCCAGACCGTATATGACAAAGCGCTTAAACAAGAAGCGGATCACGCAAAGGCATTCGCGAAAGCCCACGAAAAAGAAGATATCATTTACACGATGGCAAGCGGTGCGAACTACGGCGTCGCTTACTCCTACAGCATCTGCATTCTCATGGAAATGCAATGGATTCATTCCCACGCCATTCATGCCGGAGAATATTTTCACGGACCGTTCGAAATCATTGATGAATCCGTTCCATTTATTATCCTGCTCGGCTTAGACGAAACAAGACCCCTTGAAGAGCGGGCGCTTTCCTTCTCAAAAAGATACGGCAAAAAACTGACTGTGCTTGATGCGGCAGCATATGATTTTTCCGGAATTGACGATTCTGTAAAAGGCTATCTGGCTCCTCTCGTATTAAACCGGGTGCTCAGAAGCTATGCGGATGCGCTGGCGGAAGCAAGGAACCATCCGTTAAGCCAGCGGCGTTACATGTGGAAAGTCGAATATTAAGAACGCGCATTATATTTCACTGGACTATAATGATATATAACGTTATAGTCCGGTGACAAAGGAGGAAAAGCATCTGAAAAAGCTCATCTGCCTGTTCGTTCTGTTAGCCGTATGTCTGTCAGCCGCCGCCTGTTCAAGCCAAAGCAGTTCCTCTGACGGAAAAGTGACCTTGAAGTTTTTTCACAGGTGGCCGAAGGAGCCTGAAAAAAGCTATTTTGAAGAAGCGGTCAAAGAATTTGAAGCCGCTCATCCGGATATTCATATCCAAACGGAAGCGGTCTTAAACGATTCTTATAAAGACAAGGTGAAAGTCATGCTCGGAACAACGAGCCCCCCTGATATTTTCTTTTCATGGAGCGACCGGTTTGCTTATAAATTCATCAAAGGAGATAAAGCCCTCGATCTGTCGTCTTACTATCAGCAGGATAAAGATTGGTCCTCTCAGCTTGTGCAGTCACAAATCAAACCCTTTACGCATGACGGAAAACAGTACGGTGTTCCGTGGCAAATGGACGCTAAATCATTCTTTTATAATAAGGACATTTTTAATACATTACATTTGAAGCCCCCGGCGACATGGGATGAACTGATCACAGTCTCTGAGAAATTGAAAGAGAACGGATATATTCCGATCAGTTTCGGCACAAAAGCGCCTTGGACCATTTCTCATTATATCGGGACGCTGAACCAGCGTATGGTGGATGAAAAAACGCGGGCGAAGGATTACAGCCCGGAAACCGGGGAGTTTACGGACGAAGGCTATGTCAAAGCGCTTGAAAAGCTTCAGGAACTTCTGCCGTACTTTACAAAGCACGTGAACTCCGTCGATCACGAATACGTGCGCCAGCAGTTTACGAGCGGCAAAGCGGCGATGATTTATGCGGAAACGGCAGAAATTAAGCTCGTCGAACCGGTCAATCTGGGCTTGTTTCCTTTCCCGAAAATCAGCGGCGAAAAGGGATCTCCCCGTGCACTGACCGGATCTCCGGAAGGATTTATGATTTCCTCAAAAACGAAGCACCCGAAAGAAGCCATGGAATTTCTTCAGTTTTTAACCTCGAAAAAAATGGGAGAGAAGCTGATAAAAGACGTCGGTAAATACAGCGCGGTTCAAGGAACGGCGACAGAAAACAATTCCGCCCCGATCCAGCGTGAAGCCGTGCAGGATATCGTCCGCGCCGAAACAATGGTGCCGTGGTTTGATATGGATGTTGACGTTGAAATCGCCGATGTGTATGCGGCAGGCGTTCAGCAGATGCTCGGCGGCACAATGACACCGCGCGAGGTGATGAATTCCGTGCAGAAAGCGGCGCGTCAAGTCAAAGCGTCATCTGAATAGAACAGATTTCTTTGGAGAAAGGTGATGAGGATTTCCTTGGTCAGCCGAAAACGTTTCATTCCGTATCTGTTTCTCGCGCCCGCGCTGATTTTTCTGCTGTTCGTTTACATTCCGATTATTGAGAATGTGTTTTTCAGTCTGTTTGAATGGAGCTCATTTCAACCCGAAAAGACGTTTATCGGTTTGAAAAATTATATTGACCTGTTTCACGATCCCGTGTTTTTTACAGCGCTCCGCAACAATGTGCTGTATGCGGTCATATCGCTGATTTGCCAGGTTGGCGGCGGCTTAATTCTGGCGGCCGTGCTGGAAGACAGACTGGTAAGAAAATGGTCGCCGTTTTTCCGCACGGTCTTTTTTCTTCCGGTCGTCATTTCCATGACCGTCATTGCGCTGTTGTTTGATTTTATTTATAACCCGGAAATCGGGCTTTTGAATCAGCTGCTGGAAGCCGTCGGACTTGATGAACTGACCCGCGCGTGGCTGGGCGATGAAAACACCGCTATGCTGTCTGTCATTTTTGTGTCTCAATGGCAGTCTGTCGGTTACATCGCCATGCTGTACATTGTCTCGATTCAGAGCATTCCCGCTGAATTATATGAATCGGCGCAGCTGGACGGAGCCGGAAAAATCCAGCAGTTTTTTCACATTACGGTGCCGCAGACGAAAGAAATGTCGTTTGTTGCCGTGGTGATGACGCTGACCGGCGCATTTACCGTATTTAATGAACCGTATATTCTGACCGGCGGAGGGCCGGGCAATGCTTCAGAAGTGCTGAGCACATTTTTGTATAAGAGCGCTTTTACAAAAGATATGATGGGCTACGCTTCTGCGATCGCGACGGTGGTGCTTTTGCTGACGCTTGCTCTGTCGCTTATTCAGATGAAATTCTTTAAGACCGGAAAGGAGGAGTAGCCGATGCTTTCTGAAAAGACGGACTTGCGTCATGCCCGTCAGGCCGTCAGAACAGGCGGAAAACCGAGAAAATGGTATGTCGGGGAAACGTCTGTGTGGCTGTTTCTCTTTATCTACCTCATTGCCGTTGCATATCCGCTGTTATGGATGGCGGTCAGCGCCTTTAAAAGCTCGGATGAGATTTTTGAGCACAGCTGGTCGCTGCCCTCTGTCTGGCATCCCGAAAACTTCGTATCCGCATGGAACCAAGGGATTTCCGCTTATTTTATGAACAGCGTCATTGTGACCGTGCTGACTTGTCTCATCACCGTATTTGTGAGCGCCTGGGCGGCATACGGGCTGGCCCGTTTTCAATTTAAAGGAAAAGGGTTTGTGCTGATCATTTGTCTTGGCGGCTTGATGCTGACGCCGCAGGTCAGTCTTGTGCCGCTGTACTCCATTATCCAGTCATTGGGACTGTACAATACGTATTGGGCATTGATTCTTCCGTACGCCGCCTACCGTATTCCGTTTACCGTGATTCTGATCCGTTCCTATTTTTTGTCGATTTCCAAAGAGCTTGAGGAAGCTGCCTATCTGGATGGATGTACAAGTTTCGGAATATTTTTCAGAATATTCTTACCCATGAGCGTGCCGATTCTGGTGACATCAGGCATTTTGACGGCTTACCATACATGGAATGAGTTTATGTTTGCGATTATTTTTATCGATGATGAAAATTTACGGACGATTCCGGCCGGGCTGATGCAGTTCAGAGATGCGCTGCAGACGGATTGGGGCGTGCTGCTGGCCGGGCTGACGATTTCTGCTGCTCCGATCATCGCGCTGTTTTTATTGATGCAGAGATATTTTATCCGCGGCATTGCTGCGGGAAGCGTGAAAGGATAAGGAGGATGAAAAGATGAAACTGATAGCGGCCGGAGATAATGTAGTAGATTATTATCAGGATCAGGAGACGTTTTACCCGGGCGGAAATGCGTTAAACGTAGCCGTGCTTGCCCGGCGCTTAGGCCACGAAACTTCTTATATCGGGATTCTCGGCAGTGATGAAGCGGCGGATCACGTATTGAATGTGCTGAAACTGGAAAAGGTGAATGCCGATCTGATCCGCCGGGCATACGGCGAAAACGGGATGGCGGTCGTCACGCTTGATGAAAGAGGGGACAGGATATTTGCCGGATCAAATAAAGGCGGCGTGCAATCGCGTCTGACGCTCGCTTTTCAGGAGAATGACATCTCATTTATCGCCGGACATGATCTGCTGCATACGAGCGTATACAGCAGGATAGAACGTGACCTCCCGATGCTGAGCGGCCATGTGCCGATTTCCTTTGACTTCTCTGTAAAACGTGACGAAGCCTATTTAGAAGCGGTCTGTCCGTACGTGACGTATGCGTTTTTTTCCGGGAGTGATTTGAGTGAAAGTGAATGTATGCGGCTTGCCGAAAAAGCCCGCGGTTTCGGAGCGAAAATCGTCTGTCTGACAAGGGGGGAATATGGCGCGGTGTTATCGGATGGGGAACGCGTCTATCATCAGCCGGTGGTAAGAGCTGATATAATAGATACATTGGGCGCGGGTGATTCTTTTATCGCCGGGTTTCTTACCGATTTCTTCGAAAATCAGGATATTCGGCGAGCGCTTACTGCGGCCGCCGGGACGGCTGCCAAAACATGCGGAGGGTTCGGAGCGTTCGGTTACGGGCATCCCTACAGGCCGGGCGGCGGGAAAAGCAGTGAAAAAACGAGAATACGATAAGCATTGTCTCGTTTTTTATACTTGTTACACATAGGGACTGTTAATGGTAAACGTGACGCGGTCGGTATGCATTACAAACAGCGAGCTGTATATCGGCTGGTCTTTTGACATAAAAGCGGTTTTGTCAATTTCAAAAAGCGCATCCCCGATATCACAAGCCAGATAGCGGCTTTCTTCCTGCTTGGCGTATACGACATTTAACAGCTTCGTATTATGGGTGGGCACCACCTGATAGTGCTGTTTCAAAATGTCATGCATCGACACGCCGCCTTTAATATGCTTGCCGATGTCGGGAAATAAACTGAGCGGATAGTGGGCGATTTCGAATGAGAGCGGCTGGTCGTCGTGAAATAAAATGCGTTTCAATTCAAGAACGGGACTTTCGGAAGCGACGCGAAGTTTTTGGGCGATGGATTTAGGCGCTTCAATGATTTCATAGGAAAGGATCTGGTGTTTCGGTTTTTTCCCCGTTGATTCCATAAATTCAGAGTAGCCGTTGACCGCGATGAGCTCCCGCTTCAGTTTAGGGCTTTTAACGAACGTTCCTTTTCCCTGCTGCCGGACGAGCCAGCCTTCTTCCACAAGATCAAGGATGGCCTTCCTGACCGTTATGCGGCTGACGTTGTACGTTTCGCACAGCTCATTTTCGGTCGGCAGTTTTACGGACGGCGAATAAACGCCCTTCTTGATATCGTCCGCGATAATTTGTTTCAGCTGAATATATAAAGGTTTCGAGCTCCCGTTATCTAACAATGGGACAGACCTCCTTTGTCAAGTAGTAGTACTATTATATGTATTATGACGTTATAATACAAATTTGCTTTTCATTTATGAATCTGTCAGAAACCCCGAACATTTTTAACATAACAGAAAGATGTGGCGGTTTCCAGTATTGGAGGAGGTTTCGAATGGCATCATTAACATTTGACCATATCAAAAAAACATACGGCGCCCAATCGGCGGCAGTGAAGGATTTTCACTTAGATGTAAAAGATGAGGAGCTGCTGGTGCTTGTCGGGCCCTCCGGCTGCGGCAAATCTACGACACTCAGAATGATTGCCGGACTGGAGAGCATTTCTGAGGGGAAGCTTTATATCGATGGAGACGCGGTGAACGATCTGCCCCCGAAGGATCGCGATATCGCGATGGTTTTTCAGAATTACGCGCTGTATCCCCACATGACGGTGTTTGATAATATGGCGTTCGGTTTGAAGCTCAGAAAGCTGCCGAAAAAAGAAATCGCAGAGCGAGTCCGGACGGCCGCCGATATTTTGGAAATCGGGCATCTGCTCAAGCGGAAACCGAAGGCTCTTTCAGGCGGACAGCGGCAGCGGGTTGCGCTCGGCCGGTCGATCGTGCGGGAGCCGAAAGTGTTTCTGATGGACGAGCCGCTTTCCAACTTAGACGCGAAATTGCGAGTGACGATGCGCGCCGAAATCAGCAAGCTCCATCAGCGTTTGAAAGCGACCATCGTTTATGTGACGCATGATCAGACGGAAGCGATGACAATGGGCGACCGGATTGTCGTGATGAATGAAGGAGATATTCAGCAGGCCGCAAGCCCCCATGAGATTTATCATTATCCGGCGAATCTGTTTGTGGCGGGTTTTATCGGTTCTCCGAGTATGAATTTTATAAAAGGCGCCATTGAAGAAAGTCACGGGCAATGGTATTTTGCCGGTTCGTCCGTTCGTCTGCCCATTCCGAAAGAAAAAGCGGCCGTTCTTGTGCAGAAAGGATACAGAGGTAAGGAGATGATTGCGGGGCTGCGTCCGGAGCATTTGACGCTTGCCGGACAATCAGAGCACCCGCCTGAAGCGGTGTGCCGCGCTGTGGCGGAAGTATGTGAAAACTTAGGCGCGGAGATGTACGTTCATGCGGTGAGCGGAGATGACCGCATGACGATCCGTCTTGACGGCGCTTCACAGGTGAAACCCGGCGATGCCATTCTGCTTGCGGTCAATATGAACCGGGCCGTCTTTTTTGATGCCGACACTGAAAACGCCGTATATTGAAAAAGGGAGCCTGATGATCGGGGCTCCCTTATCACTTCTTATGATACGATTACCAGATTTCGTCCGCCCATTCCGGATGGTCGATAAACGGATTGCGGTTATGCTGATAGTCTTCGTAAATGATTTCGTTCCGCCGTTTTTCCTTACTGTCGACGGGGTCTTGTTGATTCCATTTGAGCAAAACGGACAGTTTCCCCATGTAAGGAGCTGAGCCGTTTCCGGTTTTATCATTCAGCTCAAGGTCAGGATACCCGTCGTCTCCTTCATAACGCACCGCCATGTAAAACAGCATGCGGGCGACGTCTCCTTTAACCTCATCGCGCGGCTCCCAGGAATCACCGTCGTAATAATTGCCCGGCGCTTTCGGGTATTCTGAGCCGCCGTTATCAAAATCCATATTTCCTCTGGCACTGTTCACCTGGACGTCTGCAGGGCGCAGATGATGAATGTCCGTCCCGGGGCCGGCAGCTGTTCCGAAGTTTCCGTGTGACTTTGCCCACACGTGTTCACGGTTCCAGTCCCCGACGCTGCCGCCGTTTTTACTTTTGGCCCGTGATTCCTGGGTGTAGAGCAAGATGACATTGTTCGGGTTTGCCGGATCTTCGTCAGTTTCCTTCAATGCATTCCATACTTGGCTGTAAGACAGCTTTGTATGTCCGCTGATGATGCGGTGCAGGGCGCTCTTTAAGGCCGTTCCGCTTTTTCCGGAAGCTTCTTTGTAATATGTGTCCGTATCCGCAGACGGAGTGATGACAGCTGAGGCAGTTTGCGGAAAAAGAGTTGTGCCGCCGGCAGTTGAAACCGCCATCCGGCTGTACAGATTCGTGTCAGCCGGCGCGCCCGCAGAGGCTGACGGCGCGGCCCATCCAAAAATGAAAAACAGGCAGACAATCGGCAGAAACCAAAGTTTTTTTGTCATGACTTGCCCTCCTTTACCTCTATTATCCAAAAAATAAATCTAATATTCTATCTTTTTTGAAAAATAGTTCCTTCGGCTTATTGGTCAAAGTATCCGGAAAATCATTGATTTTTTGGAAGATATGATAATGAACTCGTTATGCGCTCCTTCTATAATGAAGATCATCTTGTCAGTTTTTCAGTTTAAAAGGAGGGCGTGTATGGAACATCAGCAGCTTTCGTCGGCGAATATCGGGATTTCCGATGACATACAATGGCTGTCTCAATTCGGCGCTTCCGCTTCCGGCGGAGTGACGAGGCTTTTATATACGAAAGAATGGATGGACGCCCAGCTTGCCGTCAAAAAGAAAATGGAGGCGTTCGGGCTGGAAACGGCATTTGACGATGTCGGTAACGTGTTCGGCCGGCTGAGCGGCACAGAATCACCTGATGAGGTGATTCTGACCGGGTCGCATATTGACACCGTTATTGACGGCGGCAAATATGACGGTGCGTTCGGCGTGCTGGCGGGCATGCTGGCGATCCGGCATTTGCATGAGACGTGCGGGCGTCCGAAAAAAACGCTGGAGGCTGTGTCGCTCTGTGAAGAGGAAGGGAGCCGTTTTCCCATCACCTATTGGGGCTCAGGCAATATCACCGGTGCTTTCTCGCTTTCAGATGCGGAAACGCCGAAAGACGCGTCCGGCATTTCTCTGAAAGAAGCCATGCGGCAGAACGGCTTCGGTGCAGGCCGTTATCCAGCACCGCTGCGCACTGATATTAGTGCCTTTCTGGAAATTCATATTGAACAGGGGCAAACGCTTGAACGATCGGGAAGGGATATCGGGATTGTCACCGGGATTGCCGGACAGAGACGCTATACCGTTACGCTTGACGGTGAATGCAACCATGCCGGCACCACTTCAATGAAATGGCGGAAAGACCCGCTCGCGGCGGGAAGCAGCATTATCCACGAACTGATGCTCTCAGCGGAAAGACAGCCGGAAGAGCTCCGCCTGACGTGCGGGAAAATGACGGTTGAACCGAATATGGCGAATGTCATTCCGGGCCGTATCCAGTTTTCCGTTGATATTCGCCACCCGGAGGAAGACGTGCTGGCAGCCTTCCATCAGAAACTGGTATCGATTGTTGAAAACATCAGCCGCAGCAAAGGAGTCAGGCCCGTTATTGATGAATATATGAGGATAGAGCCGGTTCAAATGAATCAGACACTGACGCGAACCGCAGCGGAGGCTGCAAAAGAACAGGGGGCGGACCCGGAGAAAATCGTAAGCGGAGCGGGACATGACGCCCAGATGCTCGGCAGAACCTTTCCGGCCTGCATGCTGTTTGTGCCGAGCCGTGACGGAATCAGCCACTCGCCGCTTGAATTCACACCCGCACATCAGCTTGAAACCGGCGTCCTTACGCTGGCGAATGTATTACATAAACTTGCCTATTAACGTAAAGGGGGAATCGGCGTGCCGACCAGAAAAGAATTGTGCATTCCGCAAAGAACCATTATGACACCGGGACCGACAGAAGCTGAACCGAGAGTGCTGAGGGCGATGGGCGCTCCGATCATCGGCCAGTTTGACCCGGCATTTACCGGCATCATGAACGAAACGATGCAAATGCTCCGTGAATTGTTTCAAACGGAAAACCGCTGGGCCTATCCGATTGACGGCACATCAAGAGCGGGGATTGAGGCTGTTCTCGCAAGTGTGATAGAACCGGGCGACAGCGTGCTCGTTCCGATATACGGACGCTTCGGATACCTGCTGACTGAAATCGCCGAGCGGTACGGAGCGGACGTTCATACGATCGAGTGTGAATGGGGAACGGTCTTCCGGCCTGAAGAGATTATCAGCGAGATGAAAAAGATTTCCCCGAAAATCGTCGCTATGGTGCACGGAGAAACATCAACGGGGCGGATTCACCCGCTGAAAGAAATCGGGGAAGCGTGCCGCGCCCAAGACGCACTCTTTATCGTGGATGCCGTGGCCACGATCGGAGGCTGCGCCGTAAAAACGGATGAATGGAAGATTGACGCAGTCATCGGGGGAACGCAAAAATGCCTATCGGTCCCCTCCGGAATGGCTCCGATTACTTATAATGACCGGACGGCAGCTGTCATTGCCGCGCGTAAAAAGGTAGAACGGGGCATTGCGACGGCAGCTGACGGCAACATGCTGTCCGGTCATCGGCCGATTACGAGCAACTATTTTGATCTGAGCCAGCTCGAGGATTATTGGAGTGAAAGAAGGCTGAATCACCATACAGAAGCGACAGCAATGCTTTATGCGCTGCGGGAGGGTGTGCGTCTTGTCCTGGAAGAAGGACTTGAAGAACGGTTCCGCAGGCATCGGCGTCATGAAAAAGCGCTTACGGCGGGACTTGCAGCGATGGGACTTGATTTATTCGGCGATCCGGAGGCGAAGCTGCCTGTCGTCACATGCGTGAAGATTCCGCTGGAAGCAGACGGCGAATCGATCAGAAGGATGCTTTTGTCTCAATTCGGAATTGAAATCGCCAGCTCATTCGGTCCGCTGCAGGGGAAAATTTGGAGAATCGGAACGATGGGCTACAGCTGCAGAAAGGAAAATGTGCTGTTTGTGCTGGCCGGACTTGAAGCGGTTCTGATCAGACACGGTGTTGCCGTTAAAGCCGGGGAAGCGCTGCAGGCGGCCCTTAACATATATGATCTGCCGGCTGAAACCGGTGTGCTGTCATGAGACATGAAAACGAGATTGAAATCATCTGGACTTTTTCCCCTTTTCCCCGTTATACTGAATGGTATAAAAAATGACAAATATGGAATGATCATCCGTTTGTCTGGGGAGAAGGTAAGAAATCATGGCGTACATAGGCCGATTGTCAATTTTAATGCTGAATATGTTTATTGCGATGCTTGGAATCGGATTGATTATTCCGATTATGCCCACCTATATTACCGAATTCGGAGCGACGGGCAGCACGATGGGTCTGCTTGTTGCGGCGGCGGGGCTTACACAGCTTTTATTCGCGCCTATTGCCGGGGAAATAACCGACAAATACGGACGGCGGAAACTGATTATTTTCGGCATCGCCGCCTTTGCCGTGTCACAATTGATCTTCGCTTTTGCCGGAAGCCTGTGGCAATTGTTCGCATCCCGCCTTTTGGGCGGAATGGGCGCGGCGTTTTTAATGCCGTCAATGTTCGCTTACATAGCGGATATTACGACCGAAGAAGAACGCGGGAAAGGAATGGGGCTGTTCAGCGCGGCGATGACGCTCGGTGTCGTCATCGGGCCCGGTGTCGGAGGCTATTTGGTTCATTACGGCATGTCTGTGCCGTTCATCGTGTCTGCAAGTCTCGCCTGCTTTTCAACGGTGCTTTCATTTTTCTTTCTGCCTGAAACGCTGGGACGTGAAAAGCAGCTGGAAGCCCGGGCAAAAACGGAAAAACGTGAGCATCTGTTTAAGCAAATGTCACGCGCGCTCAAATCGCCGTTCGCGTTTATGCTGATTCTGGTTTTTGTGCTGAACTTCGGAATTATGAACTTTGAATCCGTTTTCGGCCTTTACGTTGACCATAAACACGGATTTAAAGCCTCTGATATTGCCTTTATTATTACGGCTGCGGGTCTCATCGGCGTGTTTGTGCAGGCGGTCGGCGTCAGTTATCTCGTCCGCAGGTTCGGGGAAAAGCGCGTCATTAACGTGACGTTGATCGGGGCTGCTGCAGGACTTGTGTGGTGCCGGTTTGCGGGTTCATATTGGGCCGTTTTTGCCGCGGCAATCTTTTTCCTGACGCTGACATCGCTGCTCCGGCCGGCCGTTAATACGATGCTGTCGAAGCTCGCCGGTGACCAGCAGGGGTTTGCCGGCGGGATGAACACCTCATTCATCAGCTTAGCGAATATCGCCGGACCGTCAGCCGCCGGTTTTCTCTTTGACGTAAATATGGAATTTCCGTATATGCTGGGAGCGGCCATTCTCGCCATCAGTTTTCTGGCCGCGCTTGGCTGGGGCAAAAAGACACAGACCCGGCCGTTCACGCAGCAAGGATAAGAATCAAAGCCTCCGTGTATCCGGAGGCTTTTTGCTATCTCATAGGGAGGAAAAAAATGAGTAGACTTAAAACCCTGTTTATTTTCATTTGCATACTGATCGTCACAACCTCTTGCGGTCTCATCCCAACTGGGAATGAAAAAGAGGAAAGAAGCAGCAATCAAAAGACTGTATTAAAGGATATTGACAATGCAAAATTTATTGTTGGTTTTTCTAACACTTTAGATAGGGGAAGTGAGATTGGGGTTTACGGTGAAGATGGTATTAAAATGGATAGCGTGGAATTGAAAGATGGTATAAATTTCACGATGTCTTCACATAACAAAAATAATACGTTCTTTCTATCAAATAGAAGCAATAATCACTTGATGATAGACAATAAAACCGGAAAAATAAACAAAATAAATGAAAAGAGTTTGTCAAAAACAACTGAGGATGAAGGTGCTTTCTTTATAAATAGTTCTGACGGTTATATCATCCATGACATTAACGTTGGATATACAGACAAAGGGCTGGAAAGTGAACTGGTATATTGGAAGGGGAACAGCCGAAAAAACAAGAAACAAATAAAGCTTGACGGAGAACTTGGATCAGCAATCGTCGCTAAAAATAAAATTTATGTTATTTCAAGTGATGAAGAAAGTATGTCCATCCTTTCAATTAACCCAGAGACAAATAAGCAAGAGAACAAGGCATCCATACCGAATAAAGGGATATACTTCATGGATGAAAAGGATGCATTCCAAGCTCTAGATGAAAATACATTTGTACTGGCAGTTAATGATAACGTGAATGAGAAAGAGAATTCTAAGCTCATATTAATAGACAGAGAGACTCTTAAGGAAAAAAAAGAAGTCGAGATGGAGAAAGGGTTTCATCCTGCAAAATTGAAAATATTAAAAGATAGCATCTTAGCTGTTTCTTTTGATGGGAAGCTGCAGATATTTGATAAAAAAATGGTTAAGAAAAACTCTTTCAATTTTTATGCGGGGGATGATAACAAATTAATGAATGATGTTCAATTCACTGACAGAGAGATGTATGTTTTACTCAAAAACTTTGATATCCAGCGCGATCAGAAGCTTGGAGACATCACGTCTTATGATTTGAAATCAGGCAAAAAGCTAAAAACAATCCCGCTAAAAGCAAACAAAGAGTGGGAAATTGCACGTTTTGAAATTTTAAAATAAGTTGAGATGATTAGATCAGCTCCAGTTACATTCTGCATATATTATACTCATCATTACCGGGAGATTCCAGCATGGTTCAGGTGTAAAGGGCAATAAGATAAGCGAAGGGATGGATTGACATAAATAGTATCAGGTACATATTGTATTTTGTGATTTCTTTCGTTTTACAACTTCTCTGGTTCTTCTTAGTAAAAGAAAATTCTAATGTAACTATACTAGACATGTTGATTATGTCTCTGTTATTCACATTATTTATGTTCATCTTAGATAAATTTCTCAAAAAAAAGCAGGCTGCATAGGGACTGCTTTTTTTGTTGTAGACTTAAAACTCAAACCAAGATTTATGATCAAGACGAATGAAATTTTGCGGTTTTATTGCGGATATACATAATTTTGGAAATGTTAGAATATTATATAAAAGGAGGAGTGGCCTTGTGAGTTCTGTTTTACCATCATCGGAGGTTGGCGTTAAGATTAATGAATGGTACAAAATGATACGTCAGTTCAGTGTTCCGGATGCGGAGATTTTGAAAGCGGAAGTGGAACAAGAAATAAATGAGATGGAAGAAGACGAATATCTACTGATTTACTACACCCTCATGAAATTCCGCCATCAGCTCATGCTGGATTATTTAGAACCGGTGACTACCCGTGTGAGACCGACAATTGACGAGCTGTTGGAAAAAATCGAAGCATCAAATAAAGGAATTTCCGGCCTGCTGTGCTATTATTCTTTATTTTTCCGCGGCATGTATGAATTTGATCAAAAGCAGTATGTAAAGGCGATCGGCTTTTATAGAGAGGCTGAAAAACAACTCGTTCATGTGCATGATGAAATTGAGAGAGCGGAGTTTCATTTTAAACTGGCTGAAGCATATTACGGTATGAAACAAAGCCACGTCTCTATGCATCACGTAAAGCAAGCGCTCGATATTTACGATCAGTATGAGTTGTATAAGGTCCGGAAAATTCAATGTCTATTTGTCGTATCAGGGAACTATGTAGACTTTAAACGTTATGAAAAAAGCTTGCCGCATTTAGAAAAAGCTTTAGAGTTGTCGAAACAAGTAAACAATAATGAAAGGCTGCTCAGTTCTGCTTATTACAACATAGGAAAGAATTACGGAGACTTAGAAGAATACAGTAAAGCTGAAATCTACTTAAAAAAAGCAGCGGAGATATCTGAAAAGTATAAATTGGGTAACCTTCCACATTCCTTGTTTACATACGCAAAGCTTCTATTTAAACAAGGGAAAACAAGCGAGGCGATTCAAATCAGCAAAAAGGGACTTTCATCAGCGATATTTCAAGGAGATAAGCTGTTTGAATCTCTGCAAAAATATTTGGAGGCTTTATATATTAATGCAATAGACCAAATAGGAATCAAAAAAACAATTGATTACCTTGAGAAACATAAAAACTATTCGTATGTAGAAGATATTGCTCTTGATACGGCTGCTGTTTATGCAGAGTCAAAGCAATATGACAAATCTTATTTTTATCATCAAAAAATGATTCAAACGCAAAAACAAATTCAGAGGGGAGAATGCCTGTATGAATTTTAGAAAAGGCGTATTTATCATTGTGTCGGCTGTCGTTTTAATGTCAGGGGTCGGTCTAGCAACATCGGCTGTTTCATTTGATGGATCATATCAAGTTTCGTCTGATCGTAATCAAACCTAAGAAGGAGAATGCCTGTATGAATTTTAAAAAAAGCATCTTCATTATTTTGGGTCTGTCGTTATCTTTAGTATGCGGATTGGGTGTGAACACAGTGGAAAAAACACATGATACCTTTCAAACTGCTTCGGATCGTTTTCAGACTTGAACAGCAAAAGCCTTTTCTTCGGGAAAGGCTTTTTTAGTTTAGATTAGAGTCTGCTGAAAATCATAACTAACGGCTGATGATGTCAATGGAAGCAGATGTTGATGGCAGCATTTTTTGAGAATTAAGCTGAATCAATCCCCCTTAAATAGGATGCGGGAGAACACCCGCATCCCTGTCTCTAACGATTCCTTAACCGATCAGCCGCTGCATTCTCAGCGCGAGCCGCAGGCGCATCGTCGTCTCCGGATCTTTTAAGCTTTTGCCGAGCAGTTCCTCGCATTTTTCTAAACGATAGATCACCGTATTTCGATGGACGTACAGGCGCTTAGCCGTTTCTGAAATCTGGCAGTGGGTCTCCAGGTAAACAGACAGCGTATGAAGCAGGCTCTGGTCCTCCTTTTGCCGGTCTGCCAGGCTTTGGAGGGTGGCTTCGTAAAACTTCTTCACATCTTCCGCCGGAAGCAGGCGGAGCAGCTCCGGCACGTCTTTGGCATGATAGATTTGAATAAACTCCGCGCTTCTGGACAAATGCCCGGATGAAATGGCGTCTGAAGCTTCAGTAAAAGCGTCAGGGACGTCGATCAGCTTTTGGCATATGTTTGAGATGCCGAAGGAGACAGTCCGTTTAAATTGCGTCCGGACCTGCTTTTGAAACTGCTCCAAAAAGCTGATGACAGACGCGTGCATTTCATTCCAGCTGTCTGTCGCTTCAATTAAAAGAATACCGACATTTCCTTTAATAAAGAGATGAGGGGGAAACGGAAAGGATGACAGCTCCCCTTCAAGCAGATCAAATACATGATCGGAAACGAGCTGATTTTCGGTAAAGCTGATCGTTTTCTCATTTCGGTCAAGCTTTCCGCAAATGCACATGTATTTCTGATCCCAGCGGAGCCGGAATTCTTTGGCGCGGCTTTTGATTTCTTCATGGCCGGTAAACGAGCGGTCGATGAAATTGCTGAAAAATTCATTGCGCGCCCGTCTGCTGAATTGTTTGACGGCATTTTCTTTCAGCAGTTCAAAGGAAATGACGTTAGCCGCCTGTTCAATAGTCAAAATCATGCCTTTATCAGCGGTCTGCACCAGATCAGGTATCACCAGATAACCGCAGTTTTTTTCAACATTCAGAATCGGCAGGACAGAATACGCCTTTCTGTCGGACAGCATGGAAAAGCAGGTGAAATAAGGCCCGGAAAGGGAATAACAGATGTTTTTCAATAAAGACGTGTCAATGGGTATGCGGTGGGACGATGATAAGAGTTTTGTATGCTGATCCAAAAGCAGCACGGGAAGCCGGAGAATGTCTGAGAGCTTCTTAAGCAGGGATTGCAGCCCTTTGCCGCTCATGATGTGGTTTGTGAATTTTTTATGGGCGTAAATGGCCTGCTGGAGCTCATTTGAACGCATATCAAGAATATGGCTCAGTGTGGCGTTGACGATATCTCCGAGCCTGATGTCTTCCGGCAGCTCAATAATCGGAAATTCATACCGGTCGGCAAGCTCCGCGGCATCTTTCGGAATGACATTAAGATAACGCTTCGTTTTGATCCCCAGTCCCGCGCAGCCCCGTTTTGCCATGAGGCGGATCAAATCTTTCAACAGCTCCGGGCGGTCCTTCAAGTGGTAAGCCGTCGTGACGAGCAATTCGTTTTTATGTAAAAAATCAGCGATGTCCGGCGCATCCATCATGTTGACGTGCTGCACCTCCCTCCAGCCGCCGGATCTGCCTGCGATTAATGCGGCCCGCTCATAAGCGGGAATCTTCATCACGTCATAAATGTTCATCAGTCAGTCTCCTTTCAGGTTCTAAAGACAACCATTGGTTAATATGAATAAAAATCATCAAAAATTATAGCGGTTTTACTGATGTATTACGATCATAGTAGCAGTAAACTGGCAATCATAGACGCATGTTGTGATAAAAACTGACAGAAAAATCGTCATCCTTACAGGGAGGAAGATAAAATGGCCTATGACGTAATTGTAAAGGGTGCGAAAGCTGTGCGAAAAGGCGGAACAGAGCGGGCTGATATCGCCGTCAAGGACGGGAAAATTGCCTTGATCGGACCCGGCATTGACGAAAACGCGGAACAAGTGGTGCAGGAGGACGGCATGTATGTGTTTCCGGGCGCGGTCGATTGTCACGTCCATTTCAATGAACCCGGCCGAGAAGAATGGGAAGGCATTGAAACCGGCTCAAACATGCTGGCTGCCGGCGGCTGTACGGCTTATTTTGATATGCCGCTTAACTGCATCCCTTCGACGGTAACTGCTGAAAACCTGCTGGCAAAGGCGGAAATCGCCGAACGGAAGTCAGCGGTTGATTTTGCGCTTTGGGGCGGTTTGATGCCCGGATATACCGAACATATCCGGCCGATGGCAGAAGCGGGGGCAATCGGGTTTAAAGCGTTTCTGTCTAAATCGGGAACGGATGAATTTCAATCAGCCGATGAACGGACTCTTTTAAAGGGAATGAAGGAAATCGCGGCGTGCGGCAAGATTTTGGCCCTGCACGCAGAAAGCGACGCCCTCACCCGATTCCTTGAAGCCGAGTACGCGCTCCAAGGGAAAATTGATGCCCGCGCTTACGCTTCCTCCCGTCCGGAAGAAGCCGAATGCGAGGCTGTGCAGCGGGCGATTGAATATGCAAGAGCGACGGGATGCGCGCTTCATTTTGTACATATCAGCACGAAACGGGCCGTGCTCTCCATTCAGCAGGCGAAAAAAGACGGATTGGATGTCACCGTTGAAACGTGTCCGCACTACTTATTATTCAGCTTTGAAGACTTCCTCAAAAAAGGGGCGGCCGCCAAATGCGCTCCGCCGCTCCGCTCAGAGGCTGATAAAGAGGAATTGATCGGGGTTTTGGCAGAGGGCCTGATTGATATGGTGTCTTCGGATCATTCTCCCTGTCATCCGTCTTTGAAACGCGAGGATAATATGTTTCTGTCGTGGGGCGGGATCAGCGGAGGCCAATTTACGCTTCTCGGCATGATTCAATTAGCGATCGATCATGGGATTCCGTTTGAACATGTGGCCCGATGGACGGCCGAAGCACCGGCCAAGCGCTTCGGTTTAACGAATAAAGGCCTGCTTGAAGAAGGATTTGACGCTGATTTTGCCATCGTCCGGCCGGAACCTTTTACCGTCACAAAAGAAACGATGTTTTCCAAACATAAGCAAAGCCTGTATGAAGGCCGCACCTTTCCATACCGAATTGCTGCGACCTACAGCAAGGGACGCTGTGTGTATCAGGATGGCGGCCGTAAGCAGAGCGGGGCTTTCGGAACATTCCTGAAGCCTTCTGAAATAAAAGAGCCGATTCTCTGATGAGAATCGGTTTTTTTTGTCGTTTGGAAAGCGGGTCTCGTGGTATCTTTTTATAAAAAGGAGTAAAACACATTGTATGACCAAATCTTGAACATATTAACGGCATCCTGGTCGCCCAAGACTAGTACAAAATGGACGGAAGATTGCCCGGCCAAAGGCCAGTGCGGCGTGACGGCTTTAGTCATCCAAGATGTTTACGGCGGTGACATTCTCAAAACAAAAACCGGCACAAGCTGGCATTTTTATAACCGGATAGACGGGGAGATATATGATTTCACGAGCGGTCAGTTTTCAGAGCCGATCGTCTATCAGCACATTCTTTCATCCAGGGATGAGGCATTTTCGGACACCAATGAACATCAATACCGGTTCCTGAAAAGTGCATTCAGAAAAAACATGGAAACGGAAAGAGAAAAACACCTGTGATAAACTAGAGTGAGAGGTGAAGGATTGTGATTTATATCGGACTGACGGGGTGGGGGGATCATGACAGCATCTATCCGCCTAAAACAGCGGGCCCGCAAAAACTGCAGGCGTATTCCTCTCATTTTCCCATCGTTGAGCTGGACGCGAGCTTTTACGCGATACAGCCCGCCCGCAATAATGAAAGATGGGTCAAAGAGACGCCGGAATCTTTTCAATTTGTCATTAAGGCATATCAAGGAATGACGGGCCATCAGCGCGGCGATATTCCCTATGAATCGAAGGAAGAAATGTTTGAGGCGTTTAAGCTGTCATTATCGCCGTATATAGAGCATGGAAAGCTTGCCATGGTGCTGTTCCAATTCCCGCCGTGGTTTGACTGCAAGAAAGAAAACGTCGCATATTTAAGATGGTGCAGGCAGCAGATGGGCGATATCCCGTGCGCGCTTGAATTCCGCAACCGGTCTTGGTTTTCCCCGCCATTTTATGAACAGACGCTTTCCTTTATGAAGGAGGAAGGCTGGATTCACAGCATATGTGACGAGCCGCAAATCGGCGAGGGCAGCATTCCGACCGTCCTGAAAGCAACGGATGAAGAAAAAACGCTTGTCCGTTTTCACGGGCGGAACAAGCAGGGCTGGATCAAACCAGACGGCGGACAAAACTGGCGTGAGGTCAGATATTTATACCGCTATAACAAACAGGAGCTCAAAGATTGGAAAAACAATCTTCAGGTGCTGAAAAAACAGTCGCGCAATCTGTATGTGCTCTTCAATAATAACTCAGGCGGAGACGCCGCCGATAACGGGCTTGAGATGCTTGAAATGTTAAATATCTCATATACCGGGCTTGCTCCGAAGCAGCTCGACCTATTCAGCTAGAAAAGAGGTTTCAAGACACATGTCTTATCTTATTTTGATCATATTAGGATTTATCGCGGGAACGGTCGGCAGCCTGATCGGGCTTGGGGGAGGAATTATCATCGTGCCGGCAATGCTCTATTTAAGCACGATGACTCCGTTTTTCCATGACGTAACACCGCAGACTGCCATCGGCACGTCCCTTTTGGTGATTATTTTTACGGGCCTGTCATCAACTCTGGCCTATATGAAATATAAAACCGTTGATTACAAAAGCGGACTGATCTTTTTTATCGGTTCCGGCCCGGGAAGCATCATCGGCGCGTATTTGTCTAAACTTTTTAATGCGCATACGTTTTCCGTCTGGTTCGGACTTTTTATGATTTTGATTTCCATTACATTAATGCTGAAGGCGAAAGCAAAACCGGTCAATAAAGCGCATAAAGGCATGATCCGGACATATGAGGATGAATCGGGTGAGCTTTATACATATTCGTACCGTATTTTCACCGGTATCGTGATTGCCTTTTTCGTCGGTTTATTGGGCGGTCTTTTCGGCATTGGCGGCGGCTCTCTTATGGTTCCGGCCATGATGCTGTTATTTTTGTTCCCGCCGAAAGTGGCTGTGGCGACGTCAATGCTCATTATTTTCTTATCCTCCGTGACGGGTTCCGTGTCACATATCGCAGAGGGCCATGTCAATTGGCTGTATGCGCTGTGCCTCGTTCCGGGCGCGTGGTTCGGCGGCAAAATGGGCGCGTGGGTCAATAAGCGGGTGCAGACGAAAACGATCGTGCTTTTCATGCGGGTCGTCTTGATTTTGATCGGCTGTGAATTGATTTATCAAGGGATATTCAGCTAAAAGGTAGGAGAGATGGTATGTTAGAGAAGCTCCGTTTATATCATACGAATGATTTGCACAGCCATTTCGAAAATTGGCCGAAAATCGTACATTATATTGAGCAGAAGAGAAATGAACATGAAAAAGACGGGGAGGAAACACTCGTATTCGACATCGGCGATCATATGGACCGATTCCAAATGATAACGGAAGCGACCTTCGGCAAAGCGAATGTCGACTTGTTAAACCGGCTTGAGATCGATGCGGCTGCCGTCGGGAATAATGAAGGAATTACGCTGCCTCACGATGAGCTGGCGGATTTATATACCCATGCCGCGTTTCCCGTCATTGTGTCCAACCTGTTTGACGCGGATGGACAGCGCCCGGAATGGGCCGAGCCCTACGTGATCAAAACGCTGAAAAATGGGATGACCGCCGGCATACTCGGCGTCACGGTGCCGTATTATCCCGTCTATCAAAAACTAGGCTGGACGGTGACGGATGCGGAAAAAAGCATTCAAGAATCACTTGACGATATCAAGGGCAAAGCGGACATCATTATTCTGCTTTCTCATTTAGGCCTGATCGATGACCGGGCCGCAGCGGAAAAATTTCCCGATATCGATGTCATTCTTGAATCACATACGCACCACCTTCTTGAGGACGGACAAGACATAAACGGCGTATTGCTGGCATGTGCGGAGAAATACGGGAACTATGTCGGCTGTGTCGAGCTGACGATAGAAAGTGAATCACGAACCATTGTCAGCAAACAGGCATCTGTACAGAAAATGGCTGATTGGCAAGGGGAATGTGAAGATACGGCGGCTTTTCTGAAAGAGAAAGAACGGGAAGCGGAAAACCTGCTCTCCGAACAAGTCGCCAACCTGAATGAAGAAGCCGGCGTGAAGTGGTTTGAGGAATCGCCCCTCCCGCTTCTATTAGCCGAAGCGCTGAAAAGCTGGTGCGGCTGTGAAGTCAGCATGGTGAATTCAGGCGTCATTTTGGGGCCTTTACAGAAGGGGCCTGTCACAAAGCTTGATCTGCACCGTATCTGCCCTCATCCGATCAATCCGGTGGCCGTTCGTCTTTCAGGCAGAGAACTTCAGGAAACAATCAGCCAGGCCGCCTCGGAACAAATGGAGCAGCTGCGGATAAAAGGCCTCGGCTTCCGCGGGGAAGTGATGGGCAGGATGGTATATGCCGGAGCGGAGGCAGAGGCCGGCATTCTTGAAGACGGTGTGACGCATCTCCTCAATGTGAAAGTGAACGGAGAAGAGATTGATCCGGAGCGGATATACTCGGTTGCCGTTCTCGATATGTTTACACTCGGAAAGCTGTTCCCTTACATCCGCGATTCAAAAGAAAAGCAATACTTTATGCCGGAGTTTTTAAGGGATCTGCTCGCCTGGAAGCTCGCGCAGCAGCCGTAATGTCATGTAGCTGCCCGCCGTTCCATTTCACCCGAATGAGTGAAAGCGGGACTTTTTAAGAGCAAAAATAAAATACTATGTCCCCTCTTACAAGCATACATTGTGATATGTAAGGGGGGATTTTTCTTGCCTAGATACCGGAGCGCTCTTCGCAAGAGAGGGCCTTTGCCTTTTCGATATGTGCTTCTTCTGTCGTTTGCTTTTTTTATCATATCGACGGTCATCAGCCTTTGGATGATCAACTCCTCAATCAAACCGGTGCTGATGAACATAGGAGAAATGGAAACCAAACGGGTGGCGACAGAGGTCATTACGGAATCCATTGAAGAATACATGTCTCACAGCGACAATGTGAAAGATATGGTCGATATGAAAACGGATGAAAACGGAAAAGTCACAACGATGGATTTTAATACACAAATGGTCAACAGTATGAAGGCGAAAGTGACAAAGCAGCTTCAGGCTCATCTGAAGGAAGCGGAGTCGAACAATAAGCAGCGTGAAACGGAAAAAGGCGCGAAAACGGCCGATGAAATTATGATCGATATTCCCTTAGGGCAGGTCACAGGAAACAGCATTCTCGGAAATCTGGGGCCGAAAATCCCCGTGCGCTTTAACCTGATCGGTGATGCGTTAACTGATGTGAAAACAAAAATAAAGCCGTACGGCATTAACAATGCCCTGATCGATATCAGTATTTTTGTGGAAATAAAAGTGAAGGTCATTATTCCGTTTGCCAGTAAGACATCAGTCGTGACAAATAATATTCCGGTCTCCATTAAAGCGATTCAAGGAGAGGTGCCGCAGTTTTATAACGGAAGCGGCGGGTCAGGTGTGACGCCTTCCGTCCAGCTGCCGAGTGAAAAACAGAAGAAAGATAAATAAAAACACACAGCCGCAATCTTTCCCGGCGGCTGTGTGTTTACTTTTTCCTGCGGATTTCTTTACGTTCCCATGCCCTTAAATGAGGATACGGATCAAAAGACCATTCCGATCTGCCGTTATCTTTATACATCCCGTAGTGAAGATGCGGCGGAAATTTTCCCGCGGTGCCCGGCGGTCCGTATCCGGAACTGCCGACAGAGCCGATCACCTCTCCGGGTTTGACGATCTGGCCTTTATGCACACCTTTTGCAAAGCCGTTCAGGTGAGCGAAGTAGTGATACGTGTTATTGATATCCCTGATACCGATTCTCCAGCCGCCGAAACGGTTCCAGCCCTTCATTTCAACAATACCGTAGCAGGTTGATCTGACGGGGAGCCCGTAATGAGCGAACAGATCCGTTCCTTCGTGAATCCGGCGCCCGCCGAAACCCCGTGCGGCGCCCCATGTGCTGCGGTAGCTGTAATCCGTCTTCACGGGAAGCGGAAAAGCGTGCTCTCCGAGATCAAGGCGGCCGAACGTTTTAAACAGTGTCATGAATTCGGTGATAATGCCGACCGTCTGATCGCGGCGGTAATAATTCCAGAGACCGATGCGGATATGGTCAAGATCGGTTCCGAATCCCGCTAAATACTGAGCAAATGTATAAAGGATATCCTCATCATTGCTTACCTCGGCTTTTCCGTCGCCGTCGCCGTCCAGGCCGATCCCGTCAAATACTTTAATGCTGAGAGGCGCATCGTCCTTAGGATTTGGATTTTCAGGGCCGCTCCACAAATGATCCGGAATATAAATGCTGATGATTCCCGCTTTTTCCGGCAGATCCTTTCGGTTTGAGCGGACATTTTCTTCATATTGATCAACTGCCGCAAGCACATACCAAGGAATCTGCGTGACTGCTTCGGCTTTGCGGTACAACTGCATCCGTTCGCCGTAAACAGGAGCCGATTGTTCTTTCCCGCTTGCAGCCGGACAGAAAACTGATAAAAGGAGAAGAGCAGATAACAGAACTTTCACAACATGATCTCCTTTCAGGATTGAATACAAATAGTTTGCGGCAACAATCCGAGAAAATGTAAGTAATTCTCTTCCCTTGTCGAGAAATTTTTCCTATGTTAAAGTGACTATTGAATAGAAATCCGCAAGTTTTATATCCATCGTGAAATAGAAATTTTTCGCACACGAACATGAATAAAGGGATAATGGAGATGATGGGGAAATGGCAAAGAAAGACGAGCATCTGAGAAAGCCGGAATGGCTCAAAATAAAGCTGAACACGAATGAAAACTATACGGGTCTGAAAAAATTAATGCGTGAAAATAATCTGCATACCGTATGTGAAGAAGCAAAATGCCCGAACATCCATGAATGCTGGGCTGTCAGACGTACGGCGACGTTCATGATTCTCGGTTCCGTCTGTACGAGAGCATGCCGCTTCTGCGCTGTAAAAACGGGTCTGCCGACCGAGCTGGATCTGCAGGAACCGGAACGCGTAGCTGATTCCGTCGCGCTGATGAATTTAAAACACGCCGTCATCACGGCCGTAGCGCGTGATGATCAGAAAGACGGCGGAGCAGGCGTCTTTGCGGAAACGGTCCGGGCGATCCGCAGAAAAAGTCCGTTCACGACAATTGAAGTGCTGCCATCCGATATGGGCGGAAATTACGACAACCTGAAAACATTAATGGATACCCGTCCTGATATTCTGAACCACAACATTGAAACCGTCCGCCGCCTGACACCGAGAGTCCGGGCCCGCGCAACATATGACCGTTCTTTGGAATTCTTGCGCCGTGCGAAAGAAATGCAGCCTGACATCCCGACGAAATCAAGCATTATGATCGGTCTCGGCGAAACGAAGGAAGAAATTATTGAAGTGATGGACGACCTGCTTGCGAACAATGTCGACATCATGGCGATCGGCCAATACCTGCAGCCGTCGAAAAAACATTTAAAAGTCCAAAAATATTATCATCCGGACGAATTTGCCGAACTGAAAGAAATCGCGATGCAAAAAGGCTTCAGTCACTGTGAAGCAGGCCCGCTTGTCCGTTCTTCCTACCATGCGGATGAACAAGTGAACGAAGCGTCTAAAAAACGCCAGGCCCAAGCATAAGATAAGCCGAAAAAACCCAAAACGCCGCAGGTTTTGGGTTTTTTGTGATGGAGCCGTTTTTGCAGGGAAAAAGTCATTCTTGAATAAGGATCGTCTGAACCGCTACACTGGATATAAAGAGGAAAAATTCTCCGTCCGTCCGAACCGTCTCATTTTGCAATTGATGGACAGAAGTCAATGAATTATGATAGTAAAGAGTGATAAAAGAGGTGAAGACATGATTCTTATTCAAAATGCCGAGTTTGAACTCGTACACGATTTTAAAAACGGCTTTAATGAAGAAGCGTTCAAAGCCCGCTATTCGGACATATTAAATAAATATGATTACATTGTGGGAGACTGGGGATACAGTCAGCTGCGGCTCAAAGGCTTCTTTGATGACCAGAATCAAAAAGCAACCTTTGAAACGAAAATCAGCACATTGGACGAATACATTTACGAATACTGCAATTTCGGCTGCGCGTATTTTGTTTTAAAACGAATCAGAAAATAATTGATGCAGAAGGGGATGCTGTCACGTGTATTTTGTTGACAGAAATAATATCGAACAAACACTCCGTTTTTTTGAGACCCAGCTGGCGCTGTTTGACAGCACGCCTGCATGGGAGAGCGAGATCGAAAAAAGGGCGCTTGAGCGGATCAGCCATCTTATGATCGAATGCATTCTCGATGTCGGAAATGATATGATTGACGGCTTTATCATGCGCGATCCGGGCAGTTATGACGACATCATGGATATTCTGACGGATGAAAAGGTGGTAGCTGAGGATGAAGGAAATAAGCTGAAGCAACTGATCTCTTCCAGAAAGCAGCTTGTCCAGGAATATCAGCACGCCGATTATCAAGAGCTGTTTACGCTGATCACGTCAAACAGAGATGTGCTGAAAGCCTTTCCGGCCCGTGTAAGAACCTATCTGGAAACAGAATTAGGGCCTGTTTCCGCATTTAAATAACAACGAGTGAGAAAATCCACAGGAGTGTTGAGTATGAAGGATTATAAAGGATATTTGATAGATTTGGACGGCACAATGTACAACGGGACGGAAAAAATCGAAGAAGCGTGTGAATTCGTGAGAACGCTTAAAGCGCGCGGCATTCCGTATTTATTCGTGACGAACAATTCTTCCCGGACGCCGAAGCAGGTGGCGGACAAGCTGATGAGCTTTGACATTCCGGCATCTGAAGAGCAGGTCTTCACGACGAGCATGGCGACTGCGCAGCATATCGCCCAGGAGAAAAAAGACGCGTCGGTGTATGTGATCGGCGAAGAAGGCATCCGTCAGGCCATTGAAGAAAACGGGCTGAGCTTCGGAGAAGAAAACGCGGACTTTGTCGTTGTGGGAATCGACCGCGGCATTACATATGAAAAGTTGGCAACGGGATGCCTTGCGATCAGAAACGGCGCCCGGTTCATTTCAACAAACGGCGACGTCGCCATTCCGACTGAAAGAGGACTTTTACCAGGGAACGGTTCGCTCACATCCGTTTTGACGGTGTCAACGGGCGTTGAGCCTGTCTTTATCGGCAAGCCTGAATCCATTATTATGGAACAGGCGATGCGTGTGCTCGGAACGGATATTTCCGAAACACTCATGGTCGGCGATAACTATGCAACGGATATTATGGCCGGCATCAATGCGGGCATGGATACGCTGCTGGTTCATACCGGAGTGACAAAGCGTGAGCATATGGCAGATTACGGCCAGAAGCCGACATATGCGATTGACTCTTTAACCGAATGGATTGAACATCTATAAAAAAAGGGACGGCCATGACGGCCGTCCTTATTCTGTATTTCTTGCGCTGTGAGCAAGCCGGCTTGAAGCCGCTGCTGCGATTGCGCCGACGATATCATCAAGAAACGTATGGCATTCGCCCGTAGATTTATCATTTAACCGCCCGAGAATACCGGGTTTTTCTTTGTCAATGTAGCCGTAATTCGTAAAGCCGATTGAGCCGTATATATTCACGATAGAGAAGGCGAGCACCTCGTCAACCCCATACAGGCTTTCATCAATCGCCAGAATGGTCTGAAGCGGTTCAGACAGCTTTTTTTGTTCGGCGAGCACATCTAATTCTATTCCCGTTAAAATGGCGTTTTGCACTTCGCGTTTTGCGATGACACGATCCACATTGAGCCTGCATACTTCCATCGTCAAATCAGGATGATATTTTTTTTGAAGGAAATACACCAGCTCGGCAATATCGTCCGTCTCAACCCCCCGTTCTTTTAAACGCGCCCTGGCGACAGCTTCCACCTGATTCAGTTGTTCCTTTTCTGACATTTGCTTCACCCAATCTTTTTTTACTAGTTTATACAACACTCTTCCGATGTGTACGATGTTTCTCCACTTGATTCAAAGGATTACAATATGTATTCATAATTCCGCCGGCGTATGACTACGATGTGAATAGCTCTAATTTTTCAGGCAGGTGATTATGATGAAAAGCATCATTAAAGAAAAGTACGGCATCCACGTCAGACAGCTTTCCGTTTATCAGAAATACCAATGCTTCCAGACGCCTAATTCCTTCTTTCTTATAATTCCCGTTTCCGGGTTTTCGCAATCAGAGCTGACGGAGCTTTACTACATGAGTCAGTATTTACAAGAACAAAGTGACCCATACGTTTCAGTGTTTATCTTTACGAAGGAAGGAGAACTGACCTTTGAGGACGAAGGCAAAACGTATGCGCTCTTAAAAGCGCCGATTCCCGTCTCAAACCGGTCGTTTTCTGTCGGAGGGGAGCTTGCCGAATTTCACAGAAAAGGGCGGGGTTATCCGTACGAAGTGAAAGAAGCGGGCAGGATCGGCCAATGGAAGGACTTATGGGGAAAACGGGTGGATCAGCTGGAATCATTCTGGATGCAGAAAATTCATATGTCTCCGCTTGAACCGTTCGAAAAGAAAATGATCGAAGCATTTCCTTATTATTCAGGCTTAGCGGAAAACGCCATTCAATATTTAGTGGATACGGAGCTGGATGACAATCCCGGCGCAGAAGACTCGGGGACAATCTGCCATCAGCGGATGGAACGGGATACCTGGTCGGAGGAATCATTGATCCGCATTCCGGGCGATTGGGTATTCGACCATGCTGCCCGTGATATTGCGGAATATATGCGCAGCACATATTTGTATCATCGTGACGACCTGCTCAAAGATGGGTTTTTGTTTCTGCAGGAATATGAGCAAGTTACGCCGTTATCCTCCTTTTCCAAACGCCTGTTTTACAGCCGCCTGCTGTTTCCGCTCCATTTCTTCGAGACGGTGGAGAGCTATTACATTTCTCATGATTCTGAAAAACAGTATTACGAAGAGCAGCTTGACTACATTCTTGCCGACTGCACCCGCTATGAACAGTTTTTACAGACATGTCACAACATGATGAATGTCAGGTCGGCGCAGGTTTTTGTCCCGCCTGTGGCGTGGCTCGGGAAAGGAATCAGTTCGTAAGAAAATATGACGTAAAAATATTTAGAAAATAGGGAATCTTGTCATATCAGTGTGTTAAGCGTTTTCATAGCCGTAGAAACAATATTCAGCCGCTTGTCAAAACAAATGCGGGCTTATATAATATTTGTAACTTAAATGTCTGTGAAGGGTTAACAATTGTCCTTTTCTAGTGGACAAAAGGAAGAAAGGTGGAGTTTCTCTTTGGAAGCGATTCGTATTGGACTGTTAGGACTGGGAACCGTGGGAAGCGGAGTCGTCAAAATTATACAAGATCATCAGGATAAGCTTATGCACCAGGTCGGCTGTCCGGTGACGATCAAAAAAGTGCTAGTTAAAGATATTGATAAAAAACGAGACGCAGATCTGCCGAAAGAAGTGCTGACGACAGAGGTCTATGATGTGATCGATGACCCTGAAGTCGACGTGATTATTGAAGTCATCGGCGGTGTCGAACAGACGAAGCAATATCTTCTTGATGCCTTGAAAGCGAAAAAACATGTTGTGACCGCAAATAAAGATCTGATCGCCGTATACGGGTCAGAGCTTTTAGCCGCCGCAAAGGAAAATGGCTGTGACTTGTATTATGAAGCGAGTGTCGCCGGCGGAATCCCGATTTTACGCACGCTCGAAGAAGGCCTTTCCTCTGACCGGATCACAAAAATGATGGGAATCGTCAACGGAACGACAAACTTCATCTTAACGAAAATGATTAAAGAAAAAAGCCCGTATGAAGAAGTGCTGAAGGAAGCGCAGGATCTCGGATTCGCGGAAGCGGACCCGACCGCCGATGTAGAAGGGCTCGATGCCGCGCGCAAGATGGCGATTTTAGCCCGTCTCGGCTTCTCTATGAATGTCGATCTGGACGATGTCAAAGTAAAAGGAATTTCCCGGATAACGGATGAAGACATCAGCTTCAGCAAACGGCTCGGCTATACGATGAAGCTGATCGGCATCGCCCAGCGTGATGACAATAAAATCGAAGTCAGCGTTCAGCCGACACTGCTCCCGGATCATCATCCGCTCTCTGCGGTGCATAACGAGTTTAATGCCGTTTACGTGTACGGAGAAGCCGTCGGCGAAACGATGTTTTACGGCCCCGGAGCCGGAAGCATGCCGACTGCGACATCGGTCGTTTCCGATCTGGTCGCGGTCATGAAAAACATGCGTCTCGGCGTAAACGGAAACAGCTTTGTCGCCCCGCAGTTTGAAAGAAATCTGAAGCAGCCGTCTGATATCTATGCCCAGCAGTTTTTAAGAATTCACGTCAAAGACCAGGTCGGCTCTTTTTCAAAAATCACATCGGCCTTCTCAGAGCGCGGCGTCAGCTTTGAAAAAATTCTGCAGCTGCCGATCAAAGGCCATGACGACCTCGCGGAAATCGTCATCGTCACGCATCATACATCGGAAGAAGATTTCAGTGACATTCTGCAAAACTTAAATGACCTCGAAGTCGTACAAGAAGTAAAAAGCACATATCGCGTAGAAGGGAACGGTTGGAGCTAATGTGGAAAGGACTCATCCATCAATATAAAGAATTTCTGCCGGTGACGGATCAGACGCCGGCCCTGACATTGCATGAAGGCAACACGCCGCTGATTCACCTGCCGAAACTTTCCGAAAAGCTCGGAATTGAACTGCATGTGAAAACAGAGGGCGTTAATCCGACGGGATCCTTTAAAGACCGCGGCATGGTCATGGCGGTCGCCAAAGCGAAAGAAGAAGGCAATGATACCATCATGTGCGCCTCTACAGGGAACACATCCGCGGCAGCTGCGGCATACGCGGCGAGAGCCGGCATGAAATGCATCGTCATCATCCCGGACGGAAAAATCGCCTTCGGAAAACTTGCGCAGGCCGTCATGTACGGTGCGGAAATCATCGCGATTGACGGAAACTTTGACGACGCGCTGGCCATCGTCCGGTCGATTTGCGAAAAATCACCGATTGCATTAGTGAATTCAGTAAACCCTTACCGGATTGAAGGGCAAAAAACAGCGGCCTTTGAAGTATGCGAACAGCTCGGCGAAGCGCCGGACATTCTGGCGATCCCGGTAGGAAACGCCGGGAATATCACGGCCTACTGGAAAGGGTTCAAAGAATACCATGAGAAAAACGGCACCGGACTTCCGAAGATGCGCGGTTTTGAGGCGGAAGGTTCTGCGGCTATCGTCCGCGGCGAAGTCATTAAAAATCCAGAGACCGTTGCGACGGCAATCCGAATCGGGAATCCTGCCAGCTGGGACAAAGCGGTGCTCGCTGCGGAAGAATCAGCCGGAAAAATTGATGAAGTCACAGATGAAGACATTCTTCACGCTTATCAGCTGATTGCCCGTGAAGAAGGCGTGTTTGCCGAACCGGGCTCCTGTGCATCCATCGCCGGCGTTTTGAAACAGGTAAAATCCGGTGAAATTCCAAAAGGCAGCAAGGTTGTCGCAGTTTTGACCGGAAACGGCCTGAAAGATCCGAACACGGCTGTAGACGTATCTGACATAAAACCGATCACGCTGCCGACAGATGAGGACAGTATTCTGGAATACTTAAATGGAGCGGCGCGTGTATGAATGAGGCGGAGATGCTGTTTTCCATTACGGTTCCGGGAAGCACCGCCAACTTAGGGCCTGGGTTTGATTCCGTCGGGATGGCGCTCAGCAGATATTTGAAGCTTTCGGTTTTCCGAAACGATGAATGGCAGTTCTCGGCGGAAACCGAAACTGTCGCGGGCATCCCTCAAGGAACGGACAACCTCATCTACCAAGTCGCCAAACGGACGGCTGACCGCTATCAGAAAGAGCTGCCGCCCGCCCATGTCAAAGTGTGGAGTGACATCCCCCTTGCGCGGGGTCTCGGAAGCAGCGCGGCCGCTATCGTCGCCGCCATTGAGCTTGCGGATGAGTTATGCGGCCTGCAGCTTTCGGAAAGCGACAAGCTGCACTTAGCCAGTCTTGAAGAGGGGCATCCTGATAATGCCGCTGCTTCTCTTGCAGGAGGGCTTGTGATCGGCCTTCACGAAGAAGGTGAAACACATATCGTGCGTGTGGCCGAAGCGGATATCGACGTTGTGGCAGTGATTCCGTTTTACGAAGTTCTGACCAGGGACGCAAGAGACGTGCTCCCGAAAGAGCTGCCGTACCGGCACGCCGTTAAAGCAAGCGCCGTCAGCAACCTTCTCGTTGCTGCGATCATGTCAAATGACTGGGCGCTCGCCGGGAAAATGATGAGAAAAGACATCCTCCATCAGCCGTACCGCGCCATGCTTGTTCCTGAGCTTTCAAAGGTGGAACATGCGGCCGAAATGAAAGGCGCTTACGGAACGGCGCTGAGCGGAGCGGGACCGACGATTCTTGTCCTGATTGAAAAAGGAAAGGGAGAAGAGCTGAGAAAACAGCTTTCTGAGCATTTCCCCCACTGTGAGATTGCGGCGCTTACCGTCCCGTCAGAAGGAAGCGTAATTGAACGGAATCCTTTAGAACAGGTGAAAAGTGTATAATGATAAAAAAGCGTTCTTCCCATCAGAGAAGGACGCTTTCTTTTTCTGGAGAAGGATTTTTATTTAGGGAAGCGAAATAAAAAAGAAAAGGAGGAGAAACGATTGAAAAAACTCATAACCGAGGAGGACATTGCGACTCTCATATCCGTGACAGACCCGCAATATGCCCCTGACGGCAGAAGAGCCGCTTACGTCCGGACAACAGTCAATCATAAGCGTGATTCCTATTCCTCAGCCATTATGGTATATGACACAGAATCCGGCATCTCAAACCCGTGGACTTTCGGGGACAACAGAAATACAAGTCCGCGGTGGTCACCTGACGGACGGCGCCTCGCCTTTGTTTCTGACAGGGAGAACGGCATCCCACAGCTGTACATCATCGACGCTGCCGGAGGAGAGGCGGAGCAGGCGGCCGAGATTCCTTGGGGCGTATCAGATCCGATATGGGCGCCCGACGGCAGATCCGTGCTTGTGACCGTCAGTCTGACATCAGCGGAGCGCGCCGATGAGAAAGAAAAAAAGAAGCATGACGAGTATGAGCCGGTTGACATTCAGTCATTAACATATAAACGTGACGGGAAAGGCCTGCTGAACGGAAGCTGGGCCCAGCTTGTGCTGATTCATCTTGAAACGGGGGAGATTCGGCAGCTGACGGATCATGAAGCGGATCATTATGGCGCGGCCTTTTCACCGGATGGCAGGCAGCTTGCGTTTACCGCCAATTTATGCGAGCCGGGTGACGCCGGAAAGCCGAGCGATGTCTATCTGATGAATCTGGCGGATGGAAGCCTGAAGCAGATTACGCCGCACCGCGGTTCTTTCGGTTCCTGCGTGTTTTCACCGGACGGTTCTTATATCGCGATGCTTGGCCATGAAAATGAATTTCGCAATGCGACTTTAGAAAAAGCGTGGCTGTACGACGTGAAAACTGAGCGGCTGTCCTGCCTGACCGACATGCTGGATGTTCATTTGAGCGATGCGCTGATTGCGGATTCAATCATAGGAGGAGTGACGCCCCGGCCGGTATGGACAAACGACGGGCAGGGTTTTTACGTTCTCGGGAGCGAGCAGGGAAGCACCGGTATTTATTATATCTCGATTGACGGCCTCGTATATCCGATCCGATTAGAAGAAGAGTATGTGAACGGTTTTGCTTTTCATCCTGATCAGAAAAGCTGTATCGCTGTCATTGCCAAACCCGCACAGCCTTCCGAGCTTTACAGCATTTCGCTCGAAGATGGGGAAGAGAAGCAATTGACATCCGACAATGATCGGTTTATTGAGGAGCGCATCATATCCGTGCCGGAAAAGCTGCAATATGAAACAAAGGACGGGCTGACGGTAAACGGCTGGTTTTTAAAGCCCGCCGTTTTTGAAGAGGATCAAACTTATCCGCTCATTCTATACATACACGGCGGGCCTCACATGATGTACGGCCATACGTATTTTCACGAATTCCAAGTGCTGGCCGCACAAGGATATGCTGTCGTGTATGTCAACCCGAGAGGAAGCCACGGCTACGGGCAGGATTTTGTCAATCGTGTCAGGGGTGATTACGGAGGCGGAGATTACCGTGATGTCATGCAGGCGGTGGATGAAGCCGTTCAGGCGTATCCGTTTATTGACAGCGGCCGTCTCGGTGTGACGGGCGGAAGCTACGGAGGGTTTATGACAAATTGGATTGTCGGGCAGACCGGCCGTTTTAAAGCAGCCGTCACGCAGCGCTCCATTTCAAATTGGTTCAGCTTCCACGGTGTCAGCGATATCGGCTTCTTTTTTACCGACTGGCAGCTCGGGCATGATTTGTTTGAGGAAGCGGATAAGCTTTGGGATCGTTCTCCTGTAAAATATGCGTCCCGCGTTTCGACGCCGCTTTTGATTCTGCACGGTGAACGAGATGACCGCTGTCCGATAGAGCAGGCGGAGCAGCTTTTTACCGCATTGAAGAAACTGAACAAAACGACGTCGTTCATCCGGTTTCCGAAAGCCACGCATGAGCTGTCGAGAAGCGGCCATCCGGAACAGCGGATGAAACGCATCCGTTATATTTGTTCATGGTTTGATGACTATTTGTAAAAAATAAAAAACCAGGCTGTCATGCAGCCTGGTTTTATGATTAAAATACTTGTTCTACTTCAACGACACCCGGTACTTCTTCAAGAAGGGCGCGTTCGATTCCGGCTTTCAGCGTAATCGTTGAACTTGGGCAGCTGCCGCATGCGCCAAGGAGGCGAAGCTTTACAATGCCTTCGTCTACGTCAACAAGCTCACAGTCACCGCCGTCACGAAGCAGAAACGGACGTAATTTATCCAATACTTCCTGTACTTGCTCTTTCATTTCAACCTCAGTCATGAGATTCGCTCCTTTCATATACATAAAACCATTATATTCACAGTAACGGTAAAAATCTAATGTTTGGTTTGCAAAGCTGCTTTCCCCATTATAGCATATTTAAACTTGAACATAAAAACCGTTTTTTATACAAAAGCTGCCCCGTCCTTTGTATACTGGTGTAAAGGGGATGATATACATGATTAAGCCGGTTACGCTCAGTGTTTACGGCGCTGAAAAGCTTTGCGCAAGCTGCGTGAATATGCCGAGCGCCAAAGATACGTTTGAATGGCTGGAGGCGGCGCTGCAACGGAAATATCCGGAACAGCCTTTTCATATGCGGTATATTGATATTGACGCACCGCCTCAGCAAAAGGAGACAGAAGAACTTGCGGAGCGCATCAGAAACGATGAATTTTTCTATCCGCTCGTGCTGGTGGAGGATGTCATTGTGGGGGAAGGGAATCCGCATTTAAAAGATATATATGAAGAAATGGAAAAGCGCGGCTATGTTGCGGGCTCTTAAAAATGGCCGCTGATCGCAATCAGCGGCTTTTTTCTTATCAGCCGTTATGATGCTTGTACATCCATAAAAGGCCTGATTTTAATAAACGGGGCACACGCCCGATGAGCGGACGGTCGTTGACAAGACCGAAGCCCGCTTTTTTTCCGAGTGAACCGAGAACGCCTTTCAGCTTAAATTGCGGCATTGTTTCCGGCAGCTCTTCATTGTTCCAGCGTTTCAGGAGGATCTGCACAATTTGTTCCGCCTGTGCTTCAGCCAGCTGGGCGCTCGGCGCATGCGGCAGGCTCGCGCAATCACCGACGACGTAAACATGCTCATCGCCCGGAAGGTTGTGATGCGGTGTTAAAACGATGCGGCCCTGCGGATCTTTTTCAGCGTCCAGTTCTCTGACGGCTTTATTCGGCTGAATTCCCGCCGTCCACACGATGGCATCGGCCGCTATTCCTTCATCATGATTATAAACGATCCCGTCTTCCACTTTTGTAATATTCGCATTATTGATAATGGTGACGCCGTGTTCTTCAAACCATTTCTGAACATACTTGCTGAGTCTTTTCGGAAAGCTTGATAAAATCAGGTCGCCCCGGTCAAATAACATAATCTTCAGATCGTCACGGCTCTCTCTTAATTCACTGGCAAGCTCCACGCCGCTTAATCCCGCTCCGACGATAGCGACAGATGCATTGGCGCCGAGGTTGTTCAGCTTTTGATAGGCTTCGCGTGACTGATCAATGGTCTGAATGCTGTAAGTATGTTCCGGCGCGCCGGGCACGTTATGATACTTATCCTCGCAGCCCAGTCCGATCACCGCGTCATCGTAAGAAATCGGTTCGCGGTCATGAAACAGAACCTGTTTGTTTTTCGTGTCGACGGAAGCCACCTCACCGTATTGAACATCCAGATTCGGATGCTCAGGAAAAGACACCCTGATATGATGATCAGAAATCGTGCCGGCGGCGAGCGCATAATATTCTGTTTTTAAGCAGTGATACGGGTTTCTGTCAATCAGCGTGATGGATATATCTGACGGAAGCTGGTTCGGCAGTAAGCGGTGCAGCACCCGCATGTTTCCGTAACCCCCGCCGATCAAGACCAATTTTTTCATAATGATTCCCCTTTTGCCCGAAAAATATGGTAGTCAATGTTGTTACAAAATAACGAACTATGTAAAATAACATCTAGAATTATATCGAATTTGATCTAAAACCACAATAATAGTTTTAAAATAACCTACAAATTGACCAGAAAACACGTAATAGTAAAACCTTTAACCTGAATTAATATGTTACGATAACATTGAGCGTGAAACCGGATCTTTGACGAATAGAGGAAATTCCGTTAGGATAAGGTACATATGTGAGGTGAAACCGCATGAATCCGATGATTGAATTCTGTGTCAGCAATTTAGCGCGCGGTTCCCAGGAAGCACTTGAGATCTTAGAGAAGGATCCGAACTTGGACGTGCTTGAATACGGCTGTTTAAGCTATTGCGGGAAATGCATGGAGTCCCTGTTCGCCCTGGTCAACGGCGAAGTGGTCACGGGAGGCACGCCTGCTGAACTGGTTGACAACATATATACATTCATAGAAGAAAATCCGATGTTTTAATCAGAGGCTCCGAACGGGGTCTCTTTTTTATTGCGCCCCGGGTTTTGGCAAAATAAAAAATTTGTAGACAGCAAAAATAAATATTGTTATCTTAATAAAGACTTTTTTTAAATAAAATTTTAGAGGTGGATTCATTGAATATCGTTTGGGGGCTGCTCGGGGCAGTTGCTATATTAGCCATTGCTTTTTTGTTATCAGAGAAGAAAAGCAAAATTAACCTGCGAACCGTCATTGTCGGTTTATGTTTACAAATGGCCTTCGGATTCATCGTATTAAAGTGGGACGCCGGACGGGCCGTATTTTTATGGTTCTCAAGCCGTGTGCAGCTTCTCATTGATTATGCGAACGAAGGCATCAGCTTTATTTTTGGCCCGCTGTTAAAAGTGGGCAGCAGCCCGGCTTTTGCGCTGAGCGTTCTGCCGGTCATTATCTTTTTCTCAGCGCTGATTGCCGTTTTGTATCACTTGAAAATCATGCAGCTCATCTTTCGCGTCATCGGAGGCGGACTGTCAAAACTTCTTGGGACAAGCAGAACGGAATCGCTTGCGGCGGCTGCGAACATTTTTGTCGGACAGTCTGAATCACCGCTTGCCATTAAACCGCTGATTGCGGGATTGACCCGTTCCGAGCTGTTTACGATTATGACGAGCGGCCTTTCGGCTGTAGCGGGTTCGACGCTTTTCGGTTACGCCCTGTTAGGCATTCCGATCGAATACTTGCTGGCGGCCAGCTTTATGGCGGCTCCCGCCGGTCTCGTGTTCGGAAAAATTTTAATACCTGAAACGGAAAAAACGCAGACGATAAAAGGCGATTTTAATATGGACGAAGAAGGCGAAGGCGCCGCTAATGTGATTGATGCAGCGGCAAAAGGCGCGTCCACTGGCCTTCAGATTGCTCTAAATGTCGGCGCCATGCTGCTTGCGTTTGTCGCGCTCATCGCCGTAGTGAACGGAATTCTCGGCGGAATCGGCGGCTGGTTCGGTTTCAAACATATTACATTAGAATCCATTCTCGGTTACGTGTTTTCACCGATCGCATTTGTAATCGGCGTTCCTTGGCATGAAGCGCTCGGAGCGGGAAGCTATATCGGACAGAAACTTGTGCTGAATGAGTTTGTCGCTTATTCAAACTTCGGTCCGCATATTGCGGACTTTTCTAAAAAAACGTCTACGATTATCAGCTTTGCGCTGTGCGGATTTGCCAACTTCTCTTCGATTGCGATTATGCTCGGCACACTGGGCGGTTTGGCCCCAAGCCGCCGTTCGGACATTGCGCGCCTCGGATTAAGAGCGGTTATTGCGGGAACACTCGCAAACCTTCTCAGCGCGGCAATTGCCGGCATGTTTATTTAGTAAACGATAAAAGCTCCCTGCATATGCAGGGAGCTTTTATGTATGAAAAACGGGGGATATTTGTATTGTGTCCTAGCAGAAGAGCTTTTATACTAAGTAAAAGAAAAAAAGTTGGAGGCCGATATGAATTCATTCCGTTTTACCAAGATGCACGGTCTTGGAAACAGTTATATATATGTAAATCAATTTGAAGAACAGCTGCCGGAAGAACGGCTGGCTGAGATTGCCGTTAAAGTGTCCAGCATTCACACGGGCATCGGCTCTGACGGAATGATCCTCATCTGTCCGTCAGAAAAAGCGCCCGTCAAAATGCGGATTTTTAATAATGACGGCTCAGAAGGGAAAAA
This sequence comes from Bacillus sp. JHAA, assembly GCF_036961585.1. NCBI lineage: Bacteria > Bacillati > Bacillota > Bacilli > Caryophanales > Bacillaceae > Bacillus > Bacillus sp. JHAA. The sequence goes on along the minus strand of NZ_JBAMDE010000001.1, from coordinate 124,051 downwards.
TTGCGGCAACGGCCTTCGCTGTGTGGCAAAGTACGCATACGAACATAAGCTGACAGAAGAAACGTCCTTTTTCATTGAGACGCTTTCAGGTCTAGTGAAAGCAGACATTACAGAGGACAACGGGATTGTGTGTGAAGTCGCCGTCGATATGGGCGAACCGCGCCTCACCAAAAAAGAGCTGCCGATGCTCGGCAATGAAGATGAACGGACGATCGATGAAACCTTTGTTTTTGGAGAAACGGAGCTTTCCGGAACAGCCGTATCAATGGGAAACCCCCATATTGTTTTTCCGGTTGCGGATATTAATCAAGCGCCTCTTACAACGCTCGGTCCCGTCATTGAAAAAGACCCGAGATTTCCGGAAGGCGTCAATGTCGAATTTGTGGAAACCGTCAGCGCCGATGAACTTCATTTCCGCGTATGGGAACGCGGCTCCGGCATTACACAGGCTTGCGGAACAGGCGCCTGTGCGGCGGCTGTCGCATCCGTATTGAACGGTGTTTCCGAACGAAACCGGGATATCACCGTTCATTTAGCGGGAGGCGACCTTGTGATTAATTGGCAGGACAACGGGCACGTACTGATGACGGGACCCGCCGAAACCGTATGCAGCGGCGTCTATTATTTGTAAACAGCTCGTTTGAGAAATACTCTCCTCAAGGTTTATAATAGATATCAGCATCCGTTTTTAAAAAAAGGAGGTCTACCTATGAGTGTTCCAGTAACCATCACTGAAGCAGCGGCTTTGCATATAAAAGATATGATGAAAGAGCATGAAGAAGAAAACGCGTTTCTCCGTGTGGGCGTAAAAGGCGGCGGCTGCAGCGGCCTGTCTTACGGAATGGGATTTGAGCACGAAAAAGGCGAAAAAGACAGCATGTTTGAACAGCACGGAATCACCGTTTTGGTCGACAGCGAAAGCCTTGATATTATGACCGGCACGATCATTGACTTCAAACAGTCCATGATGGGCGGCGGTTTCACCATTGACAACCCGAATGCCATCGCTTCCTGCGGCTGCGGTTCATCTTTCCGCACGGCCAAAAACGCCGGTACGCCGGAAGAGTGCTAAGGGTCAACCCGCCATTCTTAGGATGAAAAAATATGACGTCTTTCTTTCGGTGGCGTTTGCACCATTGTTAAGAAAGGCGTTTATCTGTTTAATAAAAGGAAAACCCGCTCAACAGAAGCGGGTTTTCCTTTTTCAAAGAGGTTATTCAATTGTATGTTTCATCGCATTGTACATATTAGCGGTATGTTCATCGGCTTTATCCCGTGACATGCGCAGCCGTTCTTCTGAAGAACCATATCCGATTTCTTGTTTGCCCTCTTTCAGTCCTTTAAAAATCCCATCAGCGAATTCATCCAGCGGTTCTCCTTGAGTATGCAGCCCTGCTCCGCCTAAATCTGTATTCACCGCCGGAGGCGCAACTTCAATCACTTCTACAGATGAATCAGAAAGCTGATGTCTCAGACTCATTGTAAATGAATGAAGCGCCGCTTTCGTTGCTGAATAGATCGGTGCAATGGCAAGCGGTGTAAAAGCCAATCCCGAAGAGACGTTAATGAAAGCCGCATCTTCTTTTCCGGCAAAAAACGGAGCGAACAGCATAGACAGGTGGAAGGGAGCTTCAATGTTCGTTGTGATTTCTTTATTGAAATAGTCCCAATTGTCCTTCGCATCCGCTTTCAGCACATGAAAACGTTGTTGAATCCCCGCGTTGTTTACTAACACATTCACTTCCGGATAATTTTTTTTCACCCAATCAAACAGTGATATACGTTCAGATGGAATGCTCAAATCACTGACATATGTAATAAGATCCGGGAATGTTTCCTTTGCTTTTTGAAGAGCGTGCTCACGCCGTCCGGTCACGATGACTTTATTTCCCGCTTTTAAAAACCGTTCTGCGAAAGCCAATCCTATTCCGGCATTTCCGCCTGTAATCAGTATTGTATTTCCCGTCAGTTTCATATTAACTCCTCTTTTCCGATTGTTTTTACATTTCTTTGTCAACATTTCAGCTTTAATCCAATCAATATATTCATCCCGCAAATAGGCATGAAATAAGACAGCAGTGATTCTGTAAAATTGATTTTTAGATCATCGGGAAACCCGCCAAAACTATTCTTTCCTTGTCACAATATGATGATACGGCTTAAAGCACGGTTTAAGTCAACAAAAGAACCTTGTGCTTCCGTTTCGGTTACTCACATCAGACATAGGTCACGAAAGGAAAGGTGAACGTAAGGTCTTGGAATTTTCTTGATGCGATAAAGCGTACCGTATCATATGGGTGAGAGGCAATTAAAAAAACGTTTCTGATCAAAACAAAAGGACGGCGATGCATATGCAGGAAGGAAACAGCGTTGATATCAGGCCGCTCCGCTTGAATGATGCAGAGCAGGAACTGGTTTTGCAGACGGAAAACCGCATGTTTTTTGAACGGTTTGCCATGTCGAGACAAGAGGATTTTTATACGCTGGAAGGCCGGAAAAAACGAATTGAATAATCACTGAAGAATGCGGAAAATGATACTGAATACAGCTTCGGCATTTTTCTTCAGGATCAGACCCTGATTGGCACGATCAGCCTTTTTCAGGTGGTTCAGGGTTCCCTCCAAAGCGCTTTTATCGGTTATTTTTTAGATGGCAAATATAACGGGAAAGGCTATGCGACGAAGGCTGTCAAGCTGGCAGTCGATTATGCATTCAACGAGCTGAAACTGCATCGGATAGAAGCCGGAGTCATGCCGCACAATAAGGCGTCAATCCGGGTGCTCGAAAAAGCTGGCTTTCATAAAGAAGGCATTGCGAGAAAAAATGTAAAAATAATTGGAAAATGGGAAGATCATCAGGTGCTGGCGATCATACATCCGGAGGATACATGACGATATGCTCCTTTTTTATATCCTGCGTCTCTTTCGACAGATTCTTCCTAAAACTTCAAATCAATTGTCTAAATCATACTATTTGCAAATTCAAAAAAAAATAAAGGGTAGATAGCACCAAAAACTCTGAAAGATGTGCTCTTTGTTAACACGTTCTAAAGTCATATTTTTCGAAAGGATATTGATTTTTTGATAGGATTAAACTAAATTGTAAAAGTATAGAATAGTTAATTTATTTTGTAAGAAAAGGATGATAATATGATGGGTCAATTGAGCAATAAAAAAATATTTTTAAGTTCTTTTTTCATCATTTTGATCTGTTCATTACTCTTCCAATTCAGTATTTCAGATAAAGTTCTGCAGTCGTATTATTCTTCCGTCGGAGAAAATACCTACGATATCGGGGAGAAAAGTGTTCGTACGATTGTCATGTTTCTGCAAGGGTTTATGATCTTCACAACTTTTGTGGAAATTCTGATAGGCGGATTTCTGTTATTCGTTGCCGCTTTTATTCTCGGTACAAAAAAACCGAAAAAAATATATTTGCTTCTATATACGCTGACTTCTTTAATCTCGGCATTTAAAATGTTGATTCTTTCAGTTGTTAACTACTTAACGGCTGATTCCTCGCTTATATATTCTGCCGGCGGCACCAGCTTGAGTCTGCAGCTGCTGGATCCATTTCTGCTCATATCAATCGCGGCTCTTTATGCTGCTGCGGGAAAACTGACCGATCTCAGTAAAGGCAAGAGAATCATTTTGACTGGATGTTTTGTTTTACTAAAACTCTTTACTATTTTCTTAAACTATTTTATGGCGGATAAAATTTAGCTCGGGAGAGAGTCAATTAAGCTGAATTTTATTATAAATTAAAAAAACAGAGTAGGGAGATGTTATGATGAACTTAGTAAAATCTAATAAAAAGTCTTTCATTTTGTTTGGCGCGGCTCTTGCTGCAGCAACATTGGTTTATGCACTATTATTAACGGGAACTGAATTAAACGTGGCGGCGGCTCATGCATTCTCAGCCAATGCTGAATTAGCTTCTACTCTCGGCATCTCTACAGCAGCAGCTAAAAAAGCAATTGATATTATTGATGCGGCATCAACAATTGCTTCTATCATTTCTCTTATCGGTATCGTTACAGGCGCAGGCGCGATTTCTTATGCAATCGTTGCAACAGCAAAAACAATGATTAAGAAATACGGCAAAAAATACGCAGCTGCTTGGTAAAATCGATCAATAAATAATTGCTCTTTTTGTACAAGCTGCAAAAAGAGCCTCTCTCCCAAATACATATGTAAGGATTGAAAGTATGATAGTCAAACAAATTGCGGCTCTTATCAAATATAATACCCTGTCATCGTTTCGAAAAAGAAAGGAAGATTGGGGCATTCCTCAACTCAACAGCAAACTGCTGTCTGCCATTATTATTTCTCTGTTATGTTTATATCTCGTTTTCCTGGGATGCGGTGTTGTATTCGGGACAAAACTGATTCAGCTGCCCCTCAGCGCATGGGGGCAATTTGTTTTAATCGCCGTTTCACTTGAGCAGCTGTTTTGGGCTGCCGGCTTCTTTAAAGAACACCACAATGCCTTTCTGCTGGATACGCGCAAGGTCATTCATCAATTAAAAAAGGTTCGTTTTTTACAGCTGTTTTCTGTTTTTGCCGGCCAGGCGATCAAAAAAACCATTTTCGTATGGTATCTTTTTGTTTTTCCGGTCTTTTTGTTTTTATCAAGCGCAGGCATGACCGGGTCTGCGGCGGTCATCGTATTTTTCTTGGGCTTCGTTTATTTTCTTCTCAATTTATTTTTATCTATGCTGTTTTCTTATGTTGTTTATCTTCTTACAAATATGTGGAGCAAATTGTTTTACTTGAAAATCATGAAAGGCATTTTATTCAGCGTCAGCCTGCTGGTTCCGCTTGCAGTCGGGTATGCCGTTTATCTTCTCGTGTTTGGGGAGTATACCGCAAAGGATATTTCAAGCTTTACGGAGTCACCGGCTTTCCGGAACATCCTCATGAATACGCCGTATGTATGGTTAGCATTCCGCTCACATTCCGTGCTCGTTTTCGCTGCGGCGTTTGCGGCCGCCGTCCTTTTAACGGCGGGGATGTTTAAACTGTGGTCGGCCACGCTGAAGAAAATGGACCTTATTCCTTATATGTTTTTGACAAACGCAGAATTTGCGCCAAAGCTGAAATTATATAGAAATAACAAAATATTTCATGCCGTTTTTCAAAAGGATCTGCTGTTTTTATCGAGAATTGACGGGTTTTTTATCAGGAACTTCGGCAGTATGCTGTATTTGTTCATGCTGTTTTTAGGTTTTTGTATTCCGCTTCTATCGCATCATTTTATCGGGTATTCGGCAGCCGCCATCGTGTCTGCGGCGGTTATCATTGCGAACTTTTCGTATCAGCTCGTCGGAGATGCGCTCAAAACAGTATTATCAGTTGACGGAGAAATAAAAAATCAGCATCTGTTTCACCGAAATATCAAACATGCGTGGCAGCTGGTGTTTCCGAAAGTATGTATTTATAATCTCGCCGCTCTTATCTATTCGTTCATCATCACCATTTTGATTACGGTGTTTTTTCCGTCTTCCGCTGCGCTGACGATTTACTTGTTTATTGTGTTTTTATGTTCGGGTTTTTTATACAGTCTTGTCCAGATTTCAAGCACCGCCCTGTATCCTAAGAAAAACTGGGAGCATATGTACGAAATTGGAGAAGCGGGGAAAGCAAAGACGTATAACAACTTATACGGATCTTTCATTTTCATTGTGTCGCTTCAAATCGCTGCGATCACGTCGTATTTTATCTATAAAAAGCCGGAACTTGAAACGATGCTTATTCATTCTGCATCAGGTATTTTTGTCCTGTTCACACTATTAAACTATGGAGTCATGTTTCTGTTTCTTCGCAGAATCAATATGGCGGAAAGGTTTGCGAACAATGATTAAATTAGTGAATATACAAAAAAACTATAGTGAAAAACAGGTATTGAAAGATATTTCGTTTGAGGTAAAAAAAGGCTCAATTTATGCTTTGCTGGGGACTAATGGAGTCGGGAAAACAACGACTTTGAAAATCATTTCGGGCCTGCTTAAACCGACTTCAGGCAGCGTCATGATTGACGGTAAGGAACTGGATTCAGAAGAGGGGGGGCAAATATCGGCTGATATCGGTTTTGTGCCCGACCATGCCTTTTTATATGATTACTTAACGGGAGTCGAATACCTGCGTTTTACAGCGGAGATGTTTGAAGTACCGTCTCAGCGGACAAATGAGTATATAAAGAATATGTTAGAGACGCTGAAGCTTGCTCAAGACGGAAATCAGCTGATTAAAACATATTCACATGGAATGAAACAAAAATTATCAATTGCGGCCGCGCTCATTCATCAGCCAAAGATATTAATTCTTGACGAACCGCTGACGGGCATTGATTTAATCAGCGGTAAAACGATACGGACGTTATTAAAGGAGTACGTCAAGCAGGGACATACGGTCCTGTTATCGACCCACCTGTTGGAGCTGGCGCATTCGCTGTGTGATACGATCGGTATTATACATGAAGGCGTTTTTGCGGCGGAGTATCAGTCATCCGAGCATTCATTAGAAGAGATTGAAGAATTGGCTGAGAGTATCTATACATGATGAACCGCATGTTGCCGGCAATCAGGACGTCCGTCATTCCGTTAACCGCGTCATTGCTGTTTTTTTCAGGCGGTGTGATCGCTGCGTTTTTTTCCGATCACTTTGTTTCAACCGCGTCTTACAACGGCTCGTCAGGCGCGGTTGAACTGCTGAAAAACAATGCAATCGCTTGTCTGTTTTTAGCCGCGGGTTTTTTTACCTTTGGGTTGACCTCAATCTTTTATTTATTCACCAACGGGTTTATTTTAAGCGGCTCTATTATAGAAAATCTGCATAGCGGGGTTCCTTTTTATCAGATTTTTTTACTGCTAATTCCTCATGGTATATTTGAAGTTCCCGCGTTATTATTAAGTGGCGCCATTGGTTTTAAGGGCGTTGAATTGGTCATCAGGCTGTGTTTTTCTAAGGAAAAAAAGATAATGGCTTCAATGTTCAGGCATATTGGAATATTGGTGCTCATAATTATTTGTCTGCTGATCGCCGCTGCCATTATTGAAGCTTACATCACACCAATTTTTAAGTAAAAGGGGCAGAAATCATATGAGAAGTAAATTATCATTAATCGGTGTGCCGATTGTTATGATTATCGGTTATATCATTTCTTTATCCTTTGAGTGGCTGTTTCCTGTTCTTACTTTTGGGGTGGCAGGACTATATCTCTTTATATTTGCTCCGGTGCAAAATAAATTCATTCGTTACATCTTTTTGTTTATTTTTGTGATTAATCTGTTGGCCAGTGCGGCTCTTTATTTCGGTATTTAATGAAAAAAATGACATTCATATTGAATGTCATTTTTTTATTTTTTGCGGCTCTGCTGTGTGTTAAAATCTGTCGCCGTTGAAAATAGAGTTTTTTACGATCACGTAGTCGACATTGCGGATGGCTTCGAGTGTATTGCCGCCGGCGTAAGAGATGGAAGATTGCAGATCCTGCTCCATTTCAACCAGCGTGTCCTGTAAAGACCCTTTATGTTCGACATGCATTTTTTTGCCTTCGACGTTTTTCTTTTCGCCTTTTTGAAATTCAGAAGCGGAGCCGAAATATTCTTTGTACAGCTTTCCATCGATTTCGATCGTTTGTCCCGGTGATTCTTCGTGGCCGGCGAATAATGATCCGATCATGACCATGGATGCGCCGAATCGGATGGATTTCGCAATATCGCCGTGCGTGCGGATGCCGCCGTCAGCAATGATCGGTTTGCTCGCCGCTTTCGCGCACCAGCGAAGCGCGGCTAATTGCCATCCGCCGGTTCCGAAGCCGGTTTTAATTTTGGTGATGCAGACTTTCCCGGGGCCGATTCCCACTTTTGTCGCGTCAGCGCCCGCGCGTTCCAGCTCCCTTACGGCTTCAGGCGTCCCGACATTCCCTGCGATGACAAAGCTTTCCGGGACATGTTCTTTAATAAATTGAATCATGCTGATCACGGCATTGGAATGGCCGTGCGCGATATCAATGGTAATATAATCCGGCACAAGCTCCTGTGCTTTCAGCTCCCGGATGAATTCATAATCATTTTCCTTCACGCCGACACTGATGGAAGAAATCAGTCCGCGCACTTTCATATCCCGGACAAAAGCCAGGCGTTTTTCCGGCTCGAAGCGGTGCATGATATAAAAATACCCGTTTTCCGCGAGCCAGGCCGCGATGTTTTCATCTATAATCGTCTGCATGTTGGCCGGCACGACCGGAAGTTTAAACGTGTGTCCGCCCAATGTAACTGATGTATCACATTCAGATCGGCTGTCCACAATGCATTTTGCAGGAATCAGCTGAATATCTTCGTAATCAAATACATTTTCCATATATAACACCCCTAAAAGCGAATAATAGAATTAAATAAAATTAAAATGTTCGTCTTTTTATAATGTACTTTGTTTTGTCAGGAATGTCAAATGATTTCATGCTGCCTCATATGCGGTCAGCTTGTCATCCATTTGCAGTTTGGTTATCATAGTAGTATTGGGTGTGGTAAGACATTTGTTACGATAGATAGATTTGCAAAGAAGGGAGGGGCCGGTGTGGAACAAAAACAGCCCGGGCACAGCCCGAATGCCCAGAAAATTCAGGACCGGATTATTTTAGGCACGATTTGGGTCGTGTCGGCGCTTGTCATTGCGCTCGTTGTCGGAACCGTCATGAATTATATTTGGATGTTTAAATAAAAAAGAGTCTGTGCCGGTATGACACAGACTCTTTTTTATATTATTTTTCAAACATGCTTGTAGAATGCAGAGGCTGGACGCGCGCTTTCGGGTCCATGTAAGCCTTCGCGTTGTTCACGGCTGTCGGAGCTTCGCCGAAACCGCTGGCGATCAGCTTGACTTTGCCTTCATATGTGCAGATATCTCCGGCGGCAAAGAAGCCTTCAATATTCGTTTCCATCGTGCTTTTGACGACGATGGAATTTTTCTCGATGTCAAGTCCCCAGTTTTTAATCGGGCCGAGAGAAGAAACAAAGCCGTAGTTTACGATCAGGTCATCAATTTCGATGATTTCTTTACGGTCGCCTTTCACTTCTTCGAGAACGAGCTGTTCGATCCGATCTTCACCGACAAGTTCAGCGGGAACAAACGGTGTCAGCACGTTGACTTTAGAATTATGCAGGTTTTCGACACTGTGCTCATGCGCGCGGAATTTATCACGGCGGTGGATGATGCTGACTTCTTTCGCGATCGGCTCAAGCATGAGCGCCCAGTCAACCGCGGAATCGCCGCCGCCCAGAACGGCAACGCGTCTGCCTGCGAATTGATTGAGGTCGTCAATGAAGTAATGCAGGTTTTTGCCCTCATATTGTTCCGCTGATTCCAGTTCAAGCTTTCTCGGCTTAAATGCGCCGTTTCCCGCGGTGATAATAACCGTTTTTGAATAATGCGTTTCTGAATTCGTGACAAGCTTAAACACACCGTCCGCCTGTTTTTCAACAGATTCAACGGCCTGCTCTAAGCAGATGGTCTGATCGAACTTTGCCATTTGCTCTTTTAAGTTGTTCACAAGTTCTTGGGCGCGGATTTTCGGAAATCCGGCTACATCATAAATATATTTTTCAGGATACAGCGCGCTGAGCTGGCCGCCAAGCTGAGGCAGGCTCTCGATGATTTTGACGCTCGCCTGTCTCATTCCCCCGTAAAAAGCGGTAAACAGGCCGACCGGGCCGCCGCCGATGACCGTAATATCATAAACCTTTGAATCCTCTTGCATACCAAATTGCCTCCTAATTGAAAATTGTTATTAATTATAACATACAATTTAAAAGGATGACGAGTGCCGAAAACCGCCAGGCCGCTTCATTCTTGAAAAAAATTGCGGCCGCCGCTAATATGGGGACAAATTCCAATCTGTTTTTTCCTGAATGTTTTCTGATTCTTCCGGATAGTATGGTGATATGCAGACATGTGCGGTTTTCTAAAAAATTTTATATTTCATTTCATAAAATCCCGCCAATAGGCTGAAGCTAATACAAATGTTGATTTGATTATGCGTCTAACAGCAAAAAAAAGAAGGTGGATGTGATGGCATTGAATAAACCCAAAATCGTGGTTTTAGGTGCAGGTTATGGTGGATTAATGACAGTAACAAGGCTTCCGAAGCATATCGGGGCAAATGACGCTGACATTACTTTGGTCAATAAACACAATTATCATTATGAAACGACATGGATGCATGAAGCGAGCGCAGGAACGCTGCATCATGACCGCTGCAGATATCAAATAAAAGATGTAATCAATGAATCACGGGTCAAATTTGTGCAGGATACCGTAAAAGCGATAGATGTGCAAAATAAAAAGGTGACGCTTTCACAAGGGGACATCCCTTATGATTATCTTGTCATCGGGCTTGGCGCCGTCCCTGAAACATTCGGGATTAAAGGCTTAAAAGAATTCGCTTTTCCGATCGCGAATATTAATACGTCGCGCCAGCTGAAAGACCATATTGAGCTCCAATTTGCGACATACAATACGGAGGCCGAAAAACGCCCTGACCGCTTAACCATCGTTGTCGGCGGAGCGGGCTTTACGGGAATTGAATTTCTCGGTGAGCTTGCGAACCGCAAGCCGGAGTTATGCAGATATTATGATATAGATGAAAGTCTCGTCCGGATCGTCTGTGTCGAGGCCGCCCCGACGGTTTTGCCGGGATTTGATCCGGAGCTTGTCGATTACGCCGTTCAATACCTTGAGAGCAAAGGCGTTGAATTTAAAATCGGCACCGCGGTTCAAGAATGCCGCGCAGACGGTGTCACAGTCGGCAAGAAAGATGAAGAGCCGGAAGAAATCAAATCGCAGACCGTTGTCTGGGCGGCGGGCGTGCGCGGGCATCCGATCGTGGAGGAAGCGGGTTTTGAAAATATGCGCGGCCGTGTCAAGGTCAACCCTGATCTTCGGGCGCCGGGACATGATGACGTTTTTATACTCGGCGACAGCTCGCTCTTTATCAATGAAGAGACGGAACGGCCGTACCCGCCGACTGCTCAGATCGCGATGCAGCAAGGAGAAACGGTCGCCAAAAATCTGGGCGGTTTGATTAAAGGAGGCCAGCTTGAAGAGTTCAAGCCTGACATTAAAGGAACCGTTGCCTCCCTCGGTGAGCATAACGCTGTCGGAGTCGTATACGGCAGGAAGCTCAAAGGCACGCCGGCGTCCTTTATGAAAAAGGTCATTGACAACCGCTCGCTCTTTATGATCGGCGGGCTGGGCCTGACGCTGAAAAAAGGGAAGTTTAAATTCTTCTGAAAACCCGCAGCCGCGGGTTTTCTCTTCTTTTAAAAAAGAGCGCTATCAAAAGAATGTAAAAGAAAAAAATAAATGTTTTCGCTTACATGAGTTATTTTGTTACATATTCTGACTTGGTGCTTGACAAGTAAATATGATATATTATCAGAAAATTAAGAAAAAGGGTGATCCGCATGAAAACGACAGCAAAAAGCACGGCGGCGTGTCCGTTCTGCTCAGGTAAAGGGTATTTTCAATTGCTTCTTGGCGGCTCCGAAACATGTCCCTCCTGCCAGGGAAGCGGCAAAGAGAGACGATGATTTTTCCAGACGTTGACTTTTTTACCGCCCCCGAGGTACACTGAAAGTGCTGTAGGGGGTGGATGTTTGTGATTAGTTTGCCGGTTGTCCTGATCTCAATCGTACTATTTTTTGTACTGTTTTTCGGCATAGGCTTTCTGTTGAACATGCTGCTTAGAATGTCGTGGATTATGGCTGTTGTCTATCCGATTGTATGCCTTTTCATTATCAGCAATAAAAAGATGATCAGTTACGTGCAGGCGCCGGGGGAATCCTTTCAAAGCCTGTTTCAGCGTATCATGTCATTAGCGGTTGCGGATGTCGTGATTTTGGCGGGCGGACTGGCGGGAGCCATCACGTCAGGCATTGCCATAAAGGCGCTCAGAAAAAGAGGATATCAAATGTTTTAAGCCGCTTTCTTATTTGAGAAAGCTTTTTTTGTGCCGCGGCGCTTTTTGTATAGCACCTCACCGAGTTGGGAACAATGACTCGGAGGAGAGTGATTTCAGATTGACGATAATCAGACGCGTATTCATGATCGTGCTCTTTTTGGGCGCATGCCATGCGACATACTTTTCCATAACCGGTGTTGAAGCAAAGGATCTGACAAATTGGATGACGGAACATCGCGGCGCCGTTTTGAAAAACATCGGCACTCCGTTTCAATCCTTACAGAATCAGCCGGAAAAGAAGGCATCAGGCAGGATGAAACCGCTGGAAGAAGCTTTTGACTGGGAACGCTATCCGTCACAAAAGGTGACGGCCACCGGTTATACCGCCGGAGCGGAATCTACCGGAAAATCTCCGGGTCATCCGCAGTACGGAATTACATATTCAGGCGTGAAGGTCAAACGCGATTTATATTCAACTGTTGCGGCCGATCCGTCTGTTTTCCCGATCGGGACGATTCTGTTTATACCGAATTACGGTTACGGGGTTGTCGCCGATACCGGCTCAAAAATTAAAGGCAGCCGCCTTGACCTCTACTTTGACACCGTCAAGGACGTCTATAACAATTGGGGCAAAAAAACACTTGAGGTCTACATGATTAAAAAAGGGAACGGCACAGTGACCGAGGACGAACTTGTAAAGCTGAACGAAACCAAGTCGATGCAAGTGTTCAGAAATCAATACAAAACGGTAAAAGAATAAAAACGCTTCAGCATCCGCTGAAGCGTTTTTTACATAAAGAAATAATCTAAAATCAATGTCAGCACAATACCGGTGACGCCGCCGAAGAAGACTTCAATCGGCTGATGGCCGAGCAGTTCTTTCAGTTTCTTCTGTTTTTCCTTCTCTTCCGCTTTCTGAAAGTCCTTCGCTTCGCTGACAAACCGATTAAAGTCGATGACCAGTCTATTAATGACCGTCGCCTGTTCACCCGCATGCCGCCTGACACCTGTAGCGTCGAACATCGTAATGACGGCGAAAATCGCGGCGACTGCAAACAGGGGCGAATCCAGTCCCTGTTCCAAAGCGACTCCGGTTGACAGCGCGGTGACGGCAGCGGAATGGGAGCTCGGCATGCCGCCGGTGCTCGTCACAAGAGACCAGTCAAGTTTTTTTGATACGATAAATTGAATAGGCACTTTTACAACTTGGGCAAAAATAATGGCGGCAAAACTCGCCAGTAAAGGAAAATTCATAAGTACATCCATATGCAACATCCTTTCTGTATCTGCTGATTCCGATCGTATCGAAAAACTGCAGAAAACGCCCTTAGTTTGGTAAAATAAAATCAATGAAAAATGTTTTTTCATTATACCACTTTACATAACAAATACCCACATAAGGAGTGTGTACTCATGTTTTATGCATCTGATCAACTGCGGCATCCCGAAACACTGGTCATCGGTCTTTTTCAAAAAAGCACGCTGAACGGATTTACGAAGGAATTGGATGATAAATTGGACGGTCATCTGACCCAGCTGTTAAAGGATGGTGATGTGTCCGCCAAACGCAATCGTGTATCAAAAGTATACCCTCCGGCTGCGACCGGTATGAAACGTATTTATTTTATCGGCCTGGGAAGAGAAGCGGATTATTCGTTTGAAGATACGAAAGAATGCTTTGCACGAGTATTTCAGCAGATTCATCAAGATAAAAAACAGGAAGTATCCGTTTTGCTCGATACATTCGTCTCCGGGGAAGTGCCTGCCGCCGATGCCGCTCATGCGCTTTCAGAAAGCTGTCTGCTTGCGGTTTACGAAGTGCAGGATTATAAACATAAATCAAATGAGCCGGATCAGGAACTGAAATCAGTCTGCGCCGTGACCGAAGAAGACCTGAGGGAAGTGCAGGCCGGCCTGAACGTCGGAGCGGCATACGGCCAAGGGACGAATTCAGCCCGCACGCTTGTGAATATGCCGGGTAATATGCTGACGGCCACTGATTTGGCGTCATATGCCGCCGAGCTTGCGGCAAAATACGATTTCGAGTGTGAAATTTTAGAAAAAGATGAAATGGAAGAGCTCGGCATGGGCGGGCTGCTTGCTGTTAACAAGGGCTCATCCGAACCGCCGAAAATGATCGTTCTGAAGTATCAGGGCAAAGATCAGTGGGAAGACGTTATCGGCCTGGTCGGTAAAGGAATTACCTTTGATACGGGCGGATATTCAATTAAGCCGAAAACCGGCATCGTCGGCATGAAAAGCGATATGGGAGGGGCCGCCTCGGTATTAGGGGCAATGGAAATTATCGGCGAACTGCGGCCTGAACAAAACGTGCTCGCCGTCATACCGTCTACGGACAACATGATTTCGTCTGATGCTATGAAGCCGGATGATGTCATCGTTTCGCTCAGCGGAAAAACCATTGAGATCCTGAACACCGATGCGGAAGGGCGTCTCGTGCTTGCCGACGGCATCACATACGCCAAGCAGCACGGAGCCTCTGTCCTTGTAGACGTCGCAACGTTAACGGGCGGTGTCATTGTCGCCTTAGGGAACGAAATGACGGGCGCCATGACCAATCACGCCGCGTTTTATGAACAGGTTGCGGAATCGGCGAAAGAATCCGGCGAGCCGATCTGGCAGCTTCCGATTACAGAAAAGGATAAAAAACGGGTGAGAAACAGTCAGATGGCTGATTTGAACAATTCTCCGGGAAGAGAAGGCCACGCGATTATGGCGGGGGCATTCATTGGTGAATTCGCGGAAAACACGCCGTGGGTTCATCTCGATATTGCGGGAACCGCAACGGCGAATAAAGCGACATGCTTCGGCCCTGCCGGCGCAACAGGCGTCATGGCAAGGACGTTGGCTGTTTTGACTGAGCGCTTTACGCCCGAAAGATAACAGCATCCCGCTGCCTTGATGCAGCGGGTTTTTTGATTTCCAAAATCTTTAGTTGACTAAAGCGCAGAATATATGGTAACTTTAATTATCTACTACATTAGCAAACTAAAGGATTTTTGGAGGGACTCATCAATGAATGCTGTTGTTGTCGCAGTATTGCTTATGCTCGTCTTAAGCCTGCTGCGTGTCAATATTATTATAGCTTTAATGATCGGCGCGCTTGCCGGCGGGCTGACCGGCGGCTTAGGCCTAGGAGAGACGGTGAAGGCTTTTACGGACGGTCTCGGCGGAAATGCCACCGTCGCGGTCAGCTACGCGCTGCTCGGAGCATTTGCCGCGGCGCTGACAAAGACGGGGCTTCCCGATGCAATGGTGGAAGCGTCTGTCAAACTAATCGGAAAAAAGGAAGATTCGCGGAAAAAAGCACTGTCAAAAGTGTTAATCGTACTGATTATTTTAATCATATCCTGTTTCTCGCAAAACGTGGTGCCCGTTCACATTGCGTTTATTCCTGTATTGATTCCGCCGCTTTTAAAAATATTTAACGAACTTGAAATAGACCGCAGACTGATCGCGTGTGTGATGACATTCGGACTGACTGCGCCTTATATCGTTCTGCCTGTCGGATTCGGACAGATTTTCCAGGGGATGCTGAGAGATAATATGGCGGCAGCCGGTTTAAAGGTGCCGCTCAGTGATATCCCTTATGCTTTAATCATTCCGACGGCCGGGATGGTAGTCGGTTTAATTTTAGCCGTCATCGTCTTCCGGAAACCGAAGAAATATGAGACGAAGGAGATTGCCGGACTATCGTCTTCTCCTTATACGAAAAAAAGCATTGCCATCGCCTTGATCTCCATTGCCGTGTCGCTTGCCGTTCAGCTCTATCTGTCACAAGTGCTCGGAGTGGAAGGTATGATCATGGGCGCGCTTGCCGGCTTGTTTACGCTGTTTATCAGCGGAGTCATGAAGCGCAATGAAGCGGATAAGCTGATCACGGACGGCATGATTCTGATGGCTTTTATCGGGTTTGTCATGCTTGTTGCGGCCGGTTTTTCAAATGTATTGAATAAAACGGGTGATGTGGCTTCCTTGGTCAAAGCATCAACAGGCTTTATCGGCCACAGCCAATCATTAGGCGCGCTCCTGATGCTGGTGGTCGGTTTATTAATCACGATGGGAATCGGATCATCATTTGCAACCGTACCCGTCATTACGACCATATTTGTCCCGCTGTGCGCTCAGCTCGGATTCAGTCCGATGGCGACGATTGCCGTAATCGGAGCGGCCGCCGCGGTCGGTGATGCGGGTTCTCCTGCAAGTGACAGTACGCTCGGGCCGACGTCAGGCCTCAGCGCCGACGGACAGCACCACCACATTTGGGATACGTGCGTACCGACATTTATTTTCTATAACATTCCACTTGTGATATTCGGCTGGATTGCCGCACTTGTCCTGTAAAAAAAGGCTCCCGGAAAGGGGAGCCTTTTTGTATGCTGAGAACATCTTACGCCGGGTTTCTGCTGAACCCCGTCGCTTTATGAACAGACCTGTAAACGGCAGGCGCGATTGATGCCAATAACAGTGCTAAAACGATATCTTTTATGAAAAACCATATCATGTAAAACCAGGCCATTCCGTAGCTGATCGGAGCATGAAGCCATAATTTCAGCGCAATATACGTATAGGTCGTGCCAATGATATAAATGACGGCGGTACCGATCAAAGAGGCCCATGCATAATGCAGGCGGCCGGGTTTTTTTGTTTTTTCCAGCAGCCATCCGGCTGCAAATGCCGCCGGGATATAAGCGAGAATAAATCCGCCGCTCTTTCCGATAAACGGCGCAAAGCCTGCTGAGAATTGAGCGAAAACAGGCGCCCCCGCGAGTCCGGCCAATGCGTATACCGTCATTGCAATGGCTGCCCGTCTGGCGCCGAGAAGCATCGCGGCTAACAGACAAAAGAAAGGCTGCAGCGATAACGGAATTCCCGCAACTTGCAAAAAAGGAGCCATTGATGTAATGTTGGCGCCGACGGCCATCAGTGCGGTAAACATGCCGATAAGCGCCATATCGCCCGCGCGAAGGTTGCGTTGTTTCATTTGTTTTTCCCCCTTACACTTGTACCAGATTAGCGTAATCGAAGGGTGATTGATTGTCAACAAAGATTTAATGCAGGTTTACTAAATGGAGGGAGCCATATGTTTTTCGGGAAAACGAAACAAACAAAACAGTCGGAACGGATTCCGCCAAACCAAAATGTCACAACGAAGTTTCCCGTGCTTCACGCCGGAAATGTTCCTTATTATGAAGATATGTCAAAATGGAATCTGCAAGTGTACGGACTTGTTGACCGTCCTATGCTGCTAAGCTTTGAGGATATCAAAGCCTTTCCTGAAGCCGAAGTGAAAAATGATATTCATTGCGTCACGGGCTGGTCCCGTCTTGATAATATCTGGAAGGGAATACGCGCCAAAGACATCGCTGAAAAAGCGCGAGTGCACAAAGAAGCGGGGTTCGTCATTCTGCACGCTGAAGAGGGCTGGACGGCCAACCTGCCGCTTTCTGATTTTACGCGGGAAACATCCCTGCTGGCATATGCGCATAACGGCGAGCCGTTAACGCCAGAGCACGGCTATCCGCTCAGAGGCGTTTTCCCCCATCTTTATTTTTGGAAAAGCGCTAAATGGCTGCGCGGCATTCAGTTCACAAAGGAAAACCACCCCGGCTTTTGGGAGAAAAACGGCTACCATATGAGGGGAGATCCATGGAAGAATGAGCGCTTTACATGGGATTAAGCCCCTATCACTATATAGTTCTTAGGTACCTTATTGAAATAAGGTGCTTTTTTTATATCAAAAATCCATTGACTTTGTTTGGCAAAAAACCTATTATTTGAGGTGTCTTTTGATATTGAAAATCATTATCAATAAGAATAGATAAAGCAATTGCCGCAAAGGGGATGAACACATAATGGACGGAAAACAAATAAAGCGGGGTTTCGCGCCGGCCGGCCGATACGCGGTTCCGGGCACAGAAGTAAGAGAAATGCGCTCAAAAGGAGGCCGTACGTATCGTATCTTTGTCTCTTTTCCTCAGGAAGAACCGCCTGCATCCGGCTTCCCCGTCATATACCTGCTCGATGCGAATTCTGTATTCGGCACAATGGCCGAAGCTTTGCGGGTGCAAAGCCGACGGCCTGAAAAAACAGGCGTTGTTCCGGCGGTGATTGTCGGAATCGGCTACCCGACAGATCAGCCGTTTTCCGCCGAACGTCACAGTGATTTTACGATGCCGCTTTCTGAATCAGAACTGCCGGTGCACCCGCGCGGCGCGGCATGGCCCGAACAGGGAGGGGCGGAAGCGTTTCTGAGTTTTATAGAAGAAGAAGTAAAGCCCGCGATGGAGCGGGATTATCCGATCGACAGAGGCAGGCAGACGATTTTCGGCCATTCGCTGGGCGGTCTTTTTGTGCTGCAAGTGCTTTTGACGAGGCCGGACATGTTCCAGACCTATGTTGCCGGGAGTCCGTCAATTCACTGGAACAAGCGTTTTATTCAGGAAAAAGCGGAGCGTTTGTCAGACCGGCTCTCTGCGGAAAATCTTCAAGTCAGCGTATTGCTGGCTGCGGGAGAAATTGAAAAAACACATAAAAGCAGAATCCCGCAGCACGCAGAGGCGCTGTACTCTTTATTATCCGGATTTGAAGATGATGGAGTCCGTGCTGAATACAGCGAGTTTGAAGGAGAGGGCCATATTTCTGTCCTGCCCGTTTTAATCAGCAGGGCCCTGCGTTTCTGCCTGAATCCGGGAGGACCGCATACCCCGTATTCTCCCGCATGAGAAAAAACAGGCCCTTCGAACTAAATGCGGCTGATTCTAATTTTCTAATTGACTGCGTGTTTTGATTTGGATATGATTGTCTTGAATCATAGTTGATAATGATAATCATTATCAATATAGAAGGGGAATGATAATATGGACGCATTGGGAATGAAAGGGAAAACGGCCGTTGTCACCGGCGCCGCTCAAGGCATCGGAGAAGCAACAGCGCTTGCCCTTGCTGAACAAGGCGTAAATGTGGCAGCTATAGATACAAATGAAGACCTGCTTCTCGGGCTTACTGACAGACTTCGGCAAAAAGGCGTGCAGGCGCAGGGGTTTGCCGCAGATGTATCTGACAGTGCGGCTGTCAATGATATCATCGCCGCCGTTGAACGCGACATGGGGCCTATTGAAATATTGGCGAACGTTGCGGGCGTGCTGCGGCCGGGTCCGGTGCAATCCCTCAGTGATGAAGATTGGGATCAAACATTTTCTGTTAATACGACCGGCGTATTTCATGTGTCGCGGGCTGTAAGCCGGTACATGATTGAGCGGAAAAAGGGCGCCATCGTTACGGTCGGTTCGAATGCAGCCGGCGTTCCGCGTGCTTCCATGGCGGCTTATGCGGCGTCAAAAGCGGCTGCCGTCATGTTTACGAAATGCCTCGGACTGGAGCTTGCGGCCCATCATATCCGCTGCAACATCGTATCTCCGGGTTCAACGGAAACCGACATGCAGCGGGCGCTGTGGCAGGACGAGAACGGAGCCCGGGACGTCATCAGAGGTTCGCTTGATACATATAAAACGGGAATTCCGCTTCAAAAGCTGGCGAAGCCTTCTGATATTGCAAATGCCGTTTTGTTTCTGGCTTCTGAACAGGCAAACCATATTACGATGCATGATTTATGCGTTGATGGCGGCGCTACTTTAGGCGTTTGATGTAACGAGAAGGAGGGACAAACATGACAAATCAACATTTATTGGCGGAAGTGTCTGCAAAAGAGGTGCTGGACGCTTACAAGCCCGGGGCGTTCTTTTTAGCTTCCCCGAAAAGTACGATGCTTGCGGAAGGAATGTTTGCGGAAGTGCCTGATACAGACGCGGAAAATCAGCTGGATTCACTGCCTGAACGCGTGAGACAGACGCTTCTTGAGGCAAAGCAAGCCGGCATCAAACATCCGATTGCGGCCGGCGCCATTCCTTTTGACGGCAGAAAAGCTTCCCGGCTTTTTGTACCGAAGAATGTCCATACGGCAGGCCCGCTTTCGTTTGCGGAATCTTCCGCAGAAAAGCCGCAATCCAATACATATGACATCCGTCCCGTTCCGGAGCCTGAGGGCTTTATGAGCGGTGTGGAACAAGGCGTATTCAACATTACGGACGGTCCGCTCAGCAAAATCGTGCTGTCAAGGACGCTTCATCTGACCGCTGAAAAGAATATCGACATTCCACAGGCCGTCAAGCATTTGGCGCAGCACAACCCGCGCGGCTATACATTCGCTGCGGATGTGACGGGAACGTCAGAAACAAGAAAAACGCTTTTCGGCGCAAGTCCTGAACTGCTGCTGTCCAAAAACGGAACATCGATTCTGTCCAATCCGCTGGCAGGTTCCAGACCTCGCAGCACAGATCCCGCCGAGGATCAGAGAAGAGCGGAAGAACTGCTGCAATCAGCAAAAGATCTGCATGAACATGCCGTAGTCGTGGCCGCCGTGGCCGCCGCCCTTAAACCGTTCTGCCGTGTGCTTGATGTGCCGGAAAAACCGTCACTCATTAAAACTGAGGCGATGTGGCACCTGTCCACCGAGGTAAAGGGAGAGCTGCGTGATCCGTCAACGACATCACTTGAGCTGGCCATCGCCCTGCATCCGACACCCGCGGTATGCGGAACGCCGACGGATGCGGCGAGAGAAGCGATTCAGGATATTGAGCCGTTTGACCGCAATTTCTACACGGGAATGGCGGGCTGGTGTGATGCTGAGGGTGACGGAGAATGGATTATCGCACTCCGCTGCGCCGAAGCGGAAACAAGGTCTCTCCGGCTCTTTGCGGGTGCCGGGATTGTCGCCGGATCAAAGCCGCAGGATGAATTGGACGAGACCTCGGCGAAATTCCGCACCATGCTCCGGGCGATGGGGCTTTACCAAGATGAGTTGTAAAAAAGGAGGGAACGGATCGTGCTGACTGGATTTACGCCATGGCCGGAAGAATGGGCTGACAAATACCGAAAAGACGGCTGCTGGAAGGGTGAGACGTTCGGAGGAATGCTGAAAGAGCGCGCGGCTTTATACGGAAATCAAACTGCCGTGACGTGTAAAGATGTACATTGGACCTACAAAGAATTAGATGAAAGGGCAGATCGTTTAGCGGCGGGGCTGCATAAGCTCGGAATTCAAAAGGAAGACCGCGTTGTCGTTCAGCTGCCGAATATCGCTGAGTTTTTTGAAGTGATTTTCGCGCTGTTCCGGCTGGGAGCGCTGCCCGTTTTCGCGCTGCCTTCTCATAGAAGCAGTGAGATTACGTATTTCTGCGAGTTTGCAGAGGCGAAAGCATACATCATTCCTGATATGCATTCAGGTTTTGATTACAGGGCGCTTGCCAGACAGGTGAAAGACAAACTTCCTGATTTGGCGCATGTCATTGTGGCCGGCGAAGCTGAAGAGTTTCAGGAACTGAGCAGCCTGCATAGAGAGCCTGTTCAGCTGGAAGAGGTAAGCCCGGCGGAAGTCGCCTTTTTACAGCTTTCAGGAGGCAGTACGGGGCTGTCCAAGCTGATTCCGCGAACACACGACGATTACATATACAGTTTGCGCATCAGCGCGGAAATATGCGGCTTGGATCAACACAGCGTTTATTTGGCCGCTCTGCCGACAGCGCATAATTATCCGCTCAGCTCGCCAGGTGTGCTGGGAACTTTATATGCCGGAGGCCGGGTTGTTCTGTCACCGACGCCGAGCCCGGATGACTGCTTCCCGTTAATTGAAAAAGAACGTGTAACGATTACAGCGCTCGTCCCGCCGCTTGCGATGGTGTGGATGGACGCATCCGGTTCGCGAAGTGATGATTTATCAAGCCTTCAAGTGCTGCAGGTGGGAGGCGCCAAATTCAGCGCTGAGGCGGCCCGCCGTGTGAAGAGCGCTTTCGGATGCACTCTTCAGCAGGTTTTCGGAATGGCGGAAGGATTGGTGAATTATACGAGACTGGATGATCCTGAAGAGATCATTGTCAATACGCAAGGCAGACCGATGTCACCTTTTGATGAGGTAAGGGTTTTAGACGATGACGGGCGGGATGTCGCCCCCGGTGAAGCGGGACATTTGTTTACACGCGGCCCTTACACGATTCGCGGATATTATAAAGCGCCTGAACATAATGAAAGATCATTCACAGCCGACGGATTTTATCAGACCGGCGATATCGTCAAACTGACGGCGGACGGCTATATCATCGTCGAAGGACGTGCGAAAGATCAAATCAATCGGGGCGGTGAAAAAATAGCCGCTGAGGAGGTGGAAAATCACCTTCTTGCGCATCCTGCCGTTCATGATGCGGCCATGGTTTCAATGCCGGATGATTTTCTCGGGGAGCGTTCCTGTGTGTTCGTCATCCCGAAAGGAGAAGCGCCGAAACCGGGAGAGCTGAAAGCATTTTTGCGTGAGCGCGGACTGGCGGCATATAAAATCCCCGACCGGATTGAATTTATCGCTTCTTTTCCGAAAACCGGCGTCGGCAAGGTCAGTAAAAAGGATCTTCGCGAAACGATCGCCCAAAAAGTAAAGCCGGCTGAAATCAAACAATCTTAAAAAAGGAAGTGTTTACATTGGCTATACCGTCTATTCCCGCATATGCGCTGCCGACAGCGTCAGATATGCCTGAAAATAAAGTATCGTGGACGCTGAATCCGAAACGCGCGGTGCTTCTGATCCATGACATGCAGAATTATTTCGTCGATGCTTTTGCGAAAGGTGAAGCTCCGATCACAGAGGCGTCTCAGAATATCAAAAAAATAAAAGAGCAATGCAAAGCACTCGGCATTCCGGTGGTGTATACCGCGCAGCCGGGCAGCCAAGACCCGGCGGACCGTGCGCTGCTGACGGATTTTTGGGGGCCGGGGCTAAAAAGCGGGCCTTATGAAGAAAAGGTCATTCCGGAGCTTGCCCCGGATGATCAGGACATTGTCCTCACAAAGTGGAGATACAGCGCGTTTAAACGGACGAATCTCCTTGACATCATGCGTGAAAGCGGCAGAGACCAGCTCATGATTACGGGAATTTATGCACACATCGGCTGTCTCGTCACAGCCTGTGAAGCATTTATGGATGATATCCAAAGCTTCTTTATCGGAGACGCCGTTGCTGATTTTTCTTCAGAAAAACATAAGATGGCCATCGAATATGCGTCTCAGCGCTGCGCTTACACAGCTTTGACAAACGAAGTGCTGGAGCTGCTGGGCGGCGCGCCGGTTTCTGAAGGAGAAGGGAAGGCTTCCGCCGTATTGACAAAAGACCGGGTGCGGGAACAAATTGCGGCGATTCTTCAAGAATCACCGTCTGATATTCCGGATCATGAAGACCTGCTGGACAGAGGTCTTGACTCCGTCAGAATCATGAGTCTTGTCGAACAATGGCGCCGTGACGGAGCTGAAGTGACGTTTGTGGAACTGGCGGAGAACCCGACGCTGGAAGAGTGGTGGAGACTTCTTTCTTCCCGATCTCAAAAAGTCTTGCCGAACGCAGATTATTTATAAAGGGAGAGAATAGAATGCATGATACACAACAGCTGCCTCTGACAGGCGCACAGGCCGGTATCTGGTTTGCGCAGCAGCTTGATCCTGATAATCCGATTTACAATACAGGCGAGTACGTTGAGATAAACGGCGCGATCGATGTGAACATATTTAAAACCGCTCTCGAACGCGTGCTGACGGAAGCCGCGTCATTACACGCCCGCTTCGAGGAGGGAGCAGACGGGCCAAAGCAGATCATCAATCCTCCATTTGAGGCTGCGATCGATGTCATAGATGTGAGTTCAGAAGCTGATCCGAAGCAGGCCGCACTCAGACTCATGCAGACAGATTTGGCTGAGCCCGTTGATATGGCGGCCGGGCCTTTGTT
Organism: Bacillus sp. JHAA; assembly: GCF_036961585.1. Lineage (NCBI taxonomy): Bacteria > Bacillati > Bacillota > Bacilli > Caryophanales > Bacillaceae > Bacillus > Bacillus sp. JHAA. The sequence goes on along the minus strand of NZ_JBAMDE010000001.1, from coordinate 100,248 downwards.
CCGCGACATTTTATTTCAGGCGGGACCGGAACGCTTTTTCTGGTATCAGCGCATTCACCACATTGCGATAGACGGCTACGGTTTTTCACTGCTGGCACGGCGTACGGCGCAAATGTACACCGCAATACGGGAAGGACGTCCGGATAACGGGCGCTCCTTCGGTTCTTTGGAGGATCTGGTAAAAGAAGAGCAAGAATACCGCGCGTCTGATCAATTCCTGAAAGATCGGGAATTTTGGATGGAGAAATTTGCGGATGAACCTGATGTCGTCAGTTTGGCAGAAAGAGCGCCGCGAACGTCAACACGTTTTCGGAGAAGCGCGGCTTATCTTTCTGAAACGGCTTTACAGCATGTAAAAGCGATTCCGAACTGGCATGAAGCCGTCACGGCCGCAGCGGCGGTATATGTCCATCGGATGACAAACGCAGGGGATATCGTGCTCGGTTTACCGATGATGGGGCGGATCGGCTCAATTTCACTGAATATTCCGAGTATGGTCATGAATCTTCTTCCTTTACGGCTTTCTCTCCGCCCGGATATGAATTTTCATGAGGCCGTCAGCCAAGTGGCAAAAGAAATCCGAAACATCCGGCGCCATCAGAAATACCGCCATGAAGACATGCGCCGCGACCTTAAATTGCTCGGAGAAAATCGCAGGCTGTTCGGCCCGCAAGTCAATGTGATGCCGTTTGACTACGCGCTTGATTTCGCCGGAGCGCGGGGGACCGTTCATAACTTATCAGCAGGGCCCGTTGATGATTTGTCAATTAACGTTTACGACAGAGCGGACGGAAGCGGAATGCGTGTGGACTTTGATGCGAATCCGGAAGTGTACAGCGCCGAAGATATTGAAAATCATCAAAAACGATTCCTGCTTCTGTTGGAATCCGCTGTGAAAGACCAGACACAAAAAATCGGCACACTCAACCTTCTGCTTGAAACTGAACGTCTCCGCGTACTGGAAAGCTGGAATGACACGCGCAAGGCCGAGAAGCAGAAAAGTCTGCCGGAGCTGTTTTACGAACAGGCCGTAAAAACACCGGACCGGCCGGCAATCATCACCGAAAACGAAGAGCTCAGCTATGCCGAATTGAACAAGCGCGCGAACCAGCTTGCCGGCATGCTAAAGGAAAAGGGGCTCGGACCGGAACAATTTGCCGCTTTGCTGCTTCCGCGGTCACAGGAGTTGGCCGTGAGCATGCTGGCCGTTTTGAAAACGGGAGCCGCATACCTGCCGCTTGATCCTGATTTTCCTTCTGAGCGGATCACATACATGCTCAAAGATGCACAGCCTGCATGCCTGATTACAACGATGGAATTATCCGGCCGCATGCCGGAAGACAGTGATGCAAAAAGGATCATTCTCGATGACCCGGATACGGTAAAAACCGTTGCCGCTCAAAATGCTGACTTTCCCGCTCAGGCGGAATGTTCGCCTTTGCACCCCGCTTATATCATTTATACATCGGGCTCAACGGGCAAACCGAAAGGCGTAGTCGTGACATTAAAAAGCGTAAGCAATTTCCTCTTATCCATGCGGGAAATGTTCCCGCTTGGCGCACAAGACCGCCTGCTTGCCGTTACGACTGCGGCGTTTGATATTTCCGGGCTTGAGCTCTTCCTTCCGCTCATAAGCGGGGCGGGGTGCGTCATCGCACGTAAAGAGACGATTCAGGAACCGCGGGCGCTTGCGCACATGATTCACTCATACGGTATTTCAATCATGCAGGCAACGCCGACATTGTGGCATTCATTAGTCACCAATGAACCGGATTCTCTCCGGGCGCTGCAGGTGCTTGTCGGAGGTGAGGCGCTTCCGAATGCGCTTATGCATGCTCTGCTTGAATCAGGCTGTACGGTGACGAATCTGTACGGGCCGACTGAAACAACAATCTGGTCGGCCGCACAGCCGCTTGCAAAAGGCCATACAGGGGCGCCTCCGATCGGAAAGCCGATTTGGAACACGCGGGTATATGTGCTGGACGCCGCATTGCAGCCCGTCCCGCCGGGAATCGCGGGCGAGCTTTATATAGCGGGGGAGGGGCTTGCCAGAGGTTATTATAACCGTCCTGATTTAACAGCGGAAAGATTCATTGCCGATCCGTACGGGCCCGCGGGCGCGAGGATGTATCGGACGGGAGATCTCGTGCGCTGGCGTGAGGACGGCTCGCTTGATTATATCAGCAGAGCCGATCACCAAATTAAAATCCGCGGGTTCCGGATAGAATTAGGAGAAATTGAGTCAGTGCTGTCGAAATATCCGGGTATTTCGCAGGCCGCCGTCATTGTCCGTGAAGACCAGCCCGGAGATAAGCGGCTGGCGGCTTACGCTGTCGCGGATCAGCCCCTTGATATCGGCGGACTTCGTGAATATATGGGCGAAAGCCTGCCGGATTATATGGTGCCGGGCGCGTTTGTACAGCTGGAAGAATTGCCGCTGACACCGAATAAGAAGCTCGATCGCAGCGCTCTGCCTGCACCTGATTTTTCCGCTGTCCTGTCTGACAGAGGGCCGCGGACGCCGCAGGAAGAAATATTATGCGATCTGTTTGCCGAGGTTCTCGGTCTCGCGCGGGTCGGAATTGATGACGGGTTCTTTGAATTGGGCGGACATTCGCTCTTAGCCGGACGCCTGATGAGCCGGGTCCGGGAGACGATGGGCGCAGAGCTTGGCATCGGCCGTCTGTTTGATACGCCGACCGTTGCCGGGCTCGCCGCACAGCTTGACACCGCAAAGAGTGCGCGGCCTAAGCTCAAGCCGTTTGACCGGCCGGAGCATATCCCGCTGTCATTTGCGCAGCTGCGTCTATGGTTTCTCTACTGTCTTGAAGGGCCAAGCCCGACTTACAACATTCCGGTGATTGTCCGCATGTCAGGCAAGCTTGACCAATCAGCGCTGAAACACGCCTTTTACGATGTTGTCAGCCGTCATGAAAGCCTGCGCACCGTTTTTCCGGAAAATAAGGGATCATCTCATCAGCTCATTTTATCTGCTGAAGAAGCCCGCCCTGTGTTTACAGTGACACGTGCAGACAAAAACGAGCTCCAAGACATGCTTGCCGCTGCGGCACGATATCGGTTTGATCTCGCTAAAGAGCCGGCCGTCCGAGCCGAGCTGTTTGATCTTGGTGACGGCGAGTATACGCTGATGATTCTCCTGCATCACATTGCAGGTGACGGCTGGTCCTTGAATCCGCTCATGCGTGACTTATCCATAGCCTATATCGCCCGGCAAACAGGTGAAAAAGCAGAATGGGCGCCGCTGGCGGTTCAATATGCGGATTATGCGCTTTGGCAGCAGCAGCTTTTAGGCAGCGCGTCTGATTCTGAGAGCTTAATTGCGCGCCAGCTGGATTTCTGGAAGAAAACGCTTGAAAATGTACCGGATCAGCTGGAGCTGCCGTCTGATTTTCCGCGTCCCGCTGAATCAAGCTACAGGGGCGGCGTCATTCCGGTCAACATCGGCCAAGAGCTTCATGCCCGTCTTCTCTCACTTGCCAGAAATCAGCGCGTAAGCCTGTTTATGGTGCTTCAATCAGGGCTTTCCGCGTTACTGACCCGGCTCGGTGCAGGGACCGATATTCCGATCGGCAGTCCGATAGCCGGCCGCAGTGATGACGCATTAGGAGACCTTGTGGGTATGTTCATTAATACACTCGTACTGAGAACCGATACCTCTGGCGATCCGAGCTTTTGTGAGCTTCTTGAAAGGGTCAGGGAAATGAATCTCGCAGCATATGAACATCAGGACGTGCCGTTTGAACGTCTCGTGGAAGAATTGAATCCGGTTCGTTCCCGGTCAAGACATCCGCTGTTCCAAGTGATGCTCGCATTCCAAAATACGCCTGACCCTGTACTCAGTCTTCCTGAGATGGAAACAAGCCTGCAAATCAGCAGTGTCGGATCGTCCAAATTTGATTTGACGCTGGAATTGGCTGAACAGCGCCATGACGACGGCACGCCTGCCGGTATTGAAGGCCTGCTGGAGTTCAGTACGGACTTATTTAGAAAAGAAACGGCTGAAGCACTTGCCGGACGCCTGCTTCTTCTGCTCGAAGATGCCGCCTCACATCCGGAAAAACCGATCGGAAGCTTAACCATTCTTTCTGATGAAGAGCGCCGGAAGCTTTTGCCGGTTAAACGTGCAAAACAGCATATTCAGCCTCGGCAGACACTGCCTGAACTGTTTGAAATACAGGCCGCCGCAAAATCGGTTGAAACGGCGGCAGTTTTTGAAGAGAGCGGACTCACTTATAAAGAGCTGAATGAAAGAGCCAATCAGCTCGCGCACATGATGATTGCCCGCGGCGTCGGCCCGGAGCAGTTTGTCGCACTGGCGCTGCCGCGTTCTTTAGATATGATTGTCGGGCTGTTAGCCGTCCTGAAGACGGGGGCAGCGTATCTGCCGCTTGATCCTGATTATCCCGCGGACCGCATTGCTTTTATGTTACATGATGCCAAGCCTGTATTTATGCTCACCAACCGTGAAGGCGCAAGTAAGCTCTCTATCGAAAGCGGCATGCCGGCCTTCATATTGGATGACCCGCAGAACAAGGAAACACTTCGGCAATATGCCGTCACGAACCCTGCGGACGCTGACCGGATTCGGCCGCTGTCACCGCTTCACCCGGCCTACGTCATTTACACGTCGGGATCAACAGGTGTGCCGAAAGGTGTCATCATTCCGCACAGCAATGTTATCCGGCTGTTTGAGTCGACGCGGCATTGGTATCACTTTCATTCTGATGATGTATGGACGATGTTTCACTCCTACGCTTTCGATTTCTCTGTCTGGGAAATGTGGGGGCCGTTGCTTCACGGCGGACGTCTCGTCGTCGTGCCGCATGACATCAGCAGATCGCCGGAAGCGTTTTTACATCTCCTCGTGAAAGAGCGGGTGACCGTGCTTAACCAAACGCCGTCAGCGTTTTACCAGCTGATGCATGCGGAAAAAGAACACAAAGAGCTGGGGCGTCAGCTCGCACTCAGATATATCATCTTCGGCGGCGAGGCGCTTGAGCTGAGCCGGCTTGAGGATTGGTACAGCCGCCACGCGGACAATCAGCCGGTGCTCGTGAATATGTACGGCATTACGGAAACGACGGTGCACGTCAGTTACCTTGAATTAGACAAAAACATTGCCGAGCTGAGAGCAAACAGCCTCATCGGCTGCGGCATTCCTGATCTGAACGTATATGTGCTTGATGACCGGCTGGAGCCTGTGCCCCCGGGCATCACGGGCGAAATGTATGTGGCCGGAGGAGGCGTGGCACGCGGCTACTTAGGGCGGCAAAGCCTGACCGCCGAACGCTTTGTGGCTGATCCGTACGGCCCGCCGGGAACGAGGATGTACCGGACGGGGGATTTAGCCCGTCTGCGGACGGACGGTTCTCTTGATTATATGGGCAGGGCGGACCACCAGATTAAAATCCGCGGCTTCCGGATTGAATTGGGAGAAATCGAAGCGGTTCTCGTCAAACATCCGGATGTTGAGGATGCCGCCGTAGTCGTCCGTGAAGACCGGCCGGGAGATAAACGGCTGGCCGCCTACCTTGTCCGATCTGCCGGCAGCACCTTGGACACGGGGGACATGCGCCGGTTTGCCGAAGAAAGCCTGCCGGATTACATGGTTCCGTCAGCTTTTGTCCAAATGGATGAATTGCCGCTGACACCGAATGGAAAGCTTGACCGAAAAGCGCTCCCTGCGCCTGACTTCCAAACGGAGGTCACCGGCCGGGGGCCGAGAACGCCGCAGGAAGAAATGCTGTGTGAGCTGTTCGCAGAGGTGCTTCACCTGCCGCGTGTCGGTATTGATGACAGATTCTTTGATTTAGGCGGCCATTCTTTGCTTGCGGTTCATTTAATGAGCCGTATTCGGGAAGCGATGGGAGCCGAGCTGAGTATCGGAACATTATTTGAAGCTCCTACGGTGGCAAGCCTTGCTGAAAGACTTGAGTCAGGAACGGGCGCAAGCGCGCTTGATGTTCTTCTTCCGCTCAGAACGGCAGGAGAAGAAACACCGTTGTTCTGTGTCCATCCGGCCGGCGGTCTCAGCTGGTGTTATGCCGGGCTGATGTCTTCTTTAGAGGCTGATTATCCGATATACGGCTTACAGGCGAGAGGCATCGGAAAAAAAGAATCGCTTCCGCAAAGCCTAGATGACATGGCGGCGGATTATATTGAAAAAATCCGCACCGTGCAGCCGAAAGGGCCGTACCGTCTGCTCGGCTGGTCTCTCGGAGGGAATGTCATTCAGGCCATGGCGACACAATTACAGAGCCGGGGTGAAGAGGTTTCGCTTTTGGTGATGCTTGACGCGTATCCGAATCATTTTCTGCCGATAAAAAATGCGCCTGATGACGAGGAAGCCGTCATCGCGCTGCTCGCCCTGGGAGGGTACGACCCGGACAGCCTCGGGGATCAGCCGCTTGATTTTGACACCGCGCTGACCATTCTCCGCCGTGAGGGAAGCGCATTAGCCAGCCTGGACGAGTCAGTGATGATGAATCTGAAAGACACGTACATTAATTCTGTCGGGCTGTTAGGAACATACAAGCCGAAACCGTTCCACGGAGATGTGCTGTTCTTCAGATCAACGATTATTCCGGAGTGGTTTGACCCGATTGAGCCGGATACTTGGAAACCGTATATTACGGGGAAAATCGAGCGGTATGACTTAGACTGCCGCCATAAAGATATGTGCCAGCCGGGCCCGCTTGCCGACATTGGCGCGATTCTGGCAGAGAAATTAAACGGACGGCGTACAGTCCGGTAAAGAAAGGAAAGAGAAGATATGACAAATCCATTTGAACGGGAAGACGGCTCATACCATGTGCTCGTCAATGCTGAAGGCCAGTACTCACTGTGGCCGGCCTATATGGATGTGCCGGACGGCTGGGAAACCCGCCTCACGAATGAAACCCGCCCCGTTTGTCTCGAATATATTGAAACAAACTGGCGTGATATGAGGCCGGAAAGCCTGAAACAGGCCGAAGCCGCTAAAATGTAATAAGAAAAGCCTGCCGTTATTTCGGCAGGCTTTTTATGCGGACATCAGCCGTTAAGCTGTGTATGATCACAAAATGTATAAGGGTGGCCTTCTTCATTCGTGCACCATGACTGAGACAGAAAAGCCAAAAAGACCGCGGCCCACTGGTCTGCAAACTGGATTAAAATACCGCCGTCGTGCCACGTTCCGTTATCCTTCTTCCAGCGTGTATCAATTGGGTTTCCCTGATTCATATGAATATTATGCATGCCGTTTGTCGGCTTGAACCCGAAAATCTTATCAGCGCCCGGCTCCGGCCCGAATTTAGAGCCGTAAATATAGACGGTGGCTTTTTCTGATTTGGCTTTTTGCATGTACGTCTCAATAAAGTCATTTAAGTCATTATCCGGACCGGTGACTTCATGCGGGAGGGGCACCATGTTCCGGGGATCAAACAATCCGCCGCGGACATAATCCAGCGCCAGCTCACGGCTGGTTTCATCAATTGGGGTATATCCATACGGAATGTTGGGCAGCAGGGTGATCGCGCTTGCGTCAAAATGATCGCGTGCCGCATACAGAACCTCTGATTCTTTTGAACTTGACATGACATTGATCGCACAGCGATAGCGCGTATCAGGCTCGCCTAGCACCTCGACTTGAAAATGCGGAGAATCATCATCTGTTTCCCTTTTCATATCTGACACAGTGCCTTTTAATACACCATAGTGCTGAACAGCCATATGAATCCTCCTTTTTCTTCCGGGATATGAATTGATATTCGAGACAGGGGGCCGTTTTTCCTTTTATGAGAAAGAAAAAAGGACAGCCCGCTGATCAGGCTGTCCTCTTCATATCTATTAAGCTTTTGCAGCCGAACCTTGCATTGCTTTTTCAGCAGGCACGTAGTCATAGCCTAAGTCTTTGGCTACCGCTTCATACGTGACATGTCCGTTAGCCGTATTTAAGCCCGCTTTAAGCGCAGGGCTGTCTGCAATGGCTTGTGCCGCGCCTTTATTGGCGATTTGAAGCGCGTAAGGAACGGTTACATTCGTTAATGCGAGCGTAGACGTACGCGGTACGGCGCCCGGCATATTGGCGACAGCGTAGTGAACGACACCGTGTTTTTCGTAAGTCGGATTATCGTGGGTTGTAATATGATCAACGGTTTCCACAATGCCGCCCTGATCGATGGCAACATCAACAATGACGGAACCCGGTTTCATTTGTTTAACCATCTCTTCCGTAACGAGAGTCGGCGCTTTGGCTCCCGGGATGAGCACGGCGCAGATCAGAAGATCCGCTTCCGCGACGGAATCTGCAATATTTACAGGGTTTGACATCAATGTTTTAATCTGATGCCCGAAAATATCATCAAGCTGACGCAGTCGGTCTGCGTTCAAATCGATCATTGTCACATCGGCACCGAGTCCGACAGCCATTTTCGCGGCATTTGTTCCGACGCCGCCCCCTCCGATGATCGTGACTTTTCCGCGGGATACACCCGGTACGCCGGCTAATAAAATTCCTTTTCCGCCCTTTGGTTTTTCAAGAAACTGAGCCCCGATTTGCGCGGCCATTCTGCCGGCCACTTCGGACATTGGCGTAAGCAGCGGAAGGGAACGTCCGTCCGTTACCGTTTCGTACGCGATAGCTGTCACGCCTTTTTCTGTAAGCGCTTTAGCTAATTCCGGCTCTGCAGCTAAATGAAGGTAAGTGAATAAGACCAGACCTTGACGGAAATACGCATACTCTTCAGCCAGCGGTTCTTTTACCTTCATGACCATTTCCGCATCCCATACTTGCTTTCTGTCCTCCAGAATTTCCGCCCCTGCTGATACGTAATCTTCATTTGTAAAGCCGCTTCCGAGTCCCGCTCCGGATTCCACAAGAACCCGATGGCCGTTTCCGATAAGCTGTGAAACGCCTCCAGGTGTTAAAGCCACTCGATTTTCATTGTTTTTGATTTCCTTTGGAACCCCGATAATCATGTCTGTTTCCCCCAATGTTTGTGTGATGTTTCAAGTGTAGCGCGATTTTTGCGAAAATTCTTTGTTTGAAACAGAAAATAAAAAAACACGGATTTGTGAAATTTCACGAACCCATGCTGCGAAGTTTGATATCAAGGTAAATCGTAAACTTTTCATTCACATTTTTTAAGTCGATTTCTGCGATCTGGCTGATTCTTTTCAGCCTGTAATTCAATGTATTGACATGGATGTTAAGCGCTTTAGCGGCGGTGTTGACGTTGCTGTCGGCATCAATAAAATGTTCGAGCGTTTTTACCATATCGGCTTGGTGCTCCCTGTCATACTGCTCAAGCTTTGAGAGGGAATAGTTCATATAGCCGCTGTGCTTGCGTTTTTCATCCAACACATCCAGGTACTGATAAATGCCGAGTTCCGAAAAGCTGAAAAGGTGTTTGGTTTCTCTCACAAACCGCTCTTTCGCTTTTAACACGGAAAGCGCTTCCTGATAGGAGCGGTAAACATAAGAAATCGATTCGTAAATACCGCCGACCGCAATCGACGCATCCTCAATTTTATATCGTTCCTTCAGCTGTTTTTGAATATGAAGGGCGAAGTGCTTTACATCTTTAAAAGGCTGATCGGTTTTCGGCGCGGCTAATAAGATTAATTCATTTGAATCGACAGTCGCCAGCATGACATGAATCTGCTGTGTCGTTTCCTGCAAATATTGCAGCTGCTGTTCCGTCTTTTCAGTCAGCTCATCATGTAAACGGATGATCATGACGCTGAACACGGACGGCAGCGCCATCCCGAGCTTATGAAACCCTTCGGCCATTTCGGCTTCCTGATAAATATGGCCGGTCAGCATTTTCCAAAAAAACTCCTGGCCCCGCTCTTCGATTTTCGTTTTGCGGATCTGCAGGTGCAAAAGCTTGTTCCGCACCGCTTTGGCTGCCAGCTGAAGTGTCTTCAGATCCTCATCATTAAGCTTTTTTTTGATTTCAAGCGCCCAAATAAATCCGAGAACCTGATTGTTTTTCCAGATGGAAATCGCCACGCGGTTGCTCAGGCCCACCTCGTCGATTTCTTTCACTTTGATCGGCTGGTCCGTTTTTAAAAGGGCCGGAATGGTTCCGTCTTTCCAGAGTTTGTTGATGACTTTTTCCGGCACCCTCCGCCCGATAATCGTCGACGTCCGGGCCGGATCTGTACAATCGCTGTGCGTGCTGTATGCAAGCAGTTTATGATTAACGTCTTCTATTGTAATGGGGCATTGAAGAACTTCACTGATATGGTCGGCAACATCTTCAAGCCTGTCGAAACTGTACTTAAATGGATCCTTTGGATTGGTCATCTGTATCCCTACTTTTTCATAGCTTCATATCTTGATCTTACCATCTTGCTTTTCAGACTGAAAGGCATCTTTGCAGGGAAATAGACTAGGACAATAAGATCATTCGGTGGAAACGAAAATAATAAGAAAATCATACTACTACATTTACAAAATGTGTAAATGTGACGAAAAATCCAATATATCATAAGACTCATTTTGTAAAATTAAAACAGATTTGTTTGACTGTGCCGAATGGTTGTTTTTATAATAATGACGTTAAAAAAATAAGTGAATTAGCCCATATTTAGGCTGATGACACAGGAGGGTATAAGGAATATGTCTGGATTAATTCGTGTCACACCCGAAGAGCTAAGAGCGATGGCTAAGCAATATGGCGTTGAAAGTCAGGAAGTCATGAATCAGGTTGACCGCCTGAACCGCATGATTTCTGATTTGAAAGGCATGTGGGAAGGTGCTTCAAGTGAAGCATTTGCAGATCAATATGAGCAGCTGAAACCTTCATTTATTAAAATGTCTGAATTGCTTCAAGATGTGAATCATCAGCTCGATCAAACGGCAAATACGCTTGAGTCTACTGACCAAGATATCGCTAACCAAATTCGCGGATAATAAGATGAATGAAGAAACGGAGCGCCTGATTCAATCAAGAAGACGGCGCTCTTTCTATGTAAGGGTGATATGAATATGTATATCGATATTACAATAGATTTAACACATTATAACGGCAGCGTCTTCGATCTCAGATTGTCAGATTACCATTCTGTGAAAAAAGTCATTGATATTGCCCGGCAGGCTCAGCATGTATCCGTTCCGCCGCGTGAAGGCTATTGGATCAGAGTGGTCAATAAAGAAGCGGTTTTTTCCGGAGAACAAAAGCTATCTGACTGCGGCATTACGAACGGAGACCGCCTTGAAATTTTATGAAAGGACATGGTGGAATGACAGGTCATAACAGATCTTATTTAGAAACAGAATTAGACGCCGTCCGGGAAGAAACCGAATCAGGCTTCACGTTCACCTTCCAGCGGGAAAAAATCAAGCTTCTTGACGGGCTGGAAGCAAACGTGATTAAAGATGCTGATCCTTTTTTTCAAAAAGAGGTCTCAGTTTCAGAAGACGAAGTAACCATCACAATCAAACCTCCTTCTTCTTATCAGGCTTTCCGCTATATAAAAGGAAAAGATAAAAAAAGCAGGTGGCAATTTGCCTACCGTCTCGTCCAAGCCGTGAAACAGCATAAGCTGAAACGTCTCAATCTGATTGCCGCCCCTGAAAATATCGTGTTTGATAAAGCGCTGACGCCTTACTTTCTTCATTACGGCGTAAAGGAAAGCCTTCCGCCTTATGAGGAAGATAGAGAAAGGGTGTTAAAAGAGCTCAAAGCCTGTGCGGCGCTTGCAGCTGACGGGGCGTACACCTTCGATGAATATTTGAAGTACAAGGAGACGCTTCACTTCTCTCCTGAGGTAAAAAGCGTGCTAGAGGCGGAGACGATTGAAGAACTGGAAGAAACCATTCAAGCCGCAATTGATTCCCTCGAAGAAAGGGACAAGACATACATAAAACTGCCGAAAAAGAAATGGAAAATCCAAAGATACGCCGGTCTGGCGCTTGCCGTCCTCCTTGTGCCGACACTTCTTTACTCCTTATACGTTCTGTTTTTCGCCCAGCCAAAGCAAGAGGCAATTACGGAAAGCAACCGCTATTTTTTAAATCAGCAGTACAGCAAAGTCATTGACACACTCGCCAAATACGATGCGGAAAGCCTCCCGGAATCTGTGCAGTATGAGCTTGCTTCCTCTTATGTGGCAGTTGAAAATCTGAGAGAAGAACAGCGGAAAAACATCGGGAATCTGGTCACGCTGCAATCAGACCCGAAGCATTTCCTTTATTGGATTGATATCGGCAGAGGGGAAAATGAAGAAGCCATCAAAATCGGCCGCAATCTTGAGTACAACCCGTACATCTGGCTCGGACTTACAAAATATAAACAGCAATTATTAGCGGATGACAGTATGAAAGACGACGAAAAGCAGAAAGAACTGGACGCCGTGGAAAGCGAGCTTGCGAAGGCGAAAAAAGAGGCGGAGGAGCAGCATAAAGAAGCGGAGGAAAACGGTGACACCGCCGAAGCTTCCGCCGGACAGGATGAAAGCAAACAAGACAAAGCAAAAGATAACAAAGAGAACGACAAGAAAGATGAGAAAAAAGATGAAAAAAAATAACAGCACACATCAAATGGCCGCAGGTAACGATCAGGCTGTCAGGAGGTTCGCCATATGAGTCTGTTATGGGTCTTTTACCGAGAGCACGTACAAAAGATTCAGCTGTCTGAACTCCCGCCGTCTCAGCCGATTACGATCGGTCCGGATATGAAAGATACAATCACGGTCGGCACACTTCCGTTACGGCAAAACGCCGCAACCCTTTATCGAAAAGAAACAGATCGTTATGAAGTTTTCCTGGGAAATAACTATGCCGGCGAATTGACAATAGGAAATGAAATGCCCTGCCGGATTGAAGAAGAGACGATGCGGCTTCTGCTCACCCCTGACAAAGAAGAATCCTCCGTTTATTTTATCGGCGGGAAGGATGAGATCGTTTTCTCATCAGAAACAGAGGAAGCGGATATATACAAAGAGCCGTCCTCCGCTCAAACAGGGGCTTTTTATCTGCGAAAGTCGGGAGGATGCTGGTCTGTCGTCCCTGATGGCCAGGACGTTTATGTGAACGGAATACTTGCAGAAGCTCCCGAAAGGCTCCGGACGGGAGATGAGCTGCTGTGGAATTTTCTGCGTGTGAGGCTGACGGAGGACGACCTTTTAGAAATCGTTCATCACGAAAAGCTTCAAACCGGTTTAACCAAAACGGTAAAACCAAGCACCGAAATGAAAAAGAAATACCCGCAATATCGAAGAACGCCGCGCATGGTCTACGATCTTCCAGAAGACCGCGTTTCATTCAGCTTTCCCTCGCAGGAAAGCGAACAGAATAACCGGGGGCTGTGGCTCGTCATTCTGCCTCCTGTGGTCATGCTGATTGTAATGGGGGTTGTCGCCATTATACAGCCGAGGGGCATATTCATCCTTGTCTCTTTGGCGATGTTTATGATGACTCTCATTACCTCCACCGTGCAGTATTTCCGTGAAAAAAACCAGCGGAAAAAACGGGAGGAGAAGCGGGAGCGTGTGTACAAGCAGTATTTGGAAAGCAAACGGAAAGAGCTTCAGACGCTGTCGGAAAAACAGCTGCAAGTGCTGACGCATCATTTTCCCCCGTTTGAAAAAATGAAATATTTAACTTCTGAAATCAGCGGCCGCATTTGGGAGAAATCGCTGGAAAGCAGGGATTTTCTGATGCTCCGGCTCGGAACGGGCACGGTCCCGGCAAGCTACGAGATTTCAATGAGCGGCGGAGACCTTGCGAACCGTGATGTGGATGACTTGATGGAGCAGTCGCAGCACATGCAGCGTGTGTATAAAGATATCCGCCATGCGCCCGTGACCGTTGATTTACAAGAAGGGCCGATGGGGCTTGTCGGGAAACCCCAGATCGTCAAAAATGAAATTCATCAGCTGATCGGCCAGCTCGCGTTCTTCAACAGCTACCATGACCTGCGATTTGTCTTTATCTTTCATGAGGACGAATATAAGGAATGGGAATGGATGAAGTGGCTGCCGCAATTTCAGCTGCCTCATATGTACGCGAAAGGATTTATTTACAATGAACAGACCCGCGATCAATTGTTATCGTCCATTTACGAGCTGCTGCGGGAGCGGGATTTGGAAGAAGATAAAGAAAAAAAGATCTTCCAGCCGCATTTTGTCTTTGTCATCACAAATCAGCAGCTGATCGCAGAGCACGTCATTTTAGAATACATCGAAGGCCGGCATGAGCATCTCGGCATCTCGGCAATCATCGCCGCGGAAACGAAGGAAAGCCTGGCGGAAAACATTCACACCCTCGTCCGCTACATTAATGAAGATGAGGGAGACATTCTCATTCAGCAGAAAAAAGCGGTGCAGATCCCGTTTAAGCTGGACAGGCATGAACGGACAAACAACGAGCGGTTTTCCCGGACGCTTCGGACATTGCACCATCAGGTCGGAATGACGAATTCCATTCCTGAAACGGTCTCATTTCTGGAGCTGTTTCATGCGAAGGAAGTAAAAGAAATCGGCATCAGGCAGAAGTGGGAGACAAGTGAGTCTGCAAAATCGCTGGCTGTTCCGATCGGCTATAAAGGAAAAGACGACATCGTCTATTTAAACCTGCATGAAAAAGCGCACGGGCCGCACGGATTGCTGGCGGGAACGACCGGCTCCGGGAAAAGTGAATTTCTGCAAACGTACATCCTGTCATTGGCCGTTCATTTCCACCCGCATGAAGCGGCGTTTTTGCTGATTGACTATAAGGGCGGAGGAATGGCCCAGCCGTTCCGCAAGATGCCGCACCTTCTCGGGACCATCACGAATATTGAAGGAAGCAGAAACTTCAGTATCAGGGCGCTTGCATCCATTAAGAGCGAGCTGAAAAAACGGCAGCGTCTGTTTGATCAATATCGCGTCAATCACATCAATGACTATACAAAGCTGTATAAACAGGGAGAAACGGAGATTCCGATGCCGCACCTGTTTTTGATTTCAGATGAATTCGCCGAGCTGAAAAGCGAAGAGCCTGACTTTATCAGGGAGCTTGTCAGCGCGGCCCGCATCGGACGGAGCCTTGGTGTGCATTTAATTCTCGCCACGCAAAAGCCGGGCGGCATCATTGACGACCAAATATGGAGCAACTCACGCTTTAAGGTCGCGCTGAAAGTGCAGGATGCAAGTGACAGTAAAGAAATCCTGAAAAACAGTGATGCGGCGAATATTACGGTCACCGGACGCGGCTACTTGCAAGTCGGAAATAACGAAGTGTATGAGCAGTTCCAGTCTGCTTGGAGCGGCGCCCCTTACATGGAAGATGTATACGGCACCGAGGATGACATTGCCATCGTTACCGACACAGGCTTAATTCCGCTGTCTGAGGTGGACGCGGATGATGCGGCGAAAAAAGACGCCCCGGCAGAAATAGAAGCCGTAGTCGAAGAAATCGAGCGGATTCAAAATGAAATGGGCATTGAAAAGCTGCCGAGCCCGTGGCTTCCGCCGCTTGCCGAACGTATCCCGCGCACGCTTTACCCTGCGCAGGAAAAAGACCGCTTCTTCATCGCCTGCGTTGATGAGCCTGATCAGCAAAGACAGGCGCCTCTCGCTTATACGATGATGGATGACGGCAACATTGGCATTTTCGGCTCATCCGGCTACGGCAAGTCAGTGGCTGCCATCACCTTCCTGATGAACTTCGCGGAAGGATACACGCCGGAAGAGCTTCATATGTACATCTTTGATTTCGGAAACGGCACGCTTCTGCCATTGGCAAAGCTTCCGCACACCGCAGACTATTTCTTAATGGATCAAATGAGAAAGATCGAAAAATTCATGATCCGCATCAAGGAAGAAATCGAGCGGCGGAAACGGCTGTTCAGAGAAAAAGAAGTCAGCCATATCAAAATGTACAATTCGCTCAGTGAAGAAGAGCTGCCGTTTATATTTATCACAATTGACAATTTCGACATCGTAAAAGATGAAATGCATGAATTAGAAACGGAATTTATCCAGATTTCACGCGACGGGCAAAGCTTAGGCATTTACTTCCTGCTGACCGCAACGAGGGTAAACGCCGTCCGCCAGTCGCTGTTAAACAACATAAAAACGAAAGTCGTCCATTATTTAATGGATCAGTCAGAAGGATACTCCATTTACGGGCGTCCGCCGTTCAGTCTCGAACCGATCCCGGGCCGCGTGATGATCCAAAAAGAAGAACTGTATTTCGCGCAAATGTTTCTTCCGGCTGAAGCGGAAAATGACCTCGAGATGTTCCAGGCGCTGAAAGCGGATGTCAAAGCATTAGCTGAGCGCCACGCCGGAACAGCCGGCCCAGACCCGATTCCGATGCTTCCGGATAGGCTGACGGCCGGCGAATTTTCACTCCGTCTCGGCCCGGATCAAGAACCGTTCCGCATTCCTGTCGGGCTTCATGAGGAAAAGGTCAGCCCTGTGTACTTTGATCTGGGCAAAAATAAGCATTGCCTTATCTTAGGCCAGACACAGCGTGGAAAAACAAACATCCTGAAAATGATGCTGAATCACCTGCTGCGTGAAGGTACGGAACGGGTCGGGCTGTTTGACTCGATTGACCGCGGACTGTCGCAGTATGCGCAGGAAACAAAGGTCAGCTATCTGGATACAAAAGAAGACGTCCGGCAGTGGATCGAAACGGCAGAAGCTATTTTCACGGAGCGCGAAGCTCAGTATGCGCAGGCCGTCAAAAATGGCGATGTGCACAAACTCAGTTTCTCTCCGGTCGTGTTAATGGCCGACGGCATTACAAGATTCCAGCAGACGATCGACACCGCCATTCAGGACAAACTGGCGTTGTTTATGAAATCTTACGCGCATGTGGGCTTCAGTTTTATCCCGGCGGGCAATCACAGCGAATTCTCAAAAGGCTATGATTCCTTAACGACGGAAATGAAACAGATCCGCCACGCGATGCTGCTTGTGAAAAAATCCGAACAAAATGTCATTCCGCTGCCTTACCAAAGGCAGGAACCGGACATTCAGCCGGGCTTCGGCTATTTGGTTGAAAACGGGAAGGAGCAAAAAATCCAAATACCTTTATGTTCAGCGGAAAGGGAGGCCGTCAGATGACTGAACAACGAAAAAGCCTGATCAAATTAATAGCCGCGGTCGTCATCATTCTGCTGCTGCCGGTGCTGTTTTTCCGGTTTATCGGCGATGACCCGGGAAAACAAAAAATTAACGCCACCCGCCAAATCGCAGTCGTGAATGAAGACATGGGCTTACAAACAGATGAAAATGAGGAAAAGGAATCCGTCCATTTCGGTAAAGAAGTAGCGGCCGCTCTCGGCGGCCGTCCGGATTATTCATGGACGGTTGTCAACAGGAGCGCGGCTGAAAACGGTCTGGCGGCTAAGAAGTATGACGCCGTCGTTTACATTCCATCCGATTTTTCAAAAGACATCTTAAGCTATGACAAGGAGCGTCCGCAAAAAGCCACGCTGACATTCAATATTCAAAGCAACCTGAACGCCGTCAACAAAGAAAAGGTGCAGCGTGAGCTAGAAGACGCCCAAAAATCAATGAATAAAAAAATGTCGGCATTATATTGGAATTTCGTCTCACAAAAAGTGAACAATGTCCGAGGCGATTTTGACAAGATCGTCAATAAAGAATCAGAGTTTCAAAACGTCATGTACAACTTTTACAAGCCGAGCTCCAATGACTTGGCAGGTGAAATCAAGCGGCAAAAAGACCTGATTGACGAACTGAAAAAATCAATGAATGAAGCGCAGGGCGATGCAAAAGAAAAATTGACCTCGGCAGATGAAGCCAAAACCACGCTCAAAGACTTTGCCGATACGGTCGAGCGCTATAAACAATATCAAGAAAATCAGAAAAAACTGCTGATGGCCGCGCAGGAACAAAATCAAAAGCAAATCACAACCGGACTGAATGCCATTAAAGCACAGCAGGCCGCCAACCAGTTCAGCACGATGATGAGCGGGCTGTCTTCAGGCATAAACCGGGCGCAGACACAGCTTGACCAGACGGGATCGGCTCTTTTTGCCGCCCAACAGGTGAGAGAAGCGCAGGTTCCTGATCAGGAACACGGGATGGCGAATATTCAATCCAATTTACTGGACAATTATTTGACGCAATATAAAGCTCAAGCAAGATTTGAAACACTGAACAGTATCCAAACCCTTATGAAAAGGGATCGGCCGGCATTAACCGTTCCGGAAAAGGACCCGGGTGATGACGGCTCGGATGAACCGAAAGAAGAAGAAAAACCGGAAGAAGAAAAACCCGGCGATCTGAAAATTGACCTTGACGATCAGCGTGACGAGTTAAAACGCATCTCCGCTGAAATCAATCACATTTCTGACGGATTAAAAGAACCGGAAAAAGAAAATCCGGCCCCTGAAAAACCGGGCCAAGGCGATGACGGTGAAAACTCCGGCGATACCGATCCGAATAACGGAACGAATCACGGAGAAGACGGAAAAACGGAAGACGGCACAAAAGAAGAGCAGCCTGCTTCCGATAACACAGGTGATCAGGAGCCAAAAACTGTCCAGACCGCGACAGCCGCTAAAAACGTCACTCCGCCTGCTGATGAGCCGGCGGACGATCCAAACGATTCTGAAGGGGACGGCGGCACGGACATATCTGAGGCGAAAGAAAGGCTGAACCAAGCCGCAGAGCGGATTCAGCAAATTGAAAAAGAGCTGGAAGAGAAACAGCAGACTCATAATGAAGAACTGAAAAAACGTCTCGATGCTCTTGATGAAGAAATCCAAGGCCTTAAAGACCAGATTGATGACGTCAAAAAACGCGCAGAAAAATTAAAGAAAAAGCTGGAAGAATCAGAAGAAAAGAGAGAACAAGACTTCAATACCGTTTACAGAATGATTGTAAGAACAGAACAGAACATTCTGAACTACCCGTCATTGGATGGCGGCCGCAAATCTGCTCTTGAACAGATATTTGCCGCTGACATTAATACAAAAAAGATATCCGATTTAATGAGTTACTATAATGATTTATCCCTGTATGAGGCGACACTCTATCACTCTCTTGACGCGGGCCCGCTGCCTGATGTGAAAAACAGGGTGCTGAAAGCCCAGCAAGGCGAAGTCCAAACCGTTCTCGCCATCAAACCGGAAGAAACAGCAAGCTGGGAAAATCTAAAAAACAACAAAATGCAGACAGATGAAGACATCAGCAATTTCATTAAAGGCATGACCGAATTCTCGGATAACTACAGTACCTATATCAGAGATGAACAAGCCGGAGTGCTCGATGAGCTCGCCAGCATTTCAGACAGCGCGGCGAAAGCATCCGATCAGCTGGCTGAAGGCGCTGTGCAGGAAGCGGCCGCGTTCAGCGGAGACGGATTAACCGGAACGATGGCGCTCGGCGCTCAGGATACCGTCGGCCGCGAAGTCCTGCAAATGTCTGACACGATGGGCCATCTGTCAGAACGCCAGTCCGGCATCATCAGCTATACCAACAATATGCAGCAAAGCGTAAATGACGTCCAGCATAAAGCGGACACCCTGAACAGCAACTGGGGCAAAAACGTCGATTCCACGAAATTGATCAGAAATGACGTGTACGGCATTTTAGGGAACGCGCTCGTTGACGGACAGGAAAACGGCTACGTTTACGATTATCTCGCCAACCCGCTTAAAATCAGCGGAGAGGTGCCGGAAGACCGGGTTCAGAATGTTCCGCCGGTCGTCATTTTGGTGATCGTCCTGATCAGCAGTCTTCTGATCGGCTATTTCAGCTCGTATTATCAGCAGGCGCCGCTTCTTGTCAAAGGCGCGCTCTTTGGGATTTTAAACATTATGGTCGGATTGATGATCAGTCTGTTCGGTCTGAATATCTACTCGCTTCCGGACGATCAGACGATTAAATGGTCAGTCTTTACGATTCTCTTGCTTGCGGCGAGTTCAGCTTTTATCCGGGCAGCCTTTGTCTTCGGCTCGATTACCGGATGGATCGCATCATCAGCGCTCATTCTCTTTTATGTGGCGCCTTTGATCGACCTGATTATGCCGAACTTCACCTTTGACAGTCCGGTTTCGAAAGTCTATATCGATATTCAATACGGAACGGGCCATCTGTTTGCGATGGGGGTAACGGTTCTTGCGATCATTACGCTGATTGCGGCGGCGCTTCCGCTCGTCATTCGGCTGTTTGCGGAAAAAACGGAGGAAAGTGATCAGTCTTATGAGGCGTAACACGTTCATGGAAAAAGGATTGCTGCTGTTTGCTCTCTCCTTTTTCCTCCTCCTTCCCCAAGCCGCAGCCGCGAATGAGGAAAATACTGATGTCAAGCCGAATGAATATGAAAAGAAAGACATTGAAATTCGTACGGATTACCTGCACGACGATGCCTACTCTGAGGAAAAAACGGCGCTTCCGAAAGAACAGAAGGATATTACCTTTGATCAGCCGGCCGAAAACCCGGATGACAAACTGATATCAAAGTTGTTTACATCGTCAGACACGGAGCCGAATACGATCAAAGCGCAATCGAAAAAACTGGGTATCACATTTGCCGAGCCTGCGGTGCGGCATACCTCGGCAGATATGGAGACGGAAGAGAAAAAGACTTCTTATCTGCTGCCTGTCATTTATGCCGTCTTGATCCTCCTCGGGATTGCGGCGATGATCTATCTGATCCCGAAAGTCACGGCGCAGGAAAAGGCAAAGCGGTAAACGAATCGCTTGTGTTTGCGGGAAGACAGCCCGTAAAATAAGAAAAAAAGGAGGAGTTTCATGCAGTTTTTTCTTATAACAGGCGCGTCAAAAGGCTTGGGCCGGGCGCTTACGGAACAGGCGCTTCAAGAAGGAGCCGAAGTCGCCGCGCTTTCAAGAACGATAAGCGGGGAAAAGCGTGAGGGGCTGACAGAATACAGTGTTGATTTAACCGATCTGGCAGATACAGAGCGGCAGATGAAGGCGATTCTTGATCAAGCTGAGAAGAAGCGGTATTCCGCTGTCACACTGATCAACAATGCCGGCATGGTGGAACCGATCAAGCGGGCGAAAGAGGCTTCCGCCGAAGAATTGAACCGTCACTACACCCTTAATCTGACGGCGCCCGTTTTGCTCAGCCAAATGTTCACAAAGCGTTTCGAAGCGTTCAGCGGCAGCAAAACAATTGTCAATATCACATCTGGCGCGGCGAAAAATCCTTATAAAGGCTGGAGCGCGTATTGCAGCTCAAAAGCGGGGCTTGATATGTTTACGAGAACATTCGGGTTTGAACAGGAAGATGAAGAGCTGCCGGTCCGCATGATCTCATTCTCGCCGGGAGTGATGGATACAGACATGCAGGCTGTCATCCGTTCTTCGTCAAAAGAAGATTTCCATGACATCGAACGGTTCCGCAATCTGAAAGAAACGAAAAACCTCAGAAGTCCTGAATACATCGCCGGCGTCATTCACTCACTGATCGCGGGCGAGCCGGAAAACGGACGGATATACGAGATTAAAGAATTTTTGTAGAGCAGCGTTCACGCTGCTCTTTTTTGTTTGTACAATCACTTCGGGGTCCGGCCGCATATGATGAATGAAACAACATATAAGGGGTATAAGAAATGTATCAGATGAATTGAGTTTCTTCTCGATTTATGTTAGGATTCTAAAAATATATTAAGGAGGGGTTTCCATGAGAAATGTAACGTTAATGGATGTCTTCACCCATCCAATCGCACAAAAGTATTTACAGCGTTCCGGTGTCGCCCATGCGATCGCCTGCGCGTTTCATGCATACCGTCTTGCCGTAAAAGCAGGTGTCAGCCCGGATCTTGCGGCGAAAGCGGCTTTACTGCATGACGTCGGCCATTATGAATGGTACACAGACGGCAAATGGGATTATGAAAAGTACAGAAGAAACGATATCCATGCCATTAAAGGCGCGGAACGGGCGCATAAGCTGCTCATCCGGCTCGGTGAAGAACCGAAAGCGGCGAAGGACATTGCGCTGGCGATTCTGCTTCACACCGATTCCTATCTGCCTGAAGGCGAACTGGACAAGAATACGCTCCAGCAAATCGTGAAACAAGCGGATGAACTCGATGAAGAACCCGGCGGACATCACCATTACCGCCAAATGGATCACACGGCCGCGCTCAAACAAATCCAAAAGCTTGATCAGTTAATTGACCAAGCCCAATATCCCATAAGAAGCTCAGTCTAGGCCACTCATGCGGCCTTTTCCGCTTACATAACTCCGCATGCTCACTAACACCTTTTCCGCTCCGATAGACGTACTGTGTCAAAGCCTTTGTCCGCTGCATATGCTGAAGGAAAACATAGTAAAGGGGATCAGCGAAAATGGCCCATCAAGGAAGCCCGCAAATCGTCTCGTTAGTGGATCCTTACGTTTATCAGACCATCCATAAGCTTATCGGCTCAAGGTTTATCATTCAAACCGTCAGACGCATTGTCAGAGGACGGCTGATTGATGCCACTCCGGATCACATCGCCATTGAAGAAACGCATGACCGTGTATTTTATATCAGAAACCGCCATGTGGTTTCCGTCATGCCTGATTATACCGAACGCGTGTAACAGCCCGAATAAGGCGCAAACCGGAGGCGGCCCTATAGAACCCCGGTGCGTCTTCTTTTTTGAGATACATAGATGCACGGCGGCTTTTTTTGGTACAATCACAGTACAAGTTCACATGACAATAGGAGGAAACCGCTTGTTGAAATCAAAGGTCCATTTTTGGACGCTGCAAATTTTGCTCGTTTTGCTCATTATTTACGTATCAACGAAAGTCTCGTTTATTTTTCAGCCGTTTTTCGGTTTTATCACCACTCTGTTTTTTCCGATTTTGATCTCGGGCATTTTGTTTTTCATTTTTAATCCGATCGTGCGCCTGCTTGAGAAAAAAATCCCCCGGACATTGGCGATCCTGCTCATTTATCTCGTTTTCATCGGCCTGATTGCCTTTATGTTCACCGCCATCGGACCGATTGTGGCTTCCCAGGTCACGGGGCTGATTAACAATTTCCCTGATTACATTCATCAGATTCAAGTCTTGACGGCGCAATTATCCCATTCCAAATGGTTTACGTGGATGATGACGCAGGATTATGTGTCGATAGAAAAAATCCAGCAGTCTCTGACGGGATTTTTACAAAGCCTTCCGCAAAATATTACGGCAAGCCTGTCGGCCGTGTTCGGCGTCGTTACGAATATCACGCTTGTCGTGATCACCGTTCCGTTCATTTTGTTTTATATGCTGAAGGACGGCCGGCGGTTTCCGCTCTTGGCGGTTAAAATCCTGCCTACTTCCTACCGGGCGGAAGGTCGCAAAATATTTAATGACTTATATGTCACATTGGCCGCCTATTTCCAAGGACAGCTGCTGATTTGTCTCTTTGTCGGAACGGCATGCTTTATCGGATATTGGATCATCGGCCTGCAGTATGCGTTAATTCTCGGGATGGTGATCGCCGTCACCAATATCATTCCGTACCTGGGGCCGTTTCTCGGGGCGGCGCCCGCGGTGATTATCGCGTTTATGGATTCGCCGGCTAAGGCGCTGTTTGCCGTTATTGTTGTCGTTGTCGTCCAGCAGCTTGACGGGAATCTGCTTTCTCCGCTTGTCATCGGGAAACGGCTCAATACCCACCCGCTCACCATTATTCTTCTGCTTATCGGAGCGGGCAGTTTCGGCGGCATTCTCGCAATGATTCTGGCCGTGCCGGTTTACGCGGTTTTAAAAGCTTTCGTCTTAAATATCGTCCGGCTTATCAAACTTCGTCAGCGGTCAAAGCTCGAAGACAGCCGCAAGCCGAAATAAAAACGGGCACAACTCCCGATGCAGCGCATAAAATGCTGTAAAGAAAAGCGGAGGTGTGGGTATGCCTGCAATTGTGGGACCGATTTATATTATGAGTTTAGCCGGAGACGCTGCGGCGAGCTTCGGTGACGTGTTTGCCATTTCTCCCAAAGCCGTTGACCACTCAGGCGCGGGGGCAGGGGCGTTTCATTCCGGAGATTTTGTCAAAGTTACTAATAAATTCAGCAAAACGCGCTTTGAAGACATCGATGTGTTTGACGAACCTGATTGGTTTAACGCGTGACAGCCTCCTTTTAGGAGGCTGTCGCTTTTTTGTAGTATAATAGAATCAGTCTTTATAAAAGGGGAATTTTTTATGAAAATCAGAAAAGCGAATATTACCGTGCAGTCCGGAATGATCGGTGATGTATATCTGCATGAAAATAAAAAAGAACAGCATACCCTTGTAGCCGTTCCGGAACTTGAGTGGAGCACGATCATTTCCTATGAGGAAGAGAAAAAGGCGCTGGCGCAGCGGCTTTTACAATCATTCAGCAAGCTGATTGAAGAAGAACCCGCCGGAGAGCTCGCCGGCAAGATCTCCCATTGGGTGGCTGAAATGTAACGAAGCGGTTTACCGCGTCCCGTCCGGGGCGATAATTGTAAAACAAGCTGAGGAGGGACAGGCCGATGAGCGACAAAACGGTTGACCTTTATTTACAGCAGGGGATGTACGGCCCTCTGCAGACGAAACCGGATGAACGCCATTTATTTTTAGGCTCGCTGCGTGAAAGAGTCATCATTGCCCTGACGAAGGGGCAGGTGCTGCAAAAGCAGCCGTATGAAGAAGTGAAACAGGCGCTGAAAAGCCGAAAAGACGCGGTGCTCTATATAAACGGAAGGCTCCCGTATCATGCTTATTCACCATATATGAAGCTTGCCGCACTTGCCGGTGTCCGAAGCTCCGTCATATCGGATCTTCAATTCGAAACGCCGCTCGGCCTGGTTTTTGCCGCCGATTATGCCGTGAACCTTGACGGCATTTACGTACAGGATGACATTTTTCAGCGCTCACTCCTGAAATCTTAAAAGGGCAAAACACCGTTTGTCATTTTACAATGCCAATTCACTTACAAGTGGAGATAGGATATAATGGTTTTCATATGAATGGCGGGGAGGCCGGCTATGAAAAAAGCATTTATATGCATTGATTATACGAATGATTTTGCAGCAGAGAACGGGGCATTAACCTGCGGAGAACCCGCGAGACAGATTGAAGATACGATTGTCAGTTTGACGCAAGCATTTATAGAAAACGGTGATTACGTTGTCTTTGCGGTTGATTCGCATGATGCAGACGATGATTTTCATCCCGAGACACGCCTGTTTCCTCCGCATAATATCAACGGCACGGAGGGCAAAGAGCTGTACGGAAGGCTATCGCCTCTTTATGAGAAACATAAACACGCAAAAAACGTAAATTATATGGAAAAAACGAGATATTCTGCTTTTGCGGGAACGGATTTAGAGCTGAAACTGCGGGAACGGCAGATCACTGAGCTGCATCTTGCGGGCCTGTGCACGGACATCTGCGTTCTTCACACGGCGGTTGACGCCTACAACAAGGGCTTTCAGATCGTCATTCATCAAAACGCTGTGGCCAGCTTTAATCCGGAAGGGCATGAATGGGCCCTGTCCCATTTTAAGAACAGCATCGGAGCGCAAGTGGCAGAGTAAGGAAGGGGAAAACAATTTTGGTGGAGCATGGTTTTAAAGACGACAGTTTGTCTTTACATACAGATCTTTATCAAATTAATATGGCCGAAACGTACTGGAGAGACGGCATTCATGAGAAAAAAGCGATTTTTGAGCTTTTTTTCAGAAAGCTTCCCTTTGAAAACGGCTATGCGGTATTTGCGGGCTTAGAAAAAGCAATCGAATACTTGGAGAACTTCAAATTTACCGACAGCGATCTGAATTATTTAAAAACGGAATTGCACTATGCTGATGATTTCATTGAGTATTTACGGGATCTTTCTTTTACCGGATCTCTTTACAGCATGAAAGAAGGCGAGCTCGTTTTTAACAACGAACCGATTATGCGGGTCGAAGCGCCCCTGATCGAAGCCCAGCTGATTGAGACGGCTCTGCTTAACATTGTGAATTACCAAACATTAATCGCCACGAAAGCAGCCCGCATTAAAGGCGTTGTCGGTGACGAAGACGCCCTCGAATTCGGAACGCGGCGCGCCCATGAAATGGATGCGGCTATGTGGGGAGCGAGAGCGGCTTTGATCGGCGGCTTCAGCGCGACGAGTAATGTAAGAGCCGGAAAGCGTTTTAATATACCGGTATCCGGCACGCACGCTCATGCGCTCGTACAAGCGTACCGCGATGAATATACGGCATTTAAGAAATATGCGGAGACCCACAAAGACTGCGTATTTCTCGTAGATACGTACGATACGATCCGTTCGGGCATGCCGAATGCGATTAAAGTCGCAAAGGAATTCGGCGACCGGATCAACTTCATCGGCATCCGCCTGGATAGCGGGGACTTGGCGTACCTGTCAAAAAAAGCGCGTGAAATGCTTGATGAAGCGGGTTTCACAGACGCAAAGGTCATTGCTTCAAGCGATCTTGATGAGCACACGATATTAAATCTGAAATCGCAAGGAGCGAAAATCGATACGTGGGGCATCGGCACGAAGCTGATTACCGCATACGATCAGCCGGCTCTCGGCGCGGTTTACAAGCTTGTCGCCATTGAAGAGGACGGCAAACTGACCGACACCATTAAAATTTCGTCAAACCCTGAAAAAGTGACAACGCCGGGAAGAAAGAGAGTATACCGGATTATCAACAAGCTGAATCACCACTCGGAAGGTGATTATATCGCGCTTTATGACGAGCGGGTAAATGATCAGAAACGCTTAAAAATGTTCCATCCCGTCCACACGTTCGTCAGCAAATTCGTCACTGATTTCTATGCGAAAGACCTGCATGAGCCGATTTTTGAAAACGGCGTTTTATGCTATGATAATCCCGAAATTACCGACATCCAGCAATACGTGCAGGATAACCTCAAACTTCTGTGGGAGGAATACAAACGGATCAGCAAGCCGGAAGAATATCCGGTCGATTTAAGCGAAGACTGCTGGAGCAACAAGATGCAGCGGATTCATGAAATCAAAAGCGAGCTGAAACGGGAACTTGAATAGAAGACAAAGCGGCCTTTCCTTTCTCTGGAAAGGCCTTTTTGTTGTGATAATATTTTTCACATTTAGACAAATTTCGTCAAGTTATTTGATATACTTATGTTCGAAGGCCGCATCTAAGGGGGTAAATGAATGAAGGTGTTTGTTGCGAGACAGCCTATCTTCAACAGAAACGAACAGGTTGTTGCTTATGAACTTCTTTACCGGGAGAGCGAAGAGAACCGTTATTCGGCCGCTGACGGAGATAAAGCTACGACGGATCTCATTATTAACAGCTTTATCAACATCGGAATCGAAAAGCTGACTGAGGGGAAACGCTGCTTTGTGAATTTTACAGAAAGCCTGATGTTTTCAGATCTCCCTACCTCCTTTGATCCTGACCAGCTTATTATCGAAATTCTTGAGGACATACCGATCACTCCGGCACTCATCTCAAGATGCAGACAGCTGAAGAAATTAGGATATACATTAGCACTTGATGATTTTTACGCCATCAATCCGGAAAATGAAGAGTTAGTGGAACAGCTGATGAAATATATTGATATTTTAAAAATCGATTTTTTGCAATCCTCGCGTCTGGAGCGCAAAAAAATCATTCAGACGTACAGCTGTAAAAGTCTGATTTATTTAGCGGAGAAAGTGGAGACGAGAAAAGATTATAAACAGGCGGCCATAGACGGCTTTCACCTGTTTCAAGGATATTTTTTCAGTGAACCGCGTGTCATCAGCGGAAATGATCTGACGTTTCATTTTCATTCTTACTACCAGCTTTTAAGCGAATTAAACAATGACCAGCCCAATATACAGCGCGTGACGGAATACATAGAGCGGGACGTCAGCTTATCGTATCAGATTCTGCGTTTTTTAAACGGATCGCAAACAAGGCTGAAAAAAAAGATAGACAGCATCCAGCAGGCCATCATGATGCTTGGGCTGAATGAGATTAAGCGCTTGATTTACATTCTTTCATTCAGAGATTTAACGGCGAAAAGCCACTCAAGCCAAAAAGAAATCATTAAGATTTCCTTAATCAGGGCCAAACTGTGCGAACTGCTGGCGAAAAGAACCGGAAGGCCCCAGCCCTCTTCTTACATGCTGATCGGCATGTTTTCGCTCATCGATACGCTTCTCCACAGGGAGCTGGAGGATATCATCAAAGAACTGCCTTTAATCGATGAAGTCGGACAGGCGCTGCTCGGTTATGAAAACGATTATTATAAGATGCTCGCGTTCGTCAAAGCCATTGAATGCAACAACTGGGACTGTGACGAGTGGGGAAAAGAACTGAACAAAGAAGAAGCGTATGAATGTTACTTACAGGCGATCGAATGGTGCCGGCAGCTGATCGTGGATTGAGCCGCTTTAAGCCGACCACCTGAGGGCGATGATAAACCGGCTTTGCTCTCTGACCAGACTGACACGGATGCCGTCGGGATTATACGTCACGTCAAAGTCAGTTTTGATGCCGGTCTGCTTAATGAGCCGCTTGACCGCTGCGGTGTCAGATGATTGCGCTGCGGTGAGGATACGGCGCGCAAGCTCTTTTGACGCCGACAGCCGCGTAAGGAGCAGGCGGGCATCCTCCAGCATGCCCGCAGCCTCTTTTGCGGACGCTGTCAAAATATCTGCGTGAACCGGGGCACTGGGCGCAGGATGCCGGTATGGCGCGGCGAAAACAGGGAAGCATGGATACACATAATGCATACGGCGGCCTCCTTCCTGAGAAAACATTCGTTATATATGAGTATAGGCGGCGTGATAACGAGTTATGACATGCAAAAGACCACAATGCGGGGGTTGCGGTCTTTTCGGTGTTTGTCGGTGGTTATGCGACGCTGTTCGCCCATTCTGTTTTGAAATTGCGACGGCAGGGACTATAGTCCTTGCCGGTTTGTCGGAAAACCGTTAAAAAAACAGCAGAACCGCCAGATTGGTCTGCTTCATCCTAAACGTCTGCCTTTCTGGTAGTTATATAGTCCTGTTCGCTAAATGCTCTGTTCGGGACTATGGGATTACCTCGGTTTGCGGTGTCACGCAGATACTTTTACACATACTTTTCGGTGAAAAATCCCGCAAAAACGTTTACACTATTAGTAACAGATCAAATACCTAGGACTCGTTCACCATACACAATTCATTGATCTTTCAAAAAAAGGAGTGTGGAAACGGTGGAAAACAAATTAGAAGAAGTAAAGCAATTATTATTCCGACTTGAAAATGATATCAGAGAAACAACCGACTCATTACGAAACATTAACAAAAGCATTGATCAGCTCGATAAATTCTCATATGCAATGAAAATTTCTTAAAAAGACTTGGAAACAAGTCTTTTTTTTGTGCATTTTTTATCCATTTCATGGATAAAGTATTATACGATTGTTAAAAAACGAAAAACCTGCTGTCTTTCATCACCTGCATTTAGTAAAATAGAATGGGAGGGTGAAGACAATTATTGAGCAAATGTGTTTAGATGCCAACCAAATCAAGAATAAAATGAAGAGTATAATAGAGCAAAACATATTCAATCAACATTTACTACAGCTTCTTCTTGGGTTTGTTGAATCCAGAAAATATTTAACCTTTGCTGAATCTGCTTTATTGCATTATGAAGTTTTTGGCGGAAGGGATTTTAAGACTGCTGAGAAACTTGCGGCGGGAATTGAAATTCTTACGCTTTCCGCCGATATTATTGATGATCTTGAAGATGAAGATAACAAACAAGCTCTTTGGATGAAGATAGACCGTTCAGAAGCTTTAAGCGCAGCTTTTTCATTATACACAGCAGGGCTGCAGGGGATTAATTCAATTAACATGAATCCTTTTATTCTTTCTTACATACTGAAATATACACAAGACGCTATGCAAGGACAACACGATGATATAATCAATAAGCCAGAGAAAGAAGATGAAAGTTTAGAGGTCATTAGATTAAAATGCGGGAGTCTATTCGCTCTATCCAATGTGGCAGGTACTATGTTAGCAACTGGAAAGTATAATGAAACTGTTGAAACGTATTCCTATTACAAAGGAATGTTTGAACAGATATATAGTGATTATCTGGCTCTTTTCAGCTCTAAACGCAGTGATATTTTAAAAGATAAACACACGTTAATCAACTTGTACCTTAAGAGGCTGTTTAACGAGCCTTCTGAAAAATTGGTTCGTATGTTTTCTCATAGAGAAACACACCTTAAGTTTATATCTGATAAAAACAATTTTATTCAGACATTAACTGATGCAGGTGTTACTCAGTATGTTTCAGTTTTACACCAATTGTATAAGCAAAAATGTGAAAATGCTATAGAGAAACTAAATCTTGAAACCAGTAAAATAGATAAATTGAAAAAATATGTAGTTAATAGGGGGATTGAAGTATAATGCAGGATTTGATCAATTATATATTGAAATATCCGGAAGTGTTAAAAAAATTAAAAGTCAATGAAGCAAGTTTATTAGGCTATGATTCAGGTATTACTCAAATATTAATCAATTCATTTGAAGAATCTTCAATTGTGAAAAACGATGGAAAAATAGAGCAATGGGAAAAAGGATGAATGTTCGGTGGTGTAATATGTGAAAAACTTTATTAAACAATTCACTATTTCAGTCATTATCTTAAGCCTCGTTTATGTTTGCTATGTTTCATATATAAACATAAATGGGATTATAATCGGGACAAAAGTTATTGAAAATAAAAACAAACAATTCCAAGTAATAGAGATGTCAGAAACTACTTACGGGAAATTCGTAGGTTTAGAAAAAGGTGACATCATTCTAAAAATCAACAAAGAAAAACCATCTGCTAAATTTTTAAAAGGAGATAATCTTAGTCATATCAAAAGTTTAGATGTAAGCAGAAATGGAAAGCAAATTCATTTAGATGATTTTGATATTGTTAATTTAGACAAATCCTATAGCTTTTTTGTATTCGTTCTTCCACTTGTGTTTTATTTTTTAAGTATAGTATGTATATTTTACATTCTAAAGGTGAATCAAACAAGAAAATCGTTTGCGGGATACATTTTAATTTTGTTTTTGTTAGATATTTCAATTGCTTATATAAGCGCAGGAGGACCATTTAGAGGACATTCATTTAACAGGTATGTCAATTTGTTCACATTTATAGCTTCTCCTATATTTTATCTTCAGTTCATACAACAATATTTTGAGGAATTAGGAAAGAAGTTTGCAAATCGTCTAATCAATTTCTTATATATATTTCCGATTTTTAATATTATCCTGGAATTTTTCCGTAAGAAATTACCTTTTGAAAACATTATAACAAACCTTAATCTTATCTCGTTTTTTCTCGTTACTCTTTCAGGTTTTGTTCTCGTGTTCTATCACTTATATAAATATAAATATTCAGAGCATGCTTATATTTTGAAAGTTTTAATTCTGACAAATACACTTTCTTTTGCTCCATTTTTACTTTTTTACGTCGCACCTAATATTTTAACTGGTGATTATATATTTCCAGCACTGGCATCAGCCTCATTGCTTGTCCTTATCCCATTTGGATTAGTATATCAGTTTGTTGCAAATAAAATATTTGATATAGAATTTATATTAGGAAGAATGAGGTATTATACTTTACTGGCTGTAATCCCAACGCTAGTTATTGTCGGAGTTTTATCGGTCTGGGCGGGAACAAATGCGCTTCAAATGAATCCTATTAGACAGACTGTTTTCATCTTTATCGTAATGTTTGCTGTATTTTACTTTAAAGAAATAATAGATTTTAAATTTCGGTTAAAACGTTTTTCTGAAAAATTTAATTATCAAGATAGTATATTCAAATATACTCAGCTTATCAGAAGCATAACATCTTTAAAACAAATGTTTAAAGAACTGAAAAAGACGATTCTGGATGTTCTACTTGTCAGTAAAGCTTATGTCTTTGAAGTTACCTCTGAGGGTGACATTTTATATCATGATAAAAAGGATAATGAGCCTGACTGGGAAATGTATTCAAAAGAATTTAAGAAAGTTACTTCAGAGATTGGAAAAATCATTGAGCTAAACCGCGGTTTTTTAATCAAGATAGGAGAACGCGGGGGAAGTTCTTATGTTTTGCTTTGTTTGTCCACTATTAATACACCGAGACTGACACGAGATGAGATTTCATGGCTGAAGACATTGTCTTTCTATACGAGTGTCTCTATGGAAAATGTGATACAGATCGAAGAACTCATGAACCATTTACAAGATCTAAAACAACAAGGCTCAAACCCGGTCTGGCTAAAAAAGCTGATGTTTACGATAGAGGAAAAGCAGCGTTCGGATTTGGCCCGTGATCTGCATGATTCAGTGCTGCAGGACTTGATTTCTTTGAAGCGCCAGTGTGAGCTGTTTCTGGCCGATTTTAAGAAAGAGGAGCCTTGCCAGTTAGAGGTGCAGGACAAGCTTCATCAGATGAATGAGCAGATGTCCGATGTCATTTTGATGACCCGGGAGACGTGCCATGAGCTTCGGCCTCAGCTGCTGTATGATTTGGGCCTGGTCAAGGCGGTATCCAAGCTTGCCGCACAGCAGCAGGAGCGTGCGCCGTTTCATATCCGTCTGAATACGGGCCGGTTTACGGCGGCGCTGGATTTGGATACGCAGCTGAATTTGTACCGCATTATTCAGGAATTTCTTTCGAATGCCATGAAACATTCACAGGCGAATGAGGTGCTGATTATGCTGATCAGCATTCAAAATAAAGTGATTCTGCATTATGAAGACGACGGTGTCGGATGCAATCAGGAAGAAGGCGGCGGGCAGTCGATGAGCATGGGTCTTTCGGGTATTAAGGAGCGCGTCCGTGCGCTTGACGGACGGATGAAAATCGACACAAGTGAAGGAAACGGTTTTAAAGTAGATATTGAAATGGAATTGTAACCAATTTATCACCAAATCGACTTGGCAGAAGCCAAGTCTTTTTAATAAAATGGAAATGAGTGAGTAAAAGGGAGGAAACCATGAAAAAGATACTAGTGATTGATGATCATCCGGCTGTCATGGAGGGCACCAAGACGATTCTGGAAACGGACACGAATCTTTCTGTCGATTGCCTCAGTCCTGATGCCAGTGAACAATTCGTTCTCCGGCATGATTTTTCAGCTTACGATCTCATATTAATGGATTTAAATCTGGGTGATGACATCAGCGGCATAGAGCTTTCCAAGAAAATCTTAAAAGAGAATCCTCTCTGTAAAATCATTGTCTACACAGGCTATGAGGTTGAAGATTATTTTGAAGAATCCATCCGCGCGGGCCTGCATGGCGCCATCAGCAAAACCGAATCTAAAGAGAAAATCATGCAATACATATATCACGTGCTCAACGGACAGATTTTAGTTGATTTCTCCTATTTCAAACAGCTGATGACCCAGCAAAAAACAAAAACGTCTTCTTCCCCTCAAAGTGAGCAGGATCGGTTAACCCCGAGAGAGCGACATATTCTCCAAGAGGTCGAAAAAGGTTTGACCAATCAGGAAATCGCAGATGCGCTTCACTTAAGCAAGCGGTCAATTGAATACAGCCTGACATCCATTTTTAACAAGCTGAATGTCGGCTCCCGAACTGAAGCGGTGCTGATCGCCAAGTCAGATAACGTACTATAAATCTTGAAGGGAGAATGACCTATGAATCTGAACAATACATTGCTCGGCGCACTCGGTATTGAAATCACTGAAAACACGCCGGAGAGATGCGTGGCGGTGATGCCGGTGGATAAGAGGACGGTGCAGCCTTTCGGATATCTGCATGGAGGCGCGTCAGCAGCGCTGGCGGAGACTGTTGCAAGTGTCGGGGCCCAGCATTTTATCGACCGGTCGAACCAGGCGTGTGTCGGGCTTGAGATTAATGCCAATCATTTAAAATCCGTGAAAGAGGGCGGGACGGTCACGGCGATTGCGAAACCCGTTCACACAGGCAGGGCAACCATTGTGTACGAGATTAACATTTTCGATGAACGGGAAAGGCTGATCTGTGTTTCCCGCTGCACACTGGCTGTTATAACAAAATAAACAAACAGCCGGAACCCTGAATCGTCCGGCTGTTTGTTTTTATAAATATGAATCTTCTTTTCGTTTGATCACAAAGTTTCTGATTCCTTTGTAATCATCCTGTACGCTTCTTTTATCAAGCGCCGCTCCCGAATTGTACGCGGCCCTGCATATGAGGTGCGCTCCGACCGGCGCCGTCAGCAGGATAAAAATGATGCCGAGCAGTATTTTTACAGAAATTTCTCCGGTCAGCATCCACAAGTAGCCTAACACCCCGAGCAATACCAAATTAACGCCGAGTGTCGAGCCTTTTGAAGAGGCGTGGGCGCGCGTATACACATCAGGAAGCCTGAGTGTGCCGAAAGACGCGACCAGGCAGATCAGCGATCCCATCAGAATACAAACGGCGACGGCCCATTTAACGATTTCGATCATTTTCGATAATCTCTCCTTTCTCCAAAAACTTAGCAAAGGCAATCGTGCCGATAAACGATAAAATGCCGAGCAGCAGAATGATGTCCAAAAAGGCCGATGTGTTTAAGAGAATGGATACAAGCGCGGTCATGGCAATCAGATTAATGCCGATCCCATCAAGCGCGACGACCCGGTCCGGTATCGTAGGCCCTTTTATGACGCGAATGACGTACAGAAGAGTCGAAACCGCCATAATGCCGAGTGATAATTGCAGAATAAACGTAAACATCAGCGGCTCACCTCCTGAATGGCTTTCTCAAAAGAGACGCGGATGTCATGGATCGCTTTCTCCGCATCTTCAATGTCCATGGCGTGTATATAGAGAATCGACCGGTCATCGGAGATATCCATTACGAGCGTACCCGGTGTTAAAGTGATTAACAGCGAGAGCAGCGTGATCTCCCAATCCTCCGTCAATTCCGTCTTAAACGCGAAAATGCCCGGGCGGATGTTCAGTTTCGGCGATATAACGGTTTTCAGCACGCTGACATTGGCCAAATATAATTCCTTTATAAAGATCAGCGCCAGTTTGATGACTGACCATATTTTCCAAATGTAAAACGGCCGCGAGAAGAAGCGCCGGAAAAAAAACAGCGCCGCCAAGCCCGCGATAAATCCGGTCATAAAACCCGCCGCGCTGAGGCTGTTTGTGAGAAACATCCAGCAAACAGCGAGAAGAACATTTAATAATAGTTGAAAAGCCATGCCATCTACTCCTTCAAAACAGCTTCAATGTATTTTTCCGGATTCAGCAGATTCTCAGCCGTCTGATTGACATACGGTGAAACCCATTCGGTTCCGAGCCCGAACAGAAGCGACAAAAGGAGAAAAGCGGCTGCCGGATAAAGAAGTCCTTTTGCGGACCGTCTGCCGGCG
Organism: Bacillus sp. JHAA; assembly: GCF_036961585.1. Classification (NCBI taxonomy): domain Bacteria; kingdom Bacillati; phylum Bacillota; class Bacilli; order Caryophanales; family Bacillaceae; genus Bacillus; species Bacillus sp. JHAA. Next base: position 64,936 of record NZ_JBAMDE010000001.1, on the reverse strand, counting down.
CCCGGGATTTCTTTTTCTTCCCCCCAAAAAGCCGTCGTAAAAACCTTCAGCACGGAATAGAGCACAAGCAGGCTTGATAAGAGAATCAATACGGAAAACAAAGTTTCCCCCTTATCGAACCCGCCTTCCGCGATCTTCAGCTTGCCCATAAATCCGCTGAACGGCGGGATGCCGGCCAGAGATATGGCTGAGATAAAGAACATCCATCCCAAAACGGGATAACGGGTGATCAGTCCGCCCATTTTATGCAGGCTGGCAGTGCCTGTCAATGCGATAAGCGTGCCGGCGAGCATAAACAGCGCTCCTTTAATCAGCATATCGTGAATCAAGTAATAAACCGCTCCTTGAATGGAGGCCGGCGTGTTCATGGCAATGCCGAACAAAATCACGCCGACGGCTGTAATAATATTGTAGATGACGATTTTCATGACATCCGAAAAGGCGATAGATCCGATTACGCCGAATAACACCGTCAGCATCGCAAGCCACATCATCAATTGGTGGGTAAAGCCCGTATCGTGAATAAAGATCAGGGTGAATACTCTTAAAATGGCGTACAGGCCGACTTTCGTCAAAAGAGACCCGAACAGGGCCGAAATCGCAGCCGGCGGGGCGTAATAAGAGCCCGGCATCCAGAAATACAGCGGGAATATCCCGCCCTTTAAACCGAAAACGACGAGAAGAAGGACGCCGATGACGGTGATCAGCCCGGTCTGGCCCGATTCACTTATTTTCACGCTTAGATCAGCCATATTCAGCGTGCCCGTCACCGCATATAAGTAACCGACGCCGATGACAAAAAACGCGGATGACACAATGTTAAACACGATATACTTCAATGATTCTCTTAATTGAATTTTCGTTCCGCCAAGCACGATCAGCATGTAGGACGCGATAAGCAGAAGCTCAAAAAAGACGTACATGTTGAACAGGTCACCCGTCAAAAACGCTCCGCTTACGCCGGCCAGAAGAAACTGCACCCCTGAATAATAGAAAGCGCGCTCCCTTTTTTCTCCGATGGAGCGGAAGGAGTACAGGGTGACGAGCAGCCCGATTATGGCGGTTGTCAAAACAAGCAGTGCGGCAAGCTGATCCGCGGCGAGCACAATGCCGTACGGCGCTTTCCAGCCGCCGAGTGTCAGCGTCTGAATCCCGTGTGTGAAAACCGTCTGAACGAGAGCGGCGCTGATGACGATGGAGACACAGGAAGCGGCAGTGCTGAATACCCGCATCAGCATCACGCGCCTGTTCATAAAAATCAGCAGCACTGCGGCAAGCAGCGGCACCAGAATAGGCAATATCACAAAGTTATTCATGTTGATCATTTCCCCTCATTCGATCCATATCGTCCGTTTTCAGTTCCTGATAGGCGCGAAACGCCATCACAAGCAGGAAGGACGTGACGCCGAACGAAATAACGATCGCCGTCAGTATGAGTGCCTGCGGCAGCGGATCGACAAACGACGTGCTTTTTCCGCCCAGTATGGGAGGAGCGCCTTTTTTCAGTCCGCCCATGGTCAGAAGCAGCAAATGGACGCCGTGGCTTAAAAGCGCGGTGCCGATAATCACGCGCAGCAGACTTTTAGAAAGCAGCAGGTAGGTTGCCGCCATAAACAAAATACCGGCAATGACAGACATTAAGATTTCCATTATTCTTCCTCTCCAATCGTTTGAATAATGGTCATCGTCACGCCGACAACAACGAGATACACACCTAAATCAAACAAAGTGGCCGTCGCAAGCTCCGTATTCCCAAGCACCGGGAGATGAAAATGGCCGAATGTATGGGTGAGAAAGGGTGCTCCGAATAAGAACGAACCTGCACCCGTTGCAATCGCGATAAGCAGACCCGCGCCCGCCACATAAATAAAATTGACGGGCAAAATCGATTTGACGGTTTTTAAATCAAAGGCCAAAAGCAACAGCACGATGGCCGAAGACGTAATCAGTCCGCCGACAAATCCTCCGCCGGGAGCGTTATGCCCCGATAAAAATAAATAGAAAGAGAAAAGCAGAATGATAAAAGATACAAGCTTCGTTGCCGTCTGAAGGATGATGTCGTTTGTGTTTTGCTGTCTCAACGCTCTTCTCCCTCCTCTTTTACTTTTGTTCTGATCATGCCGTAAATCCCGAGTGCGGCAATCGACAGCACCGTGATTTCAAACATCGTATCAAATCCCCTGAAATCAACGAGGATGACATTGACGATATTGTTTCCTCCCCCGAGCTTATGGCTGTAAGCGGTGAAAAAGGAGGAGATGCTGTCTTTTGTTTTTTCGCTGGAAGACGCGATTCCGAGCATTGTCACGATGACGCCGACACCGAGAGAAATGATAAAATTCGTCATCCGGAATGTTCTTGTCTTCTTTTTCCGCCGCATTTTCGGCAGATGGTAAAAACAAAGAAGAAACAAGGCGACGGATATCGTCTCAATGACGAGCTGCGTGAGCGCCAGATCGGGCGCTCTGAAAATCACGAAAAACAGCGCGAGTGTGTACCCGACAACACCGAGTGAGATAATGGCCGTCAGCCGCGATTTGGCGAACACAGTCGCAATCGTTGCGCTCACCATAACGAGGGACAGCACGATTTCATACAGGCCGATTTCAGCCATGCCTTTCGCTGTCATGGAAAAGCCGCCTTTTGTGACGAACGCCGTTCCGATGAGAATGATAAACGCCGCAAAGATATACAGCAGATAATCCCGCAAAAATCCGGTCATATAAGATGACGTCAGCTGGTAAGATCTTTTTTCCATACTGCCCGTCACCGCATCGTAAAGCTTGTTCAGCGTCAGTTTTTTCGGAAACAGACCGTACAAACGCTCCCATTTAGACAGCGTTACGTAACCGATCGTGCCGACAATGATGATGCCGAGGGTCATCATTACCTCAGCCGTCACCCCGTGCCACTGGGAAATTTGGACATGGAATGTATCTCCGCCGGTTAACAGAGCCGGATAAATGGAGTTCATCGCCGGTTCAATCAGGCTGTAAGACAAAACGTTCGGTGCAAAAAACAGACTGACGGCGCAAGCGGCAAGAATGACCGGCGAAATCAGCATGCCGAGCGGTGCTTCATGCGGCGTCTTTTCAAGCTGATCAGGTTTGCGCGCCCCGCTGAACGTTCTGAAAAACAGCTTCATGCTGTAGATGAAAGTGAAGACGCTCCCGATCCATGCGAGAACGGGGAACAGCACGCCCCATGTATCAAGACTGAAAATATCTGCATGAGCAATCCGCAGCATACTTGTAAAGAACATTTCTTTACTTAAAAAGCCGTTAAACGGAGGGAGGCCCGCCATGGAAAACGTTCCGATCAGTGAAACGGTGAACGTTACCGGCATAAGCGCCATCAGTCCGCCGAGCCTGCGGATGTCCCGTGTTCCCGTTTCATGGTCGATAATGCCGACCGCCATAAATAAACTTCCTTTAAAAGTAGCATGGTTAATTAAGTGAAACACAGCCGCGGTGACAGCCGCCGTAAAATACTCTGAATGCTGGTAATGAAGCGCGGCGGCTCCTGCGCCGAGCATCGATACAATCATACCGAGCTGGCTGACTGTGGAAAATGCCAGAATCGCTTTTAAATCGGTTTGTTTCATCGCATTAAAGGAAGCCCATACCATCGTGATCAGACCGACTGAGGCAACCGTCCAAAACCAGACGGGTGAAAATGCAAAAACCGGACTGAATCTGGCAATCAGATAAATGCCCGCTTTCACCATTGTAGCCGAGTGCAGATAGGCGCTGACAGGAGTCGGCGCCTCCATGGCATCAGGCAGCCAGATATAAAACGGAAACTGCGCTGATTTCGTAAAGGCTCCCAATAACAGGAGAACCATCGCCGGAATAAAGAATGGATGGCCTGCGATAATATGCACCTGGTTGACCATTTCCCTGATACTGAAAGAATCCGTCATCAGATACAGCAGGATAAAGCCGCCGAGCATGCACAGCCCGCCGCCGACGGTAATCAGCAGTGACTTTTCCGCCCCGTAGCGTGATTTCTTCCGCTTATGCCAATACCCGATTAATAAGAAGGATGACAGGCTTGTCAGCTCCCAGAACATATAAAGCACGATGACGTTATCGACGAGCACAACGCCGAGCATCGCGCCCATAAACATCAGCAGGTACACATAAAAGGGGCCGAGCTTTTCTTTGTCCTTCGATAAGTAAAAAATACTGTAAAGCGTCACTAAAGAGCCGATGCCCGTAATCAATAAAGCGAATAACAGCCCGAGTCCGTCAAGATAAACGGTATAGTTAATACCGAGGGACGGAATCCATTCGGCCGCATACCGGACGGTTTCCCCAGCCATTGTTACAGGGAGCTTGCTGATAAAGTAAACAAACAGCACAACGGGCACTATCAGCACAAACCAGCCTGTATGGACTTGTTTTACCCGTTTATAAAGAAAGGGAACGATAAATGCAAATAAAAAAGGCGCCAAAATCGCGAAATGTAACAGCTGCAACAGAAGACCTCCTTTGCTTGTTTTTTCATCAAGCAACTGCTTTATGTAAGAGTGAATCAATCAATTCACGGTCATAGGACCCAGTACAAATTATATCGCACTTTTTTTTACCCTGCTACGGCATAATGTATTCCTCTCTGTGTTTTTGTGGTCTTTTGAACCCAAAATAAATTTATCAAATATCCTGATCTTTGTATATACATTTATCTTTCAGATCAAGCTTTTAAAAAAGGAGCTGGTCAGATGAAGAGAAAGGCGGCGGCCTGTATTGGAATATTTTGTTCTATTATTGCAGGAACATTCATAGCGGACGATTTCTGCAAAACGCGGCAGCAGACGGAGGCAGATAATTGGGAGCGTTTTTTTCTCGGTGCGGAATACGCGGAAGACAAGCTGAGTGCGGCTGAATCAATGCAAACACCGTTTCAGCCGCGTGAGTATATCAGAATCGTATATAGATGAAAAGAGTTCCGGCACCAGGGTGCGGAACTCTTTTTTTTGTGGCAATCAGCGTTTTCCTTTAATGTAAGGGATGCCGTTGGCTTTAGGCGCATCCGCGCGGCCGATGAAGCCGGCAAGCGCGAGAATGGTCAGAATGTAAGGAGCCATCAGCATGTATACATTCGGAATGTCTTTGAACAGGGGCAAAAGCGAGCCGATAATGCTCAAACTCTGTGCAAACCCGAAGAACAGCGCAGCCCCGAGCGCGCCGATCGGATGCCATTTGCCGAAAACCAGCGCGGCGAGAGCGATAAAGCCTTGTCCGGAAATGGTGGAGTGCGTGAAATCAAGCGCGATCGTGGAAGCATATACACCGCCGCCGAGCCCGCCGAACAGCCCGCTGATCATGACGCCGATATAGCGCATGCCGAACACGTTGATTCCCATCGTATCGGCCGCCATCGGATGTTCCCCGACAGAACGGATGCGGAGGCCGAACGGCGTTTTGAATAAAATAAACCAGGAAACAAAGGCCAGTACGATGGCTAAAATCGACGTATAATATACGTCAGAAAAGAAAATCTTTCCTAAAACCGGAATATCGCTTAACCCGGGAATGTTCGTTTTGTAAAAGGGCTCCGGGATTTTATCAGTCTGGGCCTTTCCGTAGATCAGCTTGACGATAAACAGTGTCGCTCCTAATGCGAGCATATTGATCGCCACACCGGTTACCGTCTGATCGGCGCGGAAAGAAACCGCGGCGGCCGCGTGGATCAGTGAGAACAGTCCGCCGGCAATCATAGCCGCAGCCAAGGCGAGCCACGGAGCGGCGGCGCCAAGCTCGCGTCCGAAAAATAAGTTGAACATGACGCTTGTAAAGGCGCCGATAATCATCAGTCCTTCAAGACCGATGTTGACAACCCCAGATCTTTCAGAAAACACACCGCCGAGAGCAGTTAAAATAAGCGGAGCCGCATATACGAGTGTTGCCGGGACAATAATGGATAAAATCTGCAGGAAGTCCACTTACTTCGCCCCCTTTTTCTTCAATTTATCAAGGATGAGACGGATGGCGTAGCTTGATGCCACAAACAAAATAATAATGGCGATGACGATGTCAACGACTTCAGAAGGCACCCCGGATTCAATCGGCATATTTAATGCCCCGACTTTAAGGCCGCCGAGAAGACATGCCGCCAGAACAACGCCGATTGCCGTGCTGCCGCCGAGAAGCGCAACCGCAATGCCGTCGAAGCCGACGCCGGTAAAGGCGCCCTTAACCGCCGCGTATTGAAAGGTTCCGAGTCCTTCCATCGCGCCGGCAAGCCCCGCGAAGGCGCCGGAAATCATCATGGCGTACATCATATTTTTTCTGACGCTCATTCCGGCGTATTGTGCGGCGTGCTGGTTAAAGCCGACAGCCCGGAATTCAAATCCGCTTTTTGTTTTATGAATGATAAACCACATGAGGACTGCCGCAAACAGAGCGATCAGAATGCCCCAGTGAAGGCGGGAGTAATCTGTCAGCTGCTCTAAAAACGGCGAGCGGAGCGACGCGCTTTCATGAATTTTGTCTGTTTTGTCCCGGTGGTCCGTCATGACATCGGAAATGAGATAATTGGTTAAATGAAGAGCGATATAATTCATCATGATCGTGACAATCACTTCGTGGACAAAAAAACGGGCTTTTAAAAATCCGGGAATCAGGCCCCAAATGCCGCCCGCAGCCGCAGCCGCCAATAACGAAAGCGGAAGGTGGATGTAAGAGGGGGCGTCAAAGGAAGCGCCGACCCACACCGCGGCGGTCCAGCCGACAAGGAGCTGTCCTTCAACCCCGATATTAAACAGGCCGGTCCGAAATGCGAATGCCACGGCCAATCCGGACAAAATATATGGCGTAATCTGCCGGATCGATTCCCCGATGTAATACACTTCACCGAAAATGCCGCTCCAAAGAGCCGAATACCCGCTTACGACATTATAGCCGCTGGCGAGCATGATGACCGCACCCGCAGCTAATCCAAGGATGATCGCAATCAGCGGCACAGCCAGATGAGAAAGTCGATTAATCATGTGTTTTCCCCGCCTCCATTTGCTTACTTCCCGCCATTAAAAGTCCGAGCTCCTGCTCGTTTGTTTCAAGCGGATTGACGTTTGCGATGATGCTGCCTTCAAAGATGACGGCGATGCGATCGCTGAGATTCATTATTTCATCAAGTTCAAAAGATAACAGAAGCACCGCTTTACCGGCGTCACGCTGCTCAATGATCTTTTTATGGACGAATTCAATCGCGCCGACATCGAGTCCCCGCGTCGGCTGGGCCGCAATTAAAAGATCCGGATTTCTGTCCACTTCCCGGCCGATAATGGCCTTTTGCTGATTCCCCCCGGAGAGAGCGCGCGCAGGCGTATATTCATCAGGTGTTCTGACATCGTATTCTTCAATCAGGCTTCGCGCTTTGTCATAAATCGTGTGTTTATTTAATATGCCGAAAGAAGAGTAGGGCTTTTGGTAATAACTTTGCAGCACGATATTTTCTCCGATCGGAAAATCAAGGACGAGCCCGTGTTTATGCCTGTCCTGCGGAATATGCCCGATGCCGGCTTCAGTGACTTTCCTGGGCGGCATGTTTTGCAGCTGTTTGCCGTTTAACGTGATCGTGCCGGCATTCGTTTTTCTGAGACCTGTAATGGCTTCAATTAATTCAGACTGGCCGTTTCCGTCAACGCCCGCAATGCCGACGATTTCACCGGATCTGACTGAGAGGGAGAGCTGTTTGACCGCCTCAACGCCGCGCGCGTCCTTAACCGTTACATCAGAAAGTGAAAGCACTTCTTGTTTCGGATCGGCCGCTTGTTTATCCGTCTTGAATGACACTTCGCGTCCGACCATAAGGCTTGCCAGTTCATCTTGATCCGTATGTGCGACATCGAGTGTTGTAATGCCTTTTCCTTTCCGGATAATGGTGACACGGTCGCAGACTTCCATAATCTCTTTTAATTTGTGGGTGATGAGGATGATTGATTTTCCTTCATTGACAAGATTTTTCATAATCTGAATCAGTTCTTGAATTTCGTGCGGGGTCAGCACCGCGGTCGGCTCGTCAAAAATGAGAATGTCGGCGCCCCGGTAGAGGGTCTTTAATATTTCCGCCCGCTGCTGCATACCGACGGAAATATCGGCAACTTTGGCTTCAGGATCAATGTGCAGGCCGTAACGGTCGGAAATATCGCGCACGTCCCGGGCGGCGCGCTGTCTGTCAATTCGGCCGAAAGTTTTCGGCTCTTTTCCGAGAATGATATTTTCTGAGACGGTAAAGGTATCCACAAGCATAAAATGCTGGTGCACCATCCCGATGCCGAGATCGTTGGCTCTGTTCGGGCTGTTGATGTGAACGCGTTCGCCCCGCACCAGGATCTCGCCTTTTTCCGGCTGATACAGGCCGAATAAAACGTTCATGAGTGTCGATTTTCCGGCGCCGTTTTCACCGAGAAGGGCATGTATTTCGCCTTTTTTCACTTGAAGCGTGACGTCATCATTGGCGACGATTCCGGGAAACTCCTTGCGTATATTAAGCATTTCAATGATATAATCCACCGATTTGACGCTCCTTTTCAGAGATACTTTGATGAGAAAGAGCTTGGCAAAAGAAAAGCTGCAAGAGATGCAGCTTTTCCTTCACCGCTCTTTTCATAAAAGAGAGGGGATAAGCACGGAAGTCTCCTTATCCCCTGGTTCTTACTCAGCCTTGAAGGATTTCAATTCTTTTTCAGTTGAAGGGATCTCGAGTCCGTCCGCGATTTTCTTCTTCCAATCGTCTGTTGCTTTGATGACATCGTCAGAAAGGTTCTCCTTGTGATCCGAGATGCCGACTGCATCTTGCGCCAAACCGTAGGTTAATGTTTTGCCGCCCGGGAATTTCCCGTCACTTGCTTTTTTCGTTAAGTCCTCTACGGCTGTATCCACTTTTTTGACCATTGATGTGAGAGTGACATTGTCTTTTGTGCCTTTGACTTGACCTTCCGCGTACTGGTCTTTATCAACACCGATAACCCATACGTTCCGCTTCGGATCTTCTTTTTTCAGATTTTTCGCTTCTGTGAAGACGCCCGTTCCCGTTGCGCCGGCCGCGTGATAAATGACGTCAACGCCTGATTTGTACATGCTTTCAGCCGTCGCCTTGCCGACATCGGCTTTGTCAAATCCGCCCGCATATTTCACTTCGACGGTCGCTTTCGGATTTGCGGCTTGTACACCCGCGCGGAAGCCGATTTCGAATTTTTTGATCAATTCAGACTCCATTCCGCCCACGAATCCGACTTTTCCCGTTTTGCTTGATAGCGCAGCGGCTGCTCCCACGAGGAATGAACCTTCCTGCTCTTTAAATGTAAGGCTCGCCACGTTGTCTTTTTTGACAACGGCGTCAATGATCGCAAAATTTGTGTCTTTGCGCTGATCGGCGATTTCGCTGATGGAATCCTGCATCAGATACCCAACGCCGTAAATCAGGTCAAAGTGTTCCCGCGCTAATTTATTTAAGTTCGTTGTATAATCTGCATCTGATTTTGATTGAAGATAGTCAAAACCGCTTTTGCCTTTTGTAAGCCCGTTGTCTTTTCCGAATGCCTGAATACCTTCCCAGGCGGACTGGTTAAATGATTTGTCATCGACACCGCCGATGTCCGTTACCATGCCGACGGTAAAGTTTTTACTGCCGGAGCCGTTTGCTTTGTCACTTGAACCGCATGCGCTTAATATGGTTCCGGCCGCCGCGATGAGCGCCATCGCCATTCCGATTTTGCGTTTTTTCAAAGATATAACCCCCCTGTAAAATATGGCTGTGCCGTTCAATTCAGACTTGAGTCCCCGTACCGGATGCAGAATCGAAAAAACTTTCTGATAATAATGATGAGACGTCTCTCTTTTTCCCGCCTTGAGCGGCTGTCTCTTCCGGGTTCGGGACTTATGACTTATCTGAAAAGATCTGCTAACCAATCATAATTTATCATTTTACCCGCCATAAATAAATAGAAATTTGCTTATTTTTTAAAAAATATCAATTTTATGAATCGGCTTCCTCATCTGGATAAAACAGAGGAGGATCAGCCAGGTCATTATCCTTATATAGCATACAAAAAAGGAATCTCAAGCCTTTTGTCACGGGATATGACAGTAAAAAAGCACCGTTCACAGCGGAACGGCGCTTTTTGACATTATAAATATTGTTTGATGCTGCTGACATTGCCGGTGTTGATATGATATTGGAAGACGGGTCTGCCGATCGTGCCGTACGCCATCTCTACATTCAGCACTTGTATGTCTTCCAGAAATTTAAGGTATTTCCGGATGGAGACTTGCGAGATTTCAGTATGCTTGGCGAGATCTTCCGTGGTAAAAGAGCCGTCACCGAAAGATTCAATGCTCGCCCAGATGAGTTTAAGCGTGCTTTTTGTCAATCCCTTCGGAAGGTGAACCTTTTCCGCCGCTTCTTTCTTTTGAAAAAGCTCGGCATCCAATTCTTTCTGTGTCATGCTTCTGTGTGATTGATAAACTTTCTGCTTGCGTCTGTAGTCGGAAAGAGCGGTTTGAAAGCGGTCAAATTCAAATGGTTTGATTAAATAATCGACGGCGCCGTACCGAAGCGTTTTTTTGATGACGTCCAGCTCGCTTGCGGCCGAAATGACGATGACATCAACCGATTCATTTTGTTTGCGGATTTCCGTTAATAGCTCAAGCCCGTTTTTTCCCGGCATGTAAATGTCAAGAAGGATGAGATCGATATGATGCTCGCTCAGCACGTGCAGCGCGCTTTGAAAGGATGATGCGATCCCTTTCAGCTGAAATCCTTCAATCTGGCTGAGATAGCGTTTATTTAATTCACCCACCATGGGGTCGTCTTCAACTATGAGTACATTAATCATCATTTTCCTCCTTCGGTTCATACGGAATGCGAAGACTGAAAGTCGTTCCTTCATTCTTTTCACTTGTCACAATCATATGGCCTTTTAAATTTTCTGTTGCCTGCTGGGTGAAATAGAGGCCGAACCCCCGGTTTGTCCCTTTCGTGGAATAACCTTGTTCAAAAATACGGGCTTGGTCTGCCGCAGACATTCCGGCTCCCGTGTCCGTAATCTCTATATCAAGCTGGCGATCCTGAAACCGCATCGAGCACGTAATGTTTTTTTTCGGCATCTGCGCCACCGCGTCGAGCGCGTTGTTTAACAGGTTTCCGATAATCGTAATGAGCTCATGGATGACGGCCGGATCTGCCGCATTCGGGATCAGGCTGCCGAGCTGAATGTCCAGATCAGCGCCCTGTTCGCGTATGTAGCTTTGTTTTCCTAGAAGAAACCCTGCGAGAACCGGACTTTTGACATCACTTATAATCTCGCTTGTTTCCGTCTTCTGCTGAATGGCAATGTCTTTAATGTAAGTGCCGAGATCATCGTATTCTTTTAACTGGACAAGCCCTAAAATGACATGAAGCTTATTCATGAATTCATGAGACTGGGCTCTTAATGCGTTTGCATACATTTTAACACCGGACAGCTGTTCTGCTAAATGTTTGACCTCCGTTTTGTCCCTGAACGTGGCGATCGCTCCGACGGTTTGTCCTTTCAGATGAATCGGAACCTCATTAAAGACCAGCTCAAGCCCGTTAATGCGGATATCCCTGTCCTGAAGCGGTTTTTTCGTTTCAATCACTTGTTTCAGCCGGCTTTTCGGGAGAATATCGTTCACATCTTGATCGACCGGATTAGTCGGAATACCCATTTTAATAAAAAGCCGTTTCGCTTCCGCATTGGCGAGCTTGATTTTTCCCCGCGCGTCAACCGCCAGAATGCCTTCCTTCGTTGATTCGAGCATGGCGCTCCGCTCTTCGAGGAGGGTGGCGATCTCATAAGGCTCAAGACCGTACATAATGTTTTTGACGGTGCGGGCGACAATGACGGCTCCGATGACGCCGACAAAAATACTTACGCAGATGATGAAATAAAGCGGTCTCAAACTGTGGCTGACGACATCCTGTATTTTGTTAAGCGAAATTCCGACCGAAACGACGCCCACTTGTTTTTTATCTTTTCCATAGATCGGTACGAAGGCTCTCATGGATTTTCCGAGAGTTCCCGCTGATGTGCTCGTTTTGATATGTCCGTGCATCGCCGGCTGTTCGTCTCCGCCGGTGAATTTCTTCCCGATTTTATTTGCGTCGGGGTGGGTGAGGCGGATGCTGTTCATATCCATCACCACGACAAATTCGGTTCCTGTCGTATGCTGGACGTCTAATGTATAATCCCGGAGCTCTTTCAGCCCTTTTCTTGTTTGCAATGCCCGCGCGACACTCGGTGTTTCCGCGACCAGCTTTGCGGTGCGCAGCGCGGTCGTCCGTTCTTCTTCTTTCACGCGGTCTGCTGTTTGGACGCTGATCGTGAAAAAGGTGATACAAAGTGCGATAAGGACGACAATACAGACGAATATCGTTAATCGGGTTTGCAATTTTAATGTTTTTTTCATAACAGCCTTCCTTACGTTTATCATTCCCGCGTTCTACTTTACTCCGAAAAAGCCGGTTTGTGAAGATCAGGCCCTTATTTCGTAAAAGTGAGGAAAAATGGTATTTTTTATCTTGTCAATGTGTTTTAAGTCCTCCATAATAAGTGAGGTAGATTACAGAAAGGGACTTTTTATATGAAAAATACTTATTGGACGGGTTATTTTCCGCTCGTTGCGATTCTGCTTTTTAGTTCGTCATTATCCATTTCTACCTCGCTTTATGTCATGAAGATACTTCAGACGCTCGGCATGTATCAGGGGATGCTGGATTATTTCTCTGAGAAAGGGATCAGACTGGCGCTTTTTGCAGCGTTCGCCCTTGTGTATTTTATGCTTTTTTCGGCTTTGAAGCTGATTGCAAACACAGTGACAGAGCTGTCTCTTTTGTTTTTCACAAATGACCCTGAAGGGGACAATCTGAAAAAAATCAGATTAGGCTCTTTAATTTATGTAGGCGGAGGAATTCTTTCCTTTGTGCTCGTGCAGAATGGTTTTTGGATTGCGGCGTTATTTGCCGTTGTTACGCTCGTTTATTTGATTTTCATGGTGTACAGAATCTATTCGACACTCTCGATCGTTTCGCTGATCGGTTTTATATTGCTTGAGATTCTGTTTTGGTTTACTTTTGTTATCGGTATTTTGTACATCTTTATCAAGCTTTATAATAGCATAATGGCTAGCTTACCTGTGTAAGCTAGCCATTTTTGTTAAGACAGAAATCTGTTTTTGATCTCAGGGGAGGGGAGCATGCATGCTTCCCTTTTTCCGAACCATTTGTAGCGGCGCCGGGCGATGAAAGAATAGGCTCTGTCCCTGAGGGGGCGGGGCACTGCGAAAAAAACCGCTGACAGCCGCCAGGCTCCGCGGAGATGACGGGAAACCTTTAACACGGCTGCGGATTTTTTGTATATCCGCCCGTTTTCGATAAAAATCATGCTGTCAAATTGTTCTGTCGGAAGTCCTTCTGATGCCAAAAGCTCCCGGGCGGTATCTGATTGCAATGATGCAAATGAGATTTTGCCGGCCGGATCGCGTTTAATGATGAATTGAACGGCGCCGCTGCATAAGTTGCAGACGCCGTCAAACAAAAGTACGCGGTCCGGAAGCTGAGCTGGTTCCAAAGCGGATCCCCTCCGTTATCTTTAATAAGCTGCCTGCAGCGTGTTTTTCCAGATCGAAAGCTGAGGGCTTGCGTCATGAAGGTATTCGACGCTTGACGGTGTATCCTTGCCGACCCATACCCCCATCGTATAAGCGTCCGTCAGGCCGACAAACCACATATCGTGATAGTCATTTGACGTTCCTGATTTTCCGCCGACGTACGGAGCTTTAAAGTTCGCTTTCTTTCCTGTACCGCTCTTGACGACGGCTTTCATCATTTCTTTGATCTGCATGTTGGTCCGCACGCTGAATACCTGCGTCGGCTCATCTTTCCATTTTAATATCGTTTTTCCTTTTAAATCAGTCACTTTTGTAATCGCGTGACTCGGCGTATAAACGCCGTTGTTGCCGAACGTGGTGTACGCATTGGTCATTTCAAGCGGCGTCATGCCGTTTGTAAAACCGCCAAGCGCCGCAGGCAGACGGTAATCCGCGCTGACCAGCTTCGCGAAATGAAACGGTTCAAGGTAGCTGAACGCCTTATTGACGCCGACGCGGTCCATGATTCTGATGGCCGGTGTGTTGTACGAGTATTTAAACGCCGTTTCCAGCGTGACCGTACCGTACGTGCGGTTATTGTAGTTTTGCGGACAGTAATCCGCACTGCAGAATTTGCTTGCGTCAATCTTGCTGTGTGGCGTTGCGCCGGTCTTTTCAATGTAAGGTCCGTAATCAAGCAGCGGCTTAATGGATGAACCGGGCTGTCTGTATGCCTGATAGGCACGGTTGAAATCATATTTATGGTAATCTTTCCCGCCTGAAAGCGCGATAATCTGATGTGTCTGATGATTAATCACGGCCGCTCCGCCTTGGACGCCTGCATACGGCAGATTTTGATTCACTTGGGCGACAACCTGGTTTTGCATATACGGATTCAGCGCCGTATAAATCTTCACGCCGTCTTTTAACAATGTGCTGACTCTGTCTGAAAGCTCACTCTGTATTTTTTGTTTCGCCTTTCCGGAAGCTTTTTCAAGACGTTTGTCATAGCCTTCGGATGATGAAACAAGCTGTGTGAATTCATCATTTACATAGGAAACATAGTCAGGATATTTATTTGTTTTTTCGTTTATATCAAGCTTGATCTTTTCCTTTTCGGCTTTTTTCAGCTGTTTCCCGGATATAACGCCTGCTTTTTTTAATCCGTTAAGCAATCTGACTTGTCGTTTTTTCGTATAATCAAAATGCTTGAGAGGATCATATAATGTAGGGTTATTAGGGATGGCGCAGATAAAGGCCATTTCTCCCAAAGTGAGAGATTTCAGCGGCTTGCTGAAATAAAATTGTGCCGCCGAACCGACACCGTATACGCCGTTATTAAAATAAATCGTATTTAAGTAGCCTTCTAAAATCTCATCTTTGCTGTATTTTTTCTCAAGCTGATAGGAATAGGCCAGCTCCGTCAGTTTTCGGCTGAAGGTGCGTTCATGGCTTAAATACACATTCCTTGCCAGCTGCTGGGTGATGGTGCTGGCGCCCTGATCAATTTTATGATCTTTGAAATTGGAGGCGGCCGCCCTGACCATCCCCATAAAGTCAAACCCTTTATGCTCATAAAAATGACGGTCTTCAGAGGTTAAAAACAGTTGTTTTACCTCATTCGGTATTTTATTAAAGGGCACGATCACGCGGTTCTCATGATCGCTGACAATCTCAGAAACAAGGCTTCCGTCCCTGTCATACATGTAACTGTTTTGAACCAGGTTGATCGCTTTTAAATCAATATGTTTATCGAGCACCTGATCAAAAGGCTTGATTTGTTTTACCTCTTTGCCGGAAGCAATAACTGTAAATGCACACAACGGGATAATGCCGAGCAGCAAAATCCATCCGATTATTTTACGTACCATGGTCACTCTCTTTTCTCCTGATTTCTAGCCATATCGTATCATTCTTTTAAGAATACGAGAAGGTTAAATTTAGAAGAAATCGTGATCGCTGCCGGTCAGCCCGCATTTGACGCTGTATCCTTTTGCAAATGTCCCGCCATCCATAAGAGCCCCGCGCCTATTAAAAAGAGAAAGGCGGTGACGTAGAAAGCAGCCGAAATGGAAAAACCGCTCGAGACCGCACCTCCGAGCAGAGGGCCGAGCACATTTCCGAGAAAACGAAAGCTGACGTTATAGCCGAGCACCTCTCCCTGGATGCTGCCCGGCGCCCTGACGCGGATTGCGGCCGTAATGCAGGGGAGCGTGCCGCCCATGACCATGCCGAACAGAAATCTGAAGACTAACAGAATGGAGAGGGAGGAGGCGAGCGCCTGCGGAATGAAAAACACCGCTGAGGCAATCAAAAGCACGATTAAAATCCGGCTGTGGCCGAAGCGGTCGCCGAAGTCCCCCCATTTCCGGGCAAGCAATAAGCTTCCGAGTCCGGTCGCTGAAAACGCCATTCCGGAGAAAAAAGCTAAATTAACAGGTCCGTGCAGCTCATTGACATATAAAGCGAGCAGCGGCTGAATGCTGAAATTGCCGGTCTGCACGATCATAGTAAGCACCATCATCGCCCAAAGCGCGGGCTGGTGAAAAATATAGGAGAGCACCTGTTTTCTGGAATAGGTTTTCCGCTTGTTTTGTTTCTCGCCGAGCGGCTGCTCATTGACCTGAAATAAAACGAGAAGCACGGATGCGAAAATGACAAAAGACGTAATAAAAAATGTGTACGTAAACCCGAAGCTGTCAGCGAGCAGCCCGCCCAGCATCGGTCCGAATAAAGTGCCTGACACCTGACCCATCTGCAGCGTGCCGAGCGTCTTCCCGGCAGTCTCTTTCGGCGTCTGCGCCGAAATCATGGCAAGCGATGTCGGAACAAAGCCTGTTACTAGACCCATAAGCAGCCGCAGGACAAACAGCTGATAAACGGATGTCACAAACCCCATCAATAAAATGCTGACGGCAATGCCGGTTCCTGTAATCAAGAGAATTTTTTTGTAGCCGCGCTTATCGCCGAATCTTCCCCAAAACGGGGAAATCACAAACGCCATTAAAAACGTGACGCCGAACACATACCCGCTCCATCTCTGCACATACCCGCCCGAATGGGGGCTGATCGTTTCGATATATAACGAAAGAAACGGAACAATCATGGTCATGCTGGCGGAAATAAAGAAATTTGTAATCCAAATGACGACGAAGTTCTTCTTACGGACAGAAATAACATCACCTTCTTTACTTTTCGCGTATCTAATCATTAGTATATAGGAATGAATCCGGTATTTGTATTTTCGATGCGGATATAGGAAAATTCATTATTTTTAGAAAATGAAGAAAGTTTCAGAGGGGAAACTGATATACTATCATAAAATATCATTTTTGATCGGAGGAAAGGCAGGTGTAAAAAAGTGGATCAGCGCAGTCTGCTCATTATTGATTTTGAATTTACAATGCCTGACGGAAAATACAGCCCGCAAAATTTCTTTCCCGAGATTATTGAAGCGGGGATTGTCAAGACGGTGAATGATGAAGTGACTGAAACGTTTTCGAGTTATATCAAACCGAAAAAATTTCCGAAGCTGACGAAACGATGCAAAACCTTTCTGAATATCACCCAAAAAGACGTGGACGGCGGAATCACGTTTAATGAATTCATCCGCAAATTAAATGAGCTTGATCCTGATAAAAACTGTACGATCGTCACCTGGGGCAATATGGATATGAAAGTGTTAAAGCAAAATTGCATGTTTAACCACATCCCTTTTCCGTTCAAAGGAGAACTTCGGGATCTGTCCCTTGAATACAAAAACTTCTTCGGCGACAGAACATTGACCGGCCTTTGGAAAGCGGCAGAAGAGTATGGCGATAAAGGGACGGGCACGCATCATAAAGCGCTGGATGATGCGCTGACGACATACAAATTATTCAAGCTTGTCGAGCGGGATAAACAATATCTTGAAAAACCGAAACCTCCGACGATCGGTGATCGCGTCGATCTGACTGAACTGTTTCGCCGGGCCACATAAAAAAACCCAATCATGCCGACTGGGTCAAGTTCGTTTAAAATAGTCACGCTCTAACGCGGCCAAGTTGTCGAGCGAACGTTCCGCCCATTCTGAGCCGTCCGCTGTAAGCTGATCTTTCAGCCGGGCAGACGCCGCTTGTAAAGAAGCCGTATAATCAGGCACCTCGCCATCAAACGGTTTGACCATCTGATGCGGTATGTTTGTCTGTTCCCCGAATGCAAGCGCTCTTCTTTCATGAAAAAACGGAACATCCGCCTGCTTCGGATGATGAAGATCTCCTTGAGCGGGATGCGTCAGAACGGCTTTAATTTTCACTAAATAGTGATTGGGCCTGACGTCTGTCACTTCCCCTATGTATGCTCCTGTTTTATAAAACCCTTTTACGATTGTGCCGATTTCAAACGTATTCATAGCGTTCACCTCTCTCTAGTTATTCTATAAAAGATCAACGCGGTTGGCTAGTGAACAGCGCCGGAAGCCTGACTGAGGCCGTTGTGCCCGAGTGCTCGCCGCTGGTGAAACAGACGGAGCCTTCATGATGCTGAATAATCGAGAATGTCACGGTAAGCCCGAGCCCGGTGCCGTTCGTTTTCAGCGTATAATATGGCTTGCCGAGTTTCTGCAGTTCTTCATCGGACATGCCGATTCCGTTATCCGTAATCTGAATGAGAATTATCTCTTCCTGTTTTTGGACGGAGACCTCGATTCGGCCGTTTTCAGAGGGCACAGCTTCAATACTGTTTTTAATCAGATTAATGAAGGCCTGTTTCAGTTTTTTTACATCGCCGAACACATATAAATCAGGCTCGCTTTGAACAGTCACGGTCACCGATTTAAAATTGGCATAAGACTCCATTAAGGAACCTGTTTCCTTTACGAGCAGAGAAATATCAAACTTTTCTTTTTCATAGTCATCCTGCTTCGCCATATCGAGATAATTCGTAATGATCGTCTGAGCCCGGTCGAGTTCGGACAGCACAAGTTTCTGATATCCGGAGTGGGATTTGTCCTGAAGCTGCTCGCCGCTGAACAGCAGCTGCACAAAACCTCTGACGACCGTAAGCGGATTGCGGACTTCATGGGCGACGCTTGCCGCAAGCTCGCTGACGACGGCCATTTTTTCTGAGTGAATCAGCCTTGCCCGCATGGACGCATTCTCATCAATGATCTCAATCAAATAAATGCACAGCAAAAGGGCGCTGACTTGAAAAAAAACAGATACTGCCGCCTCGTAATAAACGGAAGATAGATTTTGAAAATTGAAAATATTGGTCGCGGAATAGATGAAGACAGATGCGGTTAATAAGGCGGTTTCAGTGCAGCCGATGAGAAGAGCGAAAAGCAGTTTCTTCCGCTTTGAAAAAAAAGGCCATTTCGTTTGGAGCTGGATAGGGATGATGATTAAAAAAGGAATTAAGGATAAGAAAAAAAGAGCGGAAGGTTCAAACCATATGAGCTGAAAAAAAACGGATGCCGCCCCTGCGGCAAGTCCTGCGGCGGTACCGGAATAAAGCAGGCAGACGATAATGGGAATCAGCTGCAAACCGTAACGGACGGAATGAAGCTCCTGGATGGGAAAAGCCGTACATAATAAGGAAGATGACGCTGCAAATACGGCGACCAGCAGGCGGTTCGCTCTCGGCACAAGCAAATCGGGCTTGCTGAGCCAGAAGACTTGATAAAGAAAAATAGGGAATAAAATAAAAGAGAAGTGAAGCAGGTAATCCTTTACAATCTCCATTTATGCGAAATCCTTTCCTATGTAAATATGAATCTATTATAACATCTTTACCGGAAAAAAAAGTATATATTTCTCTAAAGCGAACGCCCTTATCTCATCTGATAAAGGCGTTCTTTCCGCTGCTAAGCGAGCGCTGCTTTCATTCTCTTAAGCCCTTCTTTTACGGCGGCGGCTGAACAGCCGACATTAAGTCTCATAAATCCTTCGCCGCCCGGTCCGTATTTTGTTCCCGGTTCTAATATGATTTTCCCTTTTTTGAGCATTCTTTCTTTGAGCTCGGCATCCGAAAATCCGTATTCGCTGAAATCCATCCAGATCAAATAGGAAGCGTCAGGCTTCATCATGCGGACTTTCGGCAATTCTTTTCTTAAAAAGTCCTCAGCCAATTTCATATTCCCTTCAATGTAAGGAATCAGCGCGTCAAGCCAAGGGCCTCCCTTTGTATAGGCCGCTTCGATTGCTGCAACCGCAAATGTGTTGAGGCTGGAAATTCCGTTCTGATGCAATACGGCGGAGAATTTCGCCCGCTTATACCGATCGGGAATGATAATGGCGGATGCCTGAATCCCGGCAATATTAAACGTCTTGCTCGGCGCGAGACAAGTAACGGAAATCCGCGCAACTCCTCAGACAGAGAAGCGAAAGGCGTATGCGGCTTTCCGTACAGCATTAAGTCGGAATGTATCTCGTCAGAAACGACGGTGACGTTATGGGCGGCGCACAGCGATCCGAGCTTCATAAGCTCATCCCGGCTCCATGCTCTGCCGGACGGATTGTGGGGATTACAAAGAATCATCAGCTTGACCTCAGAATCGTTCAGCTTTTTCTCAAGATCCTCAAAATCCATACAGTAGACGCCGTTTTCTTCCCGTAACGGGTTATGTAAAACCTGCCGTTTGTTTTCCTTGATCATCTGATAAAAAGGCGTATACACCGGTGATTGAATCAACACCGGATCGCCCGGTTCGGTAAAGGCTTGTACGGCCATGCTGATTGCCGTGACAACACCGGGACTGAACGCGATGCTTGCGGGGGCGGGCCGGTAGCCATGCCGCGTCTCAAGCCATGAAGCGACGGCTTCTCTTGTGTTTTCGTCAGGAGACGTATAACCGAATATGCCGTGGTCAAGGCGGGCTTTTAAGGCGTCAGTGACCGCTTCGGGAGCGCGGAAATCCATATCGGCAACCCACATCGGAAGCGCATCCGATACGCCGAATAACGCTTCCGCCTTGTCCCATTTCACCGATTGTGTGCCAAGACGGTTTTCTCGAAGATCAAAGTTCATGTATGTCACTCCTGTAGTATCATTATTTTGCACAGCGTATCTATGATAAAATAGAATTGCAAACTTTATTATAAGCGGTGATGAAAATGGAAGAAAGCCAAGCGGTCATGGAAATGATGAAAATCATTGCCAAGTGGGACCCGTTTAAATATGGAGAAGATTTTTATGAGACAGAAGCCGTCGACATCGTTCAGGCCGTCTACAGTGAAGACCGTGCCGACAAGCTGGCAGCAGCCATTCAGGATATCTTTGAAGCTTCATTTGAGCAAAAGCTTCCGATCGAAGGCTGCCGAAAGGCCGCCGAGCAGCTTCTGTTCATAAAAGAAAGCAGCTCCTGCACCCCTTAAAAACCGGCGGTTCCGCCGGTTTTTTTATTGAATAAATTCAAAAATCCGCTCCGAAACAAACTCCGGGCGCTCTTCGGGTACGAGGTGCCCCGTATCCTTGAGTGAATACAGAATGGAATCCGGCAGGTCGTCATGAAGCCGTTTTCCGACTGAGACCGGAACGACACGGTCTTCTTCTCCCCAGATTAAAAGAGCGGGGTTTTGCACTTTCTTCAAATCCTCGGGCTCTAAATCGCCCTCCCTATGTCTGATAAACCTTGTCATCGCTTTGAAAATCTGGCGGTCTGTAAATGGTTTTTCGTAACCGTCAATCATTTCCTGATCGATAAGCGTCCGGTCGTGAACGACATTTAACAGGTTGTTCAGCACGCCGTCTTTTGAAAGCCAATACTTAAGATACAGGTCAAAACAAGGGAGATGCGTCCCGAATATAATCGACGGGTGCGAGCGCTTTAAATACCCCGAGCTGCACAGCAGGACGATTTTAGAAAAAAGCTCGGGTCTGAGAAGAGACGCGGATAAGGAAATCTGGCCGCCCATTGAATGGCCGATGAGTGCGGCCCGGCTGATACCGAGCTTTTCCAGAAGTCCGATCAGAAGCTTGGCGAGGTTTGCGTAAGTATATACGAATGTCCGTGACTTTTCCGATTGCCCGAAAGGAGGCAGGTCAACGGCGATAATATCATAATGGTTTCTGAGCAGCGGGATCAGTTTTCTGAAGCTGAATGCCGAAGATAAAAAACCGTGTACGCAGACGAGTGTCTGTCTGCCGGGATTTTCATAATGCTCGTAATACAGCTCAACTCCGTCTATCGCGGCCCGTTTAATCGGTGAAACAGCTTCCATGAGAGCCTTCGCCGTCCTTTCTTTGTTGTAATGTAAAGGCTTTTTTGATTGTCAGATTTTAGCTCTGGTTTCTTTCGGGTTTTTCTTAGCATTTGTCGAAAATCGTGATATAATGTCATGAAGATTTTTGATAATGCAAAGGTGTGAAACGTATGAAGCTGACCGAAAAAGAAACAGAAATATTAGAAATTTTAGACGAAAACAGCCGCGTTGATGCGGAAACGATTGCGAAAATGGCAAACATTCCCGCTGAAGAAGTCAAAAGCATCATTGAAAAGCTTGAAAAGGAAAAAGTCATCATTGATTATGCGGCGATGATCGACTGGCGCAAAGTCGACGGTTTGGAAGGCGTCACGGCGATGATTGACGTAAAAGTCACTCCAAAACGAAATGTCGGCTTTGATGAAGTCGCTGAGCGGATATACAGATTCCAGGAAGTTGAATCAGTGTACCTGATGTCAGGGGTGTATGACTTATCTGTCGTTATTCGCGGCAACACGATGTCAGACGTGGCAAGCTTCGTGTCTGAAAAATTGTCCACCCTTGAGTCTGTCGTTTCCACGACAACGCACTTCATCCTGAAAAAATATAAGCATGACGGCAAAGTCTTTGAAAGCGGAGACGATGACAAAAGAATCGTGGTGTCTCCGTAAATGGAAACGAAGACTTCTTATTTATCTGACTACGTGCAGCAGATTAAACCGTCAGGCATCCGCAAGTTCTTTGATCTGGCCGCTACGATGGAAGGCGTCATTTCACTGGGAGTGGGAGAGCCTGACTTTGTGACGGCCTGGAACGTGAGGGAAGCGAGTATTCTTTCTTTAGAACAGGGTTATACGGCTTATACGGCAAATGCGGGTCTTTATGAACTGAGAGAAGAAATCAGCCGCTACTTAGATCAGCGGTTCGGCCTGAGTTATTCACCTGACAGTGAACTGATCGTTACTGTAGGGGCAAGCCAGGCGCTTGATCTCGCTGTCCGCGCCATTATGAATCCTGGAGAGGAAATGTTAATTCCCGAACCGTGTTTTGTCGCATATGAATCACTCGTGACCTTGACGGGGGCGAAGCCGGTGCCGATTCAGACTGTCGCTGCAAAAGGTTTCAAAGCATCAGCCGCCGATTTTGAAGCGGCCCTGACGGACAAAACAAAAGCGCTGCTTCTATGCTCGCCGTCAAATCCGACAGGTTCCGTCTATTCGAAAGAAGAGCTTGAATCCATCGCTGCTTTCGCTGAAAAACACGACTTGATCGTGCTTGCCGATGAAATTTATGCCGAGCTGACGTATGATGAGCCATTCACGAGCATGGGGGCCATCCGCGGCATGAAGGAACGCACGGTTCTCATTTCCGGCTTCTCCAAAGCATTTGCCATGACGGGATGGAGACTCGGATTTACGGCGGCGCCTCCCGTGATCAGGGATGCGATGCTCAAAATTCATCAGCACGCGATGATGTGCGCGCCTTCCATGGCTCAGTACGCGGCGCTTGAAGGGCTGAAAAACGGCCAGGAAGACGTCGAAAGAATGAAGAAAAGCTATCGGAGACGCCGAAACCTGATTGTGGAGACATTGAACGAAATCGGACTCGGCTGCCACCACCCCGGCGGAGCATTTTACGCCTTTCCTTCCATTCAGTCGACCGGCATGAGTTCAGAAGAATTCGCGGAACAGCTGCTCATTGAAGAAAAAGTAGCCGTCGTTCCGGGGAATGTATTCGGCCCGAGCGGCGAAGGCTACATCAGATGTTCCTATGCGACATCCATTGAGCAGATTCAGGAAGCGCTCGTCAGAATCAAACGGTTTGTTGAAAAAAGGGCATAAAAAAAGATACGAACCCGGTTCGCATCCAAATAAAAGGGGGGGAATACTAGAAAGCCTTCGTAATCATAGTATACCCTCCTTTATCTGTGCTTAAACATGATTATGTAAAAAAGTTCTCTTTGCGAAAAACAAACTTGTATGATATAATTTTAAATTGCGTATAATCTGTATTTAATTTAACTTAGGAGTTGTTATGAATGGCAGCAAAATTTGAAGTGGGCAGTGTTTACACTGGTAAAGTAACAGGATTACAAGCGTATGGTGCGTTTGTTGCATTAGATGAAGAAACTCAAGGACTTGTTCACATTTCTGAAGTCACTCACGGTTTCGTAAAAGACATTAACGAACACCTTTCTATCGGTGACGAAGTACAAGTAAAAGTACTTGCGGTTGACGAAGAAAAAGGAAAAATCAGCCTTTCTATCCGTGCGACTCAAGCGGCGCCTGAAAGAAAAGAAAGCAAACCAAGAAAACCGAAAGCGGCTCAAGCTTCTGAAGAAACATCTGCTCCGCAAGGTTTCAACACATTGAAAGATAAGCTTGAAGAGTGGATCGAACAGTCCAACCGCAAAGACCTTATCAAAAAATAATCATTAAAAAAAGCACCGGATATGTATGTTCGGTGCTTTTTTTATGTTTATCTGACTTCCGGATTTGCCGCTTCCTCGCGGGATGTTTCTTCGTTCGGCTTAAACAGCAGGCCGAGATTGATCAGGCCGGCGATGCCGACAAGGCCGTAAATAATCCGCGACAGAGCTGATCCTTGGCCGCCGAAGATGGCTGCTACTAAATCAAATTGGAAAAACCCGATCAGTCCCCAGTTAATAGCGCCGATAATCGTTAATACGAGACAGATACGCTGAATAACACTCATGTAAACAACCTCCTCTATGAATTCGTGAAACAGTTATAGATTGTGACAAAGCAAAGAATCTATGCATACTACATTCTCCGCCGTGAAAATCACACACTGTTTCAAGCTGTACAAGTGCCTTTCCCGGGAATTCGATGTCTGTAAACCATGTGATGCGCCGTCAAAAAAGCGGATTGCTTTACATTGAACGTCATCTTTCTGCATAATATAAATCCAAAGGAGGAGATGTCATGCAAAACTTTACATATTGGAATCCGACCAAATTGATTTTCGGAAAGGGAGAGGTTGAAAAACTTCCTGAAGAAATCAAACCGTACGGAAAAAACGTGCTGCTCGTATACGGAGGAGGCAGCATTAAGCGCAGCGGTCTTTATGATCAAGTAACCGAACTGCTGAAAAAAGCGGAAGTTACCGTACATGAATTGGCAGGCGTAGAGCCGAATCCGCGTGTCTCAACGGTGAACAAAGGTGTTGCGCTCTGTAAAGAAAACAGCATCGATTTCTTATTGGCCGTTGGCGGCGGAAGTGTCATTGACTGCACGAAAGCCATCGCGGCGGGCGCTAAATATGACGGCGACGCGTGGGATATCGTCACAAAAAAACACCAGCCGAAAGAAGCGCTGCCTTTCGGAACAGTGCTGACACTTGCGGCAACCGGTTCAGAGATGAACTCCGGATCAGTCATCACAAACTGGGAGACACAAGAGAAATACGGATGGGGGAGCCCGCTCGTTTACCCTAAATTCTCTATTCTCGATCCGGTAAACACATTTACCGTTCCGAAAGACCACACCATTTACGGCATGGTCGATATGATGAGCCATGTGTTTGAACAATATTTCCACCACACGCCAAACACGCCGTATCAGGACCGGATGTGTGAATCGCTTCTGCGCACGGTGATTGAAACAGCGCCGAAGCTGATCAATGATCTGGAGAACTACGAGCTTCGTGAGACGATTTTATATACAGGCACGATCGCATTAAACGGAATGCTGTCAATGGGCGCAAGAGGGGATTGGGCCACACACAACATCGAGCATGCGGTATCAGCGGTTTACGATATACCGCACGCCGGAGGTTTAGCGATTCTGTTCCCGAACTGGATGAGACATGTGCTCAAAGAAAATCCGGCCCGCTTTAAACAGCTTGCCGTCCGTGTCTTCGATATTGACGAGACAGGCAAATCAGATGAAGAGATCGCACTTGAAGGAATCAGCAGGCTGTCTGATTTCTGGACGAGCCTCGGTGCTCCGAACAGACTCGCTGATTATGATATTTCTGATGAGAAGCTGGATACGATTGCAGATAAAGCGATGGCAAACGGAGCATTTGGACAGTTCAAGTCACTGCAGAAAGAAGACGTGCTTGCGATACTGAAAGCATCATTGTAATAACATAAAGGGGGCGGCTGGATTGGCAGCTCCTTTTTTTCTGTGTTATAGTAATTCCCTTACGATTTTTTTGGAGGTTATGATAAATGGAGAACTTTACGTACTACAATCCGACGAAACTGATTTTCGGAAAAGGTCAAATCGACCAATTGAAAAAAGAGCTGAAGCAATACGGGAAAAACGTGCTGCTTGTTTACGGAGGCGGCAGCATTAAGCGAAACGGCCTGTATGACCAAGTAACAGGCATCTTAAAAGAAGAAGGCGCAACCGTTCATGAGCTTGCGGGCGTTGAACCGAACCCGCGTCTGGAAACGGTAAATAAAGGAATTGAGCTGTGCAGAAAGCATGAGATTGATTTCCTTCTCGCAGTCGGCGGCGGAAGTGTCATCGACTGTACAAAAGCGATTGCGGCCGGTGCGAAATATGACGGCGACGCATGGGACATTTACAGCAAAAAAGTAACGGCGCAGGACGCGCTCCCGTTCGGCACGGTGCTGACGCTTGCGGCGACAGGCTCTGAAATGAACCCTGATTCCGTTATCACAAATTGGGAAACAAACGAAAAATTCGTATGGGGCAGCAATGTCACTCATCCGCGTTTCTCCATTTTAGATCCTGAGAATACTTTCAGCGTTCCGGAAAACCAAACCGTATACGGCATGGTGGATATGATGAGCCACGTATTTGAACAATACTTCCACAATGTTGAAAACACGCCGCTTCAGGACAGAATGTGTTTTGCGGTCCTTCAGACGGTAATTGAAACAGCGCCGAAACTTTTGGAAGACCTTGAGAACTATAAGCACCGTGAAACGATTTTATACGCGGGTACGATCGCATTAAACGGCACGCTGCAAATGGGCTATTTCGGCGATTGGGCTTCCCATACGATGGAGCACGCCGTATCAGCGGTTTATGACATCCCTCACGCGGGAGGACTTGCGATTCTGTTCCCGAACTGGATGAGATACACGCTGGATACAAATGTAGACCGTTTTAAAAACCTGATGCTCAACATGTTTGACATTGATACTGAAGGTAAAACGGATAAAGAAATTGCGCTTGAAGGGATCGATAAATTGTCCGCGTTCTGGACAAGCCTCGGCGCACCGTCCCGCCTTGCGGATTATGACATCGGTGAAGACAAGCTTGAGCTGATCGCAGACATCGCCGCAAAAGAAATGGAATACGGCGGATTCGGCAATTTCCAAAAACTGAACAAAGATGATGTACTTGCCATCTTAAAGGCGTCACTGTAAGATACATTCCCGGCCGGGGTGAAGATGAAATAGATTTTCAAGCAGCAGATGCAACCGTTTTGGGAGTCCCTTCATTAGTGCATCAAGAGCAAGTGAAACACCCCTTGCCATGAGACAACTATGGAAATCTCACATGATGCGGATTTGACTCCCTGTTTCTGTACATTTAGCAGAAAAGGATCAATTAACTTTGCGATTGCCGATCATCTATTTACACAAAATCTAAATCATGAAGATGAAGAGCCTTGCTATACTTCGAATTTAAAAAAGGGGCGCTGATTCAATCAGCGCTCCTTTTATGCATTTTGTGTACTAAGGTCCCGCTGCGCCCCCATATAGCTTCCCATTAAGTTTTGATAACCGGGAAGATGACTGGAGATTAATGCGCCAAAACCTTCAACGTCGTTGCGCCAATCACGTTGTAACTCGCATGCTACGCTGAACCAGTTCATAAGCTGCGCGCCGCCATGAGCCATACGCGTTAATGATGCATCTGCTACTTGCTTATTAAACGTCCCCGAAGCATCTGTCACAACAAACACTTCGTAGCCTGCTTTAATGGCAGAAAGCGCAGGAAAAGCAACGCAGACGTCTGTTACCACCCCCGCGATAATCAGCTGTTTTTTGCCAGTCGCCTCAATGGCTTTAACAAAGTCTTCATTGTCCCATGCATTAATTTGTCCGGGACGGGCTATTTTTGGCGCAGCGGGAAAGAGATCAACGAGTTCTTGCATGAGCGGCCCGTTGGGTCCGTTTTCAAAACTCGTTGTTAAAATAACCGGTAAATCAAAGAATTTAGCCGTATCACCGAGAGCCAGTACATTGTTTTTAAATTCATCAACGCCATAGTCACGCACGAGACCGGAAATAAGGCCGGTTTGATGGTCAACTAAAAGCACGGCAGCATCATCTTTTGAAAGACGGGAATAAAGATCAGACATTTTATCATCCTCCTTGAATTAAGGCAAGTAAGTTTGTGAATTGAAAACGGTAAATCTATTCATATGCTGTATAGAAAGAAAGTTATTTCTGAGGTGACTTTTCGTGAGGGGGATGATCCTTCAATTAATCTGGAACGGGAACCGGAGCATGATCAATCCAATGGATAAACTGTTGTAAATAGCGTTGAAGATAACGTTTTGTTTGTTCATCCGTAAGTATGTTTTGAGCGGAATCAATTTTCTCATGGACTTGCGAAACCAGCATTTTTTGAAAGGGCAAAACATTGACTTGCATAGCTTCGAGTACTTCCCTCATTTGCGTTTGACCAAAGGCAGTACCGAACCCTCCGGGGGTTGCTCCGATTAAGCCAACCGGTTTTCTGTTTAAAACAGAAGAGGTCCGCGGTCTCGATGCCCAGTCCAATGCATTTTTTAATACCCCCGGAATTCCGGAATTGTACTCTGGACTTACAATGATGACGCCGTCAACGTCTTGTATATCAGCTCTAAAGGATGTTACGGAGTCTGGTGCTCCGGCAATTTCTAAATCTTCGTTAAAAAAAGGAAGACTGTCTATTTCAACCCAACGAAATTGAGCCGCATTATCGAAGTCAATCAATGATTGAGCAATTGCTCAATTATACGAGTTTTTTCGTGAACTTCCACAAATAAGACCAATGGTTTTAGTCATAAAATCACCTCCCGGTTTAAAATCACTTTCATCTTAACACGATACCCCAAATATAGACACTATTTTTAAAATTGTACATTTATGTCTTAATATGCCTTCGTGGCAGTCTCTCAAGAGGAGTACTATATAAAAAGAACCGGCCCATCGGGATTGGCGATGGATGTCATCCTGCTCCAAAGTAAAGGTGATACGTTCCTGGATCACCAACATTCGATTCGTTATCCCTCTCACAGTTAATACAAATATAACCATCTCGAATCCGGGATATTGTATAAAAAATGAACGCATCTTTAGCGCAAATCCCGTATTCATCATGCCTTCTTCATGACTTGATTTAGCGGGTGAGTTCATATAAAGTGAAAGAGAAAACAATTCACCGTGATGGAGGGACAAGCAAATGACGCATGTACGCTTTGATTACTCAAGAGCGTTACCTTTTTTCAATGAACATGAACTTACATACGCACGTGATTTCGTAAAAACGGCACACCATAATATCCATGAAAAAACAGGCGCCGGAAGCGACTTTTTAGGATGGGTGGACCTCCCTGAAAACTACGATAAAGAAGAATTCGCGCGCATTAAAAAAAGCGCTGAAAAAATCAAATCAGATTCAGACGTGCTTCTCGTCGTGGGTATCGGCGGTTCATACTTAGGCGCCCGCGCGGCGATTGAAGCGCTCAATCATTCTTTCTATAACGTTCTGCCGAAAGACAAGCGCAAAAACCCTCAAGTTATCTTTATCGGCAACAATATCAGCTCAACTTATATGAAAGATGTTATGGATCTTTTGGAAGACGCTGATTTCTCTATCAATGTCATTTCTAAATCAGGCACGACGACGGAACCTGCAATCGCTTTCCGGATTTTCCGCAAACTTCTTGAAGAAAAATACGGAAAAGAAGAAGCGAAAGCGCGGATTTACGCGACGACAGATAAAGAGCGCGGCGCTTTAAAAACGCTTTCTAATGAAGAAGGCTTCGAATCATTCGTTATTCCTGATGATGTCGGCGGACGTTTCTCCGTTCTGACTGCGGTAGGCCTTCTGCCGATTGCGGTAAGCGGGGCTGATATCGATGAAATGATGAAAGGCGCTCTTGATGCAAGCAAAGACTTTTCCAGCTCGGAATTAGAAGAGAACGCGGCTTACCAATACGCCGTCGTCCGCAACGTTCTGTATAATAAAGGCAGAACCATTGAAATGCTTATCAACTATGAGCCTGCGCTGCAATACTTTGCGGAATGGTGGAAGCAGCTCTTCGGCGAAAGTGAAGGAAAAGATGAAAAAGGCATCTATCCTTCTTCCGCTAACTTCTCAACAGACCTTCACTCTCTCGGTCAATACGTGCAGGAAGGCAGACGCGATCTGTTTGAAACTGTATTAAACGTTGAAAAACCGAAGCATGAGCTGACAATTGAAGAAGCGGAAAATGATCTCGACGGCTTAAATTACTTAGCCGGCAAAACGGTCGATTTCGTCAACAAAAAAGCGTTCGAAGGCACGATGCTTGCCCATACAGACGGAAAAGTGCCGAACTTAATTGTCAATATTCCAGAGCTTAATGCATATACATTTGGATATCTCGTCTATTTCTTTGAAAAAGCGGTGGCGATGAGCGGTTATCTGCTCGGAGTCAACCCGTTTGATCAGCCGGGTGTTGAAGCCTATAAGGTGAATATGTTCGCGCTTCTCGGCAAACCGGGCTTTGAAGAGAAAAAAGCAGAGCTTGAAAAACGCCTTGAAAAATAAAAAGAAGGGCTGGCCCTCAGCATGACGGGTCAGCCTTTTTTAAACCGTGAAAGGTGTGATGATGAATGATACGGCTCTTATGTAAGCATGCCGTCATTTCCGTCTGTTCCGCCGCTATTGTCTATTCGGCACTAAAACTGTCTCCTGAATCCCTCTTACAAACCATCCTGTTTTTCGCTTTCCCTCTCGGCTTGTTTACGGACATGGTCCGGCTGAAACTGAAGATTGGCCGGATGCAGTCGCTGATCACGAAGTGCTGTCTCTATGCCGCCGTTTTCTATATTTCAACGGAAGCCGTTCTCTCCGCAATTGTGACGTATGTTCTGATTGAATGCGCCGTTACCTCTTTCCGGCGTCTGTCTGCCGCTCCCGATTCTTCCCGGGCGCCGTATGAAGATGCCGCAGAGCGGGGACGCTAAAGACAAAAAGGAGCATATGCACATGATCAGCATACCATCTTCACTTGAGGGGCAATCGTTTTTACTCCGCGAACTGGAACAGGTGCTGAAACCGATCGGTTATACCATCGGAGGCGGCTGGGAGTATGACCGCGGGTTCTTTGATTACAAAATTTCCGATCAGGACGGCTATTTATTTCTCCGTATCCCTGTTGAAGCAAATAAGGGACACCTGGATGAACGGGGGGCCTCCGTTACAATCGGCACACCCTTTTTGCTGAGGCACGTCTATCAGGAGGAAACGGATGATCACGCAGGCGGCGGTGTTTTTGAGTCATTATTCAACCAATTCTCCGAGCCGAAACGGCGGGATGCGGCAATTGACCGCTCATATACAGATATCGGCATCTCGCTTGTGAAAGAGCTGGAAGACGTCCTGCTGCATTAAAGAGCCAAAAACAGATCAGTATCGAGCACCTGGTATGACAGGGGAGGGGTCAGCATCGGCCCCTCTTCTTTTTGTATGCCGATGATCGTGGTATTCCGTTTGAGATAATAGAGCGCACAGTCATGATAAGATGAGCCCTTTAATTCCTCGGGGACGGGAATGATGCGCACCTTTTTCTCCAGCGTCAGATCTGACAGCGTTTGCGGTTTGGCAAGCTGCAGCTTGACCCGGTAATGCTCAAACATCACCCGGCTCGACAGGCGTGATGTGCACAGAATCTTATTGGCTCCTGCGCGCTCGGCGTTTTTGACATACCGTTCCGTTAAAATTTCCACGATACAATAAACGGACGGATGCAGCCCTTTGATGGCGAGAAGCGTTAATACCGACAGCATATCAGCTTCGGATTCATTTTTCTGCTGGTCTGCTGTCAAAATGACGGTATCGGCTTCCGTAATATTCGCCTTATTGAGCGTACTGTCATCAGCGGCATGTCCGCGGATGAAATGGACGTTTTCAATAAGCGGCCCTTCCCTTAATGAATCATCAATCAGGACGACAGTTTTTGACGGCGCGATGTGCTGCAGTTCTTTCAGCAGCATATGCGACTTCTCATTCCATCCGATAAGAATGACGTGCCCCTTGCCTTTAAAGGCGACCTTCCCTTCGACATAGCGGTGCTGTTTGCTGAACACGGCTGAAGAAAGCGTGGCGAAATAGGCGGTCACAAAACTCGCTCCGCTTAATACAAGCACCATGCCGGCAATCTGCCCGAGCGGTGTCTGGGGAACGTAATCGCCGTAGCCGACTGTGGCCACCGTAATAACCGCCCACCAAACCCCTTCAAACACAGACGTGAATTGCTTCGGCTCAAGCATGTAAATGAGTTGGCCGAACAATAAAATCAAAGCGATAATGATCAGTCCGATCCGAACATATAACGGCCATCTCAGCCAGGAAATAAAAATACGGTTTGATTTCATTCGTCCGGCTCTTCTTTCGTCAGAGAGATGGATAAAATCTGCTTAATAATGGTGTTTAGTTTTTCGTCCAGCTGTTCCTGGCCGTATGAGTTACGCGCATGTCTGATTAAATCGGCCGTCTCATCTTCAAACTGTATGAGAGGTTCGTCGTTTTCCGCCTCATTATAGAGCTGGATAAAGGCGTCAAGCCCCTCGTTCATTCTGTCTATCGCATTGCTCAGCTGTTCTTTCTCGCCATTTGTCACTTTCATGTCGATCACACCTGTATCTTTTTTTATACAGTATGTCCCAGTTCGTTTGATGTCTTTCAAAAATCGCCGAAAACATATTCACCCTCATTTTTTCATATGATAAAGAAAGCGGACCGAAAAAGGGTGAGTCAAATGACAGTCATTCAAAAACTGCTGGCGGCGCTGGCCGGAGCGCAGCTGCTCGCTTCGGCGGCCGTATTGCTTATTTTCGATTTGAATGGATACAATCATATGTCCGGCGGATTTTCATGGCTTGTTTTTGCAAAAGAGACCGCAGGCACGTTTCCGTTTTACATCGGATTGGCCGGGTGTATCCTCATCATGCTCGGAGGATTGATTCCTGTCAGAAAAAAGAAGCGGATTTCTGTACAGGAAAGCGGACAATCATTAAAATAATATATAAGCAGATCGTACGATATAAGAGAAAAAGGAAGAGGATAATATGCTGTTTATCTTTTTAACAATTGCTGCATTGGGATTGTCGTTTTGGGCACAATTTAAAGTGAAAAGCAATTTTCAGAAATACTCAGACGTAGAAGCTTCCAGTCAGCGGACGGGGGCGGAAACGGCAAGACGGATTCTTGATATTAACGGTTTATATGATGTGCCGGTAGAACCGGTAAGAGGCACTTTAACAGACCATTACGACCCGACGGAGCGGGTGGTGCGTTTATCTGAGCCGGTATATTACGGCCGCTCCATTTCCGCCATTTCCGTCGCTTCCC
Source organism: Bacillus sp. JHAA (assembly GCF_036961585.1). Taxonomy (NCBI): domain Bacteria; kingdom Bacillati; phylum Bacillota; class Bacilli; order Caryophanales; family Bacillaceae; genus Bacillus; species Bacillus sp. JHAA. The sequence goes on along the minus strand of NZ_JBAMDE010000001.1, from coordinate 31,585 downwards.
ATGAAGTCGGACATGCTTTGCAGCATCAGGAATCATACGGCGCGCTTGTGCTGAGGCACAAAATTTTTCCGGTCGTCAATTTTGCCTCCGGGGTCGCCCCTCTGCTTTTCTTGGGCGGGATGCTCCTGGGCAGCTTGAACTTAATCGGACTCGGCATTATTTTGTTTTCGGCCGCTGTTTTTTTCCAGCTTGTCACACTGCCTGTCGAGTTTAATGCCAGCGCGAGGGCGAAGCGGATTATCGTGTCGGAAGGATTCATTCGCAACAGTGAAGAACACGGCGTGAATAAAGTGCTGAACGCCGCCGCGCTGACGTATGTGGCTGCGGCGCTCGTTTCATTATTCGAGCTGCTTCGTTTTGTGATGATTTTCTTAAATGGTCGTGATGAGAATTAACACGAAGGAGGTGGCCCCTTACCGTTTGCGGTAGGGGTTTTTTTGCTTATATTAAAACTGATTCTCATTATGCTGTTAATCGGATTAACGGCCATCTTTGTCGCTGCGGAATTTGCGATTGTCAAAATCCGCGGTTCAAAAATCGCGGAGCTGGTTGAAACCGGAGACAGCCGGGCGCTCGCGGCGCACAGGGTGATTTCAAATCTCGATGAATATTTATCAGCGTGCCAGCTCGGCATTACGATTACGGCGCTCGGACTCGGCTGGCTCGGTGAACCGACGATTCAGCGGCTTCTTCATCCTGTTTTCAGCCTGATCGGAATGCCGTCATCCATTACGCACGTCGTCACGTTTATTGCGGCGTTTATCGCCGTCACGTATCTGCACGTCGTCATCGGAGAGCTTGCGCCGAAAACGATATCCATTCAAAAAGCCGAAGCCGTCAGTCTGTGGACGGCGAAACCGCTCATTCTGTTTTATAAAGTGATGTATCCGTTTATTAAGCTGTTAAACGGCTCAGCCGGATTTTTGGTCAAGCTGTTCGGTTTTCATTCGGTGAAAGAACATGAGGTCGTGGTCAGTGAAGAGGAATTGCGGCTGATTTTGTCCGAAAGCTATAAAAAAGGTCAAATCAATCAATCTGAATTCCGTTACGTCAATAAAATATTTGAATTCGATAACCGGGTCGCCAGAGAAATCATGGTGCCGCGCACCGAAATCGCCGCCATCTCGCTTGAACAGTCAGTTGATGAAGCCATACATTTGATCATCAACGAACGGTATACGCGATATCCGGTTATTAAGGAAGACAAAGATCACATTCTCGGCATTATTAACAATAAGGATTTATTTAAAGCGTATTTTCTCGGCCGCTCCATTGAATTAAAAGAAATTATGCGTCCGGTCATCAGAGTCATTGAAAGCATCCCCGTTCAGGAGCTTTTGATCCGCATGCAGAAGGAGCGGATTCATATGGCGATTCTCGTTGACGAATACGGCGGCACGGCGGGACTTGTGACCGTCGAAGACATATTGGAGGAAATCGTCGGGGAAATCCGTGATGAATATGACCAGGATGAAATGCCCCACATCGTCAAAAAAGGCGAACACCACTATGTGATGGACGGCAAGGCGCTCATAGAAGAGGTGAATGATCTCCTTGGTATCGCCATCGAAAATGAAGACATTGACACGATTGCCGGCTGGCTCTTAACACAAAAAATGGAGCTGAAAAATGGTGATGTGTTTCATGCCGAAGGGTGTGAATTTAAGGTGCTGGAAGCGGAAGACCATCATATCCGCTTCGTTGAAATTAAAAAAACTGATTTCTGAGCCTCCTGCTTTTGCAATGAGGCTTTTTTTATGGAAAAAATGCTTCTTCGTCCCGCTCCTTCATATAATGTAAAGAAAGGAGTGTCGGTATGAAAACGGATTGGTGGAAAACGGCGGCCGTCTATCAAATTTATCCCCGAAGCTTTATGGATTCGAACGGGGACGGAATCGGCGACATGAACGGCATCAGAGCAAAGCTTCATTACATAAAAGAGTTGGGGGCGGATGTGATCTGGCTTTGTCCCGTTTTTGACTCGCCGGGCGCGGACAACGGCTACGATATTCGGAATTATAAACAAATTGCCGGCGAATTCGGGACGATGGAGGATTTTGACCGGCTCCTTGCGGATGTCCATGCGCTCGGCATGAAGCTGATTATAGACCTCGTCATCAACCATACAAGCGATGAGCACCCTTGGTTTATCGAATCACGCTCAGCGAAAGATTCCGAAAAACGGGACTGGTACATCTGGAGAGACGGAAAAAACGGCAAAGAGCCGAACAATTGGGAAAGCATTTTCGGCGGATCAGCGTGGGAATATGATCAAGAGACCGGCCAGTATTACCTGCACCTGTTTGACAAAAAACAGCCTGATTTAAATTGGGAAAACGAAGCGATGAGGCAGTCCGTTTATGAGATGGTCCGCTGGTGGCTTGATAAAGGCATAGACGGCTTCAGGGTGGATGCCATTTCTCACATTAAGAAAAAAGAAGGGCTCCCTGACATGCCGAATCCGGACGGTCTCCCGTACGTCCCGTCTTTCCCGTATCATATGAATGGGGAAGGCATAATGGATCTCTTAAGAGAGCTGAAACGGGAAACATTTTCGCGCTATCCGATCATGACGGTCGGCGAGGCGAACGGAGTGGCGGCTTGGGAGGCGGCTGATTGGGCCGGTGAAGAACACGGCGTCTTTCAAATGATTTTTCAATTTGAACATCTCGGCCTCTGGGATACGGAAGATGATCAAAGCATCTCCATTCCGGCGCTTAAACGCGTCTTGTCCGGCTGGCAGAACAGTCTTGAAGGAAAGGGCTGGAACGCGTTATTTATGGAGAACCACGATCAGCCCCGTTCCGTCTCGGTATGGGGTCACGAACGGTTTTTGACAGAAAGCGCCAAGGCACTCGCCGCGATGTATATGCTGATGAAAGGCACGCCGTTTATTTACCAGGGGCAGGAGCTCGGGATGACCAATGTTTCGTTTCCATCCATTGAAGATTATGATGACGCCGCAATGAAATATCTGTATGAAAAAGAGACGTCCCGCGGCGTTCCGCATGAAAAAGTGATGAAGATCATCTGGAAGAAGGGCCGGGATAATTCACGGACACCGATGCAATGGAGCGATGAGGCGAACGGCGGGTTTTCTGATGCTTCTCCGTGGCTCGGAGTGAATCCGAACCACACATGGCTGAATGCTGCATCACAAATGCAGGATGAAACATCCGTATACCATTTCTACAGACGGCTGCTCGCCCTCAGAAAAGAACACAGCGTATTGATCAGCGGCACATATGAATTGCTGCTTCCGAATGACCGGCAGATTTATGCCTATCTAAGAAAAAACGGAACAAAAACCGCCCTGATCATCACAAATCTGTCCCGAACCCCCGCTTTATACAAGCATCCCGGTTATCCGCTTGACTCCGATACGCTCGTGCTCGCAAGCATGGAAACACCACCGCATCGGCATGTGACATCCTTTCTTTTAAAGCCTTATGAGGCCCGCGTATATATATGGTGAAAAACTTCAGTCCCGAGGCTGAAGTTTTTTGTGATCTGCGTTTATCATCGCGATCCGACAGGAAAAGACAAATACAGAAACGAATATGGGAAAGGAAGAGAAAAAGAAAGGAGGCATTCATATGCTGAAAAAATTGCAGATTCAAACAAACAGACGGGCTGAAATGATCGACATCACACATGAAGCCGAAGCGTTTCTCCGCAAAACAGGCGTAAAAAACGGTTTGGCGCTCATATACTGTCCCCATACAACCGCCGGCATTACCATAAATGAAAATGCCGATCCGGATGTGAAGAGGGATATGCTCAGAAGGTTTGATGAAATGTATCCGTGGGAGCACGAACTGGACCGGCATATGGAGGGAAATACGGCGGCACATATGAAAGCGAGTACAACAGGCGCCTCCCAGCATGTCATCATAGAAGACGGCCGCCTGATACTCGGAACATGGCAGGGCGTTTATTTTTGCGAATTTGACGGTCCGCGAAACAGAACCTGTTATATCAAAATACAGGCTGAAACGGAGGAAAACACAAATGAGTGAGTGGATGAGTGCATTATCATTAACAAAGCCCGTCATTCAGGCGCCGATGGCCGGCGGGCTGGTCACGCCGCGTCTGGCTTCGGCGGTATCAAATGAAGGGGCGCTCGGAAGCCTCGCTTCAGGATACGTCAGCCCGCAAGCGCTTGAAAAACAGCTTATCGAGATGAAAGAGCTGACGAACCGCTCCTATCAAGTAAATCTTTTCGTTCCGGAAGAAAGGCAGATGCCTGAGGCGGAACTTGTTGAAAAATGGAAAGCCCGCATCCCGAGGGCAAAAGACGCCAAGCCGTTCTCTGATCTGAAAGAAGAATGGAATGATTTCGAGGAAAAAGCGGAGCTTCTGATCCGTTACGGAGTCAAAGCGTGTTCATTCACCTTCGGCCTGCCGCCGGAAGAAACGGCGGAAAAGCTGAAGAAAAGCGGATGTTTCCTTTTCGGCACGGCGACAACGCCGGAGGAAGCGAAGGTCTTTGAAGAACGGGGGATGGACGCCGTTATTCTTCAGGGAATAGAAGCCGGCGGGCATCGCGGGTCGTTTCTGCCGGTTAAAGGAGAACCGGCTCTCGGCCTTATGGCGCTGATTCCGCAGGCTAAAGACGCGCTGAATATCCCGGTGATTGCGGCAGGCGGCATTTTTGACCGCCGCGGCGTGCAGGCCGCCCGCTGTTTGGGTGCGGACGGCGTTCAAGTAGGAACACCGTTTCTTCTTTGCGAAGAAAGCAGCGCCTCACCGGCATATCAAAAAGCCATTGCCGAATCAAAAGGAGCCGACACGCGGCTGACCACCCTGTTTTCGGGAAAACAGGCGCGGGGAATCGTGAATCAGTTCATGAAAACATATGAGGCTGACGAGGGAAATACGCTGCCTTATCCGCTGCATAATACGCTGACAAAGCCGATGCGCGGGCACGCGGCTCAATCAGGAGACGCGGAGTATATGTCTTTATGGGCCGGCCAGTCCGCCGCGAAACTTGAAGGGCCGACAGACGTGAAAACCGTTTTGGACAGATTGTGCGAATCATAATTCAGAAATCGTGAGGTGATGGATGATGAAGATTCTTCAAATGTCCTACAAAAAAAGAGGGACTATTGAGTTTGTCTTTGAAGATTTTCCGCATTCCAAAGTCACCATGGCGCCGATTAAAGGGTATTACTTTGTCCGCGCCATTAAATGGAGCCGACGGGACAGAGCCGTCACCCGCCATGATTTAGAGAAGTTTGAATGGGCTGCAAATCAAGCGCTCGGCACGACGGCTTTTTACCGGAAAAGAAAAGCATTCCGCATCCCATCGTCACAATGACAGACGATGGGATTGTTTTAATGCATGATCTGGTAAAGCGCGGGTGCATCAAGCCTTGTTGCCTGGTTAAGCAGATAAGCCGGCTGCACGGCATTTTTTTTTCTTAAAGAATTCAATCTCTGGATGATTTGTTCAGCGGTCAGAATCCCGAGACCGTGGGCGAAATATTGATCATTCCCCATCACAATGACATTCTCTCCCCGCCACTGAGCCTTTGCAGGATTAAAATCAGGATTTTTAAAATATAAACAATCTCCCCGTAAAAAGTGGCTGCCGGTTTCCGTGTAGATCGGCAGATGCTCATAGTGCCAGTCATACAAAGTGATATCCCGGAAACGCCGGTTAAACCGTTCTTCACCGATTGTCTTTAAGACGGCCAGATAATAAATCACAACAATGGCGGTAGCGCATTCAAATGCGTAAAACGCCCCATTTTCAATAATGTCCCGAATCGCTTTTGAAGCGGGGATTCTGTACTTCAGCTCCAAGGCTCCTTCCGGCGTCACTCTCCAATAAGCCGTATTTCCGTATGTTTTGGCGAAAGTTGCAAATTTCACACCTGATCCGTGCAGTTCTCTTGCGGCTTCCACAATATGGCGGCGCAGCCGCACCTCGAACATCAGTTCAGCAATCGACCCGTAATCGAATTGTACGGGAGAATTGAGCAGTTCATTTATATACGGAACAAGGCTTTCTTCCGTCTGCCAGTTCGCGATGTCCTGAGGACGAAGCACTTGGCCGGATATGATAATCATCTGCGCGCCCCCCTTCTCTTTTTTTATAAGATATGCAGGAAGCTTGGGCAATGAAAATCAAGACATAAAAAAGGAGGAAATGTTAACAAAATGTGAAGACTGAGCCGATATATAAGGTATCACACTTGAGGGAGCAGCTTAATATGAAAAAATTCATCAATTGGTGCACAAAGGCATCGATTTCACGTAAATTAATCATTTCATTTATCGTGATCTTAATCATACCGATTCTCGTGTTAGAATTCAGTTCATACCATACGGCGAGCAATTCGCTGGATGATCAGATTTCAGGCAACGCGAAAAATAACATCGAATCTTTTAACACAACGATTACAAATGATATCGGCTCAAAAGCAAAGGCGATTGAATTTTTCAGTGAAACGTTAAAAGGGTCATCCTTCTCAAAGAAAAACATGTCTGCTCTTGAAGAAAAGTTCGGGCAATACACGTCTATTCATAAGGACGTAGCCCGCATTTACGGAGGAACGGAAGACGGCAGCTACGCACAGGCGCCGAAGGAGAATACTCCGGCCGATTACGATCCGAGAACACGCACTTGGTATAAAGACGCTGTGAAGGCCGGCGGCACGCTCGTTGTCACCGACCCTTACACCGCGGCAAGCGACGGCAGCATGGTCGTTACCGTGGCAAAGCAGATGCAGGACGGAACAGGCGTAGTGGCCATGGATATTACGATTGACCAGCTGCTGAAGCAGATGCAGGGAATCAAAATCGGGCAAAAAGGATTCGTGTTTATCACGTCCAAAAATAAAACCTATGTCGCGCATAAAGACCACAAACCGGGCGATAAAGTTTCAACCCCGTGGCTGAATGAAGTATACAGCAAAGACAGCGGCATTATTTCATACACGCTCGATGATCAAAATAAAAAAATGGCGTTTACGACAAATAAACTGACCGGATGGAAAATAGAAGGGAGCATGGAGCTCAACGAAATTAAAGACGCCTCACAACCGGTGCTGACGATGGGAATGATCGTCCTTGCAGCATCCATTATCATCGGGGGAATTTTAATTCTGTTGATTGTCAGATCCATTACGTCACCGCTGAAACGGCTTGTCCGCTCTTCTAAACAAATCAGCGGCGGAGACTTGACTGAAACCATTGATATCCGCTCGAAAGATGAATTGGGCGAACTCGGCGCGAGCTTTAATGAAATGGGAGAATCTCTGCGCGGACTGATCAGCGCGATCCAAAACTCTGTCGACAATGTGGCCGCGTCATCGGAAGAGCTGACCGCTTCAGCTTCGCAGACAAGCAAAGCGACGGAACATATTACAATGGCCATTGAGCAGTTTTCAAACGGAAACGAAGAGCAAAGCGAAAAAGTCGATTCAAGCTCAGCCAAGCTGAATCATATAAATGACGGACTCACCGCCGTTTCCCGCACATCATCATCCATTACGGAAGCATCTAAACAATCGAAGGAAGCTGCCGGCACCGGGGAAGAATATGTGCAGCAAACCGTCGGGCAGATGAATCTCATCAATCAATCGGTCCAGCAGGCGGAAGCGGTTGTAAAAGGCCTTGAAGCCAAATCAAAAGACATCACTCATATTTTAAGAGTCATCAACGGTATTGCCGATCAGACAAACCTGCTTGCTTTAAATGCAGCCATTGAAGCGGCAAGAGCCGGTGAATACGGGCGGGGCTTCTCAGTGGTAGCCGAAGAAGTGCGCAAGCTTGCCGTCCAATCCGCCGGTTCTGCCAAAGAGATTGAAAAACTCATTCAGGAAATCACGGCCGAGATTAATACATCACTTCACATGTTTACATCCGTTAATGAAGAAGTTCAATCAGGACTTGCCGTGACGGACCGCACGAAAGAAAGCTTCCAGAATATCTTCGGCATGACAAACGATATCGCCGAGAAGCTTCAATCGATGAACGGCACGGTTGAACAGCTGTCAGACAGCTCTCAGCACGTTTCAGCCGCAGTGACGGATATTGCGGACGTATCTAGGGAAAGCGCAGCAAGCATTCAGGATATTGCCGCATCCGCAGAAGAACAGCTTGCATCAATGGAAGAAATCAGCACATCCGCCGATACTTTGGCGCAAATGGCCGAAGAACTGCGGGAATTAACGAAACAATTTAAAATCAACTAGTAAAAAAGGACGCTTTCCGGATGGAAGGCGTCCTTTTTTATAGTGACAGCCGGATAATTAAATAAAAAGTCTTGCATACAAAGGGAGTACATAGAACTATTTTTCGTTTATGACTTAATTTTCAATGTAATAAAAAGGGAGTCGGCCGATATAAACAGTAAATGATTGAAAGAGGTTTACAAAATTGAAAAAAACAGCAAAAAAAATCGCCAGAAAATCAATAGCCAAAAAACTGATCATTTCATTTTTACTGATCTTAATCATTCCGGTAGCAGTATTGGCTGCCGGCGCCTACCGTTCGGCGGCTTCATCCGTTGAAAAGCAAATGATGGAAAGCGCCGAAGGAAATGTGCAAATCTTAAACAATATGATTGATGACCGGATCGGAATGTTTACAAAAAGCTCAGCATATTTCAGCGAATGGGCGACAAGCGCTAAATTTAAAGAAAAAAACCAAACGGAAATGCAAGAAAGGTTCAAACAGTTTATTGAAAGCAATGATAAAGCATCCGCCGTATTTTCAAGCAGCAAGGAAGGAACGTTTACCCGTTATCCGCATGCCGATATGCCGGCCGATTTCAATCCGCTTGAAAGAAGCTGGTATCAGGAAGCTATGGAGAATAAAGGCCAAACCATCATCACAGACCCTTATGAGTCCATCTCAAACAAAAAGATGGTCGTCACCATGGCCCGCGCGGCGCAAGACGGATCAGGCGTCGTCGCCATTGATATAAAAATCGACGATCTCATCACGATGACAAAAGAAGTGAACATCGGAAAAGAAGGATACGCCTTTATCCTCAGCAAAAATAAAAAAGCCGTTGCCTACAGTGATGAAAAAGCCGGCGCGGCGGTATCGGGAAAATGGGTTGATACATTATTCAGCGGGCAAAAAGGCGACTTTGAATATACGCTGAACGGGAAAGCGAAAAAAATGGCGTACGTGACCAATGAAGCGACGGGCTGGAAGATCAGCGGAACCATGTCCGTGGAAGAAATCAAGGATGCGGCAAGACCGGTTCTGACTCTGGCCGTTATCATATTGGCGATAGCCATTGCCGCAGGGATGATTTTCATTTATTTTGTCATCCGCTCAATTACCAAACCGTTAAAACGTCTCGTAGCATCAGCGGAAAAAATAAGCAGCGGAGATCTGACGGAAACCATTGATGTCAGCTCTAAAGATGAGCTGGGCGTGCTCGGTAAAAGTTTTAATCATATGACAGATTCACTCCGTTCGCTTATTCAGGGAATTCAGGACTCTGTTGAACATGTCGCTTCTTCCTCAGAGGAGCTGACGGCTTCGGCTGAGCAGACGAGCAAAGCAACGGAACATATCACCCTTGCGATTGAACAGTTTTCTAATGGAACGGAAGACCAAAGTGAGAGTATTGATAAAGCGACAGCCCAAGTGAATGAGATGAAAGACGGGCTCAGTGATCTGGCGGAAGCGGCAGCCGTGGTGACGGAAACGTCAATTGAATCGGCGGAGATATCCGATGCCGGTGAGCGGCTTGTCAAGAAAACAGCCGGCCAGATGGGCGCCATTGACCAATCCGTAAGTAAAGCGGAGCAAGTCGTACAAGGGCTTGAACTCAAATCGCAGGACATCACCAGCATTTTGCGCGTCATTAACGGCATTGCTGATCAAACGAATCTCCTTGCTTTAAATGCAGCCATTGAAGCGGCAAGAGCGGGAGAATACGGACGCGGTTTTTCAGTCGTTGCCGAAGAAGTGAGAAAGCTTGCCGTCCAATCCGCCGATTCAGCGAAAGAAATCGAATCCTTAATTCATGAAATCGTCAAAGAAATTCATACTTCGCTCGGAATGCTGGAATCCGTCAATCACGAGGTGAAAAGCGGACTTCAGTTAACGGACGAAACGGAAAAAAGCTTCCGGGACATTTCCGTTAAAACAAATCAGATTGCCGGTGAACTGCAAAATATGAATGCAACCGTGGAACAGCTTTCTGCCGGGTCTCAGGAAGTATCAAACGCTTCAGAGGATATCGCGGCCGTCTCCAGACAAAGCGCGGCCGGCATTCAGGACATCGCGGCTTCAGCTGAAGAGCAGCTTGCGTCCATGGAGGAAATCAGTTCCTCCGCCGTCACGCTGGAAAAAATGGCGGAAGAATTACGCGAACTGACAAAGCGTTTTAAGATAAACTCTTAATTAAGTCTAAAAGACTAATTTTAAGATAGGTAAAAAGTATGTTTCGTTATATTTCTTCTTTTTGGATGTGTATATTTACCCATAATTGCCGATATGAAGGGTAAACACGCAAGAGGAGATATAGCAGATGAAAAAAATTGTGCAAATCATCAAGCAGAGATCGCTTACAAGAAAACTGCTCATTTCTTTTTTGGCCATTCTCATTCTTCCTATTTCAACGCTGGCTTTTATCGCCTATCAATCGGCAGTAAGCACGCTTGACAGGCAGATGATGGGAAGCGCACTAGATAATGTGCAGCAGATTAACGATATGATCAACACAAGCATCAGCCAAAAGGAAGACGGAACGGCATATTTCAGCGATTGGCTCACAAAGGATCGGTACAAGCCGAAAAACCAATCGCAAATTACCGATAAATTCACAGAGTACATGAAGATCAATAAAGACGTGGAATCCATTTATACGAGTGACACGGAAGGACATTTCACACGGTATCCGGATCTGCAGATGCCTAAAGGATATAATCCGCTTGAAAGAGACTGGTATAAAAAGGCCGTGGAAAATAAGGGGAAGGTTGTTGTAACAGATCCTTACCGCACGGCTTCCACCAATACGATGGTCGTGACGGTCGTTCAGCAGACAAAAGACGGCTCAGGAGTCGTCGCCATCAATATGAAAATCGATGAGCTTCTGAAAACGACAAAGAAAGTGAACATCGGGAAATCCGGCTACGCTTTTATCCTGACGAAAGACAAAAAAGTGGTCGCCCACCCGAACCGCACGTCAGGCACAGTATTAAACGGGGAGTGGGCTGAACAGCTGTTCACCAGCAAAAAAGGTGATTTTCAATACAAATACGACGGCCAGGAAAAGAAAATGGCTTATGATACAAACGGGCTGACAGGCTGGAAGATTACCGGAACGATGTATCTGGACGAAATTCATGAAGCGGCCCTGCCGATCCTTCATCTGTCCCTGCTCGTTCTCGTATTAGCGATTGTGATCGGAACCATCGTCATGGTGCTGATTATCCGTTCAATCACAAAACCGCTCAAGCAGCTTGTGACATCATCGAAACAGATCAGTGAAGGCGACTTAACAGAAACGATCGAGATTCACTCAAAAGATGAATTAGGCGAGCTTGGCAAAAGCTTTAACAATATGGCCGCTTCGCTCAGGTCTCTCATCCATGCCATCCAGGATTCCGTGAATAACGTCGCATCTTCCTCAGAGGAGCTGACGGCTTCAGCGGAGCAGACAAGCAAGGCAACCGAACATATCACACTGGCGATCGAACAATTTTCTAACGGAAATGAAAGCCAAAGTGAAAATATTGAAAGCGCGGCGGAACATATTTACCAAATGAACAGCGGGCTTAAAGATATGGCGAAAGCATCTGCCGTCATTACCGAATCCTCTGCCACATCAGCGGAAGTCGCCAATTCAGGCGGAAAGCTCGTCCACCAGACGGTCGGCCAAATGAACGTCATTGACCGGTCAGTGAAAGAAGCTGAACAAGTGGTGCGCGGACTTGAAACAAAATCAAAAGACATTACAAACATTCTCCGTGTCATTAACGGAATCGCTGATCAGACAAACCTTCTTGCGCTGAACGCGGCCATTGAAGCCGCGCGTGCGGGTGAATACGGCCGGGGCTTCTCAGTCGTCGCCGAAGAGGTCAGAAAACTTGCGGTCCAGTCTGCCGATTCAGCGAAAGAAATCGAAAGCTTAATTATAGAAATCGTCAACGAAATCAATACATCTCTCGGCATGTTCCAATCCGTCAACAAAGAGGTGGAGAGCGGACTGGATATTACGAATCAGACCGAAACGAGCTTCAAACGGATTTCTGAAATGACGAACCAGATCGCCGGAGAAATTCAAAATATGAATGCGACGGTAGAACAGCTGACAGCAGGATCTCAGCAGATTTCAGGAGCTTCTGAGCAAATCGCGTCCATCGCAAAAGAAAGCTCCGCCAGCATTCAGGATATTGCGGCCTCCGCCGAAGAACAACTGGCTTCAATGGAAGAAATCAGTTCGTCTTCGGAAACGTTATCCCAAATGGCGGAAGAATTACGTGATATGACGAAACGATTTAAAATAGATTAATAGGTCATAGAACACCCAAATGTGCTGTTTGGGTGTTTTTTTTAGTTTTTTTAATAAATCTTTTGTCCTATCTGACGATATTAGATTTAGCTTTTCAAAGAAGGAGACTGAAAAAATGAAACAACTGATACATTGGATCAAACAGCCATCCATCAGCAAACCGCTGATCGCGGCATTTTTAGCCGTATTGGTGCTTCCGGTCGGCATACTCGCCTACTTCAGCTACCAAACGGCGGGGAATTCACTAGAAAGCGAACTGACCCACAGCGCCCAGGGAAATGTCAGCGAACTGAACAGCGTGCTGGAAAACATGCTTGAGGGTAAGCTGAAAGCGATTGACTACTACAGCGAATCAATCACAAAGGAAAAACTGGAGACGAAAAATCAATCGGTACTGCTTGACAAAATGAAGCAGTATGTCACCGTAAATGACGATGTCGCGTCAATTTACGCCGCGTCTCGCGACAAAGCGTTCGTGAAATATCCGTCCGTTGACATGCCGTCCGATTATAATCCGCTCACGCGCGAGTGGTATACAAAAGCGGTTGAAAAAAGCGGACAGCCAGTGTTTACCGAGCCTTATAAAGACGCTGCAACCGGACAGACGGTCGTTACGATTGCCCAGCAGACAAAAGACGGATCAGGCGTTGTGGCGCTTGATATTAATCTGGGCGACCTGCTGAATGCCTCCCAACGCGTCCAGATCGGTCATAAAGGTTTTGCCTTCATTACAACGGGAGATAAAAAATACATCGCGCATCCGACTATAAAAGCGGGAACGGAAGGCTCCGGAGAGTGGACGGAAGAAGTATTTTCCAAATCAAGCGGATCGTTTGAATACATGTTTGAAGGACAGCAGAAGAAAATGGCCTTCACGACAAACAAACTGACGGGCTGGAAAATCGCCGGCACATTTTTTGTCAGTGAGATCCATGACGCAGCCTCGCCTGTCATGAAAATGGCGCTGATCATCCTGGCGGTTTCTCTTATCGTCGGCGGTATTTTAATCGTTTTTATCATTCGCTCGATTGCAAAACCGCTCAAAAAACTTGTTTCGACATCAGCTAAAATCAGTGACGGCGATTTAACGGAAGTCATTGACATCAAGTCAAAAAATGAATTCGGGCAGCTCAGCCAAAGCTTCAATGAGATGTCGGCGTCACTCCGGTCTGTCATCGGCGTCATCCAGTCATCCGTCGAACATGTCGCTTCTTCATCCGAAGAGCTGACGGCATCCGCCGGACAGACAAGCAAGGCGACAGAGCATATTACACTGGCGATTGAACAATTCTCAAACGGAAACGAATCACAAAGCGAGAAATTGGAAGAAAGTGCTGATCACCTTTCCCAAATGAATGCGGGCATTGCCGAGACGGCGAATGTATCGGCGGAAATCACTGAATCCGCCATCCAAACCTCTGAAACGGCCGGGAGCGGAGAAGAATTAGTGGCGAAAACGGTCGGCCAGATGAAAACAATTGATCGTTCCGTACAGCAGGCGGAAGCGGTCGTAAAAGGGCTGGAAACGAAGTCGCACGACATTAAGAGCATTCTCAACGTCATTAACGGCATTGCCGATCAAACAAATCTGCTTGCCTTAAACGCTGCCATTGAAGCGGCCAGAGCCGGCGAATACGGGCGGGGCTTCTCCGTCGTTGCGGAAGAAGTGAGAAAGCTTGCCGTACAATCAGCCGGCTCCGCGAAGGAAATCGAAACGCTGATTCAGGAAATCGTCAAAGAAATCGCCACATCGCTTTCCGTATTCCAAGCGGTGAATCAAGATGTGAAGGAAGGCCTCGATATTACGGATCAAACGGCCGAAAGCTTCAAAAAAATCTCAGAAATGACGACTCAGATTTCAGGCGCCTTGCAGCATATGAACGGAACGCTTGAGAAGCTTGCAGCCGGGTCGCAAAATGTGACAAACGCGGTGGAGGACATTACCTCAGTCGCCAAAGAAGGGTCCGCCGGCATTCAAGACATCGCCGCCTCAGCTGAAGAGCAGCTGGCCTCCATGGAAGAAATCAGTTCATCCGCCGAAACGCTTGCGCATATGGCTGAAGAACTGCAGCAGGTCACACGGAAATTTACGATTCAGTCTGAAGACGAAGAACAGCTGTAGCGAGCTGTTTCTTTTCCTCATTTTAAAAAAGCGATACACTAGTATAAAAGAAGGGAGTGGCAGTGATGAGATTAGAAGGCAAAAAAGTCATAGCGCTTGTCAGTGACGATTTTGAAGACTTAGAGCTTTGGTATCCCGTCTACCGGCTGAGAGAGGAAGGCGCGATCGTTCATTTAATAGGAGAAGAAGCGGGCCGTTCATACAAAGGAAAATACGGTGTGCCTGCGACGGCGGATTACGATTTTAAGAGCCTGATTATTCAGGAGTATGATGCCGTGCTCGTGCCCGGCGGCTGGGCACCTGACAAACTGCGAAGATATCCCGAAGTTTTGGACATCATTCGTACGATGAACGAGCAGAAAAAGCCGATCGGCCAGATCTGCCATGCGGGCTGGGTGCTCATATCTGCCGGAATTCTCGCAGGAAAAAAAGTAACGAGCACGCCCGGCATCAAAGACGACATGACAAATGCAGGGGCACAGTGGCTGGATGAAGCTGTCGTAACTGACGGACACATTGTATCAAGCCGCCGCCCGCCCGACCTTCCGCAGTATGCAAAAGCGTTTGCTGACCTGTTAGCATCCAAATGAAAAACATCCGCCCGAATCCGGGCGGATGTTTTTAGTTTTGATCGGCGGGAAAGACAATTCCGATTTGTTTTCTCGCTTCTTCCATAATGCTTGCCGTAATGAAAGAACGTTCAAATGTATTTTCGGAAGACTCCCGCTGTCCGTTTCGAAGAAGATTGATGAATTCAGCCGTTTCGTAGTACATCGACGGTTTCAGATCAGGGACTGAAATGTCTTCCGTCCGGCCGTCACGATAGCGGATTTCCGCCCGTTCCGGTCCGTGAATGCTGTCCAGAACGATCGTGCCGTCTTCACCCTGAATTTCCGCCGGGGCAAACGAATTTGAGATTTTCGAATGCATCATCACCGCTTCAAATCCGTCGTATGACAGAATGACCGTGCCTTCGCCGTCAACGCCGGATGCTAGTTTATGACCGGTCGCAATGACGTTTTTCGGTTTGCCGAACAGGACGACGGCCGGATAAATGCAGTACACGCCGATGTCCATTAACGAACCGTTCGATAATTCAGGCTTAAACGCGTTTAGCACCGTACCGTTCTTATATGCATCATATCGTGATGAATATTGGCAGTAGCTTGCCGTGAATCTCCTGACGGGTCCGATTTTATGTAAGTGGTTTTGAAGCATGCTGAAGTTCGGCAGGAACGTTGTTTTCATGGCTTCCATCAAGAGAACGCCGTTCGTTTTGGCTGCGTGAATCATTTCATCCGTTTCCCTTGCGTTAGACGCAAACGGTTTTTCGCACAGTACATGCTTGCCGTGTTCCATAAAAAGGACCGCCTGCTCTTTGTGAAATGCATTCGGGCTGGCGAGATACACCGCGTCATAGGCTTTGCTTTCCGCCATTTCTTTCAGGCTGGTAAAATAATGAGCAGCGCCGTGTTTGCCGGCGAATTCCGCCGCGCGTTCCTCAGTTCTGGAATAAACCGCCGTTAATTGAAAATCATCAATAGCAGAAGCCGCCTCCAGAAATCGTTCTGTAATCCAATTCGTTCCGACTGTTGCAAATCGAATCATTGCTATCGCTCCTTCTATGTATTGGCTTACATTATAGCTTTTTTTCTGAGAAACATAAATGGAAAAAAGGCTGCCAGCTAAAGGGATAGGAAAAATTCCCATAGAGACCGGTTATTATTTTTCATTACAGGAACGATAGTGTACAATTTAAGTAAAATACATATGATGGAGGAACAATAGTGGAAACATTGCAAACATGGGGCGGCAGATTTAAACAGTTTTTCTTAGACAATAAATTTGTCTTGTTTTTGCTTGTATTGCTGCTCATCGGTCTCAATATCCTTGTCTTTATGAAGACATCATTTATTTTCACACCTATTATCGTCCTGCTCAAAACGATTGCGCTCCCCGTCATTTTGACAGGAATTGTTTATTATCTGCTTAATCCGATCGTAGATATATTGGAAAAAATAAGAGTGAAAAGAGTCTATTCCATCCTGCTCCTTTACCTCATTATTATAGGGCTGATTACGATTACGGTCGTTTCAATTATTCCGTTTTTAAAGGAACAGATCATGAGCCTGATCGACAATCTGCCGAAATATGTGGATATCGTTGAAGATCAGACGAAAAGCCTGATCGGAAGCGATTTTGTAAATCAGGCGCAAAAGACGATGAATATCAACATTTCCGATCTTGCTAATAAAGTATCGGCGCAGGCGGCGACAATTGCAAACAGCACATTTACCGGAGTCGGGAATTTTATCGGCGCGCTGACGGAAGTGATTATTTCAATTGTGACCGTGCCGTTTATTCTGTTCTATTTGCTGAAAGACGGCAAAAAACTGCCGATTTATATCTTAAAGTTTGTGCCCACCCGTCTGAAAGAACAAACGTATACGATGCTTAGTGAAATGAACCACAGATTAAGTTCCTATATCAGAGGACAGGTCATCGTCAGCTTCTGCATCGGGTTTTTATTATTTATCGGCTATCTGATTATCGGACTTGATTATGCGTCACTGCTTGCGGTCATTGCCGCTTGTACGAGCGTTGTTCCGTATTTAGGGCCGACCATTGCCATCACGCCGGCGATTATTATCGCGTTGGTCACTTCGCCCCTTATGCTGCTGAAGCTTGCGATTGTATGGACCGTTGTCCAGCTCGTGGAAGGGAAATTAATTTCGCCGCAGATCATGGGGAAAAATCTTCACATTCACCCGATTACCATCATCTTTGTTCTTTTAACCGCCGGAAAGCTGTTCGGGGTTGTCGGCATTATTTTAGCCATCCCGGGGTATGCGGTCATCAAAGTGGTCACGACCCATCTGTTTGATTGGTTCAAAATGCGTTCGCATTTATATGAAGAAGAAAAAAATGATGCTGGATCGAAGTCATAAAATCGGAACGGATATGATATTTATTATAAGACAGGCTTTCCTTCAGAGGAGAGCTTCTCTTTTGTAAATGATGAATGAAGGGAAGAATGGGATGACACTATGGGAGATGTTCACAGCAGCCGTTTTGGGAATCGTGGAAGGGCTGACGGAGTATGCGCCGGTTTCTTCCACGGGACATATGATCATAGCGGATGACATCTGGCTGAAATCCGGAAGCCTGATGAATCCGGAAGCCGCCAATTCCTTCAAAGTGGTGATTCAGCTCGGTTCGATTCTGGCGGTGGCCATTGTGTTTAAGGATCGGATATTACATTTACTCGGCCTCAAAAAAAACGTCACGCGCGATCAGCAGAAGGGATACAGGCTGACCATCGCGCAAATCGCCGTCGGTCTTGTTCCGGCGGCGGTGCTCGGCTTTTTATTTGAGGATTTCATTGACCGCTATTTATTCTCCGTCAGAACGGTCGCTTACGGATTAATTGCCGGAGCCGTGCTTATGCTTATAGCGGACTGGATCAATAAAAGGAAAGAAACGATCGATACGGTGGACAGAATCACCTACAAACAGGCTTTCTGTGTCGGATTATTCCAGTGTCTCGCCTTATGGCCCGGATTTTCCCGCTCAGGCTCAACGATTGCCGGAGGTGTCATTGTCGGCTTGAATCACCGGGCAGCCGCAGACTTCACATTTATTATGGCTATTCCGATTATGGCGGGCGCAAGCCTTTTGAAGCTGGTGAAATACTGGAGCAGTCTTTCTTATGACATGATTCCGTTTTTTCTTGTCGGCTTTATCTGCGCCTTTGTCGTCGCCCTCTTAGTCGTCAAATTTTTTCTTCGGCTCATTAACCGGATTAAGCTTGTCCCGTTTGCCATTTACCGTGTCATCCTCGGCATCATTTTAATCATGCTCGTGCGATAAACGAAGAGGCCCCCCGGAGGGTCTTCTTTTTATGTTCGAAAAATGTCTCAGGAAAATATGAGCAAACTGAATTTTCTGCTTGAAATTCATAGAAGAGTCGTCTATAATAAAACATGACGTTACAGCACGGGGCCATAGCTCAGCTGGGAGAGCGCTACGCTGGCAGCGTAGAGGTCAGGGGTTCGAGCCCCCTTGGCTCCATACCTTTAAACCCTTATTCTATAAATAAGGGTTTTTTTGTTTTTTCATCTTCTGCGGCAGCCTCTATGTTCTGCTTCATTTCTAACAACTCAAAATAAAGGAAAGAGAGAAAATGAAAAAGAAAATCTATCTTCTACTAACTCTTTCAGCGGCACTGGCACTTCTTTTAACAGCGCTCCCGGCTCTTTCTCCCGTCGTCTTCACG
Organism: Bacillus sp. JHAA; assembly: GCF_036961585.1. Classification (NCBI taxonomy): domain Bacteria; kingdom Bacillati; phylum Bacillota; class Bacilli; order Caryophanales; family Bacillaceae; genus Bacillus; species Bacillus sp. JHAA. The sequence continues at coordinate 12,697 of NZ_JBAMDE010000001.1, read as the reverse complement.
TCTGCTTCAGAAAAAGGAGCCATCAGGCATGACATTTATAAAAAAGGATATCCGTATCAAAGCTACTTTGCGATTCTTCAAAAAGAAGAAGGCGGCGGAGAGGCCGGGAACCTTTATTATGTAAATTGGTTCAATTGGAAAGATGATACCGGACAGACGCCGCACGTATGTTATTCAAAAAAATCGTCCGAAGGCGAGTACAAAGTAAGCTGCGGAACCGGACCGTAATGATCAAGAGCCCCTCTCCAATGAGGGGCTCTTTCTGTCGATGCCGCTCTGGCTCTCCGTTTAATATCCCCAATATAACGGCGTATCATAATGCCGATACGGATCATTCGGATAATGCGTATTTGGCTGATAAGGCTTATTCATATCATGAATACCCGTGTTTTCAGTCTGTCCGCAGTATTTATCGGGACCTATCACAGTTGATTGCCGGATCGGGGAAACGGCTTTTTCCCACTCATGCTCATTCAGACAGTACGTATGCGCCATGATCTCAGGCGGCGTCAGACGGAGAATATCCGAGCCGTATATCACTTCAGGCGAAGGGGCGTCAAATATGGCCAAAAGGTGGGTTCTGTCTGAAGTGGCGACTTCATAATGCCACCACCCCTGCGGAACATTCGCCACTTGTCCTGAAGAAATCGGATAATTCCGTATTTTCTGGGTGAACGGATTCAGCATCGACACCACCGCGGAACCCGAAATACAGTACACCAATTCAGCGGCATTTTGATGGGTATGCGGTTCAATCACATTTGTTTTGCTCAGAAAGATATCTAATAATGAAATATTTTCAAGCGTGTTTAACTGTTTAATCCCCAATACATTGATAAAGTTCCGAGCATCTTTCGTAAAAAAACGGCTCTCATTCACATTATAAGTGAACTGTGTATTCGGAGACGTGTAATCGATATCGGAAACCATGCACTCCCCCGCTTTCATCTTTAAACGTATATTCCCAAATATATGTGTCCCTGTTTCACCGGGTGATAAAAAAGGAGGTAAAATCCATAAATTCCAAATCCAACACAATATTGTGACGACTTTTTAAAGATTCATTTTAAATATATCTTTTATTCAAAATATCTCTTACTATAAAGATATATTGAAAATACATCTTTAGAAGGGTTGAGGATTAACATGCTGGATGAGAGAACAATAGACATCATCAAAAGCACAGTACCCGTATTGAAAACACATGGAGAAAACATCACCGGACGCTTTTATAACCTGATGTTTCAAGATCATCCCGAACTGTTAAATATGTTTAACCAAACGAACCAAAAGAAACAGACTCAGCGCGCAGCATTGGCAAATGCAGTCATTGCGGCTGCGGCGAATATTGATCAACTAGAACAAATCATTCCGGCGGTCAGACAGATCGGCCATAAACACACAAGCATCGGTGTAAAACCGGAACATTATCCGATTGTCGGAAAGTATCTGCTTCTGGCAATTAAGGATGTGCTGCAGGATGCCGCAACTCCTGAGATTATGCAGGCATGGGAAAAAGCTTACGGTGTGATTGCGGAGGCTTTCATCGGCATTGAAAAAGACATGTACAATGAAGCCGGATGGCAGGGGTATAAAGAATTTACGGTTATACAGAAAACGAAAGAAAGCATAGATATCACATCATTTTATATCAAACCGAGTGACGGTTCTTCGCTTCCTGGATTTGAAGCGGGACAATATATCAGCATTAAAGTGCGGATTGCGGATTCTCCTTATACGCACATTCGCCAGTACAGCCTGTCTGATGCTTCTCAAAAAGGGGCATATCGGATTTCTGTGAAAAAGGACGGAGCGGTTTCTTCTCATCTCCACAATGAAGTTCAAGAGGGAGATAAACTTGAAGTCAGCGCACCCGCCGGGGATTTCAAGCTGTCTTCTGCCGAAAAACCGGTTGTTCTTATCAGTGCCGGTTCCGGAATCACGCCGATGATGAGCATGCTGAAAACAGCCGCCGAAAAACAGCCGGAGCGTGCCGTTACTTTTATTCATGCCGCGAAAAACGGAGAGTACGCCGCGTTCCGCAAAGAGGCTGAACAAGCTGCGGAGAATCATCCGAATATTAACGTCATTTATGTATACAGTGAACCGGCAGAACAAGACCGCTCAGGAGACAAGCCTTTTTACAGCGGCAGGATTGATCAAACCTTCTTGGAGCAGCTTCATCTGAATCAAGATGCTGAATTTTACTTGTGCGGATCAGCGCAGTTTATGACGCAAATGAAAGATATGATTCTTGCACTCGGGTTTGACTCTGATTCCGTTCAATATGAATTGTTCGGCCCTCAGCTGAGCATGGCATAACAAAAAAGACTCCTCAAAGGGGAGTCTTTTTTATTTGCACAATGTGTTCTTTCTCCGTCTTTTTCCCTATTTTATTGAAATTTTCATCAATGACCAGTAAAATTATAAATCTAGTGATTCCGGAATTAAAGGAAGGTTGATATGAAAAAGAAAGCAAAGACCAAAAGGGGGCTTGGGTGCCTTTTTGCTGTATCTCTTATATTCGGATTATTTCTGGTATCAATGGTGTTTTCGAAATTCATAGTGACGGAAGAAAAACCGCCTGAAGAGGTGGACGAGCAGCAGGTCTTTATTGACAGCCTTTCCGGGCATGCTCAAATTTTATATGAGAAATATCATGTCCTTCCGAGCATCACCCTCGCACAGGCCATTCTCGAATCGGACTGGGGGAACAGTGAGCTTGCGGGGAAAGCGCGCAACCTGTTCGGTGTAAAAGGTGATTATAAAGGAAAACACGTCACGATGAAAACGGATGAATTTGAAAAAGGAAAACGAAAAACGATTCGGGCAAAATTCCGTAAATACAGCACGTTTTTTGAATCAATGGATGACCATGCCAAATTATTTGTCAACGGAACGTCTTGGAATAAAAAGAAGTATAAGACCGTCATTGAAGCGGACAATTATAAAACAGCGGCGGCTGCCCTTCAAAAATCCGGCTACGCCACAGACCCCGGCTATGCTGAAAAAATTAAAGATGTCATAGAAACCTATAATCTGAATGAATATGACAAAATCAATGCCTCTCTTAAAGCAGTTGATATGAAAGGCGCCATCAAAGACCACGCCATTGAAGACGTGTGGTCCAAGCCGTCAAAAGAGCGGCATTCTATTAAACTGGCATCGGCGCAAAAGTTTACCGGCCAGCATATTAAAGTCGTATCTGAAAAACAAAACGGAGAATCCGTCTGGTACCAAATTCAAGTGAAAGATGAGCTGATCGGCTGGGTTGACCAAACCGCCGTCCAGTTAAGTGAAGAAACATAAGCATCAAAAAAAGCCGGCAGCCCGCCGGCTTTTTTACATTCCTTCAGTTTCAAACCTTTTAATATCACGTTTATGCCCCATCAGCACAAGGCAGTCACATTCATGAATGACAGTCTCCGGAGAAGGGGACAGCTGAATGTCTCCGTTATGTTTCAAGGCGAGAATGGTGCAGCCGAATCTGGCCCGGACGCCGAGCTCAAGAATGGATTTTAAATGCAGCTTTTTCGTGGCTGAAAGCTCCACGATGCTGTATTCATCTGACAAATCAATATAATTTAAGACGTTTTCATCCGAAAGGCTTTGCGCAATCCGCACGCCCATATCCTTTTCGGGATGGATAATACGATCAGCACCGATCTTTTCAAGCACTTTGTGATGATAATAGTTTTGCGCTTTCACCCAAATATTGGGGATGTTCAGCTCCTTCAATAACAGCGTCGTCAGCGTGCTTGCCTGAATGTTGGCGCCGATTGCTACGATGACATATTCAAAATTTCTGATGCCGAGCGACTGAAGCTCGCTTTCTTCCGTTGAATTTGCCCGCACAGCATGCGTGGCATAAGAGGAGTATGCGTTGACCCGCTCTTCGCTGATATCGACCGCAAGCACCTCATGCCCCATTTTAAAAAGCTCTTTACAGATGCTTCCGCCGAAACGGCCGAGTCCGATGACGGCAAATTGTTTATTTTTGATTTTTCCCAATCCTCATAACTCCTTAAGAAACTGTTTTCGTCACTCCAAATACAACAAACAAGAATGTACTCCTGTTTCAAGGGTTTGTCAATGCGAGAGCCGGAAGAAAGAAAACAGCACAAAAAAAGACCGGCTGACAAGCGATGGGCTTGTGCCGGTCCGTTTTTCGCAATTATTTGCAGTTGCAAGGCTGTGTCGGCGGTGTGCTGCGTTTTTGAACAACAATTGTGTCCTCAGCATAGAATTTAGAGCCGATGCTTAATGATTTATTTTCTGCACGGAACTTATATGTACCTGCAGCAGGCAATGTTTTATTATTAAGAGAAAGCTTGAATTCCGCTGCGCCGAGCAAATCAATGTTTAACGGAAGTCTGACTGTTTTGCCGTTATTCAGAATCTGTCTTTCACGCAAAGCGTGTCCGTTGACTGTATCTTTTGTTGTAGCCGCAAATCCGCTAGGAAGGGTAAATTCCATAACGCCTAAGCTCAGGATCGTGTTCGGACGGTACGTCAATTCGATATCAGAAAATGACCATTCCTGCTGGCTGGCACCTGTATATTTTGCAAATAAGGTAGCAGTCGCTTTCGTGGACATTTCCGGCTCGTGAACGGTTGAGCCTGACTCAGCGGCGAATGACGCTGTCGGCAGAGAAAGAAGCAAAACCAGGCCGAATAAACTTGCCATGACAGTTGAGAAAAATTTCTGTTTCATTTTCATAAATCCCCCTAAAAAAAAATTTGTTGATTGTTCTTAAAAAAGAACGACCATACCTATAAAAATTTACCATCAATTTTAATGGAAGTAAATGGGGTTATGTTCCTATATTTTCTCAAAAATAATCAAATCACGACAAAAAACGCCTGATTTTGATTCAGGCGTTTTTTTCGTCCGTTTCTATCGGGATAAATTTAAAAATCTCCCCGCTCTGAACCGAGTCGGCGAGCCGCTTCAGCCAATGATAATAAGCTTTCGAACTTTCAAGCTGATCATATAACTGCCGCGCTTCTTCCTGTAATTCCGCGTTGCCTTCCTCGGCCAGCAAAACGGACTGCAAATCCGCCTGGGCCTGTTCGATGGCGGACAAATTCACCTGAACTTCACGATCCCATTTCGGCGGGAAGAAATTCGTGAAAAACGTAAAGAAATCTTTTTCCGCTACAAACGTATGCTTCCGTGTGCCGCGGTGAAAGGTTTTTTTGACCACATTTAAATCCTGCAGCTTTTTGACGCCTGTGCTCATACTCGGTTTGCTCATCTGCAGTTCCTCACGCATTTCGTCAAGCGTCATTTCATCCCTCATATACATTGTTCCGTATAAAATCCCGACACTCCGGGTGATTCCGTAAAGATCCATCGTCTCTGCAATGGAATCAATGACAAGGTCCCTGGCTTGTTCTATAGCTGCGAATTCTGGATTCTCATCCATACTGTCCCTCTTTTCCTCTTGAAGTTTAAATTTGTTAAGTCATTTCTTTATGTTCTTAATCTTAACGAATCATGACAAAATGTCAAAATCTAAACGGACTGACCGGGTTTTGACAGGCAAAAAAACATATGTTAAATTAATATTGTTAAAAACATTAAATTTTTATTTAACAAACTTACTTTTCGGTAAGGAGGACTCTTATGAGCAAAACGCTTTATATCGGCGGCGAATGGATCAGTGCAGAAAAAAAACAGACCCGCCGTATCATTAATCCATTTAATCAAGAAGAAATTGCAACGGTATGCGAAGGAGATCGGAACGATGCGGTGAAAGCCATCGCCGCAGCCAGAAAAGCATTTGATGAAGGGGAGTGGCCGGTGCTTTCCGGGCTCGAGCGCGGACAATTTGTTCTGAAAATTGCGGAATTAATCAGACGCGATCTGAACGAATTAGCTGAGCTGGAATCGCTCGATACAGGAAAAACGATTGAAGAAAGTAAAGCCGATATGGATGATATCGCAAATGTATTTCAATATTATGCCGGTTTGGCGGATAAAGACGGAGGCGAGGTCATTTCATCTCCGATTCCCGATTCCGTAAGTAAAATCGTCAGAGAGCCCATTGGCGTATGCGGACAAATTACGCCGTGGAACTATCCGCTCCTTCAGGCGAGCTGGAAAATCGCTCCCGCTCTTGCGGCCGGAAACACGATCGTTTTAAAGCCGAGCGAGATTACTCCGCTGACAACCATTAAAGTCTTTCAATTAATAGAAGAAGCCGGTATTCCGAAAGGGGTCGCCAATCTCGTGCTGGGGCCGGGCGCCTCTGTCGGCGACGAGCTGGCGAGAAACCTCGACGTCGATCTGGTCTCTTTTACGGGCGGAATTGAAACAGGCAAAAAAATCATGCAGGCGGCAAGCGGCAATGTGAAAAAGATTGCCCTGGAGCTTGGCGGCAAAAATCCGAATATCGTATTTCAAGATGCAGATCTCGAAACAGCTGCAGATCAAGCGCTGAACGCCGTGTTTTTCCATGCCGGCCAAGTTTGTTCGGCAGGGTCACGTCTTTTGGTGGACGAAGCCATTCATGATGAATTTTTAGCCGAGCTGATCAAGCGCACGAAACGCATCAAATTAGGAAACGGTTTTCATGAAGATACGGAAAGCGGTCCGCTGATTTCCGCCGAGCATCGGGCCAAAGTCGAAAAATACGTAGAAATCGGCATCGAAGAAGGGGCAAAACTGGAAACAGGCGGCAAACGTCCTGATGATCCCGCCCTTCAAAACGGTTTCTTCTATGAACCTACTATTTTCTCAAACTGCAAGTCTGATATGCGGATAGTCCAAGAGGAGATCTTCGGCCCCGTTTTAACAGTTGAGTCATTTTCTTCTGAAGAAGAAGTGATCAGACTTGCCAACGATACCATTTACGGGCTGGCCGGAGCGGTATGGTCAAAGGATATTGAAAAATGCGAACGCGTAGCCGCCAAACTGCGGATGGGAACGGTATGGATCAATGATTTCCACCCGTATTTCGCGCAAGCGCCATGGGGCGGGTACAAACAATCGGGCTTCGGCCGCGAACTCGGCAAAATCGGTCTGGAAGAATACACGGAAATCAAACATATTTACCGCAACACGAAACCTGCGGCTGTGAACTGGTTTCAAGCATAACGAGGAGGAGATACAATATGACATTAAATATGAAAGTAGAAAGCATGCATAAATTCCATACATTCGAAATCCCGACAGTCATTAAACACGGAATCGGCGCGATTCAGCACGCGGGAAGTGAAGTCAGAGCGCTTGGCGTCACAAAAGCGCTGCTCGTAACAGACCCGGGAATTTATAACGCGGGAGTGGCAAACCCGGTCATTGAATCTTTGCAGGAAGCGGGCATCGAAGTCGTCCTGTTTAACAAAGTGGAGCCGAACCCGCCTGTACGTCTTGTAAACGAAGGATCAGAACTGTATAAAAAAGAAAACTGCAACGGCCTTGTGGCTGTCGGCGGCGGAAGCTCCATGGATACAGCGAAAGCGATCGGGGTAGAAGCGACACACGAAGGAAGTGTGCTTGATTATGAAGCCGCGGAAGGCAAAAAGCCGCTGGAAAACCGTATTCCTCCGCTGACAACGATCCCGACGACTGCGGGAACAGGTTCAGAGGTCACACAATGGGCGGTCATTACAGATGAAGAAAGAGAATTTAAATTCAATACGGGCGGACCGCTTATCGCCGCGCATTTAACGGTCATTGACCCTGAGCTGCACACGTCCATGCCTCCGCATGTGACGGCCATGACAGGTATTGACGCACTTGCGCACGCCATCGAGTGCTATACGATGAAATTCGCCCAGCCGATCACTGATGCCGTCGCTTTAATGGCCATTGAATATGCGGCGCATTATATTAAGCGCTCGTTTGCGGACGGAGAGGATTTGGAAGCAAGATACGGCATGGCGCAGGCGGCGATGCTTGCCGGCCTTTCATACGGCAGTGAATCAGCAGGCGCGGCGCATGCGATGAGCCAGACGCTCGGCGGCATCATCCCTGTCGCTCACGGACAATGCGTCGCAGCTATGATGGGGCCGGTAATGGAATACAACTGGAAAGGCTATCCGGAAAAATTCGCCCGCATCGCCAAAGCATTCGGAATCGATACAAGCAACATGACAACCGAAGAAGCGGCAAAAGCGTCCGTCAACTGGATGTATGATCTTGTAAAAGATTTAGAGGTGCCGAGTTTAGAAGAACAAGGTGTGTCTCCGGACATGATTGAACGTTTATCAAAAGAAGCCATGAAAGATCCGCAAACTTTCGGGAATCCAAGAGATTTGAATGAGAAAGCATACAACTGGATTTACAAACGCTGCTTTGACTTAACGCCGAAAACGGTATAATAAATGAACCCCGCTCCTTTACAGAGCGGGGTTTTTTAAGGATAATGTCAAGAAAAAGGCGGTGGTGGCTGATGTGGAAACGCATAACAGCAAAGACGGAAGGCGTATATATAGCGGATACCGAACAATTTGTTACCAAAAAGATGGACAAGCTTCGTGCGGAATACGGCGGGTTTCCCGGTGACCTGCATTTCGGACTGACAAAAAAGGCCGGCGCGCGTGAGCCGATGTATGAAAGAGGAACAGAAATTTTTAACCGGAGACAGATTTCAATCGTGTCCATGGAGGAATGTGATGACATTGCGGAGAAGATGGGGATTTCTCATATCTTTCCCGAATGGCTCGGCGCTAACATCGCAATCAGCGGTTTTTCTGCACTGACGCCGCTTAAAGAAGGAAGCAGAATGATATTTCCGAGCGGTGCGTCTCTGTTGTGCGAGGGAGAAAATGATCCGTGCATTCAGCCGGGAGAAGTCTTTCAATCCTTTTATCCGGATCAGCCAAAACTCGCCGCGGCGTTTGTGAGGCACGCGATGGGCAGAAGAGGAATTGTCTGTATTGTTGAACGCCCGGGTGACATATGCACGGGCGATGCGGTCACCATCCATTCTTATGAACCGAAACGCGCCAAGAAAAAAATCGAGAAGGTCTGACTAGACCTTTTCGATTTTTTGTTTGATTTCTTTTATTTGATTAATGTGACGCTTTTCATGATGGCCGATAAAATCAATCCACTGGCGGATCGTCAGTTCTTGAAAAACAGGATGCGGAAGCACACGTTCAAAGTCTTCCTCGTTTAATGATGAAATAACTGCGGTCAGCTGCTGTCTTGCCGTATCTAATTCTTGTTTTGCTTCAATGACTGATAATCGGTTTTGCTCAGGTTCGAGGTGTGACGGCGCCGGCCGTTTATCTGTTCTGTCCTCTATAAACTCCATCGGTTTTTCTTCTATTTCTTTTAACGGTGCGTCTTTTGCCTGCTTTGATAAAAGGGTCTGCGCTGTTTCGTCAATTTTCTTTAAATGGTCAAGGACTTCCCGCACGCTCCACTCATCAGCCGCGGGCTTTCGGTTGAATTCCTCATCAGAGAGTCCTTTCAGTTCTTCCCAGATCTGCTGTCTGGCTTCATTAAAAATGCTCATCCTATCTCCTCCTTTAGAGTAAACATATCATATCCGGATTGGATAATCATGTAATCAGCCTTCCTTATCAGAAAATTGAAACCATTTACCTTTACATCCGTATATAAAGTAACACTCCGACACCTCGGCCGAAAGGAGGATAGAAGATGGACATATTTCATCTGCCGCTTGAAACGGTCTATCTTTACACATTGATTATTTCGGGAAGTCTCACGCTTTTGATTCTGTTTTTTCAAGATGTGTTTCACGGCCTCTCGGAAGCCATTCCTGTTTCATTTTTAAACCCTGCATTGATTCTGTCTTTTTTAACAATCTTTTCAGCCTCAGGTTATATCGGCGAAATCGCCGCTCCGCTATCAAGTTCTGTCATTGCGTTGCTTTCATTTGTTCTTTCGGTTCTTTTGGTCAGCCTGCTTCACTTCTTCGTCCTTGTCCCGCTTTCATCAGCGGAAGAATCGCTCGCTTATCGGGAGACGGATTTAAAGGGCAGAGTCGGCAGGGTCATTACTTCCGTCCCGAAAGACGGCTATGGAGAAGTGATCATAGAGGGAATAGGGGGCGCCATTTCTAAATCAGCCGTCAGCTTTGATCAAGAACAGATCAAGTACGGAACTGCCGTATTAGTGATTGACGTGAAAGACGGAGTGCTTTTTGTGACGCCGCATGAACCAATCTGATATCTAAGGGGGAACTGTTATGACTATGCCGATTATCATCGTTATCGGAATCGTATTCTTTTTACTCATCGCACTTATTGCTGTATTTATTACGAAGTACCGGACAGCGGGGCCGGACGAAGCCCTTATCGTGACCGGAAGTTATTTGGGAAATAAGAACGTCCACATTGATGAAGGCGGAAATCGTCTGAAAATCGTCCGGGGCGGGGGAACGTTCGTGCTCCCGGTATTCCAGCAGGCAGAACCTCTCAGTTTACTGTCAAGCAAACTTGATGTCTCTACACCCGAAGTCTATACAGAGCAAGGCGTGCCGGTAATGGCCGACGGAACCGCCATTATTAAAATCGGAGGCTCCATCGGTGAAATCGCCACAGCAGCTGAACAATTTTTGGGGAAATCTAAGGACGACCGTGAGCAGGAGGCGCGGGAGGTGCTGGAAGGCCATCTGCGCTCCATCCTCGGCTCCATGACCGTTGAAGAGATTTATAAAAACAGGGAAAAGTTTTCTCAGGAAGTCCAGCGGGTCGCGTCTCAGGATCTTGCTAAAATGGGGCTCGTGATCGTTTCTTTTACGATTAAAGACGTCCGCGATAAAAACGGCTATCTTGAATCATTAGGTAAGCCGAGAATCGCCCAAGTCAAGCGGGATGCGGACATTGCCACGGCAGAAGCGGATAAAGAGACGAGGATTAAACGTGCGGCCGCTGATAAAGACGCAAAAAAATCAGAGCTGGAGCGGGCGACGGAAATAGCTGAAGCGGAAAAAATCAATCAGCTGAAAATGGCGGAATACAGAAGAGAGCAGGATACAGCAAAAGCCAATGCCGACCAGGCATATGATCTTGAAACAGCAAAAGCCCGCCAGCAGGTGACAGAGCAGGAAATGCAAATTAAAATTATTGAGCGGCAAAAGCAGATTGAATTGGAGGAAAAAGAAATTCTGCGCCGTGAGCGCCAATATGACTCTGAAGTGAAGAAAAAAGCCGATGCCGACCGTTACTCGGTGGAACAAGCGGCTGCAGCCGCAAAAGCGAAGCAGCTCGCAGAAGCGGATGCCGAGCAGTACAGCATCGAAGCGATGGCCAAGGCGGAAGCGGAACGCGTGAGAATTGACGGTCTTGCTAAAGCGGAGGCTGAAAAGGCGAGAGGAGAAACCGAAGCGGAAGTCATCCGCCTGAAAGGACTCGCAGAAGCGGAAGCTAAAGAAAAAATCGCCGAAGCATTCGAAAAATACGGGCAGGCTGCAATCCTTGATATGATTGTGAAAATGCTGCCTGAATATGCGAAGCAAGTCTCAGCGCCTCTTTCCAACATTGATAAAATAACCGTCGTTGATACGGGAGGAAGCGGTGAAAACAGCGGGGCCAATAAAGTCACAGGCTACGCAACCAATTTAATGGCCGGTCTTCAGGAAAGCTTAAAAGCATCTTCCGGAATCAATGTAAAAGAGCTTATTGAGAATTTTTCAGGTAAAGGAAACATAAAACAAAGTATAAATGAACTTACAAAAGAACTGAGTGATTCAAACGAACGGCACAGCCCGGAATAAAAAAACAGCAGGCGTAAACCGCCTGCTGTTTCAGTTCGTCCGCTTAGCTTCAAGAAGCCGCGGCGCAGTCATGAATAATAAGATAAGGACAATGGCCGAAAGGATAAAAGAAGGAATCATATAAGTCGCGTTATAGACGGACGAATAAATCCAGACCGGCGTGCCCTTCGGAGCATAGCTTCCGAAAAAGACAGCTCCGGAGACCACATGTGCCGCATAGCGCAGCACACTGCCGATGAAAACACCGCCTATAACATACATCGTTAAAGCGCCTCTTTTTTTATTCAATGCCGATTCCCGTACACCGGAAGCAAACAAGCCGCTGAAACCGAGGACTGCAAATGCCGCGATGTAATCAAGAAATAGCTGCACCGGGTGCTGCAAAAACAAATTGCCGATGGCGATCTGGACAATCCCTGTCAAAAAGCCTGTCGTAAGCCCGGCTTTCACTCCCCAGCGGAATGAAATCAAAAAAATCGGAATCATCATAATAGAGACCGAACCGCCTTGGGGCATCCGGAGAAACATACCTGAGACAATGTCCAGAATGACAGCCGCCCCGGTCATAATCGCTATTTCAATTAAGCGCACAAGCCGTGTTGAATGATTCATAGTTTTCCCCCTGGTCAGACAACCGTAACAAGGATAAACAAAAAAGCAGCGCGGGGAAGGATGGGAAAAGGTCCGCGCGCTGCTTGCATAAACTGCAAATCATTTGGCTTTGCCACATCCCTACGCCAGCGTTAACTAACAGGTTCAAAGGGTCAGAACAAAACGTTCACTCTCAGCTTTAATGCTCCCCTTGTGGTCATCAAGTATTTAGTTCAATCTTACTATACAAGAAAATATGCCAAACCACAAGACAGCTTATCTTTCTATAGAAGAGAAACTGAAATAAGTATGAAAGAAAATAATTAATGATTTTTTTAAAAAAACTATTGTCATATTTTCAAAAGGGTGTTATATTATTAAACGTCGCTGATGAACAGCAGACAACAACG